>CALLWB010000060.1 GCA_938016265.1 uncultured Saprospiraceae bacterium
CTGTTGGATTTTGTAATATACCAGTTCCAGCAATGGTATATTTTTTATCCATGTGAATAGTTACGTCAAAATCTCCCCAGACTCCATGAAACTCCCTTCCTACATAAGGATTGGCATGCCACCCTTCGTAATCATATTCACTCATTTTTGGGTACCATTGTGTCATCGAGTAATCTATCCCTTCCTTGCTATCTCTTCCACTTCTTCTTACTTGAGCAGGAATCTGAGCGTCCCATACCATATCAAAGGTAGCGCTTTGTCCAGGGGCAATTGGTTTTGCCAGTTCTACTTCGAGGATGGTTCCTACATGTTCGAATTTGAGGTCTTGGCCATTTTGTTTGAGAGAAGTGATTTTCTGAAAACCGATTTCATTGTCCTTGAGTGTGGAGATTCTGTCTCCGATTTTTGGACTCGGGTCAATGATTGTTCTAGATCGTACATCCATCATACTGCCAGGTTGGAAGGCATTGAAATAGAGGTGATAGAAAACTCTGGTTAATGTTTCTGGGGAGTTGTTTTGATAGACTAATTTCTGCTTACCCGCGTATCTGTGGGTGGTCACGTCCATATCTATTTCCATCGTATATTCTGCTCTTTGTTGCCACCGTTCGGTCTGTGCAAACCCAAAGGAACTTAGCATTAACAATAAGAGCAATATTTTAGAAGACAGACTAAATTTCATAAGAATAATCTTTATGTTAAGATGGAAACTGAAAATTCAAATTAGGTCCAGCGAAAACCAAACCAGAATTTTTGCGCTGTAAAAGTAGTAAATGCTTTAGGTAAATAGAAATACCAACTAACTTTTCCTTGGAAATTGGATAATAGTGTAATAGTTACTATCACTCCCTAAACTGTAATTGGAAAAACAAGGGTTTTCTCAAAGACAAAGCCCTTCTAAACTTCCCTTCCAAATCTATTTTTATTTTTAAACCAACTCCTCCCTAGCGATAAAATGGCTTAATAGTTGTCTTTTATTCATTTTCAATAAATCTGCATTATGCAATTTTGTAAAGATACCAGCCACGAAGCACAATTCACCCTCCGCGAAAACACCATCTGCAAAGGTTCAGGCCACCAAATTCTCTTCAAACTAAGAGACAACACTTTGTGTGAAGGAGCAAGTTATAAAATCGCCTACAAACTAAGGGGCAACACCATTTGCGAAGGCAATAGTTATAATGTGCTATTCACCATCCGTGAAAATACCCTGTGCAGAGGAACCGGGAATGAGGTGATTGCTACTAGAAGTGAAAATGCGATTTGCAAAGGCACCTCTGCTGACATTTTATTTACAATGCGGGAAGATTTGGAGGAGCACCCATTGATTTTTTGGTTTCCGATTTTCTATGAATAAAAGCAAGTCCAATTCCTCATTAGAAATCGGGATAAAAAGTTATCTACCCCATCCCCAGCCAGGTAATTGCAAGAACTAGGTAGCGGCAAATTGATTGGCCCCTTCACGTGCGATCAATCAAATCGAGCGCTATTCATAATATCGTTCTAAAGTGGCACGCGAGATGGTCTTCTGTCTAAAACCGTAAGTATAAAAAAAGAGTGCCCGACTATTGTCAAACACTCCTTTTATAATTTTTCCTTGCGCTGAATTAGAACAAGGAATATCTTTTATTTTGAATAGCTTATGCTTGTTGAGGAGCAGCAGGAAAGAAAAATTGTTCTCTAACAATTTTCCCATCTTTTACTTCATACACACAAACTTCCGACATTTTGCTTCTTGGAGCCCCCTTGTAAGTAACGTCAAGATCCATGGAGCAAGAAAAATGATTGCCTCCACATACTGGATCAGAAACTTCCACACTGTGCAATTCTTGAACCATTGCTTGCCATTGTCTGCCTTTTTCCTTGATCATGTTCAGGCCAGTCGCGACTTCCAATGGAGCGCCTTTTGGCTCAACACTGACTGCATTTTCGCTGTATAATTCATTTTGGCATTGTTCGTATTGTCCATTTCTAACATACTCAACGTATTTGTTGGCTATTTCTTGTAGTTCCATAATTTAAGTTGTTTTATTTAAAAAAAATGATTTCTTAGTTGCTAATGCTCGGCAAATTTACACATTGTTGTAGAGAAAGTCAACTTAAAAAGTTATTAGGGATTGGGTAATTGTTGATGGGGTAATGGTTACTGGTAAAATTGCTAATAGTTTGTGGAGATAAATTTTGTGCTTTCTGCCTTCTACTTACTACTTTCTATTTTTCACCATTACAATTCAAACAATATCATGTAATTTCGTGTTTAGCTATTTGACCTATTAATAAAACTTAAAAATTAACCCGTTAATGAAGCGTAGCAATACACTAGGAGCCTTGAAAAAAAGTGGATATCAGCCAAAACCACTGAAAGAAGAGTTACGAGATAATTTAATCCAAAAATTAAAAAACAAAGAAACCGTTTTTGAAGGGATCATCGGTTTTGACGATACTGTTTTGCCAGATATTGAGCGTGCAATTTTGTCAAAACACAATATATTATTACTAGGACTTAGAGGTCAAGCAAAAACAAGAATTGCGCGAATATTAGTGCACTTGTTGGATGAATACATCCCAGTAGTTGCAGGATCCGAACTCAACGACGATCCATTGAATCCACTTTCCAGATATGCCCATGATCTAATCGCTGAAAAAGGAGACGACACGCCCGTAGAATGGATGCACCGCGACGATCGATATGTAGAAAAACTAGCCACGCCAGATGTAAGTGTCGCCGACCTGATTGGAGATGTAGACCCTATAAAAGCTGCTACCTTAAAATTGAGTTATTCCGATGAACGAGTCATCCATTTTGGTCTGATCCCACGTGCACATCGCTGCATTTTTGTGATCAATGAGTTGCCGGATCTTCAAGCACGAATTCAGGTATCCTTATTCAATATCCTACAAGAAGGAGACATTCAGATCCGAGGGTTTAAGTTGCGTTTGGATTTGGACATCCAGTTTTTGTTTACCGCAAATCCAGAGGATTATACCAACAGAGGAAGCATCATCACCCCATTGAAGGACAGAATCGAAAGTCAAATCCTCACCCACTATCCAAAAACAATCGAAATATCAAGAACCATTACGGATCAGGAAGCTAAACTACCGGCTGTCCAAAAGGAAAGTATTGCTGTTTCAGAAACGATAAAAATATTATTGGAACGCATCGCTTTCGAAGCAAGGGAAAGTGAGTTTGTCGATGAAAAAAGTGGGGTGTCCGCACGTCTTACCATCTCCGGCTATGAAAACCTGTGTAGTACCGCAGAACGACGCATGCTCATCAATCAGGAAAAGAAAACAGATGCCCGAATCATTGACTTCTGGGGCGTCATACCGGCCATCACAGGAAAAGTGGAGTTAGTTTACGAAGGAGAACAGGAAGGTCCTTACTTGGTTGCCCTGCACCTACTAAATGCTTCCATCAAAAAAGAATTTCTAGAACGGTTTCCAAATCCTGACCAACTCCGACGAGAGGAAGACCGAGATCCATACGGCGTCATCAAGGCCTGGTTTGCCGATGGCAATACAGTAGATTTGATCAATGACAGTTCCGACAAAGATTTTCACAAAGAACTAGAAAAAGTGGCCGGCCTAGAAAAACTAGCCACCAAATACGCATCAAGCAAAGAAAGCAAACACCTTACCATGGAGCTTATCCTACACGGTCTTTCTGAATTCAATGTGGTAAATAAGGATATGGTGGAGTCGCGGATTACTTTCCGGGATTTG
This sequence comes from uncultured Saprospiraceae bacterium, assembly GCA_938016265.1. Lineage (GTDB taxonomy): Bacteria > Bacteroidota > Bacteroidia > Chitinophagales > Saprospiraceae > JAHDHB01. The sequence goes on from CALLWB010000060.1 coordinate 3,727, forward strand.
CTAGCTAATATGCTGGATGATTTGAATTAAATGGTAGAAGGTAGGGCGACTGGTACTTTACCAGCTGCTTTGCTTAGGCAAAAAGATGGCGTTGGGGCGAATCATCATTCGCACGCTATCGAGTGATTTTGTTGGTAATGGTAGATTAGGGTCTTCCTAGGAACCAAGGCTCTATTTGGACCGTGAATAAAGAGCTGAGTTGAAAAACATTTGGCAGTTTAGATAGAGGCTAAAGTAGTAGTAGCCAGTATCTTTGCAGTAATGTCTCACTACCCTCTACCAATTTTGCGAAGCAAAAGAGTCTTTCTAATCCTACAGCACTCGAGCACCAAAAGTATCCCCCTGACGCATATCCCCAGTCTCCAGTCCCTTAGTAAACCAACGCATGCGCTGTTCAGAAGTACCGTGTGTAAAGGAATCAGGGACGACATAACCGCGAGATTTTTTCTGAATGGTATCGTCGCCAATCGCGTGAGCCGCATTTAATGCCTCTTCGATGTCGCCTCTTTCGAGGACATTTTTCATTTTATGGTTGTGGTGTGCCCAGACTCCAGCTAGGAAATCTGCTTGCAATTCGAGACGGACAGATAGATCGTTGTATTCTTTTTCACTGATTCGTCCACGTTGTTGGGAGACTTGCGAAGTGATACCTAGCAGGTTTTGGACGTGGTGAGCGACCTCATGTGCGACGACATAAGCCATTGCGAAATCGCCTGGTGCTTGAAATTTATTTTTCAACTCCTGATAAAAATTGAGGTCAATGTATACTTTGGAATCTCCTGGACAGTAAAAAGGACCGGTTGCTGCGCTGGCATATCCACAAGCAGAAGACACTTTTCCGCTAAAAAGAACGAGGGTTGGTTCTACATATCTTTTTCCTAATTGAGAAGGGAATAATTTATTCCAAACGTCTTCTGTGTCCTGCAGTACTACAGATACAAATTGCGCCAACTCATCATTTTGTTGACTAGTTTGTGTAGGCCGTTGCTGAGTTTGCGGTTGTTGTGCCTGATTTAGCAATCCAGAAGGGTCACCTCCTAATAATAGGGTAATTACAACTAATAACAATGTACCAATACCGATTCCTGCTCCAACTCTTCCTACCGTTTGCCCTCTTCTGTCATCAACATTGTCGCTACCTTTTCTTCCTTGCCAACGCATATTCTATCGTTTAAAATTTTATAAAAAAAATACAGAATTATGACATGTATTTTATAGCATATCAGCCGTAAAAATAACATAACTTCCCCCTTTTTCAAACTTTAATGTCTGCAACCTAACTTTTAACTTTTTTCATGCTGATTCTTACGGCTTTCTTCTTATTTTGTGCCGTTTTTAACAAAAATAGCCAAATGCTTCTAAATATTAATTCTGAAAATCCAGAGGGAAGAAAAATAGCCACAGCAGTCGAAAAGCTAAAAAGTGGAGGTGTAATTATCTATCCTACAGACACTATTTATGGTTTAGGGTGTGATATTTTTAATAAAAAGGCAGTAGAAAAAATTTGTCAGCTTAGGAAGATCAAGCCTGAAAAAGCCAATCTTTCTTTTATCTGCAACGATCTAAGCCATTTATCTGAGTATGCCGCTCAAATCGATAATTCGATCTTTAAGCTTTTAAAAAAGACGCTTCCGGGGCCTTATACATTTATACTAAAGTCGAGTAACTTGGTGCCAAAATTATTTAAAAACAACAAAAAGACGATCGGGATCAGAATACCGGATAACAATATCGCTAGAGCACTCGTAGAAGGACTTGGGCGACCAATTTTATCTATATCGCTGAAAAACGATGGCCAGGAAGATGATTATCTGGTGGACCCCATTGACATTTATGACTCTTACAAAAAGCTGGTGGACCTCGTCATCGATGGAGGTATCGGCAGTTATAATCCGAGCACCGTTGTTGATTGTACTTCAGGGGAGCCTGATGTGATTAGAGAAGGAGCCGGAGATATTTATCAATATATTTAGGAAAATACAAGAAAAACCAACCAACATGAACAGAAAGATTCTGTTAACTTCAATTTACCTGCTATTAGTCACCCTGCTTTTTGCGCAAAATACTGGCAGCATACGTGGATTCGTTTACGATAAGGATTCTGGAGAACCTATTTTGTTTGGGAATGTTTTCCTAGATGGAACCACCTATGGTGGGACTACAGATTTAAGTGGATTCTACAATATTTCTAATGTCCCTGCAGGAAGTTACACCCTCACTTGTCAATATATCGGTTATGATAGTATTGGAGTAAAAGTTGACATTTTGGACAATCGGATTATCGACCAAAGTCTATATCTGCAAGAAAACAGTACAAAATTGGATGTGGTAAATGTAACTGCCAAAAAGGAAGAAGCTCAATCAGACGTCCGAGTATCCGTTGTCAAAGTGACGGCCAAACAAATCAAAGCAATCCCGGGACTAGGCGGGGAAGCAGATTTGGCGCAATATCTACAGGTATTGCCTGGTGTTATTTTCACAGGGGATCAGGGAGGTCAGCTTTATATAAGAGGAGGATCCCCTATTCAAAACAAGATTTTACTAGACGGAATGACCGTCTATAATCCATTTCACTCGATTGGATTTTTCTCCGTTTTTGAAACAGAAATCATTCGAAATGTCGATGTTTTAACGGGTGGATTCAACGCGCAGTATGGTGGTAGAACATCTGCTGTAATTGATATTACTTCGAGAGACGGAAACAAAAAACGATTTGGTGGTAACCTTGGAGTAAATCCATTTCAGGCAAAATTGTTGTTAGAAGGTCCCATCATCAAGCTAGATGAAGAAAGTGGTACGAGTATGTCTTTTATCCTTACGGGAAAGCATTCCTATCTAGCAAACACCTCGAAAACATTGTATAGTTATGTCGATTCCACTGGTCTACCTTATAGTTTCACCGATCTTTATGGAAAAGTATCTCTAAATAGTAAAAATGGTAGCAAACTAAACTTGTTTGGATTTAACTATCGGGATAAAGTGAATTTTGAAGGGCTAGCTGGATTAGATTGGAATTCGATTGGATTAGGAACTAACTTTAAATTAGTACCTAACAATTCTCCACTGATTATCGGTGGTCATGTTGCTTTTAGTAATTATAGTATTAATCTGGATGAGGGGGATGCCAGGCCTCGGCAAAGTGACATTGGCGGCTTCGATATCGGCTTGGACTTCACGACCTATTTTACAGACGGCGATTTCAAATATGGAATTGAGGTAAACGGATTTACTACGGAATTTAAATCTCGGAATGCCCTTGACCTGGATATTGAGCAAAAAGAAAACAATACAGAGCTTGCTGCTTATATGAAGTACAAATACAGCAAGGGCAAATTGGTTATTGAGCCTAGTTTCCGTGCACATTACTACGCTTCGTTAAGCAATTTTTCGCTGGAACCAAGACTAGGGATGAAGGTCAACATTACGGATGGGTTAAGATTTAAACTTGCTGGTGGGTTGTTCTCACAAAACCTTATCAGCGCGGTAAGTGAGCAAGATGTGGTCAATCTGTTTATTGGCTTCCTGTCCACTCCTGACCAACTGTTTAAACCAAACAGCAATGAAGAAACATCTAATAAATTGCAGAAGTCCATTCACGCGATCGCAGGTTTTGAGATCGACATTACAAAAGATCTTGAGTTTAATGTAGAACCATACTACAAATATTTCCCGCAGTTAATCAGCATTAATAGAAATAAACTGACTACGAGTGATCCTGACTTCGCGACAGAGACTGGAAGAGCTTATGGTGTGGATTTCCTAGCAAAATATGATACCAAACGCTTGTTTCTTTGGGTAGCCTACTCGTTAGGTTATGTATTCAGAGATGATGGGTTTCAGAGCTACCCTACTCACTTTGACAGACGACATAATGCCAATGTGGTTAGCACGTACAAACTAGGCAAAGGTGGAGATTGGGAAGTGAGCGCACGTTGGAATCTAGGTTCTGGTTTTCCGTTTACCTTAACTCAGGGCTTCTACGAATATTTCGATTTTGCTGACGGTATTGACGCGGACTATATTACTGAAAATGGTGACCTTGGCGTCATTTATTCGGAGGATAGAAATTCTGGAAGACTGCCTTTTTATCATAGATTTGACTTGTCCCTCAAAAAGACCATTGAGTTTAGCAAATACACCAAACTACAAATTTATAGCAGCGTCACGAACGTCTATAACAGAGATAACATCTTTTATTTCGACAGAATTCAATACGAACGAGTTAATCAACTACCAATCCTGCCAAGTTTAGGACTGAATCTAGAATTTTAGGTAATTGTTATTGATTAATAGTACAGACCAATTCTAAAAATAAATAAGCCATCTAGAGTTATTTGCTCCAGATGGCTTTATTATTTGGTGGTCATTCCTTCGAGGTTACAAAGTAACTCTTCAAAGGAGGCGGTATAGAACGTCTCACTTTTAATAACACGCTCTATGGAATCGGGGGGCGTTAGTTCAACAAAATCAAAAATCAACGTTAAGTTGAGAATTGCAAGTTGAAGGCGCACGACGTATAAAATAGTGGTCTCAATATTGTCATTCTTAAAATTGGGTTTTCTCTGGTAATGGCCAGTAATTTCATCGGAGACATGACTGGAGTACAAATTATTGTTTGATAACTCAGAATTCATTAATAATTCCTCCAATTCTCCAATCTTTGCCTTAATCTGATGTTTAAGGCCACCCTTTCCTTCTCTAGTATTCATGAAATGCTCAGTTAGATTGTTTTAATCCAATAAGCGTGTCTTTGTTTGATAACTCAATCTGGTCAATAATTGGAGGCATTCAAAATTTCATTACTTTTTTTTGTGACAGGAAATTCCGTATTCAAGCTGATTATTGTTGTATTAGTAATAAAATACTTTCATTCAGCATTCTTTACCAATAAAATAGAATGAAAGTCAACAACAAAGCCTATCACATCAGTTGCTATGACCACATAAGATTAAAAAATCGTAAGTAATAAAAGCGAACAGAAAGCGCCTCTACCTATTGCTTTATTTTTGAAGAAAAAGTATTTATACCTTATCTAGTAGTAGTTCAACAGTAACATTAATTTTTCTAATTGCAGTTTCAATTTCTCCCAAAGTGAAGCAGAATTCCATCAATCTTCAATACACAATAAAAAAACATTAACCAATATTTAAATTTTGACTAGCAATTTCCAGTTAAGTGATTCGTTTTAAAGAGGTTCTAAAAAATAAATTGAAAGATTTAACAACCAAAATAATTAATGATTTATACGAACTAGGGTTAAATTTCCTATCTTCGTGATCAAATTAACAGGATTAGAATGAATGGTGTAAAATATCTATCGATATTCCTATTTGTAATTAGTCTTTCTCTATCCGTACAAGCCCAGAAAACAGCTATGTACCAAGACGCTAACGACGCGTACAAGAGAGGGATCCAATTTTATGAAAAAGGACTTTTCGGGATTGCACAAAAGGAGTTTCAAAACGTTTTGGAACAAACTAAGCAATCAAATGAGGGAACGCCCTCCTTATTACTCCACCAAAAAGCTTATCTATACGAAGCGATGAGCGCTATTCGCCTTGATCGGCCTGATGGCGAACGATTGGTGCTGGACTTCATTCGAAAACATGACCCTGCGTCCATTGCCAACGAGGCAAAATATGAGATTGCCAATTACTATTATAACGCTGAGCAGTACGACAACGCCATCGTCATCTATAACACCATAGATCTCAACAGCGTAAGCGAAGTGAAGGCCAACGAGATTCAATTCAAAAAGGCCTACTCCTATTTCCTCAGGAAAAAATTTGATCAGGCAAGAGCCGGATTTAAGACTATTCGAGAAAACAAGGACCTCTATTATTATCCTTCCAACTACTATTATGGGGTTTGTTCGTTTTTTAAAGATGATTATGATGAAGCCTTATCTTCCTTCAAACGAGTCAACAAATCCAAGAAGTATAGCAAGGTCGTACCTTATTATATAACCCAAATCCATTTTGCCAGAGAAGAATACAACGAATTAATCAGTTTTGCAGTCCCCCTTTCCAAGGACAAAACCATCAAATACAATCGAGAAATCAATCAGATGATTGGCCAGTCCTACTTCGAAAAAGGGGAATATTCCAAAGCGCTACCCTATCTCGAAAACTACGTGGATGAAATCGGCAAACTCACTGAAAAGGAGATCTACCAACTCGCTTTCACCCAATACAAAACCTCCAATTTCGAAGCAGCCATCCAAAACTTCGAAGAAATCAAGCAGGTAGATAGTCCGTTCGGCCAAAATGCAGTATACAATTTAGCAGACAGCTACTTGAAAACAGGCAGAAAGAATACCGCTCGCAGTGCTTTCCAGACGGCAGCAAAGATGAACTATGATCCTACTGTGCAAGAAACCTGCAGATTCAATTACGCCAAATTATCCTACGAGCTGGGCCTTGACAGAGATGCAATTGCCACCTTACAGCAAATTACTCCTGAATCGTCTTACTACGGTGAAGCTCAGAGTTTGTTGATAAAGATCTTTTCAGATACCAGAGATTATTCAAGAACCATGGAGCTCATCGAGCAGCTGCCCAATCGCACCAAGCCGATCGACGAGATCTATCAAAAAATGAGTTATAACCGCGGTGTTCAAATGTACAATGACGGAGATATCCCGGAAGCCACCCGACTGTTTAATAAGTCGCTTGAAAACTCCTATGATATCAGAACAAAAGCACTAGCCACCTACTGGCTGGGAGAAATCGACTACAACAAGGGCAACCACGATGAGAGTATCAACAAAATGGGAAAATACATCAGTCTCGCCAAAACAGTAAACGACATCCCCGATGAAGCTTCCATCGCCACTGCCAACTACACCATGGGCTACAACTACTTAAAAAAGCAAGAATATGCCACTGCAGGACGCTATTTCCAGGAATCTGTTCAGGGATTTCGGGCAAAACCTTCCAGCAATGAATATGTCACTCGACAGATGTTGCCAGATGCTACGCTGCGAACGGCTGACTGTAACTTCAAAATAAACAACTACTCCACTGCTGTTCAGAATTATGATGTGGTAATCAACAATAAGTACGACGGATATGATTATGCGATGTACCAAAAAAGTATCATCCTTGGACTACAAAATCCTAAAGATCCTATTGATAAAATAATTTTGCTAGAGGATTTGTACAAGAACAACTCCGCTTCCTTTTATGCGGATGATGCGCTGTTTTCTCTTGGTTTAACGTATCTGAAAATTGAAAAATTTAGCAATGCGGGAGAAATGTTTACGACATTGATCACTGATTATCCGCAGAGTGAATTGGTCAATCCTTCGTTGCTCAAACTTGGGTTGATTTACGTAAATCTAGGGGAAATCGACAAGGGGCTGGAATACTACAAACGAGTATTTGCCAACAATCCTGACTCACAGGCGTCCAAAGACGCACTAAACGGAATTGAAGATATATATATTGAGACAGGGAATGCTGACGGTTATTTTACCTTTTTGGAAAGTGTACCTGGTTATGAGGTTTCAGATATGGCAAGGGATTCAGTACTTTTTAAAGCAGCAGAGTCACAGTATGCTAGCGGCGATTATGCAAAATCGATTGACGCCTATAATAAGTATTTGAAAAAATTCCCGGAAGGGCCAAACTCTTTGGTTTCTTACTTCAAACGGGCAGAGTCTTATTTTGCGTTAAAGCAATACGAAAATGCACAAGTAGATTACAACAAAGTATTGAGTCGCGGAAGAAGTAAATTTACAGAGACTTCTGCTAGAAATAGTGCGTTAATCTCCTACAATGTGCAGGAAGACTTTCCAGTTTCTTACACCTTGTTTCTTAAATATCTGGAAGCCGCTTCGACAGAAGAGAACAAACATGAGGCGGAACTTGGAGCACTGCGAAGTGCTTATCGATCAAGGAATACAGAAGGTGTCTATGCCGCCACAGACTTGATCATGGCCAACAAACAATCTACAAAAATAGAAAAAGGAGAGGCACACTACAACAAGGCAAAACTGGCCTACGATGCCAAACAATATGAAGTAGCCAAGGAGTCCTTCAACAGAGTTATCAAGTATACTGAAGATGTGCGGGCGGCAGAGGCGAGATATATGATTGCTTACATTTATTATTTGGAAAGAGACCTAGAGGTGGCTCAGCAATTGTGCCTGAACACCAATCAACAAGTCAGTGGTTATGAATATTGGCTCGCTAAAAGTGTATTGCTATTAGCTGATATATTTGTCGAAAAGGGAGACACGTTTAATGCCAAAGCATCGTTGGAAAGTATCGTTGAAAACTACACAGGAGATGCCGAAATACTTCGATCTGCCAAGGAAAAATTGGCAAAAATAAATAGTACTTCCTCTGCTAAAATAGTCACCCCACCAGATGAAAATGCCAATCTGGAAATGGATGCACCAATAGACGAGGTACCAGAAGCACCAATAAACAAGAATCAAAACTAACTAAGTAACACAGGAATATAGCACTTGTGATTTCAATTTTAACAGCATGAATAAATTTAATTTTTTGGTTTTTTTGATGTTTGTTTCGCTGACACTTTTGGCGCAACCGACAACGGAAGAAATGCTGGAAGCAGAAGAACTGGAAATTGTAAAAAGTTTTAATGCCCAATTGGATGTTGCGGATAAGAAATCTACCAACCCTACCCTGCCTCCTCTTCAGGAAACCGGGCGACCAGAACTCAACTATTCGATTCCGACAAAACTGCTTTCTATAAAATACGACGCGCCAACGATCCGTCCGATCTCTATGCGCTCCACTCCGCTTCCTGAGGTCTATAACTTCTGGTCGCGTCTTGGTTTTGGCACTCCGATTTCACCATATGCGGAAGTCATCTACAACAATGGGAAGTCAGAAAAAATGGACATTTATGCCCGACTAAAGCACCATTCTGCCAACGCCAATAAAAAGAGAGAAAACCAACGTTTTGCAGAAAATGAGTTGGACCTAAAAGGAAAGTATTACCTGGAAAAAGGGAATGCAGTTGGTGCACACCTGGATTTCGATTTGGATAATTTCCATTTTTATGGATACAATCAAGAAGACACCTCGTTTGCAAAAAAGGACGTGCTTCAACGATTTACCACCTTCGGTGCAGGAGTCAACCTGGAAAACAGCAAACTCAATACAGCCAAGGTAAATTACGATGTTGGGCTTGATTTTTATACCCACGGAGATCGGTATGATGCAAGCGAATTTGGACTTGGAATAAACGTGGATCTACTGAAATGGATAGCCAATGACAAGCATCATTTTGACCTTTCCATTAATGAATCGTACCGAACTTTTAATGATACGATTGCTCAAAATAACAACTTGATCAGTGCAGCACCATCCTTTACTTTTCGGGCTGGCATTTTCAAGATGAAATTAGGCGCCTGGTTGGGGTATGATGGAGAATTTGACGCCTACCCTGATGTAGAAGCGGCCTTGTACATCCTGGGAGGAAAGGTCTCCGTTTTTGCCGGCTGGAATGGCAGAATTCAACAAAACAACTTCAGAGACATTTCTGACTACAATCCATTTATAGAATCTCAATTTACCCTGCAAAATAGCCGACTACAGAATCGCTATGGTGGTTTCAAAGGAAAGATAGATGCCTTCGGCTTTGAAGCTCGCATCACTCAACGTCCGGTAAAAAATATGATTTTGTATTTGAATGATACGTTAGACACTAAACGGTTTGATGTTCTGTATGATGACGTCAATGTGCTCAACCTTCATGGTACACTCAGCACGACCGTCATTCAAAAGTTGGAGTTATTGGTATCTATTGACTATCATATTTATAATACGCTACTGGAAACTGCTCCTTGGCAATTGCCTAATCTGGAAGCGAATATTGGTGGAAAATACTCCCCTATAAACAACCTGACTGTTCGCGGAGAGGCCTATTTTGGTGGGGGCGCTGCTTATCGGGATGCACTAGGAGTAGAACAAACACAAAAGGCATTGTTTGACTTAAGTTTTGGTGCAGACTACCAGGTGACCAAGCAAATCGGTGTTTATTTGGATGTGAATAATCTAACGGGTTCGCGATTTCAACGGTGGAACTTGTATCCTCAGTATGGTTTGAATTTTATGGGCGGCGTGACACTGAAGTTTTAATACTTTCGTGTTTGCAGTTGGTCAACCTTTTTCATATCCTCGCTTTTCTGAATAAAATGGCTTAAGGAAATTGGATTTTAATGGCTTGAAGCCCTTTTTGGACTTTTAGGAAAACGTTAAATAACAATAATATATCTTCTTTTACCCTTTACTTTCTACTACTTTCTCCCCTATTCACTGGAAGTTTTCATATAATTTGTGTTTCTTTGCATTAGAGAAATAACATTCTTGTCCACTCAGCTATCTATTACTTTTTACTTCCAAACAAAAATCTCCTTTAGTTGTCGCTAATTCAGGGTAATACAGTTAATAACTGTACTTGATTTATTGTTTGTATAGAAAGTTTAATACTAGGAATAGTTGTGGCAACTACCTATGTAGTTGATAATCTGTTATTTAATTTGTAATTTTGAAAGATTACTCAAGAAAAAAAGAGCAATGAAGATTGATGTAGCGACCTATATAAGTCAGTTATTATTTGAGCATGATTGTGTGATCATACCAAGTTTTGGTGGATTCATAACCAATTATCAACCAGCATCTATAGATTTTGGTCAGGGAAATCTACACCCACCAACGAAGAGCATTACCTTTAATAACAGTCTTACGTTGAATGATGGTTTATTGATTAACTATATCGCCCGCAAGGAATATATCAGTTATGAAGAAGCACGGACTCAAGTAGAAAATTACGCACAAGAGTGCAAAAACACCTTACAGCGTAAAGAGATTCTAGCGATTCCTAAAGTTGGTAAGCTCTATAATGACGTCGAAAATAATTTGCAATTTTTGCCAGATGCTTCCAACTTCCTAACGGACTCGTTTGGATTGCCAAAATTGCAATATTACCCAATATTAAGATCTTCCATAGAAAGGCAAGAAGATCAATACGCTGAGAAATACAGCGTGTCAAAGCCTGTTAAAACACTAGCCCAAAACGAACTCAAACCAATGGAAAACATGGAGCAACAGTCTGCATCCGCTAAAAAATCTGAATTTAATAGTGGATTATTTATTCTTCGAATGATTCCTTACGCGGCAGCAGCCTGCATTTTATTTTTTGTGTCTTTTGTCGGATGGAATATTTATCAGAACCCTCAACACCTTAATAATATCAGTTTTGAACAACCTTTAGAGGAAGAAGGCGATATTGACTACATAAACAACGATTCGCAGGCAGGTATCATCACTATGTCTGAAAGTCTGCAGGTAGATAAAGTTACAGAGCCAGAAGAAAACTTTGAGGAAACACAAGAAGAAACTGTCGTCGAAGAAACGCCTGAAGAAACTGAAGAGGTAACTCAGGAAGACTCCGATATCAGCAGTCTTAATGAAGAAGAACAAGAAAAAATAGTCAAAGAAGCAGTCAAGGAAGAAGAAGAAGAAGACGTAGCAACGGACAATGGCGAATTCAAAGGAATGACCAAAGAAGAAAAACAAGCTAAACTTTCTGCTGTCAACGAAACCCTCTTTTCTGTTTATTCCAAAGACTATACTATTGTTGTTGGCTGTTTTGGCGCTAAAGAAAATGCCACCAACCTAGAAAAGAGATTGGCAGACGACGGCATGGAAACAGCAATGGGCAAACATGGCAGACTACACCGGGTAGGTGTCAAAGTAAAATGTGAGCCAAAAGATCTACAAAGCAATCTCGAGGAAATCAGAAGCAAATATGGAAAAAACGCTTGGGTATTGTAGATTTTACTACGCCTGGCTTTCTTAAAAAGATACAAAACCTGTAGGACTCAAGTCGTACAGGTTTTTTGTTTCTACAAATAGTGGGTGATCAAAAAATGACTTTTAAAACAACTACCATCATAAAATCATCTATCCAATTTTTTTATGTTTATTTGTACTAATAAACAACGTTGTTTGTAAACAAAAGAGCTGATTTAGCATTATTAATACCATGACCTCGAGCAATACCTCAGATATCGAAAAATTTATTCACCCGTTTTATATGGCAGGTGGTGCTTGTTTGTTAGCTCTAGTATTGATGGGGCTGGGCAAGATGGCTGGTTTTGAGGGCTTTTCTTCTGAGTCTAAGGGAGAGTTTCCATGGATGATCTCTGCAGCGGTTTTACTGATGTATATTGTCTTTAGTAGTGTAGCAAGTCTTTTGGCTCCAGATATCAATCGACATTATAAATTAGCGATACCTGCTTACGTTATTCTGCTAATTGCCAACTCTGGGTTGGCTTACCTTTTCTCCAATATGACCTGGATTGATGAGGTAGGGAGCTATAAATGGATTTATTTTGTGCTGACTATTGGATATCTAATGATGCAGTTGATGACTAGATTCATTAAGAAAATCATGGTGATGGCCCAAAGAGAAGACGATGAATTTAATCGCCGAACCAGGCAAAATTAATTACATTTCAATTTTCAAATTCCTATACCCTACTCCACCTAATCTGCCCCAAACACCTGTTTATCAGACACCAATTCATTTAACCACTGCAAATTTTTACTGCTTATTATTTGACTTTCAAAAAAAGTAAGCAATCTGGTTTACATCCCTCAAATTCAATTCTCCCCCTATTAGATACTATCTTTAGATTAAACAAAAAACATTATTTAATCTATGAAAAATCTAATCTTATTTCTCAGTTTCTCCATTCTTGTTCATTTTGGGTTTGCCCAACAATCTACAACTCCTATAGAGTTAAATACCCAAGAAATAGAAGACGCTACCTACTTGGAATCTATCTTTTTGTTTGAAGAAGACAAAACCATCAAAAAAAGAGAAAGCGAGTCTCTACCCGACTTGGATGCTTCCTTTTTATTATTACAAAAAGATAGATTAAGCACTGTTCTCGCCACCAGACCAGCCATCATCAAATTGTCTATCCCCTTTCAAGATAAATTAATCCAGTTAGAGCTAGAACAAGATCAAATTACCACAAGCGACTTTACAGTGACTTCAAGCAGCACAGGCAACGAAGCCATAGAATACCAACCTGGTATCCACTATAAAGGCACAATCGCCAGCCAGCCAGAGTCCATGGTAGCCATCAGCCTTTTTGAGGAAGAAATTATCGGTGTCATCACAACAACGAGAGGCAAAACTTTGGTTCTGGGAAAACTAGCCGGCAAAGACAATAGCGCCTATGTGCTATATGATGACTCCGGATTGCCAAACCAAGAGTTTGCATGCGGAGCAACGCCTCCAGAAGATTACGATCTTGAAATGAGCGAGCACTTGGACAATTATAGAGCCGCCGCAGATCCAGGGAAATGTGTTCGAGTTTACTTTGAATGTGATTATGAACTTTATCAGTTTCGAGGCAATAGTGTTGCTTCTACGGTAGACTACATGAAAGGATTGTTTAATATTGTAAGTGCCATCTATCGAAAAGAAAAAATTACTAGTAAAATATCCGCAATTCATGTTTGGACCTCCCAAGATCCCGTTAGTGAAACCAACTCCTCCACTGCATTGAGTGACTTCAGAAAATTAAGACCCAACTTTAATGGTAACATCGGTCATTTCATTTCGCTAGGCGGAAGCGGGCTTGGAGGCATTGCCTACTTGAATGTACTTTGCAATAATAACTACAACTATGCATTCAGTAACATAACTTCCTATTATAACACCTTGCCTAACTATTCCTGGTCCGTGATGGTGGTTTCTCATGAAATGGGACATAACTTAGGTAGTCCACACACACACAACTGTTCCTGGCCAGGAGGAGCAATTGACAATTGTTGGACTCCACAAGGCAACTGTTCTCCTGGTCCTCAACCAACTAACGGAGGTACAATTATGAGTTACTGTCATACCAAATTTGGGATCGGAATAAACTTGACAAAAGGGTTTGGACCACTTCCCGGAAATTTAATTCGTAGTCGTGTCTATAATGCCTCGTGTTTGTCCGCTTGCAACACCGTCATTGGAGAATCCGGCAGAGTTACCATCAACCAGACTTCCAGTAGCCAATGGCATACCGTCAATCTGAACAATTACTACATCAAACCAATTGTCATTGTTAGTCCTCCTAGTAATTATGATGCAGATCCGGCTCTTGTACGGGTAAGAGGCGTAAAAAACAGTAGTTTTCTGGTGCAAATCGATGAATGGGAGTATCAGGATGGGGTGCATGGTACGGAGGTGCTTGACTACATTGTCATAGAGCAAGGTACACATACTTTGCAGGACGGACATAAAATTCAAGCGGGCAGAACGAATGTCGGTACTGGGTGGACTTCAATTAATTTCAATAGTACGTTTCCAAATACGCCTGCGGTGCTTACACAAGTGAGTTCTGTGAGAGATCTGTCGGCAGTTGCTTGTCGTACTACTCAGATTACTACGACGGGTTGTAAACTTAAGTTGCAAGAAGAGGAAGCAGCAAATAACGTGCACAAAGAAGAACGAATTTTTTGGGTAGCAATGCAACGTGGTTCGAAAAAAAACGGTAGAAAGTACAGGGCTGCCACCATCCCTACTGCCCGATTTGATGAAATCTGGAGAGGTTTTACCCTAGGAAGTGTTTTTCAAAATAAACCAATAATGCTGACGGGTATGCAAACACACAATGGTGGAGATCCTTGTGCGGTGAGACAACGGAATATCACCGCCAATACCGTTCAGGTACTAGTGCAAGAAGAAACTTCTGCCAATCAGGAAGTAGCGCATGCAAATGAAAAAGTAGGCTACATTGCTTTTGACCGACTAGGGAATATCCTTGGTGCTACCAAAAACTACTATAAAACGAACGAATCTGAAAATGATCTTGCAGAGCAATCAACTGCCGTAAAACCAAGAATAAATCTTTCCCAAAATGAAGATTTCCATATGTACCCTAATCCGACATCCACTACCCTAAATCTTGAAATTCTGTCCGAAAAACTAGCAGAGGGGGATAAAATCATAAAAATTTACGGGCTCACAGGAAATCTTATTGCTGAAAAAATAGCTACTGGATCATTCCTTCAAATTAATACAGATCGCTTGCCCAAGGGAATATTTTTTGTAAAAATCTACGACCAATACGGCAATTCACTTCCAGGACAAAAGCTAGTCAAGGAATAATCGCGGGTAGTAGGTATTAGGACTGCAAATAATCTACTGTTAAGAAATAGGTAATTGATTGTCATAGGCATATCCATATTGAAAGGATTTTGTCTACGACAATTTTATTTATTTTGGATTGCTGAATAGATTCCATCAAAATCGGAAAAATTCCTTCCTGATCTCGAAGAGTTTTGAATGCGGTCCGACTTTCGGCAGTTCTAAAAAAGGGAAGGAACCGCGACGGCGAGTATTTACGAAAGCCTAGTAACTTAATTCAAATAAAGAATGGAAATATTTAAGATGGTAGCAAAACTAACCCACAAAATGTAGGGAACCAATAACCAACCAGCAGCTGGCTTTATCGCCTTAAACTTAAGAATAGTGATAAGAATAGCTACCCACAAAATTACAATGTTTATCAATCCAAGGATCGGTGATTGAGCGCCAAAGAAAGAAAAACTCCAAAGCAGATTCAGAATAAGTTGAATTGCAAACCAAATCATGGCAGGTTTTGCTCTGGTATCTCCCTTGTCAGTACCTTCATGCCAAATCAGTCCGGCAGCAATTCCCATCAAAATAAAGAGAGTGGTCCAAACAGGGCCAAACAACCAATTAGGTGGATTCCAGCTAGGCTTGTTTAAGGTAGTGAACCAAGTAGTTAACGAAGTGTTTGTGGCGATACTTCCGCTTAGTCCAATGACCAGGCAAACAACAATAGCAATCACGATTTTTACAGGCAAAGATAGTTTCATAAGATAATAAACAGTATAGGTTAAAAATTGTTTTGCTTAATTTAATTTTTCTAAGATATTATCTAAATTCTCCTCAGTATTGTGCAATTTTTGTTTGCAATATTGAAGCAAAGTGCCAGCACGTTCTACCTTTTCGGATAGCGCGTCCATCCCAAGTTGGTCTTCTTCCAATGCAGTTACTATTTGTTGCAATTCTGCAAGTGCCTCTTCGTAGGTTAGATTTATTTTACTCATTGTTTATTGATTCTATGGTACTTTCGGTTTGTCCGTCTTTGTATTTGGTGGTAATTTGATCACCTTTTTTTAATTCGGAGACGCTGGTTACAGGTTTGCCATCTTTCAGGGTGATAGAGAATCCACGATCCAGGGCAAATTCAGGACTTAGCAATTTTATGTTTTTGTCGAGGGCGTTGAGTATTGTTTTATTGGAATAGATTTGTTGTTTGGTGAGTTTTGGCAGCTGGGAGTTGACGAATTGAAGCATCATTTTAGCTCCTTGGAGTTTCTGCCTGGATCTGGAGGCCAACTGATCTTCCAACCGGTTCAGTTTGTTGGTATTTGCATGCAATTGTTGGTGAGCAAGGTTTTTTACTCGATGAATGCAATCATACAATTGACTTTCATACCGAATACAAGATTCCAAAATAAAATCGGCAACTGAGGTTGGCGTTTTATGTGCGGTGTGAACGACATGATCCAATATTGTGTCGTCCGTCTCATGTCCGATCCCTGTCATCACTGGCATAGGAAACAAGGCCACCCGCTTGCTCAACTCAAGGCTGTCAAAAGCGGCAAGATCCAGTCGCGCCCCTCCCCCACGGATAATGACCAAAGCATCAAATTCCATCCTTCTAAATTCGATCAAATCCAATTGTGCAAGTACCTCTTGCTCGGTTCGCTCTCCTTGCATCGCTGCAGCAAACAACTCACAATCAATCCGAAATCCAAACGCGTTTTGTTCTAAGTGTTTCAAAAAATCCTGCAGGCCTGCCGCTCGTTCCGAAGAAATCACCGCAATTCGCTGAAGGACAATTGGCAGTCGTTGTTCTCTGTTTTTATGAAGGAGTTTTAAGCGTTGGAGCGCTGCCATCGTTTCCTGGCGCTTCATTTCCAGTTGGCCCATGGTATAAGCAGGATCGATATCCGAAATATTCAACTTCAGGCCAAAACGAACATGGTACTCTACCTTGACTTCAATTCTCACCTTGATACCTGACTGTAGTAGTCCTGGCAACTGATTTCCAATCTTTTTAAGTAACTTTTTGTACGTGGACTGCCAGATAACGGCTTGCGATTTTGCTTTCAGACCAGGCTCTTCCTCGTTTTTTTCAATCACATCCAGATAATAGTGCCCTCTGGAAACTCCTACTTCTGCAATTTCACAACTCACCCACACCGACTCTCGCATATTCAATGCGATTACCCGCTGTAGGTACTCATTTAGCTGAAAAAGTGAATAGGTTTTGTCCATTTTATTAATGCGAGAACGCTTGAATATTTGTAGCATCTCCGCACGTTGGTTGTGGAGTAAATCCGCTCCCTACCAATGCACCAGCCATGCTTATCTAAGATTTTGCGATAGCAAAAAAGCCCAATACCTTCAATTTTAGACCAACTAAACTACCTTCTACTATCCAATAACCTTCGCCACTAAGTCGGCTGCTTCTTGCAATAAGATTGCAGAATGCACCTCCAAACCAGACTCATCAATAATCGTTTTTGCAATATCTGCATTAGTACCTTGAAGGCGAACAATGATTGGGATATTGACTTCACCAATGTTTTTGTAAGCATCTACTACCCCCTGAGCAACTCGATCACAACGAACGATACCGCCAAAGATATTGATGAGGATCGCTTTTACGCTAGGATCTCTCATGATGATTCTAAATGCTTTTTCTACACGCTCTGCGTCCGCAGTACCTCCTACATCCAGGAAGTTGGCAGGTTCTCCACCAGAAAGTTTGATGATGTCCATAGTAGCCATTGCAAGTCCGGCACCATTTACCATACAACCGACATTCCCATCAAGATTTACATAGTTCAGGCCAAAGCTTTTGGCTTCTACTTCTGTAGGATCTTCTTCAGAAACGTCTCTCATTTCTGCTAGGTCTTTGTGGCGGAAAAGTGCATTGTCATCTAGCGCAACTTTACAGTCAACAGCGAGAATACGGTCATCTCCGGTTTTGAGGCATGGATTGATTTCAAACATGCTATAATCACTAGATACAAAAGCTTTGTACAACTTTGCAATGAATTTCGTCATTTCCTTAAACGCTTGACCAGAAAGTCCTAGGCCGAAAGCGATTTTTCGTGTCTGAAACCCTTGTAGTCCAAGTCTTGGATCAATATATTCTTTGTTGATTAATTCTGGTGTATTGTGTGCTACCGTTTCAATGTCCATACCGCCTTCTGTGGAAGTAACGATCACATTACATTTGCGGTCTCTGTCCATTAAAATGGAAACATAGTATTCTTTACATGCATCAAAATCCGGTGCATAGACATCTTCTGCCACTAGTACTTTGCGAACCAATTTTCCAGGGCCGTCTACTCCTCCTGGAGTTTGCGGTGTTTTTAGCATCATTCCCAGGATATTACCAGCAAATTCTTTTACTTCTCCTTCATTTTTTGCCAACTTCACTCCACCGCCTTTTCCTCTTCCTCCAGCGTGGATTTGCGCTTTGATCACACAAAAGTCGGAATTTAGTTTTTTAGATGCGGCAACTGCCTCCTCTACACTTTCTGCTACAAAACCTTCCTGGATGGCTACTCCAAAACTTTTTAATAATTCTTTGCCTTGATATTCGTGTAAATTCATGAAATGATTTAATTATATGAATGTAAAAATTGGTTCGTCGTTGAAAAATTTGAACAAAAGTAGCATTTTTTACTAGTAAATCAAAGGCTAATCTGGTTTTGAGGGTGAAATAAATTACTGTTGGTTTTATCGAATTATAGGTGATCAATACATAAGGGAACTCCGTACGCCAAAAAATAAATTTGAATCTAAAATTATAGGATCGATATAGTATAAAGTGGAAAGGGTATTTTCCTTACATTAGCGGTATAATTTATATATCATGAATCCCAAAACACGCATTCTGTTTATTGTACTTCTGGTTGTTCTTGTTTGGAATATGGGGTGTAACACCACCGCAACCAATCAATCAGAAAACCCTGACCTACTATTGATAAATGGCAAGTTCCACACCGTAAATGACCAACAACCAACCGTAGAAGCCCTAGCAATAAAAGGCAATAAAATCCAGCAGTTGGGCACAACAACAGACATCAATGCACTCGTAGGTCCAAACACAAAAACGATCGACCTGAATGGTGCCACCGCCATTCCCGGGTTCATAGAAGGCCATGGTCATTTTGCCGCGCTTGGATATAGCCTGATCAGACTCAACTTTCTGGAAACAAAAAACTGGGAGGAAGTCCTAGAAATGGTTCGACAAAAAGTAAAAACGGCTAAACCCGGTGCCTGGATAGAAGGTCGTGGCTGGCATCAGGAAAAATGGGATCAACAACCCGACAAAACCGTCCAGAACTACCCTACTCATGACGAATTGAGCGCAATCGCTCCCAACAACCCAGTGTTGCTGAGGCACGCTAGCGGACATTCTGCTTTTGCCAATAAAAAAGCAATGGATTTGTCAGGCATCTCCAGAGAAACAGCCAACCCAGCAGGCGGCCTGATTATCCGTGATGGGAGTGGACAGGCTACTGGTGTTTTTGAAGAACGGGCGATGGATGCCCTGTATCTTGCCCTAAAAGAATACCAATCAACCCTGAGCGAAGAAGAATTGGAAGCAGAGTTTCAAAAAGCTGTGGCCATGGCACAGGAGGAGTGCCTTCGAAATGGGATTACTTCTTTTCAGGATGCCGGTTCTGATTTTAAAGAAATTGCCGCCTACAAAAAACTAGCAGAGGACAAAGAGTTAGACCTACGGCTTTGGGTCATGCTTAGACGACCTTATGAAGAAACCAAAACGTACATTGATCAGTTGCCAATCCTCAATGCGGGCGACCATTTCTTTACCGTTCGAGCCATCAAATCGCAGGTGGATGGAGCGCTTGGAGCGCATGGTGCCTGGCTATTGCAGCCTTATAGTGACAAACCTGGTTTTGTAGGGCAAAATACCACCCCTGTATCTGAAGTCGCCAACATGGCAAAACTTTGCCTAGCTAACAATCTGCAACTTTGTGTCCATGCGATCGGCGATCGGGCCAATCGGGAAGTACTGGATATTTACAGCGAAGCATTCAAAAAAAACAAAACCAACAATAATTTACGTTGGAGAATAGAACATGCGCAACATGTAAATGAAGCAGACATTCCCAGATTTGCGGAATTGGGGGTAATCGCCTCTATGCAAGGGATACACTGTACATCTGATGCTCCATTTGTTGAAAAACGCCTGGGAGAACACCGCGCAGGAAAGGAATCTTATGCTTGGCGGACATTCCTGGATTCAGGAGCAAAAATAGCCAATGGAACGGATGCTCCAGTAGAAAAAGTAAGTCCCATCGAGTCGTATTATGCCTCTGTAACCAGAAAAAGGAAAGACGGCATGGAGTTTTTCCCCGAGCAAAAAATGACCAGAGTAGAAGCACTTCGAACTTATACACTCGACAATGCCTATGCCGCATTTGAAGAAAAAGAAAAAGGCTCTTTAGAGGTTGGAAAATTGGCTGATATCACCATTCTTTCAAAAGATATCTTGAAGGTGTCCGATTCAGAATTACTGCAAACGGAAATTTTGTACACTATTGTAAACGGCGAAATAAAGTATCAAAAAAAATAAAATAAAATACAGGCTATAACTATCTCTTTTTGTTGCAGATAGCCGTTAGTCAATATTATATACATAACCGCATGCAACACATTTGCAAGGATTTCGTATCTACTATATAGTAAGTGCATAATTTCGTTTTTGACCCTTCAACCATATCTACCATGCGATTTCTACTATTTGCCTTTCTGCTATTGTCCTCTTTGATGGGGAATGCTCAAAATGGAGAATTTAATCTTCAATTCAATGATTTTAGTATAGATCCCGCTACTGACCAGTTCTGTTTTGATGTCGAAATCAAAGCCAATAGTCCCGCTACTGAATTTAATCTGGCCGATCAGAATTTTCGGTTTTCTTTCAATCGTGCCGCTTTTTTAGAAAGCAGCCTTACCATCCAACAAGAACTAACGCTTAGCCAGTTTACTAATGACAACGGGGTTATTTCTTTTTATGATGTGCACACAACAACGGGTTCACTTGATACTGTTGCCTCCTACAACATACCTCTTGCTGGTGGTGTTGGCTACTATTTAAATAGCACGGATTGGATTAAAGTTGGTAAATTATGTCTTACGATTGTTGATTACAATCAAATTGGAACACTGGACTACCATTGCGAAAGTCAATTCCCTAATGTGGTAATTATTGGAAAAGAAACTAATGCGACTCTTTATCCTGCGACCATGAACTCTTGCGCCGATGCAGCAGTAAATCTTACCGCATTATTGCCCGTGGAATATTTATTCTTTAAAGGTCATTTAAAAACCGATAAAACGGTTGATTTGAGCTGGGCAACTGCTAGCGAATCGGATACGGACAACTATATAGTAGAACGAAGTCAGGATGGCGATCATTTTGGCAGAATCGGTACAGTTGCTGCAGCAGGAAATTCTATAAGCCAAAAAAACTACCAATTTATAGACGAGCAGCCTCAAAATGGGATCAACTATTATCGAATCAAACAAGTTGATTTGGATGGTTCCTATACTTATACGAAAGTAGTTGTGGTTGATCTTGATAAGAATTTTTTCCTGGCTGTTTTCCCTAATCCTGTAAAAGGGGAACTTACGTTGAATGTGGTTGGCGATCAGAACGAGAAAATTGAGGTATTGATTTCCAATATGCTAGGGCAACAGGTTTTTCAACAAACTTATGCGACTAACTTTTCCACCGATTTTTTGATGAAGTTGGATGTCTCCTCCCTTGAAAGCGGTCAATATATTATATCTGTCAAAAACGGCATTTCTGCCAAGCACCGTGCGATTACTATTCAACGGTAGCGAATTGTTAATGGTGGATTGGTTAATAGTTAATGGTCCATTTACTATATTAGTAGGCAATTAACCAGTATTCAATCAACCATAAACCTATATGGCATTTATTATTATATACATTACTAATCCTGACGAATTAACTGCGAACAAGGTAGCTGACCATTTATTGGATAAAAAATTGATAGCTTGCGCGAATGTTTTCCCTATCACTAGTGCCTACTGGTGGCAAGGAAGCCTGGAACGAGAAAACGAATTTGTTGCGCTAGTAAAAACCCAGCCCAAGCACTGGCATTCTATTCAGGAAGAAATAAATGCGATCCATCCGTACGATGTTCCTTGTATCATGAAATTAGAGGCAGAGGCCAATGAAGCCTACGAAAATTGGATTTTCAAGATGACTGAATAAACAGAATCCCCCAAATTGTCTATTTATTCCGATTATAACGGTCACTAATTTAACAACAGCCTTGCCCAAAAATCACTTAATAACTTACACAATATTCATGAAATAGTGACAAAGTCGCAAAATAATTTGACAATACAACAACAAATACTTACTTTTGAGTGAACAATCACTTATTTGCTACTACATATTTGCAAATAAGAATCATTCGCACTTAACAATAAACAAAAGGAATCATGAACAGTGTTGTCACCCAAAGATTTATTAAATGCCATAATAAATTAAGAGAGGAAAGTCGTGTACGCTCCAGCCGCCAGTTTGCTATGTCTTTAGAATACTTACCGCAAAGTTTAAGCGAAATTCTGAAAGGAAGAAGGGACGTAACTATTGAGCTACTTAGAAAAGCAGTCGAGCTATACAAAATCAACCCGGTCTATTTATACACTGGAGAAGGGCCTATGTTCATGAGTGAAGAAGACCATAAAAGTTTTCGTGTCCTGACCATCGTTACCAATGGGCAAGACGATGAACGCATTGTGCACGTTCCTGTTCCCGCTCAAGCTGGTTATGCAGGTGAAATGACTGATCCCACCTTCATACAGGATCTTCCAACGTATTCGCTCCCAGACTATAAGTATAAAGTAGGCACACACCGTTCTTTTGATGTCTCAGGTGACAGTATGGAGCCTACCCTTTTTGAAGGAGACAAAGTGATCTGTAGCTATTTAGAACCCACCCTCTGGGAGTCTTCTATGAAAGACAACTATGTATATGTAGTAGTCACCCGAGGAGATGTATTGGTAAAACGAGTCACCAATAAAATCAAATCGAACAAACAGGTAGAACTCATTTCTGACAATGCTTACTATGAACCTTTTAATGTTGACGTTGGTGACCTGCGCGAAATCTGGTATGTCCGAGCAAAGATAAGTCCGTTCCTACCCTCTCCACACAATGTGACCAACCTAATAGGAGACGAAGTGAAAGAACTCAGAAAAACCATTCGCGACCAGACTAAAATGATAGAAACACTAAGCAGTTCTATGTCTCAATTTATGAACAAATAGATCTCTATTTTTTGGGAATGATCATTTATTTGAAAAATAATCGAAGAATAACAGGCATTGGTAGAAAAAAATACCAGTGCCTCTTTCGTTAGCGGTATGAAAATTGTAAATTGATACTATAGTTGTAGGTAACAACTATTTATTAAGTAATTCAACAATTAATAATGAAAAAAATAAAAGTAACCGGAAAAGTTATTTATCAGGAATTAGGAATGGGATTTTGGGGAATAGAAGGCGAAGATGGAAACAATTGGCTGCCGATCAACATGCCAGAACAACTAAAAATGAAAGGGGAAACGGTTTCTGTAACTGTTAAAAAACTCGAAGGTGGCGTTTCTGTGGCGATGTGGGGAACTCCTGTTAAGATAACTTCGTTTACAACTATATAAAGGTCCTTGTTACCGTTTATTTAATCGAAAATAATTATTATGAATCTTCTAGCTTTTCTATATCCCATTAGTTTTGGAATTTGTTTATTCTCTTTGGTGCTTTGGTTTTTCTTTAGAAATGACAAATCAGCCAGTAGCGCTTTAAGCAAATCCTTTATTGGTTTCTTTATAGTATATCTGGTCTCCTTAGCTTTTTCTCCAGCAGAAACTTCTTATAAGATGTTAATCCTATTTAGAGACTTAATGGTTTTAGGGCTCTCTACTCAAATGATCAACTTCTTCAAGCACAACAAAGCGGTATTTTTTGGTTTGCTGGTCGCCTTGGTTGCTATGTTCAAGTTTGCCTACTTTAAAGTAATGCAAAACACATTCCCACAGCACCAAACTACTAGTATCAGTACCTCTACCAACGAGACAACAGACAACATAAGTGCTGATGGCGAATGGCTGATGGATCTAAAAAATGGAGCATCAATCGATGTCTTAAAAGCGTTTTTTGAAGAAAACAATATTTCTTACGAACAAGCTTTCACAGAAATAGAAGATCCTGAAATGACAGAATTGGACGACTATTTTGTATTAGACATCCCTAACAACGCCAATCGTGCCGCACTCAAGGAAAAATTACAGCAAACAGGCTATGTTGACTGGCTGGAAGGCAATGAAGTGATAAAAACAGACCTTAACATAGGCAAAGCTCCAACAACTATAAACAAAGACTACGGCATTAATGATCCAGGTCTTAAAAACCTATGGGGATTTGATAAAATGGAGTTAGACCAACTCTACAACATCATCAGAGAAAACAAAATCAAACCTAAGAAAAAAGCGCTGGTAGCTATCCTTGACACAGGTATCGATTCACAACACGAGGATATAAAAGAGAATTATGAATCGCTCAACAAACGATACGATATGGACCCTCAGGGACATGGTACGCACTGTGCCGGAATTGCCGCTGCAGTATCCAACAACAACAAAGGTATTGCCTCTTTCAGCCCTACTAATGAATTTTTTGATGTTACCAGTGTAAAAGTCCTCAACCAATTTGGAATGGGCACACAACGAGACATTATAAAAGGAATTTTATTCGCAGCAGACAAGGGAGCTTCCGTTATTTCTCTTTCTTTAGGTGGTCCAACTAGCGACAGTTCGCAAAAAGCATACAACAATGCTGTTCGATATGCCAACAAAAAAGGAGTAATCGTAACGGTTGCCGCAGGAAATGAAAGCAAAGACGCCACAGGGGTTTCTCCAGCTAATGCAGAAGGAGTCATCACCGTAACTGCGATAGATGTAAATCTTAAAAAAGCATCCTTTTCTAATACAGTAGATAACATAAAAATGGGTATTGCAGCTCCAGGAGCAAACATCTACTCCACCTTCCCTAAAAACCAATATAAGTTCCTCAATGGTACTTCGATGGCAACTCCTTATGTTGCTGGTTTATTAGGAATGATGAAAGCGCTAAACCCAGATTTGAATACGAAAGA
Source organism: uncultured Saprospiraceae bacterium (assembly GCA_938016265.1). Lineage (GTDB taxonomy): Bacteria > Bacteroidota > Bacteroidia > Chitinophagales > Saprospiraceae > JAHDHB01. The sequence continues at coordinate 29,042 of CALLWB010000060.1, forward strand.
TGCACACGATATTTTAACCAAAACAGGCATCGACACGGATATGACGAAAAAAACAGGGAAGTTTATCCAGCCTGCAAAAGTAGTTACATTAATGACAAAATAATTTGCACAAATTGTAAAATATACACCTCAGGGTTGTTAGATATATGATTGTCTGACGACCCTGTTTCTTTTTGTAGTAAATTTATTGCGAAAGACATTTATTATCAGCGTAATATTCCGTAAATTTGACGTGAATAAACAGCTTAATTTCAAATATCGTTAACGAACGAAACTGTAAATGCCATTATTATTTGCTAGTTATCTGACAGATGTCATCAAACAAGATCTGAGAACGAATTTCCCAGAGGAAGAAACAGACCAATTGTTTGTACAGATGTCCAGCTTCGAACTACATTCAAACTCGAATCTGGAAGATAAAAGTAAAGGGATTGACCCTATTGTTGCGGTCGTCAGCAATCTGATTAGCAGAGGACGGCCAACTCCAGCACCGACACTCCTGGAAAAGGCCATTCAAAAAACACTACACCTCACTGCGCCCAGCATCACAAAATCAGGAAGGACTCAATACCTCCCCAAAACACTATTCCAAGCATATAGTGAACCAGCTCGGGTGCTAATCAACAGAAATTTCGGAAACGACCAACGAACAATCGTTGAAACAGACAACTACAAACAAGCACTCTTTCTAACTCACTTACCAATTGGTGTCGCTTGGCTACAAAAATCAATACTGGAATTTATAGCCACCAATAAGCTAAACCTAAAGAAAAAAAGCTGGTCTATCGGTATCATTGAACAAGATGTTGCTTGTGCACACCTTGCCATCCAGCATTTGCAAGCCACCTTTCATCAATTGTTTGCACTAGAGGGACAAGGAAGAAAACTGCCTACGATAGACCTGACTATATTCTCCACAGAAACAAGTATTGACAACGCAATAGATCCTCCGAAAAACCCCGTACTCATAAAAGGCTACAAGGAAAAGAAAGGGGTTGATTTATTGCTTGACATCGCCGTGCTAACAGATACGAGACCTTACGAAGACTATAAGGTATTCTCTAGATTTAGTGGCAAAATAAGGAATTCAGAACAGGCAGCAACACCAAAATTTTATACTTCAGCATTCATCAACTACCAAGGAGAAGCTGAGGAGCCAATATCCTACCTGCTTCAAGAAATATTCCGTAAGGAAAACAATTCAGAAGTGCTTGTCAAGACAATAGTTAATGGTCTACAACAAAAGTCCATCGTCGCTCAAATGAGGTATCCGTTGTTGTTTGAAAGCATGCAGATGCTGACTCTCCTGCAACCTGCACCTTCGATTGTCTTTTGCCAGCGTCCGGATACTAATTTTCACTTGTATCAAAAATCTAAAAATTATGGGATTGATGCTATTCATTCCCTGGCAGATGGCATGGAAGCACTGCCCCACTCTTCTACCTTGTTGACGGCTGTGGATGCACCAAACAGTCTACGCCCTGCATTTAAAACAAAATTGGTGGCGGTTGGTGTTGAACAACAAATTGCTCATTTGTTTTTATGGGAGGCGCATGCTTGTTCGCAGTGGTCGGCAGACTTTCAGAATGGATATGGGCTGGCTACAAAAAACCTAAAGCGGGTGTTTGGCAGGAATGCATCGCTTCCTGTAATTGGATTGACGGGCAGTGGATCAGCGGCCGATCTAAGAAACTGTCAAGCATTGGTTGGCAATCAAGCATCGATACTTAAGGAGTCAATTAAAATCAACAGAGACTTCAAAGTATCCATAAAAAAACCAGCACCCATAAACAAAAAGCAAATAGAAGCTGAGGTTTTTAAAGACATGGAATGGGCTTATAAAAGAGCAATTGGAATAAATACCCAGGAGGCACTTGGTGAATTGATCGATCAACTCCATCAAACAAAACAGAAAACGCTGGTTATTTGCCCTTTTGAAACGGGCTATTTTGGAGTAGATGATACCGAAGAATTAAACAAAAATCCAAATCATGTACAGCGAAGTGTCGCCGGTTATCTAAAAAACAAATATAATGCCCTAGCAATTGGAAGTTACTTTTATTCTCCAGATCAACAACATTCCAATCATCGTCTTCAATACAACAGACAACAACTTCAAAATTGGAGTCTAGGAAAATTGGACATTCTGATCGCCAATAGACAGCTCTTGCCAGACCTTGACCTGGAGCACATCGATCATATTATCCATTTCAGTTTGCCGGACTCTATCCCTGGCATTTATGAAAGTACGTACCATTCTATTTTAGGATTGGACGATATTAGTCACCATATTATTCATAGTTTCGAATCTCCAACCAAGGTTCAGCAAGTCGCAAAATCGACCGCCCGAGAAAATTTATTCCATTTCCACAAATACAATTTCAAAGGAAGAGCTAAGGAAAAATGGATTCTTCAGGAGCTATTGTCGGAGATTAGTTTTCCTTCAAGTCTGACGGTGGATAATGAATTGACTCAAAAAATAGCTACGGAATCTGGCGTCAAAGTGCGGTTGAATTTGATCGCCTTGCGGTTGTATATATTGGATTACAACAAAGAAAAAACATACGGCTATATTGACTTGTCCAATCCCGACTTTCAGCCTACCCACTTTTTGCAGGCGGAGGAACGACAGTTGAGTGAAAAGATATTAGGCATCACCAAAATATTCATAGAGGAAAAAAGAAATGTAGTCAACTATTTTTCTAAATGGATTGAAACCTTCTTTCGCCCAGCGCCTGTGGTCGGTTTGGAGCCAAGGCTGGAGGCAATGGAAGTAGGTGATTCCGACTCTTTTGAAATCGGATTTGTAAACAACACGATCGAGAAAATACAGGATATAATTAACAACCTTTTTGAAGGAGAATCAGTCATTTACAATATTGAGATCATCCTTCAAAGTGAAGCCACTTTAAAAATTAGTCTTGAGGAAGATATTTTTCAAAAAGCAATCTGGAAAGCCTCACAAGAGAGTTTCACACCAGCATATTTCATTAAAAAAGTTAGTGAATTTTATAAGTTAGAATTAAGGAAAAGAGATGAGCGAAAGAATGTATTTTACAAAGATTATATCGTAGAAATATTATTGCCAGCAGATGATCATTCTCGAGGACGAATAGAGCAGTTGCTTCTACAGATGAGAACGCCCTCGGATACTGAAAAAGCGATGCATACACTTGCCAGCATTGGTATTATAGAAGATTATTCACTCCATCAGGAAAACGAGACGTGCACCATCTATTTTCAGAAAAAAGCAGCCTCCGTATACCTAAACAATTTACAACAACACCTCTGCAGACACACTACGGATGCCTACGCGACGCAAAAGTTGAGTGCGCTAAATTCCAATAAAAAAGAAACTGCTAGCTTGAAACAAATCATCGATCAACTGATTGATTTTGTATATGACTTCATCGAACCAAAACGGAGTCTGGAAATGGAAAAAATAATTGCGAGTTCATTGTTGGAGGGAGAGCCGATTCCTAGTTTGCTCGACATGCATTTTTCTTCTCGGTACGGCCATTCGAGGCACTTGCCCAATTTAGCGGACGATTTGCAAGATAGAGGGAAGGATATTGGTCTTGTTTGGGAATACCTCGATCATATGCACACTGAAAAACAAGATTTTTCATTTGTCAGTAATCTTGAACAATTGGAAAGCGTAACTAAAAAACTATTGATCGCAAACCCGAATCATCCGGTGCTTCAATTGTTGTTGGCCTTTACTAATACTTATTTTTCGACTTGGGTAGAAGACAATAAACTCAAAATGAATAAACAGAAATTTAAGCAGGGAATTACACATTATCTAGAAGGATTTATGACTTTTAATAATCTGTATGCTTGGGAATATTCTGACTTTAAAAAGAACATTGACCTATTTAATGATAAATTAACTAATTGTAGAAAACCACTTGAGCTTCCAATGTTACAAGCAGCCGATTGGCTTCAACTCGAAGCAAAAAATCGCTGGTTGAAAGATTTTAATTCTCAAGTAAAAGCATAAATATCAACGTATGGATCACTTATTTCAAACTGAATTACAGACTTCCTTAACGGAGCTTCAATCCAATCTAAAGGAGTTGGAGGCTTCCAGAATCCAAATCCAGGAAGCAAAGGACGCGGCTTCGAAAGTTGTAAACGGTATGGATGGATTGCGGGAAAACTACAGCAGCTATCTCGACAACATCAACACTCAGGTAAATGGATTTCTATCCACTTCCGATCAGCAACTACGCACAAAGATCAATGACGGGGTAACGAACATACGAGAAACATCTCTGGAAATGCTCAATCTCCACAAAGAACAAGGAGAAAGCAACCGCCAAATGATGGAAGAGGTGATCTCAAAAGTGGAAAACCTTCGTAAAAAACACGATGACCAGCTAGAAGCCATCAATGAAAAAGTAGAAGCTCTAATGTCCAATTCTGGAAATCGGTTGGACGACAACCTGACTCAGAATACACAAATGATCCAGGATTTGTCGAATGCTATTCTCGGAATTCATCAGGAAAATAGCCAGAAAACCAACTCTTTCGCTGAAGACCTTAGAAACAAACAAGCAGACTATCTGACAACTATTGAGCAACAGCATAACACCAAAATCACTGCCCTGACTTCTACTACGCAGTCTACCATAGATCAGGCAGCATCCAATATTCAGTCTAGTGTGAGTCAACTGACCTCAGATTTGCAGGCGCATATTCAACACATGAATACCGTATTTAGTCAACAACAAGAACAAACGCAACACTACCTGGATCGATTTGCACAAACACTAGAAGCAGTGCGCGGTCTTGAAGATCGAATCAACAAAATTGACTTTCCATTCTACTTCAAAAAACTGGAAGAGACTACTACTAACATTAATACAAAAGTCAATAAATTTGGCGATCAATTTGAGGAACATAGAAAGGAATACAAAGGAAATTTCGTTCAAATAACACAAGAACTTGCTGACCAACGAAAGAAACAATCGGAGCAAATTGACGGAGTTAAAAACTTTCTTTATTTTTTGACCTTTCTCCTGATAGTTGTTGGAGCATTGTTGTTCTTTAAAGAAATTATTATGCCGGCTTAAAAGCGAATTACTCAATTCTGTACAATATTGATAATTTCGCGGTGATCATTATAGAGTAAATCCTAATTTATTCGGAATCTAGCTGAAGAATTGGTATCTTACTATTAAGGTATCTAACAATTTTACTGCAAGAACCCAAAAAAATCCTCCTCTATGAACATGAATTTTCACACCCTACTATTTGTCAGTATTTTACTGTCTCTAACTGGGCTTTGGGAAACAGAAACTTCCAAGAGCGAATCTGATTATTCTAACAATTATTCTACTACCTCCAGTTATATGGCACCCCCAGAAATCACTGTTTGTGGGTCGACCTTCGATCTGGACGAATACCGCCTAAAGAATACTGCCGCCACCTATACTGCAGTGGCCAATGGTCGTTGGGACCTGGCTTCCACCTGGAATTTAAATGGCGTGCCAACAGCAGCAGACGCAGTAATCATACCAGCAGGCAGAACCGTACGACTAAATGGAGCCTGCGTTGCCAAAAATGTAACCGTAAATGGGATACTGACTAATAATACCGGCATGCAAAATTTCACCCTGAATACAGAATGGGTGCTCGCTAGTGGGGCAGCCTCCAGAGTTCGAATTGGTACAGCAGCAACACCATATACCGGTCAAGGCACCATAACCCTACTAGGAGGAAATGATGGACAAAATATATTTGGATTGGGTGATAAATTTATCGGTTCGTATAATGGTGGAACTATCGAAATTCATGGCGCAAACACAATAAGTTGGTCTCAACTAGGAGCAAACGCCCCTGCAGGATCAACTACAATTACACTCAAAGAACCAGTAAGCTGGCCCATCGGAGCAGAAATACTAATCACCTCCTCTACCACCAACTGGAATCAAGCAGAAAAACGAACAATCACCGCTAAAAGTGGAAATACATTAACGTTGAATGCAGGTTTGACTTACAAGCATACTGGCGTTCAAAAAAACTACTCCTCTCCTACCAGATCATGGACCGCAGACCTTAGAGCTGAAGTTGGATTACTCAGCCATAACATTACCATACAAGGAGATGCGAGCTCAGATGCCACTGGTTTTGGTGGACATATCATGGTCCATTTTGGAGGAAAAGCATATATCAGCGGAGTAGAATTGTACAGAATGGGACAAAAAGCTATCCTTGGAAGATACCCATTTCACTGGCACCTGGTCAAAAACGGAGGCGCTGGGCAATACTTTAAAAACAATAGTGTTCATAAGTCATTTAATAGAGCCATAACTATCCATGGTACGGAGTCTACCCTGGTAGAAAATAATTTTTGCTACGATCACATTGGTCATGGTATTTTTCTGGAAGATGGCGGAGAACGGTATAATGTGATTCGAAAAAATGTAGTTGTTCTAACAAAGAGACCAGCTGCAGGACAACAGTTGACCCCGTCAGACAATTCTCACAATCAATTACAAAACAGAACTCCTTCTTCGTACTGGATAACTAATCCAAACAATACTTTTGAGGATAATGTAGCGGCAGGAACACAGGGAACGGGGTTTTGGTTTGCGTTCCCAACAGCTCCAATGGGCGACTCTGGTGGAGATGCCTATTTTAATGGAATACAGCCGCATAAAGAACCTCTTGGGTTGTTCAAAGGAAACAAAGCACACAGTTGTATGAATGGTTTTGATATTTTTGACCAACTAAATCCGGATCATTCTCTCAAACTGAATTGGGGCTGGGACAATGCCACCCCACACGTCATGGAAGACTGTACCTGGTATGCCAATCATGTTGGAATCTATGCTGGTATTGGAGCAGGCGGTCCAGTCAAAAATGTATTTTATCGGGATAATATTTTTATTGATAATCATACGGATTTATTCTTAGCCACCTACAATTTTACGGAGCAATCCGTATTTGTAGCAAATTCTGGCGAAGGCCTTGATTTGCATGCTGGTGAGAAAGCACTTTACGCTACTTACGATGGAGCAGGAACGGTTAGAAACAGCCATTTTGTTGGTTATAATGCGTCTAATTCTAATTTGATCAGAAGAGTTGGAGCAGCTACTAAACATCTAAATCATCGGTTTTATGGCATAACCTCCAACCACGCTGGAACGGTTCGCCTTTCTTATCCTGATCACTCTATCAATCCACAACCAAACTTAGGAGCGAACGATGTCATGCATCCACGAGTATGGAATATGGTGTTGCATGATCAGGATGGCACGCTGGGTGGTGTTCCCAATTCTTCCATTGTTACTAACCATCCATTACACCTTGTTGGTGGAGAAACACAGCCTCCTAATTGGACTAATGCATTTGTTACCTCCAAGCGGTTTGCGTTGTCGTTTGTGTTTTATACGGGTGCGGCGACTTCATTTCCGAATATGTCTATGATGCGAACTAAGCCTGGTGAATTGTATGATGCCGGATCTTACTACATCAATGGATACCAAGAAAAACAACAACTTCCTGTCATTGTAAATGATGACACCTATACGTATACATATGCCTTTGAATCGCTCCCGGCCAATCGACAGGTGCAATTGTATCTTGATGATGCGACTCCCGGAGATCGCTACCTAGCCAGATTTAAAGATTTTGGAAAGCTAGGAGGACTTTCCATCTCTAGTCCTTATCATACGCTTACTCAACATGGTTCTCTGGCGGCACTGAAAGCTTCTTCGACCTCTGGATATTATCGTCAGGCAAATGGAGATTTGTACATTCGTCCGGTGGCGACACATCTGCGGCAACATTATATTATGACCTGGTCTACCAGCTTTGGTGTTCCAACACTCGATTCTGACGGAGATGGTTCGAGCGACAGTTTTGAAGCGGCCCGCTATCGAAATCCATTTGATGAAAGAGACTTGGCACAAATGTTTGATATCGCCAACAATTTTGAAGGTTGGGCACCAACCAATATGACCGGCGCTCAAGTAAACGGAGGTACATTTAAAGCAACAACAGCCGGTGACCCTCAAATGGCAAAAAATGACTTTAACTTTAATGCGAATCGTATTGATTTTATTGTAGCTCGAATGAAAGCGAATGGCAATGGGGCAGCTCAACTTTTCTTTGGTAGGAATGATGCTCCCGGCTACGCAGCTAGCAGAGTAGCCACTACTCAATACTCAGGTGGTGGAAATTATGAACTGGTAGTATTCGACATGCGAAACAATACTGAATGGATTAATAAGATTACCGGTCTTCGATTTGACCCGCTTCCTGGAGCTGGTTTAGCTATAGAAGTCGACTGGATAGCTACTTCTGATGGTGATATTGACGATGATGGTATACCTGACGATATAGATGATTGTATCACGTTTAACAATACCTTAAACTTTACAGGCACTATTCCTCCAGGTTTACATCAATCCAGAGTTAGTATTACTACAAACGGTATTGCTCCTGCTGCCTCCAACATTACACTGGAAAGTGGAGTAGTAGAAATGAATGTCGGTTTTGACGCTGTTCCTGATTCTAATTTTGAAGCGAAAATTGGTTGTCAATAGGATTTAAAGGATAAGACGGAAATGTACTACAAATTTGATCAGGCTGGCAATGCTTGTCTTGTTTTTGTTTAGTCAATGTAAAACTATAAAACCCCCTAAACACTTAGCTCAATTTAACTTTTAATTGGGATACATTAATTAAGAAAACTACCCTCTAAAATTCTTTATCATCGTCGAGAATGAGCACCTTTTTTTCATTGAGTAGTTCCATTGTAGGTTTGCCTTGATACATGGAAATTTTGCCAGTTAGACAGACTTTTTTTCCTAGTAGTTCTTCTTCTGGGGCATAGCTAAAGTTGGTGCGATTAGACTTCCAAATGGAGGCGCTGAATATTTGATTGGGGAATTTTTTGTCTAGATTTAAGAACGTCGCTCCTGACTTTTGACTGTATTTTGTGGCGACTACCGTACCGCAAACAGTAATGGTTTCTCCGACATAAAGTCTAGCTTGAACAGTATTAAACAACCCTTTTGGGAGCGGCGGTTTCATTGGATTGACATCTGGAACGACGTCTTCGGTTACGTCAGATTGCCAAGCAGCATAATCAAACGTTCCTTCGACCCTGGACTCTAGTCCGTCAGGCAAATCCGGGAAAAAATCAATTCCCGTAAGGGCCTCCACGCTATCAATTGGCACTGCATAACTCATCAACGGGTAATTACACTCTGCATTTTCAAGAATAAATCCTATTCCTTTTTGGTCTGTTCCTTCGATATCGAGGATGACTTTGTAGTATTGTTTTGGTACAGAAACTTTATTTTCTCCAATGGTGCCAAGTCCCTCCTTCAGCACGCCGCCCGCTACTACGTATACTTGCTCCTTAGAATCAATGACGTAAGAACGGCCAAAGCCTTCGAGTTCTGCCCATCGTTCGCGGTTTAACTCTGCGAGTTGTGGGCTCATGTTGGAGTATAGGTAGGACTCGCTGATGGCTCGTTTTGACCATCGGAAGTCAGCAGATGGAGCGATGTGCCCTCTATCGTAACCAGAAAACCAATAATCTGCTTTTACTGCAGATCCTGAAGAAATTTTGTCATCTGGTCGGAAATCATTGGTTCGATTTAGATTCCCTTCTACGACTTCTGGTGGTACAATATGCGCTACCCACTGCGGTTGTTCATGCGCCTCGTCATACCCCATTACCATTCCAGAATGTTTGATAATTTCGCAGTTGGATTTTGTTTTTGGATAACCAACAGTTTCTAAATCGGCGTGTACTCTGTTGAGTTTATTGACTTCCAGTAAATCCAATACTTCCACCTGGCGACTTCTAAGTTGCTTTAATTCTGCTTCGAGGGTATTGATTTTTGAATCGAGCGGAGTTTGAGCAAACAGGCCCGGGCACAAAAATATCCCTAGTACGGTGAGTAGTTTCAGATTCATTGGATTGCCTTTTACCAAAAATAATAAAAGTAATTGATAAAATTATGCCAAATTTTTAATTGTGTTTCATACTTATATTAAGTTAATATTTCCCATTCGATTGGCAGAGGGACTTTTTTGCTATCGCAAAATTGTGGTAGAGCGTATAGGTGCAAATGCATGCTTGGACTGTTAACCATTATAACATTCACCAATCCACCATTAACTATTAACTAAACTTCACATTGAGCACTTCAGCTTTGATATCTATAGATTTGAAAAGGTCGAGCCAAAAAAGTTGTTGGGCGCTTAGCTTGTCGTTTGGAGATTTAACTTCTACAAACTGGTAGTCTTCCCCTTTCCAAATAAACAAATCCGGGAAGCCCTTTGTATTACTTTTCGGATTGCGGGCCATTTCCAGAAGGATTTTATGGAGCTGGAATTCCGATAAGTAGCTAATGAAAATTTCAAGGTGTTCCAGTAGTTCTTCATACCAAAATATCAATGGATTTGCTAGTCCGTATTTTTCCTTGAATACGATGTTGATATGGTTTTTCAACTTCTTTCGATTTTTCAGAATTAGAAGTTGATTATCAATAATATCCTTCCTTTTATCATAGAAATGGTCCGTTCTCCAATCCGAAGGAGAAAACTGAAATGGATGATGGAATGCGTCCTGCTGATCAGCAAAAATAACGTCCCAAAACAGCATGCCAAACAAGGAATTCCAGAGTAGATTTTCAGAAAACATTCCATTGTAGCCTTGACTTACATAATGAGATAGCGTCCCCATTTCTACTTGATTTTTGAAAGAAACATCGATGGTGATTGAGTTGGCTTCTTTTTGTTTTTGTGTGGTACTTTTTACATTTTTTTTATTGAGCAATCTTGCTTTGAAGTCTTTGGCGAAGTAATACTCTTCTGCGTGTGCGGTGGCTTCCTGCAGTCTGGTGCAAGTTTCGATGGCCTTTTCTGCTTCGCCCAATTTAGCCAGTACTCTTATCTCGCGTTCATTGGAAGGTGGATAGTCGGTTTGTTCGTAGGCCCAGAGTGCCTCTTCAAAATGGTTGCTGCGTTCTAAGTCCCTGCCGACTTTTATTAGCAGTCTGCTCAACGATCTTTCGGCTGGATAGGTATCAATTGTTGTGGAAAGGACCTGTAGTTTTAATTCATCGAATATTTCGTTGATTGGAGTTTCAGCTGCCAATTGTTCGTAGACAGTAATTCCCCAGAGGTTGACTGTCCATTTCTGGTCAATTTCCAATCTCGTTTTGAAGTAGGGCGTCAGTTGATCCAACTGCACCTCCCTGAAATTTCTGTATCCTAAATCGCGGACAACAAACTCAGAGATATTGCGATATCTATTCCCAAAAAACAAAAACAACATCCGCTCAACTTCTTCTATTTTCTCTTGCTTGACTACTGTAAACACTTCCGTTATTGCCTTCAACAATTTCGTTTTAGGCGCCTCAATTAGAAGTGCTAGTAGCTCGTTTTTCTTAGCGGATTTTGAAGGGATATTTAGGTCTAGCCTTTCGGCGAATTCGATCAATTCTTTTTTGATAAATAGTGGCATAAGATCGCTGAGTTCTTCCTTGGATTTTGCTTTAATTTGTTTGGCAAATTTTTTACGATTTAGCTCAACAATCGCAGCATCCAAATCTAAAATCTCCTTATATACTAACGTCTTTTTTTTGAAGTATACGCCTCTTCTCAGCACCATTCTCAAAAACAAACACCGACCATCTTCACTTAAGGCTTTAAATTGTTTAATAAATTTTGATTCATTAGCCAATAAAATCTGCTGATACTTAGTCTCCACATAATGTAGAATAAAATTGAAGTAATCCAGATAGTATTTTTCCGGTAATTCTGGTGGTTGATATGTGGAATGCGGTTTTGCCAACGTTCTGTTTCTTTCTAAATAGATGTTCTATTATTAAATACGAATTGATCAAAGTATGCCACCAATCGGCACAAAACTAATATAAAATACGTAGTTATTTATAAGACTATAAGTTACTAACTAAAGATCAAATTTCGATAGAAAATGATCCACGTATAAAAGTATCTCCATAGCTTACCACTCTCACGTAAATTTCGCAAATACCTAACAATCAGATTTTTACGAAACCAATCAATGGTCAATAAGGATATTTAAGCAAATACTTAATATCGGTACAAACCTACTGAATACCGATTTGATTTTTTACTTTTGTAATTATTTTATCTCCTAAACATCAAAATGAAAAAATTCATATCCCTTTTCATTGTCCTATTGTCATTTATTACGCTTCGGGCTCAAACAATTACAATTGTACAACCAAATGGAGGAGAAATCCTTTATCCATGTGAAAGCTATCTAATCACATGGACCCAATCCGGCGGTCTATCCAATTATTTTAACATCGATTATTCTCTAGATGGAGGAACAATTTGGGCATCGGTTACTACAAACTACCTATCCACAAACGGCCAATACTCCTGGACCGTCCCAAATGTCGAGTCGACCACCGTTCGAATCAGAATAACAGATGCCAATACGCCCTCCATTTTTGATATCAGTGATCAGGTATTTTCAATCAATACGCCTATCGAACTCATTTCTCCCAATGGAGGAGAAGTATGGATTGGAGGCAGCATGCAACAAATAACATGGAGCGCACCTGGCACCACCGACAATTTCAGAATTTCCTATTCCAGAAATAATGGAATCAGCTGGACCACCATAGCCTCCAATTATAATACAACAAGTGGGGTATACAATTGGTCCGTTCCCAATACCCCATCTACCTCCTGTTTAGTGCGAGTAGAAGATTACAACCAAACCTGCAAAGCAGACATCAGCGATCAGGTATTTACCATTGAACCCGCCGTCCCTGTGGTGCTTTATCCAGATGGAGGAGAAATTTTGCGGCCAGGATGTGGTCAATATATTACCTGGGAGACAAGTTCCTATTTTAGTAATGTAAGAATTGAATATTCACTAGACAATGGAGCTACTTATACAACAATAGTAACTAATACTTCAAATGATGGCTCCCATTATTGGACCACTCCAAACTCACCAACTACCAATGCACTAATAAAGATCAGCAACACTGATGACCTAACCGTTCATGATGTTAGCAACTCTCCTTTCGAAATTGCTCCTGTTGTTAAACTGATTAGTCCCAATGGCGGAGAATCTTTTATTGGGTGTGATGTCCTACCTATTACTTGGGAAAAATCAAGAAACTGTGCCAGCAATTATGGCATTCGATATACCACAAACAATGGCGCTACCTGGAATAACATTAGCACTTCTATTTCTGCGAATAGTTCTGTTTTACAGACCTACAATTGGAATATTCCTAATGGAATTTCCTCCACCGATTGCAAAATTGAAGTGTACTCTACTAGTTCCAGTTATCCAGGAAGTGATCAAAGTGACAATACCTTTTCCTTGATTCCTAGTAATGATATTACCGTTTCCTTTCCAAATGGTGGAGAAGTTTTTAATGTTGGAGACACTGTAATCGTTACCTGGACCAACTTGCCGACCTCTTCTGGACAATTCAATGTTTATTATGGGAATTCCACCATTGCGACTAATGTAACAGGAAACAATTATCAGTGGATTGTACCCAATTCGCCTACTATCTCCGGTTTCATCAAAGTAAGAGATTATACCAATTCTTGTAAGGAAGATATTTCTGATGCTGATTTTACGATTTTGCCCAAGGACCCTCTGCTTACTTCGCCTAACGGAGGGGAGGTATATTATTCTGGAACAGCAAAGACAATCACTTGGGATAATTCCTCGTTTTATTCTAATGTTCGCCTGGAATATTCCGTAGATAATGGCTTAACATGGAAAACAATAGTCACTGCTACCACGAATGATGGTTCGCATTACTGGGTAGTACCCAACGAAGAATCTTTAGATTGTTTGGTAAAAGTAAGCTCAAGCAATGATGTTTTAAACTATGACATTAGTGATGCCTTGTTCACGATAAGACCTGCAGTGACGGTATTGACACCAAATGGGAACATTGTAAATGGATCCTTCCTAGGAGGGTGCACTGTTACTTCTATTACTTTTGACAGATCTCCTGCCTGGAATCGATACAGAATAGAGTATTCTCTCAACAATGGGACTTCCTGGTCGACCATTCAAAGTTCATGGCTAACAAACAGCAATCCGGCTACCTACAATTGGGATATTCCTAATATAACATCAGCTTCCGCTTTGGTTCGTGTTACTCCTGTTGGAACCTCCTATTCTGATGATAGTGATAATGTTTTTACTATAACGAAGCCAGTAACGCTGATTCAACCGACTTTCGGAGGTATTTTACAAGTAGGTTCTGTTTATGATATTGAATGGGTCTCTGATGGTATTTCTAATATTTATGATCTTTATTATTCTGTAAATAACGGTACCTCGTGGAATACGATTGTTACTGGCTACACAACTTCTACTAATCAATATCCGTGGGCCGTTCCTAACAATATCTCCTCCAATTGCCTTATTCGGGTAATTGATAATGTAGACAATTGTAAGCTGGATATTAGTGATTATGCCTTTACTATTGCGAATACCGCTCCTCCTATTTCGGTGTTGACTCCCAACGGAGGAGAGACGCTTAGCGGGTGTGCAAATTATGATATCACCTGGTCTGTAGTCAATCCTTCGGGGGCTTATGATCTGGCCTATTCTACTGATCTGGGAGGAACCTGGAATACGATTGAATTGAACTATACGACTACAACGAACATCTATGACTGGTCAGTACCTGCAATAAACAGCAGTTCAGTTTTGGTGCGCGTCAAAGAAAGTGGAGGAACCAATCAGGATATTAGTGAAGCTCTTTTTACCATTACTTCTGTAGAACTTGAAGCCTATCCTGGAGTAGCAACAATCAATAGTGGAGCCGCTGTACAAATCTCCACAACGGGTGGATTTAACTCATTTGTCTGGACACCTTCATTTGGGCTGGACAATCCTAATATTGAAAATCCTGTGGCTTCACCAACCCAAACAACACAATATATAGTTGCCTCTTCAAATGGAACTTGCACCTTGAGGGATACTGTTTTAATCAATGTAAACACGGTAAATCCGACTCCTTCTGCTACCTGCTCCGCATACTCCAGTACTCCTGGGTTGCTCATTGATGGTGCGCTTCTTCATGCGGATACCATTTCAATAATGGGATCAGGGATAAATGCTTTAGCTGATTTGAATGTGATCATGAAAATTGACCATGAATTTCTGGGAGACCTGGAAATCACATTGATTAGTCCAACAGGCACCATGGTAGATCTAATGAAATCTCAATGCAGCAAAGATGAAAACATGGATGTTGAGTTTGATGATGAATCAAGCAATCCCTTTAGTTGTGCTGCCACGACTTTATTGGGAAGTTATACCGTACCCAATGGCATGCTATCCGACTTTGATGGAGAAACCTTTGATGGGCAATGGATTTTGCAAGTAGTCGACAATTTCCCATCTGCAGATATTGGAGAGTTAGTGCAATGGTGTCTCGTACCTGCCGATGCTGGCACTGGAGTTGTTTTGAGTACTAAATTGTATTTGGAAGGACCTTATGAAACAGGGTTGAGCATGATGGCTGATGATCTCCGCATCAATAATTTCATTCCGACCAGAGAACCCTACACTCAATTGGGCTACACGCTTACAAGTGGCGGTGGGGAGACAGTCAGTCCAGCAGTATTTGCACCAACTGGAAACGACGCTATTGTGGATTGGGTAATTGTTGAACTTAGGGATAGTACCGATCCAACTACTGTTTTGGCATCAAGAGCAGCACTACTTCAAGCAGATGGAGACGTTTGTGATCTTGATGGGAGCTCTTCGGTCATGTTTAGTGGTGTAGTAACCGGCAATTACTTTATTGTTGTCGATCATAGAAATCATCTGGCTGCCATGTCAGCAACACCTATCCTATTGAATAATACAGCTGGATTGTCATTTGACTTCACCACGACTGCGGCTCATGGCACCGATGCTCAAAAAGTACTCGGATCAATCAACGTTTTTTACGAAAGTGATATCAATGGAAGTGGGACAGTTGATGCAGCAGACAGAAGTAATATTTGGAATAATAGAAATCAAACAGGCTATATTCTGGAGGACACAAATATGAATGGAACCTGCGATGCCGCTGAGCGAAGCCAAGCCTGGAACAACCGAAATAAATCATCTAAAGTGCCTTATTAGTAGCAGGTAAGTATAGAAAGCAAAGGGACTGGTTTTGCTTCGCAAAATTTCGCAAAATTAGGCAGAGGGTCTATGGACTTTTTTGTAAACATTCTTATAAAGGGTACGCTAGACAAGAACCACGTATCGGCGAATTCATTTGACCTATATAGATAAAATTGGGTACCAAGCAATAAAATAGATTGGCATTGACCTCCAATGTGGGAAGACAAACTTCTTTCAGTACCCGTGTTTCACAATGTCTAAGGCCGCTCACCCAAATTTTTGAATAGTCCAGAAGCGACGACATAAGTCAGCCGGGGACGCAATCCTCCGATAGAATTTATGTTGTGTTTGAATCATCATCCCCCCATTAACCAATCCACATTGGACCATACACCAATAACTTAATAGTTAAATTAATCGTAACTACTCAGCACAGCATGTTTATGATTAGGTACAATACCATTTTGTTTTTGTAAAAAAAAAACATAAAAAAGCTGTAACTCTCATTTTTTGAAACACCACTTTATTGCTCTGATTTATAGCACTTTAACTGGGTATGTTCATTTTTTCCAATCGATGAAAAAACGAACCAAAAAAATCTTGTTTTTATAAACTCGTCCCTCGAACATATAAAAACGGCCTCCCGCATGGTTGTTTCAATGGAAAACTGCTTTTTCTTAAAGATTTTGAAGTTGTGCTGAGTAGTTAAATTAATCCAACTTTAATATTCTAGTCGTCCGGTCTCTGGTATTCATACACAAATCCAGATTATCAATCAAGGATTCACCGTAGGAAGGAATCATCTTTTTTATTTTGTTTTTCCAGTTGTCAGAGGCCATTTGTTCTGGGTAACATTGCTTCAAAACATCCAACATGATGGACACAGAAGTCGAAGCACCTGGTGATGCGCCTAGTAGAACGGCCATGGAACCAGTTTCATCCTTTACGATCTCCGTCCCGAATTTCAGGACACCTCCTTCCTCCTTATCACCTTTGATGATTTGTACGCGCTGACCGGCGATAGCCAATTCCCAGTCATCCATTTTTGCCTCGGGGAAAAACTGTTGTAAGGTATTAAATCGGTCTTCTTGAGATTGGAAGACTTGTTGAATCAGGTATTTGGTCAATCCAATATTCTGCATTCCTGCAGAAAGCATGGGCCAAATATTGTGCATCTCGATGGATAACGGTAAATCAAAATAAGATCCGTTCTTCAAAAATTTGGTGGAAAAACCAGCATATGGACCGAACAACAAGGATTTTTTGCCATCCAACATTCTAGTATCTAAATGAGGAACTGACATTGGAGGAGCCCCCTCCCCTGCTTTCCCATAGACTTTTGCTTCGTGTTGTTCGATGACAGCTTGATTATTGCAGCGTAGCCATTGTCCACTTACAGGGAATCCGCCGTAGCCTTTTCCTTCCGGGATGTCTGCTTTTTCTAGTAGAGGCAATGCGCCACCACCTGCTCCGATGAATACAAAATCTGCAGTTACTTCCTTATCTATCTTCCTATCGAGATCTTCCATTTCTATACGCCAATGTCCGTCTTTTTCTTTGGTCAGGTCGTTTATCTCGTGTCCGAGAAACAGGGTAATTCCATCACTTGCTTCCAGGTATTTGATCATTGCTCGGGTAATGGAGCCGAAGTTGACATCCGTTCCAATTTCCATTCTGGTAGCTGCAATTTTTTGGGTAGCATCTCTTCCTTTCATCATTAGGGGAATCCACTCTTTTATCTCGCTATGATCTTCGGAATAAATCATGTCTTTAAATAGTGGACATGAGTTCATGGATTGGTATCTGTTACTTAGAAATTTTTGGTTGGCTTCTCCCCAGACAAAGCTCATATGATCGATATCATTGATAAACGGATGTTCTGTTTGTATGCATCCTTTTTCCAATAAATACGCCCAAAGCTGTTTAGAGATTTCGAAAGAAGAGCCAATTTTCAAGGCTTTTTCTATGTTAATACTACCATCTTCTTTTTCAGGTGTATAGTTTAATTCACAAAATGAAGCGTGTCCAGTACCTGCATTATTCCAAGCGTCCGAGCTTTCCGCCCCTACTCTATCTAATCGTTCGTAGATGTGAATCGTAGCATCAGGCATCAGTTCTTTAAAGAAAACCCCTAGAGTTGCACTCATTATGCCTGCTCCCACCAATACGATATCGACATCCGTTTTTGTATTTTTCTCATTCATAATAATAGACCAGTTGATTTGTCCACAAGAACCAAATTTAAATGGAAACCATCAATTTTTTATAGGATAAATTTAACCTTGCTTATAGATGAAGGTGTTCAATGACATAAAGTTGCAAAAATGGTGTTCAAATAGATCGGATGTTTAGATCAAGATAGAAATAGCATCAATTGTAGAAATATAATCTATAAAATCCGTTATTTGTGTTTATGTTAAGAGTCTTCTGTTGTACAATTTTCACCTTACTCCTCTTCCCTTCTTGCAAACAGGAATTGATTCCCGTTACTGTAGGGGATTTTCAAAAATTTGTGGCTGCTACAAATTACAAAACAGACGCCGAAAAATATGAGTGGTCAATCATTCAAAGAGATGTTGTTAAGTTTGAAATTATGGAGCATATTGATTGGCAATGCCCAGATGGAGAAATGGCTGCTCTGCCAGAAAACCCAGTCACCCAAGTTAGCTACAATGATGCATTGGCTTATGCCAATTGGGTTGGCAAAAAACTACCTACCTATGAGCAATACTGGGGATTGATAGCTTCTGACACAAGAAAAATCAATACTTTTTCCAATCAAATATTCCCTCCGTATCAAGTAAATCTTATAGGAAATGTGTGGGAAATAACCACTCCTGATAATCAAGGAAGAATTCGGCTTGCTGGAGGCTCCTACTTGTGCAACGTAAACACTTGCAATGGCACAGATCCGCAACGGGACTTATTTGTAGACAAAATAACAGGAAACACCCATATTAGTTTTGCGCTAATCAAGTGAGCTACGGAAATTAATATTTAAACCAGCGTTTTACATTCCCCACAAATAAATGTATTTTTAGTAATTCATGAACACCACTAACCTACAGCTATGAATCCCAACTTCCTCCACCTACTGTTTGTCAGTTTTTTATTGTCCCTCTCTGGATTATGGGAAAATGAATCTACTTCCAATAAACAAAGTTATGTTGCCCCTCCAGAAATAACTATTTGTGGTAATGAATTCGACATTGAACAGTATCAACTAAAAAATTCAGCGGCCTTATTCACTGCTGTTGCCAATGGAAGGTGGGATCAAACCACTACCTGGAACCAGAATGCTATCCCCGGTCCAAATGATGCGGTAGTTATTCCAATTGGTTTAACGGTAAGACTAAATGGTTTGTGTCAGGCCAAAACAACGCGAGTAAATGGTAAACTTGCGAACAGGACTAGTATGAATGATTTCACCTTGGAAACGGAATGGCTATTGGTGGAAGGAGCTGCTGCAAATTTGGAAATTGGTACTGCCGCGACTCCATATACTGGCCGGGGTATAATTACCCTAAAGGGAGTAAATGATAATGAAAATATTCTAGGACTTGGAGACAAATTTATTGGTTCCTTTGGTGGTGGAACAATCAATATTCATGGAAAAAATACAATTGGTTGGACACAACTAGGTGCAACAGCTGCAGTGGGAAGTACGACCATCACCTTAAAAGAGCCAGTAGATTGGCCAGCAAATGCAGAGATAATGGTAACCGCATCTACTATTTACTGGGAGCAGGCAGAACAACGAACCATCGTAAGTGTAAGCCCAGATGGCAGAACCTTAACACTTGATTCACCACTTACGTTCAAGCATACCGGAATTCAAAAATCATATACCCGAGCAGTTGATAATAAAACCTGGACAGCCGATTTACGTGCCGAAGTAGGTCTTTTAACCAGAAACATTACAATTCAAGGAGATGCGGCAGCAGCTACTAGCAATTTTGGCGGGCACATCATGATTCATTATAACGGGAAAGCATACATCGAAGGAGTGGAATTGTACCATATGGGCCAAAAGTCGATTTTAGGCCGATATCCCTTCCACTGGCACCTGGTAAAGGCAGGAGGAACTGGTCAATATTTCAAGAATAATTCTGTTAGAAACTCCTTCAATAGAGCCATCACAATTCACGGCACAGACAATACACTTGTAGAAGGAAATTTTTGCTATGAACATATTGGTCACGGTATTTTTCTGGAAGATGGTAGCGAGCGGTTTAATACCATTCGCAATAATGTTGTTTTGCACACCATGCGTCCTGTTCTTGGAGAAGAATTAATTCCTTCAGATAATGAACTAAACCAACAGCAAAACCGCACCCCATCTTCCTATTGGATTACCAATCCCAATAACTACTTCTCGAATAATGTTGCTGCGGGCACACATGGAACGGGTTATTGGTTTGCCTTCCCGCAGTCTCCAATGGGAGATTCTGCAAACGATCCTTATTATAATGGGTTGGAGCCACACAAGGAACCACTTGGTTTATTTTCAGGCAATAAAGCACATAGCTGTGCAAATGGAATGGACATTTTTGATCAGCTAAATGCCGATCATTCCTTGAGAACGAATTGGGGTTGGGACAATGCCACAGACCATGTTTTAGAAAACACTACTTTTTATGCAAACTTAAGCGGAATATATGCTGGGATTGGTGTTGGAGGGCCTGTCGAAAATGTAATTTACCGAGATAATATTTTTGTTGAAAACAGAGTAGGTTTGTTCCTGGCAGCTTATAACACTGTTGAGAATTGTGTTTTTGTAGCAGAATCAGGGGAAGACCTATACCCCAATCACCAATATATTTACCATACGTATGATGGTGCTGGAAGGATGAAAAACTGTCATATGGTTGGCTACAATACAGCGAACAGCTCTTTTTTTCAAGCAGGAGGAGCTGCTAGAAAACATGTCAATCATACTTGGGAAGGAATTACTACCGACCATGGTGGCTTAATAAATATTACCATCCCTAATTATTCCGTTATTCGTGGAGATAATCCTAATGTTTGGACAGAAGGACATTATGATAAGGATGGATCTATCTCAGGAAAACCAGGAGCATCAATTGTTGCCAATCACCCCATGATGCTTACTGGAGGCGAGTTTCAACCTCCAAATTGGAATTATGTTTCCAGAACTGACAATTACTTTAATCTGTCTTTTTTGACGTACTCTATTCCTAGTGGAGGGGATTTCCCTCATGTAACAGTGGCCCGCACAAAGGCGGGGACTCCAAGCGCAGGATTTCATCATACGTTTGATATTTTGACCATTCATATGATGCCCTTTATTGCCAATGACAGCTACTTATATACTTACTCTTTTGCTTCTTTGCCTTATACCAACCGAGTAAAATTTTTCTACGATGATTGTTTATTTCCCGGAGATAATGCACGGGTCAATTTCGAAAAATTTGGTTTACTTCCGGGATTGAATATTACTTCTAGTCAAGGGGCATTGTCTGTTCATAATTCGCATGCGAGCCTTTATGCTTCGGGGAATTCAGGGTATTATATTCATACGAATGGTGATTTGTTTATTCGTCCTGTGGCGACTGGATTACAGCAGGATTATACGATTACTTGGAATGGTGGTGCGGTACTACCATTAGCCGACACTGATGGCGACGGGTGTGGAAATTCCTTTGAAATTGCGCACAATAGAAACCCGAATGATGCAGTTGATCTGGCATTTTTGTTCGACTATGATGAACATCAGGGCTGGACAAACAGTAATAATGTGATCAACCATACGCTCACTTCTGGTATTTATAAAGGCACTGCAGGTAACGCGGATCCGATGTTTTGGAAAACGGATTTTAATTTTCAGGCGAGTAAGGTTCAAAATATTCTGGTAAAGATGCGCTCTACGGCCAATAATCGTCCTGCACAACTTTTCTTTGGTAGAAATGATGCGCCAGGATTTGCAGCCACCAGAGTTTCGACTTACCAATATGTGGGAAATGGAGACTGGGAAGTCCTTGTAATTCCTGTAGGTACCAATCCACAATGGATAAACAATATCACCTCCATGCGATTTGATCCGACTAACGTCAGTGGCGCTAATTTTGAGATAGACTGGATCGTTGCTTCGGACGGGGACGTTGATAACGATGGAGTGGCTGACAATGTGGACAATTGCATCACCTTTTCCTCTTCACTTAATTTTCAAGCTCCAACTCCAGTTCCTGATGGGACACATCAAGCTTCAGGACGGATCACCTCCAATAGTTATGTACCTGCCGGCAATGGCACCACCTTTGAATCAGGAGAAGTAGAAATGACAACTGGCTTTGAAGCAACCCCCGGGTCCAATTTTGAGGCACGGATTGGTTGCCAGTAGTCTTAATTGTTTTAATAGTCTTTACCCTAAATAAAAAAGGCAGTTGATTTAATCTCAACTGCCTTTTTTGTTTCTGAATATTGTAAAACTATTCTGTTTGTCCTGCTAAAATCGCTGTGTCTGGTGTCAGATTTAGACCATAGGAATGGATGGTCAAAACATCAGAAACAGCACTGCAATCTAGTTTTACCCAGCCATAATTGTATCCTCCGTTATTGCTAATTCGGAATGCTAAATGGTGTCCGGTTTTTCCTTCAAATAATCCCGCATCTGCTATTGTACCGAGGACAAAAGATCCTCTTTCCGACCATTCTCCAACATCGAAGATACCTTCATTGTTTAGTGCATCGGGGTAACCGAAAGTGGAATTGTCTAGCAATTCTGTTGTACTGCTCGTATGCACTCTGGCGGCTAGATTGTCTGGGTGATCTGGCATCACCCCATTCCATAATGTCAAGTCTACTACTTCGAAAGTGAGGTCCACCAATTCGTCGCCGTCCAGATCTAGACCGTAGGAATCGAAAACCATGACTTGTCCATTTACCATGGTGCTAAGGATCTCATCCGTTTGTAGTTTTGCATAAGGTACTGCTATGTTTTCATTGACGTCTGTTGTCACAATGTTGGTTTCTTCAACTTTATCGCAAGAAACAATTAACAAGGAGACACAGACCACAATCAATAATTGATTTAATTTCATTGTATTTATTTAGGAGTTAAAAAAATTCACTCTTAAAACGGTGCCTCTAACTTTTTATTTTAACCACACGAAATTATTAAGAGATTAAGTTTTAGTAAATAATCACTCGCTCCTAGGTGGGAGGCAACTAACGTCTCAGCTACTTAGGAAGGTTGCATTCTTGAATAAAACTAAATAATCTCGAGACTATGGCACTCTAGAAATTTTATTTCTATTATTCCATGCTTTACTCCGCTCTGCTGCGTCGCAAACTCCATCAAAATTTGAATCCTGAGGTAGATAACCAGTTTGATTTCTAAAGTTCCAGCCATCACTTCGATCCGCAGCATCAATGCTTCCACTATGATCAAAATCGGCCTCCCATAAAGCAAATTTCCCTCCGCTTACCAACTTCTGAATATCCCCAAATGAAATTAAACCATAAGCAGATCCCGTGCTAAAATCATGCAAGTAGGAAGAGGATTGATTCATTGGTAACGATCCAGGAGTCATAACAGCAAGATGGTTTCGATGTTTGGCAACCACATAATAATTTCCGTCTGCGATGTTATTAAAGGTTACACTTGAAACTCCATCTGTGTCTACAATATCTCCATCCGCTTGCAGCAACGCAGATCTAGTAGCAATTGTAACACTAAAATCAGCGGCATCCCTCAACTCTAGAAAAATCCAATCGACAATAGCATCATTTCCTATCACAGTCAATACCGCAGGGGCAACACTTTCTCCTCCTCCGCCAAAGTGGGTAAACCCGAGGGCAGTATAAGGCTCCTCACTAGGAATCAATCCTGTAGCTCGCAAGTTATCCGACATCAACCCAGAAGTAGCATCATAAGGACCCTCCAGCAAAATTTTGATCCGACCAATAACACCACGCAACGCATCTCCATAATTAGTGGGTTGGCCGTCTACTACATTTGGGATTCCATCTTCATCAGGATCTGCAGTATTATCTACTACTCCATCACCATCTAAGTCTTGGTTGGCGTTTACGCTGCCGCTAATATCAGTGATGCCATCATTATTGGAATCTACTTCTAGATAATCAGGAATGCCGTCGTTGTCGGTGTCTGTCGGAAAGAAAAGAGTGCCTTCTGCATTTGGAGTGTCTGCTAGGGCATCATGATCTGCATCTATGCCTCCTGCTTCTTCAATATCATTGATCCCGTCATTATCCGAATCCAAGTCCTGGTAGTCAGGGAATCCGTCTCCGTCTGTATCACCATTATTCAAAGCATACATATTTTCTACGCTATCCGGAATCCCATCATTGTCAGAATCTAAATCGATATAATCAAATGTGCCATCGCCGTCTGTGTCATTGATGACTAAAGGTATAGCAGGGCCATCCAGCACCCCAATTATTGTCCCGTCATCACTGTCATAAGCGTCATCTATTCCATCGCCGTCTGTATCATTGCCTGTTGGAATAATAGTAATGGTACCATGCGTGATTTCTATGCTATCAGGAATTCCATCGCCATCAGAATCAGGATCAAGGTAATTCGGTCCACCAGTATTATCTGTATTAGGAATAGGTAACGAGGTAATCGTGATTGGACCTGTCGGATTGATATCAGCCGGTGTATCGGCTATTCCATCGCCAGTAGAATCGAATATTGGATCATTGCTTAATCCATCTCCATCAGGATCATTCATAGACATTGGATCTCCGGGTACCGGGTAGTCTACCTGCCCGTCATAATCCGTGTCAATTCCTCCTGCCTCAATAATATCTGGAATCCCATCTCCATCGGCATCCAGGTCATGGTGGTTAGGTACACCGTCCCCATCCAAATCAATATTTATACAGGTGCCATTACTATTTAATCCTCCGCAATAGGCCCAATCCGGATCCATATAATTTGGGACTCCATCTCCATCATCATCTCCATCAGGATCAGTAATCGGGCAAGTAGAACCAAACACAGAACCCGGAGGACAGCCAGCTTCGACAACATCTGGTATTCCATCATTATCATCATCAATATCTTCATTGTTTGGCACTCCATCGCCATCGGTGTCTACATAAGGCAGACAATTTATTACATCGACCTGAAGGCTGATTGTTTGCGAAGTACATCCCGCCAAATCAATATTAACAGTATAAAGGCCTGAATCTAAGGAGGAAGCATTTAGAAGAGAAATTTGAGATTGGAAAGCAGTAAATCCATTTGGCCCGGTCCAGGTATAAACGGCAGATCGGACACTATCTACAGAGATATCGAGGGTATCTCCTACGCAAATAGGTTGACTATAACCTTGAAGCACCACATTAAAGGGAGCTACAGCGACGGAATAAATATCAGAGTTATTGCACTCATCGACCACTCTTAGAGTATACGTTCCCAGTGGCATCCCACTAAAGAGCGGACTATTCTGAAGCCCAGCCAATTGTGGACCGGATATAATTTCATATTGTAAGGGTGGTACACCGCCAAATCCGTCGGCAATAATCAGGGCGGAGCCATCGTCGCATTCTACTCCAATACTAGCAGAAAGATCCGGTTGAATGTAAGGGGGAATCTCTATTGTATCAATTACATAGGTACAGGTACTCCATCCAATCCGGTAAATATACGTCCCCGCTGTTAAATTGGGGAATACGTCATTGTATAGATATAACGGAGGCTGAATGACCCCATTTGGTCCTGTTAAACCGATTGGAATATTAAAATCTGCCTGATAGTTAATAGTGAGTTGGTTGCCAGTTACGCAGCCTAATTGGACATCAGGCGGGAGTGGTTCAAAATTTACATTATCCAATACCTCTGCACAATAGTCCGCTACGTATCCACATGCATCTTCTGCACGAATACAATAATACCCTTCAGGGACTTCATTCCACGAATAGTTGCTACTATTAACAATAACAGTATCTGGTCCTGGAAAATTTGGAGGGCTATCATACATAATTAAGGTGACAGGATAAGCGACCGCTCCTCCATTGATATACTTTACTCTGAGGTCTACTGTATGTGGCAAGCAGCCTGTTCCTCTTTGTAGCCAAATATCCCAACTGGAGGCATCCAAATTGCCGCAAAAAGTTTGGGTAGCACTGCAACAATCCGTTACTCTAAAACAATAATTTCCTGCTGGAAGGCTGTCAAAAACTGGAGTATTTTGTGGAGGAACTATGACTGGTCCAGAGATGATTTCATAGTCATTGGAACACCAACTCAGGTTTGTAGCCTGAACAGTCATGCTCCCTGAAGTACAATTCCAGGAATAGCCTTGAATTCTAGCAAATAATTCTGGTAAGGTGAAGGTTCCGACGGCGGTATTGCCACATCGGTCAAGCATAGATATGGTAATTTGGGCACTATCAATATGATTGATTGTCAGTACGGTAGTCGATCCACTTGGAGGATTAAGCGCAGGCAAACTTCCTGTCATTCCTACTAACCAGGAATGTTGAGCCTCAGAGGCCGCGGTTATTTCCCAATCATAAGGGCCGGCGGTTGAATTGGAAGGAGACCCCGTTAGCCCAAATCGGAAGTCAATGGAATCACAACTCAATTTGGTGAAGTTTGACCATATGCTAAATTGCGTGTTATTTTGATTGATGATGGTAACGTCTCTGCTTTGAAAATTGTTGCAGGCGTCTATCATTTGTAAGTAGTAATCTCCCTCTATAAGATTAGCGTAGGAGCCGCTTGATTGCCAGGCAGAAGTATCAATAGGATTAACATTTAAATCTATTAATCTATAGGAATAAGGAGCCAAACCAAGGGTCGCAGTTCCAACAACTGCACCATCAGAACCACCGATACAAGTAACTCCGAAGGCAGTAAAAGTCAAGTCAGGCTGCAGGTAGGTGCCTATTACCGTTGCTGTACTTGTCACTGAAGTACCGCAAAGATCAGTTACTTCGATGGTATAATCGCCAGCTGGCAATGAGGTAAAAACTGTGGAGTTTTGGACAGTAGAAGTTGCAGGACCAGCAATAATTTGATTGCTAAATACACTGTTGCCCATGACATCAGTAAACGGCGTCCCGCCTGTAATTGTAACGGTAATTGTACCGTTGGCTTCGCAGGTAGATTCTGCAGGTGTAAGACTTATTGATAAAGGAACAGTTGCAGGGCATTGAGCAAATAGTTGCCCGGATAGAAATAGGTGGAAAACGAAAACAATCAGGTAAAGAAAGTGTTTCATGGGAAATGGGTTTATATTGTAATATAAAATTGAATCCCATTAGATGAGGACTCAATTTATGTTAGACAAGGGGTGACACCTAAATATATGTTTT
>CALLWB010000061.1 GCA_938016265.1 uncultured Saprospiraceae bacterium
TTAATTCCAAGTCGTTACAGAGACACTCAGACTAGTTTCTATTTCTTAATCTTAATTCCTACCATCTTTTTATTAAATTTCATGTTAAGGCGTACATTTGATCAAGCTTCACTCTACAAAGCCATACATGAATCCACAAAAATTAATCCTTCCTATCATTGTTGTTGCGCAATTTTTCTGTACCTCGCTTTGGTTTGCAGGCAATGGCGTAATGGATGATCTAATCTCCAACTTTGGGTTAGCGGCCAGCGCGTTAGGAAATTTGACGGCTGCCGTGCAGTTTGGATTTATTATAGGCACCCTGTTTTTTGCCATATTGACGATTGCCGATCGGTTTTCTCCTTCGAAGGTCTTTTTTGTGAGTGCCTTGTTTGGCGCCTTGTTTAATCTGGGAATATTGTACCAGGGTAATGGCTTGTCCAGCATACTGTTTCTTCGTTTCCTTACTGGGTTTTCGCTGGCTGGTATCTATCCTGTAGGGATGAAAATAGCGACCGATTACTACGACAAAGGCCTGGGAAAATCGCTTGGTTTTTTGGTGGGTGCACTGGTGCTTGGCACGGCACTCCCTCATTTGCTCAAAGGGCTGAGCGCGTCCCTCTCCTGGAGTTCTGTGATCGTGTCGACTTCCTTGCTTGCGGCGGCAGGAGGCTTACTCCTTGTTCTTTTGGTTCCTGACGGTCCTTACCGAAAACAAGGAGCCAAGATCCAACTTACGGCATTTTTTAGCGTTTTTCGAGCTCGAAATTTTCGGGCGGCTGCCTTCGGCTACTTTGGACATATGTGGGAGCTTTATGCATTTTGGGCTTTTGTCCCGCTGATGTTAAAAACCTACGGCCAATTGCATCCTTTTAGCAATTTTGATATTCCGGTATTGTCCTTTCTGATTATTGCTGTTGGTGGGCTGTCTTGTTTTTGGAGTGGTTTTTTGGCCCAACGATTTGGTACAAAAAAAGTAGCGTTTTCGGCGTTGCTGTTGTCAGGGACTTGTGCGCTGTTTTCTCCTTTGGTCTTTGCGATTGACCAGCCGTATCTGTTTCTTGGATTTCTTCTTTTTTGGGGAATGGTGGTGATCATGGACTCGCCGATGTTTTCGACCTTGGTTGCTCAAAACGCCAAACCTGAAATAAAAGGAACCGCCCTCACCATTGTCAACTGCATCGGCTTTGCCATCACCATCATCAGCATTCAATTAATCAATATCACCAGTGAACTTATTAGCTCTAATGGCATTTATGCACTGTTGGCTATGGGACCTATATTTGGCCTTATCGCTCTTGGGAAAACTGGCTTCGGGGCTGAAGCTAGTGATTAGTACAATGGTTAATAGGGATTGGTTAATTGAATAATGGGATTTGTGGCGAAAGGCTCCAGAGGACCTGCCTGCCGAAGCACAACAGGCAGCCCCCATAATCAACCTATGGAGTCCATTCATGTAAAGTTTTCGGATGCACACAAAGGTTTCCCCAATTTTCTACTATATTTGCTCCTAATCAACAATACATTAAAGCTATAACCAACGCTGATTTCCATGAAAAGAATGCTCCTCTTTTTATTATTAATACCCGTCCTAACATATGGACAAACAAAATTTTGCAGATCACAAAGTGACCTTATACCTGAACGGTTCAAAATCTCCCAGGAGGAGCTAAGAGACTATATTCTGGCAGATATGCCGGAAGGATACAAGGAAGGACGATATCCACGATCCACTTTCAGGTATGCCGATGAAGCTGCTCTGAAAGCAACAGAATTATTGCTATCAGGCAAAATATACAGTGATTGGCCAGAACTCGAAAACTATGTCAATGAAATCCTACAAAAAGTAGTCCCCAACGATCTGAAAGACGCTCCTTACCTCCATGTATATCTGGTAAAAGATGGATCGTTCAATACCTTTTCATCCCCTTCCGGTATGATATTTATGAGTGTTGGGGTGGTGGCTAATGCTAGAGATGAGTCAACACTTGCAGGTACAATTGCTAGGGAAGTAGAATTATTTCAATCGAAGTACCAGGCAAAAAAATTTATAAAAAAGAACACAGGAGAGTTTGATGAAGGGTTTGCATTTTATAATGAGGAAGCACGCTCAGAATTTATTTTTCAAAATGAATGGCAGGCAGATTCCATAGCCAGAAGTTGGTTGATTGATGCTGGATATGCGGTAAAAGGGATGAGGCAAGCTGTTCAAGTTTCTTCTTATGAACATGGTATTATTAAGCATCGTATTAAGCTTAAATTTACATCTAGCGGTTTTTTACAATGGGGTGACTTAAATTCTCGATTGATTTTTGAGGTTTTTGAAGACGAGTACGGAAGAAATGTATGGTCGGTTTTAGATAGCCTTGACAGACTGGACAAGCGCCTGAAAGTTAACTTTGTTGGTCGGCCCTATCTAGTAAATAGGTCGATTTTTGAGGATTGCCAACGAGAGGCAAGACAAGAAACGTTGGGAGCATTCCTGAATAATGCGATGTATGCTAGGTGTGTCTATTTTGCATTTAGGTTTCATGCCCTTGATGTGAAAAACAAGACTTATCTCTACTATCTGATGGAGGGGATAAGAAGGTACTGTTATTTAATGCCGGATTTGTGGAAAAAGAATTTTGCCACTGACGATTTTGACAGTGCTAAAAAATCGGTCATCGGCAAGCATATTTTTGATATCGACAAGTACAAGTTGCTTTTTTTGGAGGAAGAAGATGAAGATCTTATTGAAGCCAAATTTTATTGGGATGGAAGTCCTCCAAAATTCAAAACTTACCTGGAAGCATTTGATTATTTTAGCCGGATTGGCAGAAAACTCAAGGAGCCGGAATGCATTTTGACTGAAGCTCTTTGTTTGCATACACACAAAGAACTGATGTATCCATTATTGGAGGAATATCTCGCACATAAAGATATTCAGAATAGGGCGTATGCAGAAAGTCTCTTGGCAGAAACCCCCTTTACAAAAGAAGGGCAGGCACTAACTGTATTAACCAAACTGGAGCCAATTGTTCGACAAGGAGAAGAACGAATCATTTGCAGGGATCAATCTTCTGAAGGATATGATTTTTTGGAAAAAATGCTAAAAAAAACCCTGCAAGGAAACCGAAAACCACTTTATCTACCAAAGCTAATGGAAAACAACAGCATAGATTATTGTATTCTTAAAGAATTAGAAATTTTCGCTTTCCTAAATACAAAGTTCACCAGCGCAAGCGCAGAATTGCACATCCTGGACTACAGATATTGGGATTTCATGAAGAAAAGAAACCTTAATACCATTGAGTTCATTAATGTTGACTTCCTGGAGGTCCGCAAACATGCTATTTCATTAGAATCCTATGAATCTGTGATCAACAAGGGATTCAAACAGCTACTACTGGATACAAACAGAGATGGCTATGTGGAGTTCTCCATCAATACTTTAAGAGAGAAAAAACAAGGATTTCGAAAATTCATGTTTTTAGAAAAAAAGGAAAAATTAGCCTTCAAACAAACCGCAGAAGAACAAATCAGTAGCCTACTGCAAACCTATTTGCATCAAAAAGATGCATTAATCAAGAAAAGCGACTCAAAATTTAAGTAAAAGGAAAGAATTTTGTCTTAAAATTGACATTCACCAACATTGATGTTGCAACATCAATGTTTAAACACTATATTTGCCCTATGAGAATTGAAGACGAAATACAACAATCAAAATCCTTTACCAGTAACTTTGAGAAAGTGGTCGTCAATATCCTGTACACAGCAAACTGGTTGAAAGCCGATCAATCTGAGTATTTTGCACGGTATAAGTTGACCGGTAAGCAATATAATATTCTTCGAATTTTGAGAGGAGCCGGGGCCCCTATTTCTACTGCAGAAATCAGAAAACGAATGCTCGACAAAATGTCGGATGCTTCTAGGATCGTAGACCGACTGGAGAAGAAAGGTCTTGTAATAAAAAGAACTTGCCCGGAAGATCAGCGAAAGGTTGATGTCACCCTATCCGATGCTGCAACAAAACTACTGACTCAAATTGATCCCGAATTAGAAAACAGACAAAAAACTTTTACCAACCTGACAGCCGAGGAAGCACTACAACTCAGCAATATGTTGGATAAAATGAGAAAATAATATTTTTTTACACAAAACGATGTTTAAACATTGAATTAACAAAACCATAAAAATTTATAATTATGAAATTATTATTCATCACACTAATGGGAATTATCGGATTTACTACCGCACCAACAGAAAACGTAAACAAAACGATCGATCCAGAAGCAAGTGTCATCACATGGAAAGGTTACAAAGTACTAGGGTCTCACACTGGCACCTTGCAAGTAAAAGAAGGGAATCTGGAGTTTGAAGGCGATCAATTGCAAGGAGGGAGTTTCGTCATTGACATGGCTAGTCTTGCCACTACTGACTTGGAGGGAGAAGCCGCTGGCAAATTGGTGGGACATCTTAGTTCACCGGACTTTTTTGCGGTAGAGCAATTCCCAACTGCTAGCTTCAAAATCACGAAAGTCGTATCGAGAGGAAAAGCGGGAGACTACAAAATCACAGGAGATCTCACGATCAAAGAAACGACAAAAAGCACAACATTCAATGCACTCATTGAAGATGGCGTTGCGACTGCAAAACTTCAGATCGATCGATCAGAATATGATATCCGATACGGGTCAGGGAGTTTTTTCGACAATTTGGGAGACAATACGATTTACGACGAGTTTGATTTGGAGGTCCAACTTGCATTAAAGAAATAATGTAGGAGGTTTATAGTTAGTTTTGAAAGGAAGCAGCCTACGGGCTGTTTTTTTTTGTCTTTGTTATTTCTTCTATCAGTAGTTGAAAGTATTGTTTACAATGATGTATTTGGCTGTTCTCGCGTTCAAATGGTCGGAGTAAATTGTTTCTTGATTCCTTCTCAAAAAAAGACAACCAATGCACCAAACGCTTTATCTTTTTATCTGGGTTGTAATCATGGATGGAGTCACTCATCTGAAATTGTTTTTTTTCATAAGCCCACCATGTTGTTGACTAGCCCAATTTGCTTTCTCCTTGTAATCCATTGGAGAATAGCCCATCAGACAATCACACAAATCGACGTACTGCTTTATGGATAACTGGGCAAGTGTTTTAATGTTTTCGGGATCAATTCTACGTCCATTCTTCGTTTTCCAAAATTTACAGCAAATTTTTAAGGTCTTCGATCTTTTTTCGGTAGTCAATAATCGCTTGAGTTTGACCAACATCCAAAGGATCAAGTCTCCAGGATCTTACCGTGCCACTATACTTCAATTCTATATAAACAGTCCCCTGGTCCGAACAATCAGGACAGCCATATACTGCCTGGTTAGATTGCAGTAAATCACTTGGAAAGGTAGTCAACAAGTCTTTTGCCAGCTGATATTTAGTATCTGGCAATGGAGTGGGCAAAAATGGAACTGGATTAGGAATTCCGATATCTATATCATCCGCAAAGAGTTCTTCATTTTCTAGTTTGTACAGATGTGTGCAATTGCTTGGGCAAAATCCGTAAGAAATACCAAATATTAGATAGTCAATTTGTTCAGTCGGGTCAACATTTCCCTTTTTACAGGCTCCAGAAAACAAGGTAGCAGCAAGCAAAATAAACAAGTAATTTTTCATCTTCATTGCATTTATTTTTTTCGAAATTCGGTCTATTTCTACTGAAAACGATGGTTTGAATCGATTGGTTGTACAGTGCCTTACTTTTCATAAAAAAGCTCATTCCTAATAAAGAAGATAAGTTCTAAAATCCTATAAAACAAAAAAATCATCCCAAAATGATTCAGGATGATTTTCAATTTCTTAATAAATGGGCAGATTATTCATCTGCATTCAAATACCCGCCTTTGATATCGCTAATATATTTGGTCATCTCTTCCTTCACTACAGGAGCAAGGATAATCAATCCAATAATATTAGGGAAAATCATCGCGAAAACCATCGCATCCGAGAAATCGACCACTGCTCCCAGACTCGCAGCAGCACCGATGACAATAAATACACAGAACATTACCTTGTATAGTGTATCTGCAGTTTTGCCTCTTCCAAATAAGTATTTCCATGCTTGAAGGCCGTAGTAGGACCAGGATAGCATAGTGGAGAACGCAAACATGATAACAGCTATTGTCAGAACGACTGAAAATCCAGGTATGGCAGAATCAAAAGCAGTTGACGTAAGGTTCACCCCATTTAGTCCATCAGCACTTCCATATACCAGGAATTCACCATTGATGTTGGTGATAATAATAACCAGAGCAGTCATTGTACAAACAACCACGGTATCAATAAATGGCTCTAGCAAAGCAACTATTCCCTCACTCGCTGGATATTTTGTTTTTACTGCAGAGTGAGCGACCGATGCAGAACCGACACCTGCTTCATTGGAGAAGGCGGCTCGTCTAAATCCTTGAATCAGCACCCCAACAACTCCACCAGTAATACCAGCTCCAGTAAAGGCGCCTCCTAAAATCTGACCGATGGCAGCTGGAACTGCAGAGGCATTCATTAAAATAATTACTAATGCCGCACCAAAATAAATCGCTACCATAAAAGGAACAATCTTCTCCGCAACAGCACCAATACGCTTAATACCTCCTATGATCACAATACCGACCAAACCAGCGACTACCAATCCGAAAAGAAATCCTGCAGCTCCAGAGTCCGTGCCAATCAATGACTTAAACTGTGCGGCTGCTTGGTTGGATTGAAACATATTTCCTCCTCCAAAAGAACCACCTACTAGCATTATTGCGTAAAAAACTGCGAATACTTTACCTAATCCTGCCATCCCTCTTTCTGCCAATCCTTTTTTCAAGTAGTACATTGGTCCACCATAGACAGTACCATCGGGACCAATCTCTCTATATTTCACTCCTAGTGTACACTCTGTGAATTTGGAGGCCATTCCTAAAAATCCAGCAAGAATCATCCATAAGGTAGCCCCAGGACCACCAATTGCAATCGCAATGGCCACACCTGCTATGTTTCCTAGTCCAACTGTAGCAGAAAGTGCAGCAGTCAGTGCTTGAAATGGGGTAACCTCTCCATCAGCGCCCTCTACTCTTATAGTATCCAGAATATCCCCTCTGTCATCTGCGATATTATCATCAAGGACAATGTTATCACCACCTGAAGACATGGCATTTGGCCCGGACTTCGTGCTGTCATATTTTCCGCGCACTACATCAATCGCTAATTTGAACTTTGTAAAGTTTGGAAAGCCAAAATAGACCGTAAAGTATAGTGCTCCAAGTATCAAAACAATCAATACTATAGGTACAGAAAGCCCATTTCCTATAGGAATAGCAAAAAACACAGCCGAAGCTACAGCATTTGCAACCGGCGCAAACGCTTCATTGATCGTTTCATCGAGCCCTTTTGCTTGTTGAGCAAACGACATAAAAGGCATCAGCATTGCCGAAATCAGGATAAAGAGTAATTTTTTCATGTATGAGTTTAAGTTAATGGTATTCAAAAAGTGTTGTAAGTTATCCAACTAATCGGGTAATTCAAAAATTTACTTTGCGAAATTATTATATGTAAAGATGGAATTAGGAAACAAAACAGCGTGTAATCCCCCAAATT
Source organism: uncultured Saprospiraceae bacterium (assembly GCA_938016265.1). Classification (GTDB taxonomy): domain Bacteria; phylum Bacteroidota; class Bacteroidia; order Chitinophagales; family Saprospiraceae; genus JAHDHB01. Next base: position 7,591 of record CALLWB010000061.1, read on the forward strand.
CAAAATAAACTGAATATAATCTTGCCAAAAACAAAAGAAATTCATAACTTGGAACGCGGAAACTAAAAAAGTTTAGAAAGTTTTCTCAATACTTTCAATAAGAATTGAAATCAATTATATTCAAGATTTAACTACCTCTGTAATTTATAACTAGACAACGAATCATGGAAAAGGCAGAAATGACAAAAACAGTACTAAAAGGAGCAGAATTTCTTATCAAAGATATTGACGCTCAGAGTGTATTCATCCCGGAAGAATTTACCGAAGAGCAACAAATGGTGGCAGATACCGCCAAAGAGTTTATCCAACAGCGAATCATTCCAAACTTAGAAAAACTTGAAGCGCATAATATAGAACTCAGCATGCAGCTACTGGAAGAATCTGGTGAATACGGATTGCTAGGAACGGGAATACCTGAAGAATACGGTGGTACTGAACAAGATTTTCTAACCAATTCTCTACTCATTGAAGCAAATGCTGATGCATTTTCGTTTGCACTTACAATGGGCGCACATACAGGAATTGGCACCTTACCTATTTTATATTTTGGTACAGAAGCTCAGAAGCGACAATACCTTCCCAAATTGGCCACTGGTGAGCTGAAAGCTGCTTACTGTCTGACGGAGCCAGGTTCTGGTTCTGATGCGCTTGCAGCAAAAACGAAAGCCGTGCTTTCTGATGATGGCAAACATTACATCCTCAATGGCCAAAAAATGTGGATTACTAATGGTGGATTGGCAGATGTTTTTGTGGTATTCGCAAAAATTGACGGGGAACAATTTACAGGGTTCATTGTAGAAGCAAAATATGAAGGTCTGTCTAGAGGAAAAGAAGAAATGAAATTAGGAATCAAGGGTTCTTCTACCTGTCAAATCTTCTTTGAAAATGTAAAAGTACCTGTTGAAAACGTACTAGGAGAAATCGGAAAAGGACATAAAATAGCTTTTAATATTTTGAATATTGGCCGGATCAAACTAGCCGCTGGTACTATTGGAGGTTGTAAGTCTGCTGCGACCAAGTCTATCGAGTATGCTAACGAGCGCCAACAGTTTAAGCGTTCAATTGGTACATTTGGAGCAATTCAGCATAAACTAGGCGAGCAAGCAGTAAAAATATATGCTGTTGAAGCTGCCACCTACCGAGCTTGCGCTGATATCCAACATATGGAAGAACGCCTGTTGGAAGAAGGCAAGTCGTATGGCGAGGCCTTACTAGGAGCAGCTGAAGAATATGCCATCGAATGTGCATTGCTTAAAGTAGCCGGATCAGAAGCACTTGATTATGTAGTCGACGAAGGCCTGCAGATACATGGAGGAATGGGTTACTCGGAAGAAGCGCCAATGGCTCGTCCATACAGAGATGCCCGAATCAACAGAATATTCGAAGGCACCAATGAAATCAACAGAATGCTGATGGTTGACATGTTGTTGAAGCGTGCTCTGAAGGGCCGATTGGATATCATGACACCAGCAATGGCCGTCCAAAAAGAATTGATGTCGCCACCTTCCTTCGGCAGCTCTGGTAGCAATGAGCTATTCGCAGCAGAGAAAAAAGCAGTCGAAAATATGAAAAAAGCAGTGCTAATGACTGCAGGAGCAACTGCTCAAAAACTAATGCAAGACCTGGCCGAAGAACAAGAAATCTTAATGTATCTATCTGACATGATTGCAGATACTTACATTGCAGAGTCTGTTATTTTAAGATCAGAAAAACTAGTCAGCCAAAGAGGCCAGGAAGCTGCCAGCGAGCAGATCGATATGATGGGGGTTTTCGTAGCAGATGCTGTAGAACGTCTAGGACTAAATGGTAGAAACGCCATCAAAGCATGGGCAGAAGGCGATGAACGAAGAATGTTGCTAATGGGCCTAAAACGATATACAAAATTCGATGGCGTTAATACCAAAAATGCACGCCGACGAATCGCAAAGAAATTGCTTGCTGCAAACAAATATTGTTTCTAGATCTGAATGCGCGAATGCGTGAATACTAGAAAAAGTGAATTTGAAGTGCTTGGATATTAATTTATTCAAGCACTTTTTGTCTATTGGGTGCAGAGTAAAACGCCCCCCATTCTACAAGTAGCAATGTTACAGATTCCTGAATGATCCCGAAGGGTTTTGGAAGACCGTTTAAAAAGTGAAGGAACAGCGACGGCGGGTGTTTTGGGGGGATAGATCAGATGGCAGTTTGGGAGTTATTCGTATGGTCCAACTTTTTTACCCTATTCAGGGTTTTGTTTATCTTCCCTCTACCCTCAGTTTTGCGTAAGCAAAACGAGGCCCAATGCTTTCTACTATCTACCGCGAAGCACTACTTAGGTATCTTAAACGAAAACATAATCCCCTTGCCATCATCTGTATTTTCGATCCAGATTTCGCCTCCAATTTGATTGATGACTTTTTTCACGATGGAAAGACCCACTCCAGTGCCCTCGTACTCCATTTGAGAGTGTAGACGGTTGAAGATATCAAACACTTGTTCTCGCTGGTCTTCTGGGATGCCGATGCCATTGTCTTGTAGACAAACCAAATAATGCTCCCCTTCGTCTTTTGTGGAAATATTGATAACAGGGAGGTTATCTGATTTAAATTTGATGCTGTTAGAAATCAGATTTTGAAATACTTGAATCATATTTGTGGCTACCCCTTTTATCGTTGGTAGGACTTCCGTATGAATCTGTGTATTTGTTTCTTCAATCCTTAAGGTCAGGTTTTTTATCGCTTGATTAAGCACTTTATTTAAGTCGACCTCTTCGATTTCCAGCTCTTGGCTGGCATTGAGTTTTGAATAGTCAAACAGGTTATTAATTAGGTCGTCCATCCGCTTGGCGGCATCATTGATGATATTTAAGAACTCTTCCCCTTCCTTGTTTAGAAGGTTGTTATGTTTGCGCTTCAACAAGCTGCTGAATCCGCCGATCATTCGGATCGGTTCTTTCAACTCATGCGTAGCTTTGTTTGCGAAATGCTGTAATTCTTCGTTGTTGGACCGCAACACCTCCATCTCCTTGTCTTTGCCTTCCGCATCATATTTGGACTGAATGCTGTTGACTTCCTGAGCCTGGCCCTGGACAAAATCTTTTAATTGTGAATAGATGATGTGTGTTTCGTAAGCGCTTTTGAAGTCTTCAATTTTAGAGTAGCAGTCTGCCATTTTCTGATAGGTGATTATGGAGTTGGACTCGATACCTATTTCTCTGGCGATTTGAATACTTTTTTTGTAGTAGCTGATGGCTTCTTCATAATCTTCCATCTCTGCATTGATTCGCCCTACATTATCAAGGCAATTGGCCAAAAGTCTTTTATTCCCAAGTTGCTCACTGAATTTGATTGCTTCGCGGAAGTAGCCCTTAGATTTTTGATAGTCTTTTAGTCGAAAATATACGGAGCCAAGGTTCTCCAATCGGAAGGAAATCCCGCTTTTATTGTCAATTTCTCGATTTAGATCCAACGCCCGTTCATAATTGGAGATGGCAGATTTGAAGTCTTCTAGTTCTTCATAAACGGCTCCTAGGTTGCTGAGGTTGGTGGCGACTCCTTGTTGGTTTTCAATTTCCAGATTCAAGTCAAGCGCTTCTGTATAGTAGTGAATGGCCCTTTTGAAGTCTTTCAGTTTTCTATAGATTATTCCAACATTATTTCTATTGGCAGCTATACTCAATTTTTTGCCTTGTTCTTCATTCAGCTTCAGCGCCTGCAGGTAGTATTGTATTGCTTTTTCGAACTCCCCTTTGTGTTGGTAGATGTTTCCCAGATTATTAATAATACTGGTTTCGGTTTTTACATCCTCGATTTGCCTGGTAAGTTCTAAGGCAGACAGGTATCTGCTTTTTGCTTTTTCGTATTTGCCTAATTTTTTATAGAGCACGCCCAGGTTGTTTAATAAAGCAAGAATAGAGGATTTCTTGTCCAGCTGTTCTTCAATTTGAAGAGCGTCTTCAAACTTTAGGATTGCTTCCCCATAGTTTCCAAGATTCAAGAGGACCAAACCCAGGTCGGCCAGACTTTTTGCAATAACCTGCTGATCTCCAAGTAGATTACCAATCTCCAACTCTTTTTCGAAGGCCATTAACGCCTTAGAATAATCCTCCTTTTTAAAATAATATTTCCCAATAATACTATAGGACTTATAAACGTGCTGCTTCGTTTCTAATTTCTCTCCCAAAGCCACGGCCTGTTCTGCGAAAGCAAAAGATTCCTCAGGATTTTGCTCAATGAGAATACTAGCCAATTTATTTAATAATATTAGCCTTTCTCCGTCTTTAGAAGCACTTCCTAAGACAGCCTTAATAGATTCAACGTTGTTAGAAGTATTCATCGGCTGTTCTACCATTAGATTGTTATAAGGACTTGATTGAACCACATTTTTATTTTTACTTGAAGTTCGTTGGGTGTTCAAAAAACAACTTCAACTTTGTATAATGGATTATTAAATAGATTTTATTTCTTAATTAGTTCTCTATACGGGAAAGAACGCTGTTGGGTTTCGTTATTCAACAAGAACTAATCCCCAACAAAAGGTGCTTTTGAAGTATTCGAAGTTCCTTTTTTCTTAAAATATGATTTAATACTAATCCATAAATAAGCTCAATAGGAGCTTTTTAACCACTATCCATAAAAAAACCAGCTTCGGAGGAGAAGCTGGTTTCGAATATTTCGGACGTATTATTTTTTATTGCTTAATGAACTTTTCCGTAAGGGTTTCACTGCCAATTTGCAATTTGAGGAAGTAACTGCCGGCTACCAGATGGTCTACGTTCAATTGATAACTTTGCTTTCCTTGTACTCGCTCCGTTTGTTGGAAGAGTGTTTTTCCTAGCATATCAACAATTTCCATATTCACTTTTTCTTGTGCACCTGCTTGAATGTTTAATGCTACTGTCAACGATTGTGTTGCTAAAGTAGGGAATACATTTACAGAACTTCCAGTACTCAAATTGGTGAGGTTGGTCGTCGGATCATCATCTATAGTTACAAAAACCTGCGCGGTAGAACATTCTCCAAAATCATCGCAAACACGGTAGCCAAAAGGAGCGATTGTCCCTGCCCAAATTCCTGTTGGGCTCACTGTTACTTCTCCTGACCCAGGGCCAAGCACAACTGTTGCTTCACTAGCATCAGGAGTAGACAACAAGGTCAATGTTGAAGGATCTAGGTTGTTATCGGTATCGATATCATTGAATAAAATATTGTAGGTAATCGGGAAGCCCTCCAGTGTATTGATGTAATCATCATTTGACATTGGCGGTGCGTTTTGCGGGCAAGGGACTTCAAAACATTCCTCGTAAGCGATATAGTCTCCTTCTTCAGAAGGGAACAAGGTATTCATGTATTTTTCACTAACAAAGGTAGAGGGAAAATTGATCGGATCGTGGTCATGAAGCCAAATATCTGCACAAGCAGTTATATCAATCACTTGAAGCGAAATTCGGCCTACAGATGTCCAGGCAGTGTCTGAAAGAGGAAATCCATCGCCTCCAGACAGTTCAAGGTTATAAGAAATGATCGTATCAATAGACCCGGTTAGATTGTGCGGGCCATAAAAACTATTTGTTGTTGGAGTAGAAACAAAGCCTGTAATAAACAGTTCAGAGACAATCTGTACACTTCGTTGTGCTTCTGGCAAATTGTTGTCATAAGCTCGGAATGCATCCCGATTGAAAGAGATCCGATAGTTTTGATCGGCAAGATTGAACAGGGTGGTATCGTTGTGCGCTTTGATTTCAATATCAACGTGCAAAAACAGGCTATCGCAACTAAGGGTGTCTTTGACGATTCTTATATCGTACTGTGCAGATTGCCCGAAAGAATATCCCCCGCTAAGGATCAAGAAAAATACCACGGTCAGTATTTGTATGAATGACTTCATAATTAAGATTCAATTTAGAACATAAGGAAATGTGGTTCAAATTTAATGAATTTAAACCAGATCTTAGGTTGGAATATGTGGAATATGACTAAAAAGTGACTAGTCACTCCGTCAGTAATAAGACGAGAATAGATTGATCGAGGTTGCATACCTATCTTTCTTAAAACAACACCACAACAATTGCAGTTAAGGACTTGTTCGAGAAACCTGATTGCCAAATCATTGAACATATAAATTTAACAAACACCCGTTTCTTGAATGTTAAGTCTTAATAGGGTGTGGTTTATTTGAATATTGCTGACTTCATATTAAGAATATATTTTTTTTCTTTACTTTTAGATTTTAGAATTAATTCGTTTCTACTAGTTAAAAAAGCCATAAAATGACAACAATTGAAGATTTACACCTTGGCCTTGAAACAACATTTAAGGAGGTGTTTACAACCACTCAGGAAGTGGATCCTGCTATTTTCTCAGTGCGCCCTCCTTCAGGGAAATGGTCGATTGCTGAACATCTTCACCACTTAATCTTATCCGCCAAACCCTTGGTAGGAGCCTTCAAACTTCCAAAACTATCTTTTTTTGCGTTTGGCAAGTCTAAGAAGGGGTCCAGAACCTACGACGAGGTGGTAGCAGTCTACACAAACATACTGAAAGAAGGTGGTGTGGCCTCAGGCAAATACATACCCGAAGAAAAAATAAGCAAGGAGCAGTTGGTAAAAGACTGGGAATCAATCTCTCAGAAATTCATCACCCGCCTAAAAAAATGGTCGGACAAAGATTTGGAAACCTATCGTGTGCCACATCCACTGATCGGAAAAATGACAATGAGGGAAATGATGTACTTCACCCACTTTCATACAGGCTATCACTTGCGGATAATAAAGGAGTTAAATTCCTCGAAAGAGGCCTAACTGACCGCATCTTAAACAAACAATCCACACACTTATCCCTTTCCCTACAACCACCAACAAAAAAAGAGTGACGAACAATTCCGTCACTCTTAAATCAGTAAAACAACTAGTATAAAACTAATTAACAAACGCCTTAGGTTGTGGATTGGAGGATAATACTTTGATGGGAGTCAGCGGCGCCTTAGTTTGGATGAAGGACATTTCAATTGTTGTGAATGTGCCGCTGATTATTCCGATCATAAGTAGTGTTAGTGCAAAAAGAATCATCTGAATTGGTTGTCTGTGGTTGTTAAAAAAATACGTCTAAGGTCTTCGGATGTTGACAATCGTTTTATTATTCTCCGAGTTTAACAAACTTCTGTGTTGTGGAGAACCAATCGTTGCTTTGTATTTTTACAAAATACGTTCCTGGAGCTAATCTCTCCGTACTAAAATCTAAGGTGTTCGGGCCTTCGTTTAATTCTACTGTTGACTGACTTACTATTCTTCCTACTGCGTCTGTTACTATGATTTGGCCAGCTTCTATTGCCTTTGACGTATAGAACTTGATGTTTACAGGGCCAGAAACTACTGGATTTGGATATAGAGAAGTGATGCCGTCTTTGATTGACTCGTCGTAACATGCTGATCGGATGATGATTGCTTCGTTGGTCGTTGAAGTCCCATCATAATCTACTTGCGTGATTCTGTAGTAGTTTACAGAGCTTACGTCCGTGTCAGTGAAGTGATATTGTCTTGGAGTGATTGAGTTTCCTGCTCCTTCTACTGTTCCGATAGCTACGAATTCGCCACCGTCTTTACTTTTTTCTATTTGGAAGTATGCGTTGTTTGTTTCTGTGTATGTCTCCCACTCTAAGCTGATTTCACAGTTCTCGTCGTATCCTCGGAAGTACGTCATTTCTACTGGAAGTAGACAAACCGGACCAGGACAAACGGATTCGTTTAGATATAATGCTTCTGAAGCTTGGAATAGGTCGTTCCCTACTTTCTCACCGATAAATGTTGGTGGGAAATTCTCAGGAGCTTGATCATGCCAGATTAAGTCTAAACATTCGTTTTCATCGATAATTTCGAAGGAGATTCTTCCGACTGTTAGCCAGTCAGTTGTTACTTCGACTCCAGTTCCTCCCGCTAATACTACGTTGTAAGAAACTACAGAATCCAAAGAACCTGTTAAGGTATGTGGATCATAAAAACTACCAGGAGCGATAAACCCGGTCAGGAACATCTGCTCGATCTGTACACTACCGATAGCGACTGCTGCTCGGTTGTAGGAGAAACGGTAGTTTTGGTCAGATATATTAAAGGTAGTTGCTTCGCTGTTTGCTCTTACTTCGATATCTACGAAGATTTTGCTGCCGGCGCAGTCAACACTGTTCATGTTAAAACGTACATCGTGCATTCCGTTTTGAGCGGCTGCTGAAAAAGCAAAGAAGCAAATGAAGAAAAGACTTGTAAAGGCGTTTGTAAAAAATTTCATAACTATTGTTGTTTAACTGATTTTTAAATTGTTTGCGTTGTTATGGTTGTAAGATGCAGGGATTAACAATGTCACGCAAGGCCCAAAACACAATGTCAAGGTAAATTTTAACTTTTTGTGACTTGATTATCAATATTTTAGGTTTTTATCAATGTATCTTCCTTAGTATTTTTTTCTGCAAACAAACAAGAATAAAATTTTAATTCCGTGACTAGACAAATACTAAAAAACAAATTTAAAACCCTTTAAATACTGTATTAAACCAACAATAACGTTGAATTAAAAATAAATCAAATATTCTTACTATTGAGCCCAATATGGCCAAGTTGCACGAAATGGAGTTAAATTTTAGTCACAAATCGTATATTATTTACAATTATCTGGACCAAAATGTGTCCTTTTTCGCACAAAACAAAAACATCGGATTTTTTCACATTTTAATTCTTACCCCGCTCAAACGTGACAAGGAGAATGGTGAAAAAAAACGCTGATTTTTTGAAGTTTTTTTACTTTTTTTGATGAAATGGCTGAAAACAGTGAACGGAACACCTATCCCCCATCTCCCGCGATCGAAATTAACCAACAAAGCAAGTGAAATATGCTTCCACTTTGGCAAATAAATTCGAGGGACTTAAAAACCTAAACAGCGATTCACCTGATTCACTAGATTATTATGTTCTTTTTTGCAGCTACTTACTTAGCCCCAGCGGGCGGCCAAATCTGTAGCGCAGCGTCCAAGTACGGGGCATTCGGAGCAAAATAGAAGAAAAATACGTAGCAAGCACTGCCACGTATTCAACCAGATAACCGTGATTTGAAGATAGCACATAGCTCTTTTTTTGTACATCGATAGGTTACGCGCCTGCTGCATGCGAAGCAAATATTCTATCCTGCCGGGAAAAGCATGACACAAGAGAGGATTTCACCCTTCAGGACAAGTGCAGTTCTCAGGTTGAGCGCTTTTTTTTAAAATTCCCGACCAATATCCCGAATTGAAACTGGCCTACTGACCCGTAGAGCAACAATCCTAAATCAAAAAAAACCTAGAAGGGCAAATTTGCCCTAATAGGATTCTAGGTTTTATTAAATCATAGACCACAACAAAAAAAAGAGTGACGAACAATTCCGTCACTCTTAAATCAGTAAAACAACTAGTATAAAACTAATTAACAAACGCCTTAGGTTGTGGATTGGAGGATAATACTTTGATGGGAGTCAGCGGCG
>CALLWB010000062.1 GCA_938016265.1 uncultured Saprospiraceae bacterium
GTAACAGCAGGAGGAGGAACCCCAGGATATACCTATCTATGGGATAATGGAGGAACAGATGCTACTGTATCCAACTTACCAGGAGGCATCCACAATGTAACAGTTACCGATACAGGAAATTGTACAATAACAGCAATGGTAAATGTCCTTGAGTTATTAGAGTTAAATATCGTAGCCGCAGAAGATACACCAGTAAGTTGTAATGGAGAAAGCGATGGTATTGCGATCTCTAATATTACAGGAGGAACCCTGCCTTATGTCTTTAACTGGAGTACAGGATCAACAGCAACAAATCCAACAGATTTACCTGTGGGAATGCACACGGTAAGTGTAACGGATCTAAATGGGTGTACTGCGAGCACATCAGTTACCATAACTGGCCCACCTCCATTAACAATAGTTGCAGTAGTAGATGCAAATGTAGCCTGTAATGGAGAAAGTAATGGAGGAGCAACAGCCACAGGAGGAGGAGGAACCCCAGGATATACTTTTGAATGGGATAATGGAGAGATGACTGCGGTTGCAACTAATCTGAATGTAGGCATTCACGTAGTAACAATCACCGATGTAAGTAGTTGTACTGAAACTGCTTCAGTGACAATCACAGAACCTCCACTATTAAGCCTCTCTATTTCAGTAGATAATCAAGTAAGTTGCAACGGTGGATCTGATGGAGAAGCGACCGCGGCAGTTACAGGTGGCGCCCCGGGATATACTTATCAATGGGGAGCCTCCGCAGGAAGCCAAATTAGTGCAACAGCTACAAACTTATCCGTCGGTACCCACGATGTTACTGTAACGGATACAAATGGATGTACCGCTACCGGAAATGTTATGATAACAGAACCTACAGCATTAGGTTTGTCAATAGCAATAGATAGCAATGTTTCGTGTAATGCAGGAACAGATGGAGCCGCAACCGCAACTGCCAGTGGAGGAACACCCGATGTGAGTGGCTATATCTATCAATGGAGTGCAAGTACTGGTGGGCAAATAACAGCTACCGCCTCTAACCTTTCCGCAGGAATTCATACGCTTACTGTTAGTGATAGCAACGGATGTATGATTACTGGAAGTGTGACCATAACCGAACCAACTGCATTAGCTCTGAGTGTATCAGTAGATTCGAATGTAAGTTGTAATGGAGATTCGGATGGGGAAGCAACTGCCGCTCCAAGTGGCGGAACTCCTGCATATTCCTACGAATGGAGTCCCAGCGCAGGAGGACAAATGACTGCTACAGCATCTGGTTTACCAGCTGGAATGCATAATGTAACCATTACAGATTTGAATGGCTGTACAATCACAGGAAGTGTTTCCATAACAGAACCTAACCTACTAAGTGCTACAACCGCTGTAGGAACAAATGTTTCTTGTAATGCTGGAACAGATGGTTCTGCGACAGTTACTGCATCAGGAGGTACACCACTTCCTGGACCCGTTTACAATTATTTGTGGGATGCAAATGCAGGTGGTCAAATAACAGCAACTGCCACAGGTCTCCCTGCCGGTACTTTTGTTGTTACAGTAACGGATTCTAATAACTGTTCAGCAACCTCAAATGTCACCATTACGCAACCGCTGCTTTTGGAAATGCTTATTAATGTAGATGCTAATGTAGCATGCAATGGGGAAAGTAATGGGGCGGCTACTGCTTCTGTAAACGGAGGAACGCCACCATACGCCTTCATTTGGAGCCCATCAGCCGGAAATCAAATGACAATATCAGTCACCAATTTACCTGCAGGAACTCATTCATTAACGTTGACTGATTCAAATGGATGTACTATCTCCTCCAGTGTAATGATAACTGAACCAGCTACTTTAGGTCTTACCGTTTCAACTGGAAATGATGTAAGTTGTAATGGAGGAAGCGATGGTTCGGCTATAGGAGCTCCATTTGGCGGAACTCCTAACCCAATGGGAATGTACAATTATCAATGGGGAGTAAGCACAGGAAGTCAAGTTACTTCAACTGCAACTGGTTTAACGGCGGGAGTACATGATTTGACAGTTACGGATGAAAATGGGTGTACTACTACTGGAACAATAACAATTAATGAACCTTTAGCTTTAGCCTTAAATGTAAATGCAGATCTTAATGTAAGTTGTAATGGAGGAAGTGATGGTTCTGCGACAGCAGCACCAAGTGACGGAACACCAGCTTATACTTACATATGGGGAGCAAATTCTTCGGGGCAAACTACACAAACAGCAACAGGATTATCAGCAGGAAGTCATACGGTTACTGTTACGGATACAAATAACTGCACGATCACAGGTAGTGTTACGATAACAGAACCAACCATGTTGACCGCTACTACTGCAGTAGGTTCCAATGTAAGTTGCTTTGGTGGATCTGATGGTTCAGCAACTGGCAATGGTTCTGGAGGAACACCACTAGCTGGTGGACTGTATAACTACTTATGGGATGCAAATGCTGGAAGTCAAGCAACACAAACTGCTACAGGCTTAATTGCTGGTACCTATATCGTCACTGTTTCTGATGCAAACAATTGTACTGCAACAGCTTCCGTTATGATAACTGAACCTACCCAATTGGTTGCTACAACCGCAATTGTTACTGGTATTAGTTGTACGGGCGATTCTGATGGATCTGCAACGGTGACTGCTTCCGATGGTACACCTGGATATATGTATCAATGGAGCGCCAGTGCTGGTTTACAAATTACCGCAACAGCAACAGGACTAGCTGCAGGAACACATGAAGTAACTGTTACAGATGCCAACGGATGTACCGTAACTTCAGATATCCTTTTTGTCGATCCTTCAGTTTTAACAGTAAGTTTAGCTGTGAATAATTCAGTTAGCTGTAATGGCGGGTCAGACGGAAATGTTACAGCGAATGCGGTCGGAGGAACTGGTGTTTATACCTACCAATGGAGTGCAAGTGCTGGAAATCAAATCACACAAACAGTAACTAATTTAATAGAAGGAACGCATACTATTACAGTAACGGACGCAAACAATTGTACTGCGACAACTTCTGTGTTATTAAATGCACCATCTGCACTTGGATTGATAATAAACGTAATTAACAATGTAAGTTGTAATGGAGGAAGTGATGGAACTGCAACAGCTATTCCTTCAGGAGGAGTCGGTCCATATACTTACATGTGGAGCGCTAGTACTGGAAATCAAATGACAGCAATAGCCTCAGGTCTCCCTGTTGGGACACACGACTTGACAGTAACCGACGCAAATGGCTGTACAATAACAGGAAGTACAACATTAACTGAACCAGGACCATTGACCTTAACGGTTACACTGGACAACGATGTAAGCTGTAATAATGGAAATGATGGTTCTGCAACTGCAAACCCTGGAGGCGGTGCACCATTCCCTGGAGGAACATATGGATATCAATGGGATTTGGCAGCTGGAAATCAAGTGACTCAAACAGCAACCGGATTACCAGATGGTATCTTCTCCGTTACTGTTACCGATTCAAACAATTGTACAATTGTAGGTTCTGTAACCGTGAACGAACCTACTGCCTTGGGACTTGTCATAACTATAGACTCAAATGTAAGTTGTAATGGCGGAAGTGATGGTACTGCAATAACGAGTATGACAGGAGGAACTCCTGGATATACTTACCAATGGAGTGCAAGTGCAAATAACCAAATAACACCTACTGCAGCCAATTTAATGGCAGGTACTCACTTCTTGACAGTAACAGATGCATTGGGATGTACAATAACAGGTAGCGCAACAATAACGCAGCCTTCCTCATTGGCCTTAACTACAGTCATGGACAATCCTGTCTCCTGTAATGGTGGCACGGATGGAACAGCAACTGCTAATCCTGTTGGTGGAACACCTGCATATTTATATTTCTGGAGTGCAAGCACAGGTAGCCAAATGACTCAAACCGCTACTGGTTTATCTGCAGGTTTACATACCGTAACCGTAGAAGACTTTAATAAATGTATTGAGATAGCAACAGTAACCGTTACTGAACCTCCTGTATTATCCCTTACAATAACTACCGGTTCAGATGTCAGTTGTTTTGGATTTAGTGATGGATCTGCAACAGCGGTTGCAACTGGAGGTGCAGCTGGATTTGTTTATCAATGGAGTGCAAGTACTGGTAATCAGATAACACAAGTCGCAAACAATTTACCTGCTGGAATTCATTCAATAACTGTAACAGATGCAAATAATTGTGTAACAACAAGCAGTGTTACCATAACAGAACCAACCCTATTAACTCTAGGAGTAACTGTAGTAAATGATGTAAGTTGTAATGGAGGAGCAGATGGCTCTATAGTCGCAGGGGCAAATGGAGGAACTCCTTTCCCTGGTAATGTTTATACCTACCAATGGAGCGCTAATACTGGTAATCAAGTTACTCAGACAGCTGTTGGATTGCCTGTTGGATCTTATACCGTAACCGTAACTGACGCAAATGGTTGTACAGAAACTGGAGCGGCTCAAATACTAGAACCAACAGCACTTACTTTTTCTGGCGTTGTTGATAATAATGTAAGTTGTTTTGGAGAAGCTGATGGTCAGGCGACTGTTACAGCAGGTGGAGGAACTCCTTTCCCTGGTAATGCTTATCTATATCAATGGAGTGCAAGTGCAGGTAATCAAATTACACCGACTGCTATCAATCTTGCTGCAGGTGCCTATACGGTTTCTGTAACGGATGCAAACGGATGTACTGAAACACTATCGATAACAATAACACAACCGCCAATTCTGACCGTCTCGTTAGTAAATGTGAATGGAGTATCTTGTTTTGGTGATTCGGATGGATCAGCAACAGCTAATCCTGCTGGAGGAACTGCCCCTTACACTTATTTATGGAGTGAAAGTGGTGAAGTAACACAGACCGCAAATAATCTACCATTTGGATTCCATTCTGTAACAGTTACAGATGCTAACAATTGTACCGTGGTTGAAACTTTCACGACTTCAGAACCTTCAGAATTGCAGGTGGTAAGTGTCGTGGGAACTGATCCACTTTGTAACAATGAATTTACAGGATCTGCTACAGTTAATTTCCAAGGGGGTACTGCTCCATTTAACTATGTTTGGAATACTGGCCAGGTTACGCAAACGGCTAATATACTTCCAGCTGGAAGTTACACTGTTACCGTCTTCGATATTAATGGTTGTTCCGCTTCTGGTTCAGTAACTTTATTGAATCCTGCTGCAATTACTACCATGATTACCACGACTCCAACGAGTTGTTCAGGTGCAAGTACATGTGATGGCACAGCATCTGCAGTTTCTAGTGGAGGTGTAGGAACATATACCTATGTTTGGGATAATGGATTTGTCGGACCAAATGCAGAATTCCTGTGTGCTGGACCACACCAAGTAACTATAACAGATGATAATGGTTGCTCTGAGGTTGAAAATCTATTTATTGATGCCGCACCAGCTCTGTTGCCTGGCGTAATCAACTCCACACCTGTTTCTTGTAATGGTGGAAATGATGGAGCTGCTTCGGTTTCTCCTTCAGGAGGAACACCAGTTTATACTTATACTTGGTTGGATGCTGCTGGCGGAACTATTGCCACTGACTCCGGTCCGTCATCTACGATTACTGATCTTTCTGCTGGTGTTTATACCGTGATAATAGAGGACGCAAATGGATGTGCCTTGACACCAATACCGATTACCGTAAATGAGCCTCCGGTACCATTGTCTGCTACAGCGATGGGCACTAGTGCTGGTTGTTTTGAGGGAATGGATGGTTCGGCTACCGTTCTTCCAGATGGAGGAACTCCTAGCTATCAATTTATATGGGATGGCAATGCAAATGGACAAACCACACAAACTGCCTTCAATCTGGAAATGGGAACTTACTTTGTAACGGTAATCGACAACAATGGTTGTGAAACGGTTACTTCTGCAACTGTAGGTGAGCCTACCGATATTATCGCCACTACAGTAACGGATTCTACGACCTGTTTCGGAGAGGAAAATGGTAGCCTAGCAATTCCTACCGTTTCTGGTGGTTTGCCTCCATATATGTATTCTCTTGACGGACTGAATTACACGTTGGATACTGTGTTTACAGGACTGGCTGCTGGATTGTATGATGTTTATGTACAAGATGCTAACGGGTGTATCTTTTTGACCAGTGACTATGTTGCTGAGCCAATTGAGATTGTTATCAATATTCTAGCATCTGCTGCTGACAACACTATAATTATCGGAGATAGTACGTTGTTGACGACTCAGATCAATCTTGATCCTGCAGACTCGACACTGACTTATATTTGGACGCCACCTACTGATTTGTCTTGTACCGATTGTCCTAATCCGTATGCAAGCCCATTATCAACTACTACTTATACGGTAGAGATAATTGATAGTACTGGTTGCTCAGCGATGGACG
Organism: uncultured Saprospiraceae bacterium; assembly: GCA_938016265.1. GTDB lineage: Bacteria > Bacteroidota > Bacteroidia > Chitinophagales > Saprospiraceae > JAHDHB01. The sequence continues at coordinate 6,380 of CALLWB010000062.1, forward strand.
ATATTACGATAACAGTGCTGAAAGAAAGAGATTTATTTGTACCAAACGCATTTACTCCAAATGGGGATAATATCAATGATGTTTTCTACCCGTATGGCGGCCCGAGTGTCACCAACATCAAGTTTTTCCATGTCTATGACAGATGGGGCGAATTGGTTTGGAAAGCAGAGGATTTCTTACCAGACAATCCGACTTTTGGTTGGGATGGTACTTTCAAAAATAAACGTATGAATGGCGGTGTATTTGTCTATTACCTAGAAGTAGAATTTGCGGATGGGGTAGTGGAAGAATACAAAGGAGATATTACACTGGTGCGATAGAACTTTATGCTAAAAACAAAATCCGGTTGCCTTTATTGGTTAACCGGATTTTTTATTTTGGAACATAACGTTCGAGGTAGAGGGACAAATGCCTTACTTTGACTATTATTTTAATATCGTCTTTACTATTAACCATCCTGTAACTACTCAGCACTCTTTTTTTTTGATCTTTTGGAGGTATGTTCATTTTTTTCTTTCCAAAAAAAGAACCGCAGCGACGGACCGTCAAAAAAAAACAGAATTATAAACCGGAAGCCGGCCCAGTCGCTCCGCTGGAAGCCAGCCCGGTCCAACACTATAATTCGGCCTGCCTTCCGAAGCGCAGCAGGCAGGCCTCCCGCTCGGTTGCTTCAATAGGGGGATTTCTATTTTTAATCAAATTTTGAAAGGTGCTGAGTAGTTACGCCATCCTTAATAACCAATAACTAAGATACGAGCGACTTTTTTGCTTTACGAAGCTTGTTTGGATGGTGCACTAGTCGTCCGTAATATATAGATAGCGCCGGGCTAGCGATGTGGAGTGGTGCCGACCTAGGAGGCAGACCGCAGTGAAGGGAACCGAAACGAAGGGCCGAGCGAACAGCGAGCCACGTAACGTAGCGACCGCGGGCAAGCATTAGCGAAAGCAAGGTAGCCCCCAAATCACCATTGAGATACTAGTAAGTCGGAAGTGAAATATAAGAAGCAGCTGCCTGCGAATGATGGACCTCAATCTTAGTACCGTCCGGTGCAATTTGCTCAAAGTGATCCTTGTCGGCGCTAGCAATGGAAATCCGTATCGAATGCCCCTTTTTGAACAGATATGACGTCGGCAACAAATCGAATTGAATCTGGTGAATCTGACCAGGAATAAGTGGCTCTCCATCCTTGCGGAGATAACTGATATAAGGAACTGCATCCTTGTAAATCGGAGTGTCTTCACTCAATTTGCGATGCACCGCACGCAACTGACCTTCCGTGACATAAGATACATGGCCATCAGGATGAACATCTTCGAGGTAGGCAATAAAATGGCCATCCGAAGCGGTGGATTTGATCTGTAGCGAAATGATCGGGTGCCCGGTAATTTTTGTGTCAGCCGTCAAGGGCGCAGAATTGTAATTGAGGAGTTGGGCCCCCCGTTCTTTGCGATCAGGATAAGCATTTGGAGTGTCCAAATCCCCTAGTAGGGATCGAAAGCGAGAGTCTTCTCCGCTACCTAGCTGGTTGTTTACTTGATACTGATCGAAGCTGGTTGCAATGGTTGGAGCTGCGGTGGTCAACTGATTATTTGTATTGAGGTAAAGGCGTTTTTCTGTTGGGTTTTCTGGTGGCCAGGTGTTAGAGGTATTCCACTTTTCTTCGCCCATTGTGAAGTAGTGTATTGCAGGTTCTTGGTCGATGCTGTTCTGAATTCCTTTTAAGTGGAAGTCGAAAAATTTGAGAAACTCGGAAGCGTGGTCAAATCCTGATTCACTCGGATTGAAGGGGCTGATGTTTAGGTCGCCACCGTGATTCCAGGGGCCGAGCATTAGTTTGTTGTGTGGAAGAGAGAGGTTTAGAAATCGTCGAATGGCCGCGTGCGGATAGGGCCCATCCAACCAGCCACTAATGGAATAAACAGCCGCCCCAGAGTTGTTGATTTGATCCAGATAGCTGTATGGACTGAACTTGGCAGAAGAAACGCCTGCGTTGGGTGCAAGGTCATCCCTAAAATCAATGGCTAGAGCGCCATCATGGACATTGAGGTTTTGTTGGTGCAATTGTTTGGCTGTTTTCATTTCTTTCTTTTCACCTTTTACGGGTTGTACTCCTTTTACAAGTAGTTTTACCAGGATATTTTTGACAGGGAGTTTGTTGTTGTCCAGTGCATAGTTTGCCTCTCCCCAGGTTTTTGTAAAATGTTGGTGGTGAACGCCTCCAGGGAAGGCATTGTCATCATAAACATCAAAAAGAGAATACATGATTAGGGCTGCTTTGACGTTTGGATGTTGATTGACTAGGAGGAATTCAGCAGTGGTGCCGCTGTAGGAAATGCCTGCGGTCCCAATTTTGCCGGAGCACCAATCCTGGCTGATTGTCCAGTCTACAATCTCAGCGCCGTCTTTTGTTTCGTCGTCTGTCCAAGGGTGGGGGCGTACACCCATGGAAGCGCCGGAGCCTCTGGAGTCTACTGCTACAAGTGCATAGCCATTTAGGATGATCTCTTTAATTGTTTTCCCAGTATTTCCTAGGAGGCCATCTGAAAACATGCTGACTGGCCATCGGAGATTTGCTGCTCGCCAGTAGCGAGTCTGGTAGATGATGGCTGGAATCTTTTTTCCTGGTTCGAGTCCTTTAGGAAGGTAGACGGTGACGGCAATTTTGGTGTCGTCTCTCATCGTTAGGTATCTGGTGGAGGCTTCTACTTTCTCGTAGTTTTTGTTCTTTTTGTAGTCATAGGGTACTGGATGATGGACTGCAACATCTGATGGCTGGACGTTTTTTGCTGGATTTTGGGCCAGGGCAAATTGAAGGCAGAGGGCAAGGAGCAGGGTAGTGGTGAATTTCATAATTGATTTATTGTTCGGCAAGATGCTGGTCTTCTTTTTTAATGATGAATTTTGATTTCCAAGGGGAAATGGCAGCGTAGTTTTTGGGTTTGATTTCGTATCCTTTGTGTTTGCAGTATACTTTGATAAACTCTGCTCCTATAAAAATCATTTGAGAGGAATAATTTACCCAGATTAGAATAACGACGATAAAACCTGCGGCGCCATAAGCAGACCAAAAGTTAGTATTACTGAGGTAAAATCCTAGCAGGAATTCACCAATTCCAAACAAAATGGCAGTCAAAATAGCACCCGCCCATATATGTTTCCACTTCAAATAGACATTTGGGAGGACTTTGTAGACGGCGGCAAAGAATAGGGTAAACATCATGAATGAACCCACATTCTTAAATATCAAAAGGGCAGAGGTGGAGAAACTGGATGTCCAGTTCGGAGAATAATTTTGAAGGAGCTCAATGTCCGCAACGAAGTTGGCAAACGTGATCAACACTGTATTCAATAATAGAGAAATGACGACAATGAAACAAATCGCGATCACCATTCCAAAAGCCAGTGCACGGTTGGTGAGAATTCGGATAACTCCAATACGGATGGGCGACTGGACGCCAAATATCTTATTCAGTGCTTCTTGTAAGGCATAAAAAACACCAGTTGCCCCAAAAACCAACATCGCGACACCAAACAAGGTAGCCCACCAATTTTGATCGTAATCACTAACACCTATGATGACTTCTTGTATTTGTAGGGCGGCTTCTGGTCCGATCAATTTGTCGATTTGCCCGAATATTTTCCCTTTTACGGCGTCTTCGCCAAAGAAAAAACCAACAAAAGCAATCGCGATAATAATAATGGCTGGCAACGAAAATATGGTGTAATACGAAAGCGCAGCTCCCATTCGAAATATCTTATCCCGCTGATAGGAAAGGATGGTATCTCTTATGAGCTGGTAAACGGTTAGTGTCCCTCGTTTTATATTTTGCAACAAATCGTAATTTTCCACTAAATTATAATAATAACTAGGAAGGTGGAACTCTATTGGGTAAATTCTTGATAAGAATTTTCGACGAATATCTACTAAGAGTAGTATGTAGTTGTCAGAGTTGGGCTGGCACAAAGGTATAAAATAGGGACAGCAATTATTTTTGCAAAAATCTTATAACACGGGTTCGATCCCTTACGCCTTTTTCTAAATCACGATTCTTCTTGACAAAACCAATAATTTTCTATTAACTTTGCGGGAATAATTTTAAAAACTATGATTCAACGTATTCAATCGCTCTTTTATCTTTTGGCTTCCGGGTCACTGTTTTCTTTGTTTGGACTTCCGTTCGCAACTAGCCCAAAAGCGATGTCTCCATTTTTTGAGGACATGGCCTATAGTATTATGGATCATCCGGTATTGATGGGCTTGACTATTGCCGGTGGTAGTATTGCATTGCTCAACATTTTTCTATTCAAAAAAAGAGGTATCCAACTTCGATTGGGGATTCTAGTTATTATCTGCTCCCTTTTGTTGGCCTTTGTTGCTGGGTATCTGGTATATCAAGAAGGAGGAGCGATGAATCCAAACGTTGATCCTCAAGAGGGGTTAGGTGTCGGTGCTCCATTTCTAGCACTGATCTTTGGAATTATTGGTAACTACTTCACTAAGAAAGATGAAAAATTGGTTCGATCTATGGACCGATTAAGATAAATCTATTTATTTACTGAAAATTCGTTCTATTTAGTAATATGCATTCTTATTACATAAATGTAATTTTCTATCCGAAAGTATAAATAAACGTTTGTTGGCATAAGTATTTCTTAATGAATTCTTCACTAAGAAATAATAAGACTTAATTTGAATTGGCCTCGCAATTTGTTAATTTGCGCATATATTTGACTGTAATTTCCGTCGTATGCGATCTGTTGATTTGGGGTTTGGGGAGTTTGGCCAAATAAATATAAATCAATCCAAACCTTTAAATCCATCTTATGAAAGCTGTTTCTACCTATTTAGCTATTTTTTTGTTTTTCTGTTTTTATCAAACACACCTATTTGGACAAACCATTTTATTGAACGAGTTATCCCCGGATTCAGGGATGAGTGATGGTGTCAATGACGCAATTGTAGAGTTGATAAATGTTAGTGGATCAACTGTAGATATAAGTTGTTATGTAGTATCCAATGGAGAATTTACAGTAACCATTCCCTCTGGAACTATACTAGCTGCAGGGGACGTATTCCTAATAGGATGCTCCGAAAATCCCAGTGTTCCAAATCAAGGGTTAACTTGCTCTCGATGTGATTTCCCTGGGCTTGCTCTAGATCTTGATGTTTGCGGTTGTACAGATTGTTTCCCTCCAGGAGATGCTTTTACCCTGGATAATGAAACCTCTACCGATGGAGATCAGGTGGCGTTGTTTGATAATATTGGGGTAATGCTCGACGGTTTATTGTGGACAACGGGTTCGCATCCAACTGGAGTTGGTGATTCTGAAGTGGCAATCACGATGACAAATGTTCCTCTGGATGGTGGCAATTGTTCCTTGACAAGTGTCGACCTGCCTGCTGCTACAGACCCAGCCTGGGCAACAAGCGATGTTTTTATTAGAGGATGCAATACTTCTTATGTAAGAGAATTAGGAAATACTAGTGCTGGAAGTACTGGCTCGTGGTCAACGACCAACCATCCTAATCCAGGAGAACAAAACGATTTTGTACCCTTCGATATCAATGGAGGGGTAGATGAACTCACTCTTTGTGAAGGAGAAACCACGTCCTTCTATATAGAAGTATACGGTTATCAGCAGGTACAGCAAACCATGATGGATCAGGATGGAAAATTTGGCTCTTACCTGACGGATGAAACAGGAACCATGATTGAATGGCCATCTGTCGTAACAGATGGAAACGGTAAGACTACAATGACTTATACAACAGGAGCGTTGGCTGCTGGAAATTATACATTTACCCTGCAATGGGACGACTATACCGAAGGGTGCTGCGGAAGTATCTCCCCAACCAGCACCAATGAATGTTATGAGCGCATGGATGTCATCGTAACGGTAACCGCTCCTTTAGCTTATGATTGTGACGGCGACGGCACTCCTGATGCTGGCCCATGTGCTATTGACTGCGATCCGGGACCACCAGAGCCTGGATTGATTGATTTAAGAAATTACTTTATTGGAGGCGATGCGCTTTCCTATACTTTAGTGGATAACGCTGGAACGAATCCTCCACAAACTAATACAACAGGCGTATTCATTATTGCCGTTGACCAAGATTCTGGCCCGTACACCGCCACCGTAACTAACGGAATAGTAGGATGTGGAGCGGTGGATCTTACCATGTCTATTGCCGACAATTGCGAAGAGCCACCAATTTGTCCTGAGAATTTTGATATGACAACTGGTACTACACCAAATGCTACTAATGTTTGTCCGGGAGATTCAGTTACACTATGCTTTGCTGGGGATAAACTTCCTAGTGGTGGGCAAGTAGATTGGTTTAATTTGGGGACCGGAGACTTGATAGGTACACAACCAATTCCAGAAGATCCAGGGATTTATGTTTCTCAATTTCTTTATGATCCCGGCACCACAGGATCTTGTCAAGACGGAGCAAGTTGGGGGAACAACACAAAAGAATATATTGAAATAACAGGTATTCCTGGGGCTGACGTTGGTTGTTGGGTGATTGGTGATGGCGATGCGAGTATTGTGTTGCCACCTACCGCAGAAATTCCTGCTGATGGGGTCCTGGTAATTTGTGGTGGATGTCCGACCCTTACAAATTGCGATTATTCTGGAGGTGATTATGAGACAAATGGAAGTTTTGTCCTAGCGAATTCTGGTGATATGGTCATTATAATGGATGACCTTGGAAACATCATTTTTGATTTACAATATGGAAATAATACAGACACTGCAATACCTGCAGTTCCTTCAAGACACGGAGGTGCATGTCCTGGTTTTGCAGCACAGACAATTACCTCCACCATTACTGTTACGGATTTAGCTAATCAAGCGCAATGGATGCTTGCCAATGGCACTTTTGCAGGAATGGGAACCGATGGTGAAATGGATTTAGGGGTACCAAACGGCCCTGGTGTACCATCAGGAGAAGGGTATTCGGGCAGTCTAGGGTGCATCTCTTATGTTGTGCCAGAAACTGCTTGCAATGATTTTTTAATTATTGAGGCAAGATTGTCTCCTTTTGATGATCTAAACTGCCCTGCAGATGCCGGAGACGAGTTGGATGGTATAGTAGGAGCGATTGATCTACTCGTATCCTGCCCTACTATCACACTTTCAGGCGCTGATGTACAGTGCGAACCAGCAACAGGGGAACTAACCGTTACCTTCGAAGATATTGGAACTTTTGGCGATTATGAAGTCATTCTTTCTGATCAAAATGGAGTAAGTACTACTGTTGCGCAATCCTTTCCTGTTTCGGTATCCCCAGAGACATTTACCTTTACCGGGATTTCAGAAACTGGAGATTTTATTGTTAGCGCTGTAAATGCCCCAATGGGAGTTTGCGAGCCTCTATTTCTAGGGGCTGGGGAGGTGGTGATTACTCCGGCTAACTTTACCGCAACCCTTGGAGGGGCCGGTATTATTTGTACTGGAGGAGATGTTGCTACTACAGAAATAGCCATAACTCTTGACGGAGATGCTCCCTGGGAACTGACCTATACGGTAGATGGAGGCGCGCCTGTGGTCGTAACAGTAACGGCTTCACCATATCTAATTAATACTTCTACAGCGGGCACCTATGAAGTGACTTCTTTGTTGGATGGTGCCGGTTGTCCCGGAATACTGCCCACTCCTTTTGTAGTAGTTGAGGAGGCTTGCACTAATACGGTTACTGGTATTGTTTGGTATGATGGCGTTATGGGGAGCGGAGGTACAGCAGACAATGGGATTTTGGATATGGGAGAAACCTTATTCCCAGGAGTAGTTGTCCATCTTTATACTGCGAATGGGACGTTAGTAGGAACCACCACCACTAATGGAAATGGTGAATACACATTTACAGGAGTTCCTCCTGGCGATTATTATATTGAATACGAATACCCTCCCGGATACGAAGCATCTACTGTACAACCAGGTGCTGGGCCAGGAGTCGATGGGAGTGATATTGTAAGCGATGGAGCTGCTGGACCAGATAATGCTGTAGGAACTGGAGATGATGTGCCAGGGGGACAAACTGGAGTGTTTACCATTGCTAATACTTGCTTTGCGGCCTGTGATATTGAAGGTATGGATGCTGGCCTTATCGGAGATGTCCCCTTGTCGGTTGAATTGTTGTTTTTTGATGCGAAGCGGGTGGATAAGGAAGTACTTGTTTCCTGGGCAACTATCTCTGAAAGCAGTAGCCAACATTTTTCTGTAGAACACAGCTCCAATGGTGCGGACTTTATGGAGTTTGATCGTCAATTAGCTGCTGGAAATTCTACTAGCCGAATTGATTACTCTGCGATGCACAGGGACCCCGTCACCGGATCAAACTATTATCGATTGCGACAAGTCGATCAGGATGGCAGCTACTCTTATTCAGAAATAAAAGTCATCAAATTTGTGTCAGAAAACATGGAATTGGTGATTATGCCTAACCCGGTACTAAGCAATCTGACACTAGCCATAACCAAAGAGCTGGATCAGGATGCCACTATTGAAGTTGTTGATATGTTGGGAAGAACGCTATTTCAGGAACACATGAATAAGTTTTCAGTAACAAAAAATCTTGATCTTTCTAATTTGCCAGATGGCACCTATATCCTTAAATTTCAAACCGGCAGAAGTACGATAACAAGAAAATTTATTTTAACTAAAGTTTAATATAGTAAATGGTATATTGGGGATTGGTTAAAGGTTAATAGTATAATGGGGAATTGGTAAGCATAAGCCAGCCAAAACCAATTATACCGTTAACTATTAACCAATCAACTATTAACAATTAACCATTCCCAATGCTTAAGTTACTCCTTCCCATCTTTCTTTTTCTGTCCTGTTCTTCTGCTTTTGGTCAGGATACGCTGAACGTTATGTTTTACAATATTTTGCGATATCCTGTAGAAGGTGCTGCTTCCAGAATTTTTGACTATCGGACCATTTTTCAATATGAACAGCCGGATGTGTTACTGATTTGCGAATTGCAGACCGAAGCTGCCGGCCAGCAGATATTAGATGTTGCGTTGAATGCTTATGGGAAAAATAACTACAAACGGGCAGATTTTATGCTCAATTACACAGGGGATAACCTGTTTAACATGTGTTATTATAATTCTGATAAATTGACGCTGCATAAACAAGACAGTATCAGATCTCAGCCTAGAGACATCGGCGTTTATACAATGTGGGTGAATAGTCCACAAGCAGGAATAACGGAAGATTCCCTATTCATAGATTTTTTCTCCACCCATTTCAAATCTGGGAATACCCAGGATAACATGGATGATCGGTGGATTACTGCCGACGAATATGTAAAATACATCACCTACCGAGTGCCAGGAAATAGAAATCGCATCTTTGCAGGGGATTTTAATATGTATTCAAGTGGAGAAATGGCTTATATTCATTTGACACAGGACGGTCCTCAAAAGCTTGAAGATCCGATCAATAAACCAGGCACCTGGCACAACAATTCCTCCTTCGCTGCCATCCACACGCAAAGTCCAAGGAGCAATTCTTTTGGCGGAGGAGTGGGCGGAGGTATGGACGATCGCTATGATCTGATCCTTGCTTCAGAGAACATAATGGCTGGAACGACAGGCGTTACCTATCTCCCCAATTCTTATGAAGCAATTGGCAATGACGGGTTTCACTACAATCAGTCAATAAATTCAGGAACAAACAACAGTGCGCCAGATTCTGTCATCCAAGCACTTTACAATGCCTCCGATCACCTTCCACTAAAACTGGAAATTGAAGTGGCCCCTTTGCCTCTCACACCAGTAAGCAACAGTGAGATATTCCATGAAAATGGCCTAAAAATATTCCCAAATCCGACAAGGGGAAATTCTAGCATTACACTAGCGATGCAAGGGCAAAAGATCAATGAGGTACGATTGCTTGACCTTGTGGGCAGAAGAAAACAATTGCCAAAACTAGCACCTGGAAAAGTAGTAGAACTTGATTTGCGGGAAGTACCTTCCGGGATTTATTTATTGCAAATTCAACTGGATCAAGCGCAAGTAGTGAGACGGCTGGTGGTAGAAAATGAATGACCTTATAATTAGTGTATTCTAAGCCGCAGCCAATAAAGGCATGATCTCATTGATGTTTTTCTTTTCGAACATTCGGACGACTTTTAAGGTCATTCGAGCTATAAAATTTCCTGGTTTTCTGATCTGTTGGCCTAGGTTGGCGGTGAGCTGATCGACTTCCATTTTGATGGTGGAGCGTTCTTCTTTGTTTTCTGTATTGGAAAGGGTGCTTGCAAATTCCCAGGCCTTAGATCTGAATTTACAAATATAAAAATCAACTACTTTTTCTGATTGACTAATAGTAATGAAATTCAGGAAAGACATGACTTTTGAAATTCGGCCTAGTCGATCTTGAATTTCTTCACACAATTCCGCTAAAATTTCATTTACTCTATAAAAATCAGCCTTCATTGCTTCAATATTGCCGTTTGGTGCTACTTGAGCTGCGGCAACTCCCAAATCATAATTGATGTGGGCATTCATTCCCATGATCAGGTGTTGGATGATGGAGATGTTGTCATTGGCTGCAGCAAAAGATACTTCCCAAGACTTGCTGATCGGTTGGTTGGCCTTGTAGGCTTTATAGGCATCAATGTAATACGTCGCAAAAACAACGTCAAATTGCTCCATCAAATCGTTGTTTTCAAAACGTTGGTTCAGTATTTCCTCCTTGATTTGTGCGGTGGTTCTTCTATAAATATAAGCAAATACTCCTAAGAAGTTGTTTTCTTGAATCGAAGCTTCAATGATTTGATCGAGTTCAAAAAGTACATCGTCTATATTTGGGAGGAAATTGCTCATTTGATTATTTTTTAATACGGTTTTATCTTGTTTTCAAATAGGTATAACCGCGTATTTATTTTTGTAACCTTATTGGTAGAAAGTAGAAGGTAAAAGGACAGGATGTATTTGCTTTTTATTAATTCAGACTTGAACGAAAAGAATTAGGCCTAGCTGTGGCAACTGAAGTCACGGTTACGGGGCACAGGAGTTTTTCCTAACAAAAGATTGTTTGCAACTTTAATGGCGGTCAGGGCGTACACCTCAACAAAATGTATAAATTTGCATAGCGAGCGAATTCAAACAGAATTTATAATCCCTAACTAAAGATCATGGAGGTAATACACAACAGGTACAACAAATTATTAGTAGCAAACAGAGGGGAAATTGCGATTCGGGTACTTCGTGCCGCTTCCGAATTGAAATTGCGGACAGTGGCCATGTATACCCATGAGGATCGGTATTCCCTGCATCGATACAAGGCAGATGAAGCCTATCAGATCGGAAATGACGATGAATCACTAAAGCCATATCTTGATATTGAGGAGATCATAAGAGTGGCCAAACGCAATGAAGTGGACGCTATCCATCCTGGATACGGGTTTTTGTCAGAGAATACACAGTTTGTTCGCCGTTGCAAAGAGGAAGGGATTGTGTTTGTCGGGCCTGAGCCGGAGGTAATGGACAATCTTGGGGATAAAATGGATGCCAAAAAAATTGCTAGAGCAGCAAAAGTCCCGGTCATAGAAGACAGCAATGTAGACGTGACCAACATCGAGATCGCCTTGGAAGAAGCGCACCGAATTGGCTATCCTATCATGGTAAAAGCAGTGTCGGGCGGTGGTGGCCGAGGAATGCGCGTGACCAGAAATGACGAGCAGCTAAAAACGGCGTTTCTAGAAGCACGGGGAGAAGCCAAGACAGCCTTTGGCGATGAAACAGTTTTCCTCGAAAAATATATTGAAAATCCCAAGCACATTGAAGTACAGATACTAGGAGATAATTATGGGAATATTGTCCATTTGTTTGAACGAGATTGCAGTGTGCAACGCCGATTTCAGAAAGTGGTAGAAATCGCACCAGCCATCTCCCTATCACAAGACACTAAGGACAAATTGTACGAATATGCCCTTAGAATTGCCCATCATGTAAAATATAGTTGCGCAGGGACCGTTGAGTTTTTGGTGGATGCAGAGGAAGAAATTTATTTTATTGAAGTCAATCCTCGAATTCAAGTAGAGCATACCATAACGGAGGAAATTACGGGCGTGGATATTGTCCGATCACAGATATTGATTTCGATGGGGTATGAGTTATCTCATCCAATGATTTTTATCAAAGGGCAGGAAGACTTAAAATGTAATGGATGCGCTATCCAATGTCGGGTAACTACAGAAGATCCGTCCAATAATTTTAAACCGGATTATGGGACCTTGATTGCCTACCGAAGTGCAGGAGGTTTTGGTATTCGTCTGGATGCTGGTAGTGCTTATCCGGGGATGAAAATTAGTCCTTTCTTTGACAGCATGCTAGTCAAAGTCACTGCACACGCAAGAACGATGTCGGGGGCTGCAGATCGCTTACATCGGGCCCTCACCGAATTTAGAATTCGCGGAGTAAAAACGAATGTTGGATTTCTGGAAAACCTTCTTCAAAACGAAACATTCCAAGAAGGAAAAGCTACCGTAAATTTCATCCAAGAAAATCAGGAATTGTTGATTCCCCCACGACGATTGGACCGAGGAACGAAAATGCTGAAATTCTTAGCAAATGTTACCGTAAACGGTAATCCTGATGTAAAATATGTAGATCCTAAAAAGCAATTTAGAATACCAAAAGTACCGGCGTTTGATTCTTTTTCTCAACATCCAAGAGGCAGTAAAACGTTGCTTACTGAATTGGGACCAGAGCGATTTGCCAGTTGGCTCAAGGGGCAGAAGCCCATTCATTATACCGATACTACATTTAGAGATGCTCATCAGTCGCTATTGGCTACTCGGGTTCGGACTCATGATATGATGCAAGTAGCAGAAAGTTTTGCTAAAAATGTGCCGGATGTTTTTTCGATGGAAGTTTGGGGTGGGGCGACTTTTGACGTTGCACTTCGTTTTCTGAAAGAGTGTCCCTGGAAACGGTTGGAGTTACTTCGGAAAGCGATGCCAAACGTTCTATTACAAATGTTGTTGCGTGGATCAAATGCGGTAGGTTACAAAGCTTACCCGGACAATTTGGTAGAAAAATTTATTGAAAATGCTTGGGAGACGGGAGTTGATGTTTTTCGGATTTTTGATTCCCTCAATTGGGTTGAGGCAATGAAGGTTAGCATTAAAACGGTACGCGAACGGACTGGAGGTTTGGCGGAAGCATGTATCTGTTATACGGGTGATGTTTCTGATCCTTCAAAGACAAAATATACCATTCCTTATTATGTAGATTTGGCCAAAAGGCTGGAGGATGAAGGTGCGCATATCCTTGGACTAAAAGACATGGCCGGTTTGCTAAAACCTTTTGCAGCAGAACAATTAATTACGGCATTAAAGGAGTCGATAGATATTCCTATTCACTTGCATACGCACGACACGTCTTCTATTCAGTCCGCTACTTATTTGAAAGCGATTGAGGCTGGGGTAGATGTAGTAGATTTATCCTTGAGTAGTATGTCTGGCCTTACTTCTCAACCAAACTTCAACTCAGTAGTTGAAATGATGAAAGGCCATGAACGGGAAAATAAAATCAACATTAAAGCGCTAAATGAATTTTCTAATTATTGGGAAACAGTGCGAGAATACTATTATCCGTTTGAAACGGAATTGAAAGCAGGTACTTCCGAAGTGTATAGCCACGAAATCCCAGGAGGTCAATATTCGAACCTCCGCCCACAAGCCCGAGGACTAGGATTAGAAGACAAATTTGAAACGATCAAGGAAAACTATAAAGCAGTCAATGAGTTGTTTGGGGATTTAGTAAAAGTGACGCCTTCTTCAAAAGTAGTCGGCGACATGGCAATGTTCATGACTTCTAATGGATTGACAAGCGAAGATGTGCTTGAAAAGGGGGAGTCGCTAGCATTTCCAGATAGTGTGAAAGCATTTTTTAGAGGAGATTTAGGCCAGCCGCATACCGGTTTTCCAGCGAAATTGCAACAGCTCGTATTAAAAGGGGAGACACCGTACAACGAACGACCAAATGCTCATTTAGCACCAATAGATTTCGATAAAGAATTTAAAGAGTTTCAAGAAGAGTTTGATGAATATGCTCATTTTAATGACTTTCTTTCCTACAAATTGTACCCCAAAGTATTCACCGATTATTACAATCATTTTAATGAATATGGAGCAGTTCGAAATATCCCATCTCCACCCTTTTTCTTTGGGCAAAAAAGAGATGAAGAATTAATTATTACCATTGGACCAGGCAAGCGTATTCTTGTCCGCCTACTCAACTACAGCGAGCCAGATGAAGAAGGCATGCGAACGGTGTTTTTCGAACTGAATGGGCAGACCCGGTCAGTGCGCATACGCGACTTGTCTGTGAAGTCAGAAAAAGTGTTGCATCTAAAGGCCGTTGAGGTGCATGAAATTGGTGCTCCTTTGCAGGGAAGTCTTTCGAAAATATTAGTGAAGGCTGGGGATAAAGTTGCTGTAAATGATCCGCTGTTTGTTATTGAAGCGATGAAGATGGAAAGTACCATTACTTCTCCTTCGAGTGGGGTAGTGAAGCGGGTGCATCTTACCGAAAAAACAATGGTCGGGCAAGATGATTTAGTGGTGGAGTTGGAGGTGTGATGTTTATTGACGAGTTAAAGCACCAGTTGCTAGGAAGTTTTTGATGATCGTGCTAACGTGGCAGGCGACTGAAGTCGCCGCAACGAAGGACCTGCAAAGCTTAAGCGAGTTAATAGTGAAGTTTTGTTAAAACACCTTCTAAGCGTTACCAACAACCCTTTTCCTCCTCATCATTATTGCCGTAAGCATATTAAGAATGAGGACATATTGGCCTACTACAAAATAAAAGGCAGGACGAGTAAGCGCAGGATAAGAAACTACTGCGGGGTTTAATTCTAACAAGGAATTTGTACCCAATATTGAGTTTTGTCGAAACAAAATTATTGCTGCGAGAAAAAAGCCCATGGAGGAAAGCGTGATCGCCCAGTGCAAATAAATAAGCCATGAAAGCAATCGGTAGCCCGTTTTTTTGAACAGCCAATAGACCACTTCAAGGAATAAGATGATACCGATCATTCCTAGTATAACATACCCTTTGGGGAATACAAAGAAGGCACTATGCCGACTCAATTCTAGGATCTCATTGCCAAAAAGGATAAAGCAAATGATAAACCCAGCCACAAAAAGGTAGGGGATAGTTGTGCTTACTAATTTAGTCCGCTTCATCTTCTAAAATTTCTTTTACCCGACCTACTTCGCCAGATTGGAGTCGTACTTTAATGCCGTGCGTATGTTTGGGGGACTTGGTCAGAATTTTGCTGATGATGCCCTCTGTCATTGCTCCGCTGCGCTGATCTTTTTTGAGTACAATATTGACTAGTTGTCCTACTTTTATATCTGCTCTTTTTGTGCCGTCCATTGTTGGTTATTGGTGTAATAGTTTTGGTAAACTGATTTGATGGTTGTTGAATTCTTACCCATAGATTTCGTCTAAGGCTGCTCGCTCGATATCTACGATGAGTTGTATAAGTTCTTGTTGATCTTCTTTAGTTGGGAGTTGGTTGAATAGGTTGTTGCCTTGTTCAATCAGTTCCTTTCCAATTTGGAATCCGCGAATTTCGGCATTTGAATAAGTGTCTGGTTTTGTTTCCATTTTAGTGATGAGATAGGAGATGATCTCAATCATTTTTTGAACTAATTTTTTATCATGCAAGGTTTCAAACAAGGATTGTGAATTCTCTATAAAACTGTCAATATCTTCTCTGGAAAGCTGTCGGATTAATGAATGAATTTCTTTTTTGTCGAAGGGTGGTTCTACTTGATTTTTAGTAGCTTCTTCTACCAGTTTTCCTTCAAAACTATTGGCCGTTCTAAAAGATTTTAGCGCACCGAGCCCCGCATTTAATATTTTAGGTAAATGAATCCCGTATTTAAAAATAAGGCTAGTGGAGTCGAGCAGAATCTGGAGCAATTTGTCTGGTTTTTTTAGGTAGTTGTCCAGACTTTCAAAGGCTTCATTCAGTTCCTCCCGTTTTTCGATATTCGGATAGATATAATTCAAATAATAATCTCTCGTTTCCTGGATAAAGGATTGGTCAAATTGAATTGGGATTTCTACAATTTTATCGATGGCGTCAAACTGATAGCGGTCTTCAATTATTTTTCGGTATCCTGTTATTACTTCGTTGAGCAGATTCGTTTCTGACATTGGTGGTTTGTTTTGTATTGCAAAAGTATTACATTTTTGTCTATTAACGTTCACTTTTTACAAAGTGTGGAGGTTAGTTTGTTTGATGGTGCTGTTTGGCTGTTTAAAATGTGTTAGTTGCAGTGACTTGTGGCGCTATTTCCTCCCTGAATGTGGGAGGGCTTCCCAACCCTCCCTGATTTTCGAAAAAAATGAGGGAGAAAAATCAAACATTTCAGTACTTGATAGAGCAACCCCAACCCTAGTGGTAAGCCCTAGAACTAAAACTATGTAAAATCGGCCGTTTAACTGCAGAGAGAAACAAATTCTCCTACTATTATAGAGTCAAAAAAAGAGATTTTACATAAACCAGTTTTTAGATTTCTTTCAAACACCTACATAACTAGTTCGTTGTCAGCAAGAAAAAATTTTAAAAAAAATGGCCTTTAAAATAAAAAATGGACCAAAATCAAGGATTTTGGTCCATTTTTACGCAGCTAAGTCTTCCTAGCTTGCAAATAAGGCTAATAAATTGGCGAAGGAATAGTTAAAACAATTTAGTACTTCCCACTTGTCAGTTCCTTCTTGATAAGCTGAGCTGCTTTCCCGTTTAACGATTTTCGAAGTGATTTTTGCTCTTTTTTCTCCAGCAAATTAACGGCTTCAGAATGCTCCTTCATGAAATCTTCAAAGGCGTCTTTGCAGTAGAGTCCAAGCACCATTCCCATGTCTTTTATAGTCACTTGGCCTGTTTTACTCAAAACATTGTACAACCGATTAAGCGTAATATAATCGCCCAATTCAGCGGAAAGTAGCTCTGCACCGGGGCTAAGTGGAGATTTTAAATACCGTTTTTTCTCCCGCATGATCCGTTCTGTCCATTTCTCATTTTTGTTTTTGAGAATGATTCGCCTTCCATTATTGAAGTATTTTGGAACAACAGGTTTGATGATTACACCTTCACAAGTATTATCTTCAAGGAGCGGCAAACCGAGCCACTCCGGGATTTTACTTTCAAACAAATTTGGGTATTGAAGTGCCTCCTCAAAACTACCAGTGGTGAGTGATTTGGCATAGAAAAATCCTACTTGTTCAAACAGTTTATTCGTTTCCAATATACCAAGGAATTCACCTCCGTTTATTTTGATATCGTACGCATAAAAATCATTTTCAGGACTGTAGAGAATTCCTTTTTGGATTTTTATTGCGGACTTGATTCTTGGAACTTCTTTATGGTTGTACGCTCCACCAAACAGCTCTCCAAAAATAGTGATAAACTCAACGGTGTTGTCTTGGTCCTTAAGCACTTTAAAGGCGTCTAAGATTCTGGAGCGGTAATTTTCCAGTACCACAGTATGGTTATAGAATTTATCATTCTCCGTAAGGAAATCCGTCCTTTTAGCACACTTGATCGTCTTGCCATCCGTCCAGAAACTAAAATTAGCCCCATGTACTTTTTCTTGTACAACAAACTCGCCGACACTAAACCCGCGATCAACGATTGCTTCTATAAACTCCTTGCTGTAGGAGTTCTCGATAGAAGTAAATTTCTTGAATTCCATGATTTTTTCGAAAGTATTCCAATTTTGTACTTGCTGAAAAGTATACGCATTGTTATAGCCCTATCCGAACAAGCAGAAATGTGCTACAAAAAATCTTGTAGTGATGTGTCTAACGAGGAGAAGTAAGAAATCGTTCCACCGACTTCTATAATTTTATTGATCGGATAAAATGGATAATATGGTCAGATCGTGAAACCCTTTGTCATCTAGTTTTGCGTCCCGGAGTACGCCTTCTATTTTAAATCCTTCTGACTCAAACAACTTGATTGCTGATGTATGGAAACTAAAGACTTCTACAGAAATACGATGCATAGCCAGTTCCTCAAAACAATACGCTTTAAATAAATGAATGGTTTGCCTCCCATATCCTTGATTGGCTGGGTGCACCACCATTTGTTTGATATTAATTGATCGGTTTTGTTGCAGAAGTCCTTCTAAAACGATAAAACTGACAATTTTGTCCTCTTCTGTAATAGACTTTAAATGAATTTGGTCAGGAGATGCGATGATGTCTTCATGTTCCTTTATGGAATACGCAATACTACATGGCTTGGCAGCGTTCCGCCATTCTTTAGAAATGAATAACATCAAATCTATTTTTTCCGTGAGCCGCAGTTGCATCATATTAGTATGGAAGATACAACTAATAAATTGAGAAAGATAGTAGTGTCCTGTTTATTGTTCAAAGAAAGATAGACTTTGTTCTTCCTTAGGCTCTTTTTTAAATATAAATTTCGTTTATTGCATGGAAAGTATATTTAAATTCTGTTTAATCATTGTTCCTATAAATTAATTGTAATATGGATTTACCAAAAATAGCAGGCAAAGCGCCATTACCTGTAGAGCTAGAAAAAGGAAAAAGGTATGCATGGTGCACTTGCGGACTCTCTTCCAATCAACCATTGTGTGATGGATCTCATAAAGGGACCGACTTTGCTCCAAAAGTATTTGTGGCAGAAGAGTCTAAAACGGCATATCTGTGTACTTGCAAAAAAACGGAGAATCCCGGTTTTTGTGATGGGTCGCATAAGGCTTTATAGTAGTAAGTAGAAGGTTTTTTTCGCTGGTGCAGAAAATTAGCGGAGGGTAAAGCGATGAGGAAGTAACAGTTGTTGTAAACTTCACTTTTCGTTTTGCCAGGGGCAAAAACAGTTCCTTATAAATTATTGGGTTAAATCGTCTTTCTACCTCTATACAGGAAAGCTGGCCATCATCCGCTCCAGAATATGAAATACTGCAGGGCAATATTGAGTATTGATCGCATGCAGCTCCAGATGTTTAGTAAATTCCTGTTGGTTGGTGTGGGGATATTCGCGACAAGCTTTTGGTCGGACTTCGTAGATTTGACATTTGTTGTCGGACTCTAGAAATGGGCAAGGAGAGGCGTTCATCACTTGATCTCCATCCTCATCCTGTGTAATATATTTGACTTTGAAATCTGCTGTTTTGGTGCCTAGGTGTTTGGCAATACGATTGATATCTGATTTGTTGACGAGGGGCGGGATGCTGGTGCAGCAGTTCGCACAATCCAGGCAATCAACCTCCTTGAATACTTGCTCATGCAATTGGTCTCCCCACTGATCTAGGCGTTTGCTTCTGTGTTGTTTCAGCCGCTTCACAAACTTTTTGTGGGATTTGTTTTTAGCAGCTTTTCGGTTGTTCCAATCCTTTATCAGGTCGGTCATGGTGTTTTGTTTGAAGTCTTAAACCATTAGTATGAATTGGGTAAAATTAAGTAATTGAATCGAGTATTTTTTGAGAGACTATTTTTCGTTGGGTGGCGCTGCAAATTCCATTTCAAATCGTTGGTAAACAGTTCCGTTTTCCAGGGTGATTTTTTTCTTAAACGATAGACCACACTTTAGTAAAACCTTTTGAGAGGCGACATTTTTGTCCCACGTTCCAGCCACAACTTTCTTTAGCCTTAGCGTGGTTCTGCCATAGCTTATTAGTGCTTTGCACAATTGAGTTCCCAAGCCTTTGCTCCAATACTGATCGTCGAGCATGTAGCCAATCTCCAGTACTTCTTTTGGATTTTTAGTCATCAAAAAACCAGCCTCCCCAATCAGCTCATCAGTTGATTTATGTCGAACCATCCAAAATCCGAACCCCTGATCGTAGTGGCTAGTAAGGAGTTTGTATTTTTGTTTTAACTCTGCCAGTGTCCAGTCGTGTTTGCCGTTTTGGATGAAACGCATGTTGCTTTCCTTACGGTAAATGGGCAGAAGTTTTTGATAACAGTTCTCTGTTGGTTGATTTAGATATAAGTGTTTGGTTTGAATGATCATATTCATAATGAATAGAATGTTGAATTTTGATTTTCGATGAGGCCGCA
Organism: uncultured Saprospiraceae bacterium; assembly: GCA_938016265.1. Classification (GTDB taxonomy): domain Bacteria; phylum Bacteroidota; class Bacteroidia; order Chitinophagales; family Saprospiraceae; genus JAHDHB01. The sequence continues at coordinate 26,456 of CALLWB010000062.1, forward strand.
AGAAAGATTTTTTTTGTAAATGAGCAAATCGAGTGTGCTACGAAAAACTTACTACCTCTACTCACCACCTTCTACCAAAAAATACAACTATTTACATTAAATTACGTTCAAATTCAAGAACGACTACAAACAAAATGCAAGTATAATGGAAGAGAGAGTAGAAAAATACGACATCAACGACCCAACGGATTTAGATATCATGCGCAACGATTTTGATTATATAACTTCCAAGGAGTGGAAAGAATACATCGAATGGGCGGAGGACAAAAACATGGGTTACAAGAATATTAATGCCTTAAAATCCGCAGAGCGCAAGGCTGGGATCTCTAAGTTTTTAAGTGCCAAAATGGTCAGGTGGTGCTTGTCTATTGTCGATAGAGTAGAGGAAGCAAAAGAAGAGGCCGCTAAGAAATTGGAAGATGAAGATGAATAATTAACGCGTTGTTATTGCAGAATTTCTTTCTGAAGAAACTTGCCGAAATGATGTGAAAATTTATCACTACCCAACTTGCTTGTATTTAGGGTAGAGATAAAATAAGTCGTGCTGTCCGCCCAGGGCAAATCGTCAAACACATAAAAATCCAACTGGTATTCCCCAGCAATTTTTTTGATTTGCGTCATACAAGAATCGCGATTTATCTGAAAAGGCAACGTTTGCTTCAAAATTGGTGATTCATACAAATAGATGGGAATACCCTGTTCCTGTGCATAAACAATGGTCTTCCGAAAATACTTTTCCCGTAGCGGATTCCATATGAAAGAAAAATTTCCCTTGTAAATGTTGTTGAATCCTTCAATATGGTTGTTCCAAATTGGATTTTCTACTGGTGTATAGCCGTTTGGTCGATAGGGGAGTTGGCGCTTGGTCAATAGATGTTTGAGTCCCTGTATTGCTTTGAAGTTGGTGTATTTGCCATAATACCCATATTTCATAAACGGAATCCATCTCCATTTATAAAAATCAGGATCGGCCTCCTTGACAGTTGCCGCCACCACTGGGTCATGGAGAAACGGGGTAAACCGATAAGTATTAAACGTATTCGCCCGCAAATCGAAGGATTCTGGAGTGACATACAAAAACAAAGCTTCCGGTTTTTTATTCTGCTTCAAATATAAATGCAGCAGCAAAAAATTATCAGCAAAATCAGAATGATTCAAGGCCAGGTTGTAAATGGATTTTCCCCCAGTATATTTTTCCATTATTTCAGGATCCAACTGCCATTCTGGCTCACAAGGTCCATGTACCACAATGTTGGCATTGATCGTTCCCAATTGGGCAAATTCCGTCTTCATATTCCTATTATAACCCAAGAGATAGTCGTACAACTTCTCCAAAGCAAACAGCGCTGCCCCCAAGGCAATAAATAAGATGACCAGCTTTTTTAGCATTTTTTATTGGTTAATTTTTTCCATCCATTGATCAACAATTTTCTCTAATTCAATCAATTGTTTCCGCTTAAGCTTTAATTCTGATCGGAAAGTCTCCTTGTCAAACTTCAATTTGAAATAACCTATTTTCCAATCTTTATTGGATTGAAAACCATCCAACACCTCTTCTACTTCCACTTCCTCTACTTGAACTAATCGATCATTTTGCGTAAATATCTGAAAAATGAAATCCCTATATTCAAAACGCTCCCTGGAGCTTTGAAATAATCGATAATCGTACTGAAATTCAAAAGCGTCCTTTCTGAAATATAGTAATTCTTTACCATAAGAATTCCAACATAATATCCTCCCCAGATAAGTAAAACCTAGCCCGAACATCGCACAGCCTAAAGCCAAATCAATTGGCGCATTGGAATTGATCATGCTTAAAGCCATATTGACCATTCCCAAAAAAAATAGAAGAAACAAAATCCATAAAATTATTTTTACCGGTAATGGGGAAATAGAAAAAATAGTTATTTCCAAATCACCATTTTGCTCCTGATATTCAAATCTATTCATTTTGTCGTTAATGGTTATTTTGTATAGTGGTTAACTGTGTGATAGATCCACATTCTTTTCTTTTAGAAATTTCCCCTAAAAATATTCAAGCGTTCACTCATTCTCAGACAACCTAAAACTGTATATAAATAAACCGCGTCCCAGCATCAAAAATACCGTACACCGCAATAAGCATAATCAGTAAAAACAAAAATACAATATTCAATTGCTCTGAAGTCCCAAAACGATGAAGCACCTTTTCAAAGACAAGCGCCAAAACAACCATCGCAATAGACAAATACAAATTGAACAAAGGTTCTTGCTCTCCACCCTCAGCCAAAGGAGCCAGCAACTCCGACGTCCAGTTTGTCGGCCAGAATTTACCAGTAAACAACTCACTAAGCATCCCCTTCAAATGGGTTAAAGAACTAGCCCGGAAGAAGATAAAACTAAAACTGACCAAATTAAACACCATAAAAATACTCAGTGGCCGATAAATAAAATCAGGAATCGTCTTTGACCACTTCAAGCGAATTTGCTTGGTGAATACCTCAAAAATCATATAAACCAAATGACAAACAGCATACAAAGTAAACGTCCAGCCGATGCCATGCCACAACCCAGAAAGCAAAAAGATGACCGCTATTCCTAGTATCAATCCACGCTTCTTCAGTTTTCGAAGTCGAAAAACAATCGGATAATACAAATAATTAGTCAGCCAGTCGATCAGCGAAATATGCCAGCGCCTCCAAAAATCAGAAATGGATGTTGCCCGTAAAGGAAGATTAAAGTTTTCTTTTAGTTTGATGCCAAACAGCCGAGCCGAGCCCAGCGCAATATCCATCGACCCACTAAAATCAAAATACAGTTGAAGGACAAATAAGTAGGACGAAACCAAAGCACAAAATCCAACATTAGTGTCTGCATGATCAAAAATAGAACCCACAGATGGCGCTAACCGATCCGCAATCACCATTTTTTTGAAAAGCCCAAGGGCTATCCGCTGGATACCATAAATGATGTTCTTTTCCTGGTATTTTTCAGGAATCGCCTTTATGCCGGGAATAAATTCCTTCGCCACCATAATTGGTCCCATTGGCAGCTTCGCAAAAAAACCAGTGAACAAAGAGAAATCCAGCCAGTTGTGCTCAGGGGCTTGTTTTTTATGATATATATCTAGCAGGTAAGCAATATTCTGCAGCGTATAAAATGAAAATCCCACAGCCACCAACAAAGAATCCAGCTTAAAGTTAACAGAGGAAATCGCAAATTCTCCCCCTAGAGTTGCCCGTTCAAAATATTTAAAAAATAAAAGGGCAAAACAGTTGATAACCAACCCCACCCAAAGTACTTTTTTTCGAGTAGCGGACCCTGTTTTATGGTGCAGGAAACTCCCATAGTAAAAATTGAACGTTGTGAAACCGATCAATACCAAAAGAGAAGAAAAATTGTAACTCCCAATAAATACATAACCAGCAAGCAACAACAACCACTTCCTTTGATTTCGGGGCATTAGATAAAACAAAATGACCGAGACAATAAGAAATATAAGGTATTCAGGAGAGTTAAATGCCATACATCAGGAATTGGAACGTGTGACCAAAACATCGATCATATCTCCTACATTGCTGAAAGAAGATACTTGCTCGTAAGTGAACTCATAGCCCATCTCGGCTTCGATTTCAGCAATCAATTCCATATGTGTCAAAGAATCCCACATATCTATATCTGAGGCTTTAGAGGCTCTTGTAATGAGAAGGCTGTCGTCTTTAAAAATTCGACGAAAAACGCGTTCAACTTGTTGGGTGATCTTTGATTCCATTAAGGATTTCTATTAAATTAGGAAGCTAAAGGTAACTCTATAAAGTTTGTTTTAATTGATTCCGGTCTATTTTACCATTTAGACTTGTAGGAATTTTTGTTATCGCAAAAATATGTTTTGGAATCATATATTTAGGCAAAACAAGCACTAAATTTTTCTTAATCGATTCCTCATCAATAGATTTGCCCTCTACAAAAGCATACAATTCTTTTATTCCATTTGCATTAGGCATGCAAACAACGGCGGTCATTTTGTCGGTTATTTTTCGAAGGGCAGCCTCAATTTCTCCAAGTTCTATGCGGTAGGCATTGATTTTTACCTGACTGTCTGCTCGTCCATGAAAAAGCAAATTGCCTTTGCTATTGAGGCTCACCAGATCTCCAGTTCTATAAAAAAGATGTTGTTTTCCTTGGTAATCGGCTTCAAAAAAAGATTCCGGTTTTTCTCCATTCAAATAAGCAGTAACCACTTGTTGACCACTAATACATAGCTCTCCCTTTTCTCCTGCAGGGGTTGGACTTAAGTCTTCATCCACAAGGATTGCTTTTATTCCTGGTAAGGGTTTGCCAATGGCCACCAGATCATTGACCGTTTCGAGTGCGGCCTGTTTTTCTTCCCAGACATACCGGGTGCACCAGATAGTTCCTTCAGTAGGGCCATACCAGTTCTCAATTCGACAATTGGGCGCGGTGGCACTCCATTTTATAGCAAGCTGGTGGTTCAACGCATCCGCTGTCAATAGAGAAAGGCGGAGGTGGGGCAACTGAATTTCCTGGAGATAGCGCGCTACAAAATAAAGCATGGTGGACGCCATACTGACAACCGTAATCTTGTGCTCCTTCATCATTTTCAGGATATTAAGATATCTTATTCCTGTTTGTGGTAGTATATAACAGCCTGCACCCCAGCTCAAAGGCATGAAAAAAGAGAAAACAGAAACATCAAAACTTAGCTCGTAAACCTGCAAAAAACGATCAGATGCATCAAATTGCAACGTTGGGTCATCTTTAAAACAATTAAAGAGGGCTTCCACATTACTTTTGCTTACAGCCACCCCTTTGGGTTCTCCTGTAGTCCCGGAAGTAAACAGAAGGTAGGCTATGTCTGTCTCGATAAATTCAGCCATTTTCGATGGCATATACGGTTGGTCATATATCTTTTTTTCAATTTGAATGCATGCGCGATCAGCGGCTAATTCCTTCGGTAAGTTTTCTGAATACAAAAGGAGAGAAACTTCCGCTTTATCTAGGGCAGATTTATTCCTGTCGATCGGAAATTTTGGATTCAAAGGGACATATGCTGCCCCAGAAAAAATGATGGCCAATAAACCAGCGTAACTTTCTATATTGTCTTCAAAGTAGATGCCTACAAAAGAGGAATGATTTTGGTTGTATTTTTGTTGTATTGATAAGTAAATATGATATACCAATCCAAGAAGTTCTTTATATGAATAATGTTGATTATTAATAAATAATGCCATATTATCCCCGTTTTGCAAACATTGTTTGTAAAATTGATGAGCCAAGGAAAACTTAATGGAATTTGTCATGCTATTTTGCTTAGAAAACGATTTTTTTTTTTAATTTTAAACACTCGCAATTTAATAGGAAATTATTAAATGTGTGACACAAAACAACCTGTTTGGACATTGTTGCGTCTAACTAATGAACAAACTCAATAATTAGTACTTTTAGGTCAGGCCTAATTTATGAAAAAATGGAAAGAATTCTGTAAATTTAGCCTTCTTGTGGTTGTGTTACCCCAGCAGGCGATGTAGAAATGTTATTTTTACAATTATAGACTTCTTGAAAAACCTTCGAACTCCTACTGAAATATTTAAACACATGAAATTATTATTTTTTCTGCCCAATTTAATCTTCTTTTCGTTTATTTTATTCACTACCCAGACTTTTGCTCAGGGTGGTCAATATGATATAAGACTCAACCTCCATTCTATTGATCTCACGAATAATAAAGTGGAGATGGATATTGAGGTAAGAGCTGAAATCCCAGGTACGGAGTTCAATATTTCCGATCAAAATTATAGGATTACCTACGATCCCACAGTTTTTGCAAATCCTTCTAAGGTGATGGAATTAACTTTAAGTGGTTTTGTAAATACGACCAATCCTGTATCCAGTAGTATCTACGATCCGCCTCATACCCTTACAGGAAGTGTTGGGGATGTTGTTTCTTATAATGTAGAACTCGCAGGAGGAGATGGCTACCCACTAAATGCAATAGACTACGTGCCAGTTGGAAGGTTTTCACTGGACATCTTGAATCCAAATGCTGATATTAGTTTAAGTATAAATACTAAAGACATTAATGATTTTCCTCCTTCTTTTATCGGAGAAAAATTCAATGATACGCTTTATGTAGCCTCAGAAGGTAGCTACAATAATTACAGCCAAAGTATTATACAGGCTATAACAAACGATCCTCCATCGATCGTTCAAGATGTGGCAACTACTCCTTCAGAAACACCCGTTATCGTAGATATCTTAGCTAATGACTCCGATAGTAATACCAATTTAGATTTATCTACACTCACAATAACTACTGCTCCACCAGCTTCAGAAGGGGTAGCCACAATATTGGGAGACGGAACATTAGAGTTTGTGCCTGCTAGCGGATTTTCGGGAACTTCAACCATTGTTTATGAAATTTGTGACGAGGGAACTTTCGTGCCTTCAACCCACGGCAACCTAAACACAGTGCCGCCATCTGAACCAGTGCCTCCAGTAGAGTATGTTCAAATAGCCGCTGCCATTTGCCAATCAGCATCTGTAAATATAAACGTCGAGGCCGCTCTTGTAGAAGGTTTCGCAATCAAAGTACTAATGGAAGGCGCTTATACAAGTGCTGATATGATGTCAGTTGTTTTAAATACTTCAGGCAATATCCCACTCCAACAACCCTATAATGCCGCTCCATGGAATTATACAGGAACGGAGACAATCGCTACTGTACCTGCTAATATGACAGATTGGGTCTTGGTTACAGTTCGTACTGGTGAACTAAATTCTACCGTAGTAAGCAGAGTCGCTGGCCTTGTGAATAATGATGGAAACATCGTAGGAACAGACGGCAATGATCTGGTATTTTCAGACGATCTTTCTGCTTATGATTCATTGTATGTTGCTGTTTATCATAGAAACCACGTAGGTATCATGTCTGCGAACAGAGTAGTGAAAAATGCAGGCAGTTATGTTTACGACTTTACTGATTCCGAAACCAAATATTTTGGTGGATTTACTGGAGTCATTGAAGTAGAACCTGGTACTTTTGCTATGATTGGTGGAGATTATAATGGGAATGGTCAGGTCCAAAATTCTGATTTTAACTCACTAAGCCCTAATATCGGATTGCCAGGTTATCTTCCTGGAGATTTAAATCTTAACGGGCAAGTTCAAAACAGTGATGTGCAAGAATTCCTTTTACCAAATCTAGGAAGAGGCGCTCTATTCTCCTACTAGAACAAAAAGGAACCAAAAGTCGAACCAAGCATACCATTTCTTAATTGTCTACCGGCTGGAGCGTTGACCTTCAGTTCCTAAAATTTTTATGTCCAGTCTTTTGTTGCGCAAAAAACGCACTAAATTTTTCCTATTCTTCAGAAATAGACTTTTTTTCTATTCTGGATCACCCTTTCTGTAAAAGACCACTAAAAATTGTTTAATGTGTTAGTGCTTACTTGGTAGTAGGTTAAGTTGTTCCTTTGTGAAGTTGTTTGTTTTGTCAGTTTTATATTTGGAATTATTCCTGATTTTCGAGGTATAATTATTGAATTTCCCTATTTTTGCAATATCTACTGACGAAAAAGAAAAGTGGTTTACTTTCCTCGAGTTGACCACGAACATTTCCTTGTAACTCAAACCTCCACAAATGAACACACTGTTTCGTCTGTATGCCATTGGCATGCATTGCCCAAAAACAATTGTAAGCCACTTGTCTATTTTTTTGTTCCTTTTTTGCACCTTTTCGTCATTATCAGCACAAAGTGGTCAACATGACATCCGACTGGCTATTCAATCACTAAATTGTGATTCGAGTAAGCTGTTTGTGGATATCGAAGTCCGAGCAGAATCCCCCAACACCACCTTCAATATTGCAGATCAAAACTATCGAATCTCCTTCAACAGAGAAGCGTTAGCAAATCCGTCCATCGATCAGGAGTTAGTACTAAGTGGTTTCGTTACTACCTCCAATCCAACGACGAATAGCTTTTATTCTCAGCACACTTTAGTCGGATCACTGGACACTTTGGTGTCCTACAATGTTGAATTGTCTGGAGGAAATGGATATCCCATCGGTGACACCACCTATGTAAAAGTAGGCCGTTTGGCATTTGATGTAGTCGATTTACAAGCATGCATTGAATTTAAAATTCATACCAAAGCTTTTAACGATTTTCCCCCAACAGTTATTACCGAAAAATTTAGCAATGGAGCACTTTATGTGGCTTCAGAAGGAAGTTATGGCAATTACTCCAACTGTGGCGGCAATATTTGTTTCAATATTCCACCAGTTACTAGTTTTGATGGGGCAACAGTAGAACTAGATACCCCAATTTCTATCGACCTTGCATCGAATGATAGCGACCCGGAAGGTTGGTTGGATCTTTCTTCTATCAAATTATTGTCCTTCCCTCCTCCGAGTCAAGGTGTTGCGGTTATTGATTCCATTTCTGGAAATTTAACATTCACTCCTACGGCTGGATTCCTGGGGACAGTTACTTCCTTTCAATATGAAATATGTGATTTAGGCAAGCAAATGCCAGTTGCCCGGGGAAATCAAAACTTAACTCCAATTTCCAGCCCGGACCCGCTCGAGGCGCCGGTTATGATTGGAAACCCAGAATGCTCCACCAATTCGATCTTTTTGAATGTGCAAACGACGAGCAGACCCTCCTTTGTACTTCGGGTTCTTTTGGAAGGTTCTTACGACACAAATGAAGTAATGAGCACCGCACTAAACGATGGTGGCAATGTCCCAACAGTTCAACCATACAACACGCCTCCATGGAATTACAACGGAGCAGAAGCCGTCTCCAGCATACCTGTAAATATTGTTGATTGGGTAATGGTGACCATTCGTTCTGAGCAAGGAAATGCCACAGTCATAGATACCGCTGCAGCTTTGTTAAGAAATGATGGGTTGATAACTAGTATTATTGGAAACGGAATTCAATTTGAGGTAGACTTTGCACCAATTGACTCGGTATTTGTTTCTGTTTATCATCGAAATCACATTGGTGTAATGACCGCACAGAAAATCGGGAGAGACAATAATAATTATTATAACTATGATTTTACTACCGCTGCCAGCCAAAATTTTGGAGGTATTAGTGGTGTAAATCAAATAGAACCGGGTATTTTTGGAATGATTGCCGGCGATTTTGATGCAAACAGCCAAGTCCAAAATTCAGACTTTAATGAACTTTTCCCTGATCTTGGAATCCCAGGCTACCGAGCCGGAGATCTCAATCTAAACGGACAAGTTCAAAACAGTGATCTGCAGGAATTACTCATTCCCAATCTAGGCCGAGGTGCTTCATTTGAATATTAGAAGATAGGGCAGTAGGAGCTGAGGTTTTTTTAACGCAAAGGTTTTATCGCTTGGGGCGATCGTATTGGATTACCAGCCGTTGCGTGTCCCTCACTTTTTGAATTGCCGAAAGTCGGACCACATTCAAAACTCTTCGAGTTCGTTCTGGAATCTTCTACGAAATAAAAAAAACGTCAGGGCCGATAAGCCGAATTCTGTCACCCGAAGGCGGTCTATCATTTATCTGGATTTGCCGTCACCAGCAAACTCAAGCTGCTCACCCCTCCCGATGTCCCGAAGGACGTTGAACGAGCCGCTCTTCTCTTTTCAGAATCGGGATGTACGTAGCATTTCAACCCACAAGGTTTATCCCTACGCGATGTTACCACCATGTAGCGTGCGCTCTTACCGCACGTTTTCACCCTTATCCCAATAGCTATTGAGACGGTTATTTTCTGCGACACTTTCTGTATTCCAGTAAACTGAAACCCCACCCGTTAGGTGGTGTGGTGCCCTGTGTTGTTCGGACTTTCCTCACCTTGCAAAAAACAAGGAGCGATAGACTGGCCCTGACACTGCAAATGTACCCAAGCTTTCTCTAAATGCAAAAGTTTAGGAGGCAGAGGACACCAAAAATATACTCTAGAATAATTCTAAATAAGGTGATAAGTCCGCTATTGGCCACTCAAATCAAATCTTTGATTGTTTTCTTACGTAATTAATTTTACTTTCGTGTATCTGTAATATAAAACTGATTTCACAAATATGAAATGGTTATTAAACTTATTTAATTCATCTATAGGCCAAAAACTCTTAATGAGTTTGACAGGTCTCTTTTTGTGTAGTTTTTTGTTGGTTCACCTAATTGGTAACTTACAATTGCTAGCAAATGATGGCGGTGTGGCATTTGACAATTATGCCTATTTTATGACGAACAATCCACTTATCAAAACGATTTCCTGGGGATTGTACGCGACTATATTGTTTCATGCTATCAAGGGAATTTTAATGGCACTTACCAATAGAAAGTCCCGAGGAGCAAACCGATATGCTGTCAACGCAAAAGACAACGCCAGTTGGACCTCTAAAAATATGGCGATTTTAGGGTCTTGGATTTTTATCTTCATTGCAGTTCACATGGCCCATTTTTGGGGGAGAATGCGATTTGGTGACACCCCGTTGTTCGAGGCTTTACCAGAAGTTGACGGAGTAAAACAGCTGTATGCTGGTGTGGCAGAAGCGTACCAAAACCCATTGATCGTTCTTTTCTATGTGGTTTCTATGGTAATGATTGCATTGCACTTGTGGCATGGGTTCGCTAGTGCGTTTCAAACATTAGGAATTAATCACAAGAAATACACACCTATCATTTCAATGTTTGGTAAAGTGTTTTCAGTCGTTATTCCTGCACTGTTTGCCTTGATACCGATAGTCTTGTACCTTCGTCAAGTCAGCTAATATTATAAAATCTATTGTAAGAAATTCTTAAAATTATATATCATGGGATTGGATTCTAAAGTACCTAAAGGATCGTTGGATGAGAAATGGACCAAGTATCGGTCTACCATGAATCTGGTTGCTCCTAATAATAAACGCCGAATAGATGTCATCGTTGTCGGAACTGGACTCGCAGGAGCAAGTGCTGCCGCTACCCTTGGAGAATTGGGCTACAATGTAAAAGCTTTTTGCTTCCACGATAGCCCTAGAAGAGCACACAGTATTGCCGCTCAAGGAGGAATCAACGCCGCCAAAAATTATCAAAATGATGGGGACAGCGTTTATCGACTGTTTTATGATACCATAAAAGGAGGAGACTATAGATCAAGAGAATCGAACGTCCATAGATTGGCAGAAGTCAGTGTGGATATCATCGATCAATGTGTTGCACAAGGAGTCCCATTTGCCAGAGAATATGGCGGACTACTAGCCAATCGATCTTTCGGTGGGGTGCAAGTATCAAGAACATTCTACGCAAGTGGACAAACCGGCCAACAATTATTACTAGGAGCATATAGCGCCTTATCTAGACAAATAGCAGAAGGATCCGTCAAAATGTACAACCGCCATGAGATGTTAGATCTCGTAGTAGTAGACGGAGTCGCAAGAGGCATCATCGCCAGAAACCTGCTCACAGGAAAATTAGAGCGGCATGCTGCGCACTGTGTAGTATTGGCAACGGGTGGTTATGGAAACGTATTCTACCTGTCTACGAATGCTATGGGATCTAATGTGACTGCTGCTTGGCAAGCACATAGACGAGGCGCTTATTTTGCAAACCCTTGTTATACACAAATCCACCCAACTTGTATTCCTGTTTCTGGTCATTACCAATCAAAGCTGACGCTAATGTCAGAATCACTTCGTAATGATGGTCGGGTATGGGTGCCAAAGAAAAAAGAAGACGTCATGGCCATTAGAGAAGGCCGTAAAACAGGAGGGGATATTCCAGAAGAAGATCGAGATTATTACCTCGAAAGAAGATATCCCGCATTTGGAAACTTAGTGCCTAGGGACGTTGCTTCTCGTGCGGCTAAAACTGCTTGCGATGAAGGTCATGGAGTAAACAAAGCCGGATTGGCCGTATTCCTCGATTTCTCCCAACGAATCAAGGAGCTAGGAGAAGATGTGATCCGTGCACGTTATGGGAATCTATTCCAGATGTATGAAAAAATTACAGGAGAGAATCCTTACAAAACACCAATGAAAATATACCCCGCTGTCCATTATACTATGGGCGGATTGTGGGTGGACTATAACTTAGAAAGTAACCTCAGCGGACTGTTTGTAGCTGGGGAGGCCAACTTCTCTGACCACGGAGCCAACCGACTCGGAGCTTCTGCATTAATGCAAGGATTGGCGGACGGCTATTTCGTGTTGCCGTACACCATCGGTCAGTTTTTATCGACACAAATTCGTACGCCTAAAATCAGTGCAGATACTAAGGAGTTTGAAGAAGCTGAAAAAACCTGCCACGAACGCCTACAAAAATTACTAGACATCAAAGGAGAAAAATCAGTCGAAGCGTTTCACCGGGAGCTAGGTCTAATAATGTGGAATAACTGTGGGATGGCTAGAAATGCAGAAGGATTGGAAGCAGGCAGAAAAAAAATACAAGCACTTAAAAAAGAATTCTGGAGCAATGTTTTTGTTCCTGGTACGCAAGAAGAATATAATCCGGAGCTAGAGAAAGCTGCACGTGTAGCTGATCTGATAGAACTCGGAGAATTGATGATGGTAGATGCACACGATAGAAATGAATCTTGCGGCGGTCACTTCCGTGAAGAATATGTTTCTGAAGAAGGAGAAGCTGCCAGAAACGATAAAGATTACACGTATGTTTCTGCTTGGGAATATTTCAACGCTGCAGGAGATCCGACATTACACAAAGAAGAATTGAACTTCGAAAATGTCGAACTGAAAACAAGAAGCTATAAATAACGTTGTAATAGCATTGCATTAATTAAAAACTAAAAGGTCATGAAACTTACTCTAAAAGTCTGGAGACAAAAGAACAATAGTGCAAAAGGCGGGTTAGAAACGTACCCCAACGTAGAAGTAGACCCGGACATGTCTTTTCTTGAAATGATCGATGTCTTAAACGAATCATTAATTAGTGAGAAAAAAGAACCCATTGCCTTTGAGCATGACTGCAGAGAAGGAATCTGCGGAGCGTGTAGTATGGTCATCAATGGTCGGCCGCACGGACCTCAGTTAGGGACAACCACTTGCCAACTGCACATGCGCCACTTCAAAGATGGGGAGACGATCGCTATCGAGCCCTTCCGTTCAATGGCATTTCCTGTAATAAAAGATTTGGTTGTCGACCGCTCTGCATTCGATCGAATTATTCAAGCAGGTGGGTATATTTCAGTAAAAACCGGACAAGCACAAGATGCCAACTCCATCCCTATAGAAAAAGGACAGTCGGACAAGGCATTTCAGAGTGCTGCTTGCATTGGTTGCGGTGCTTGTGTAGCAGCTTGCCCTAATGCCTCAGCGATGTTGTTTACTTCCGCAAAAATCACCCACCTATCCTTAGTACCCCAAGGTAAAGTAGAGGAAGAACAACGGGTATTAAGCATGGTCGATCAAATGGATAAAGAAGGATTTGGAATGTGCTCCAACACCGGTGCCTGCGAAGTAGAATGCCCAAAAGAAATCTCTATTGAAAACATTGCAAGAATGAATAGAGCCTATTTGGGTGCATCTCTAAAATCAGATAAATAATTGATCAAAAAAAAATTGTAAAAAAGAGTTGATATTTATTGAGAATAATTGTCGACTCTTTTTATATTTGCAGCCGTTTGAAATTAATGGTTCAAACGCCGATGTAGCTCAGTTGGCCAGAGCAGCTGATTTGTAATCAGCGGGTCGGGGGTTCGAATCCCTCCATCGGCTCCATCATTTGGATGTGAAGGTCCAAAAAAAAGCTGCTAGCAAAATATTTGTTAGCAGCTTTTTTAATAGGTGGTATTGAAATCTCAACGCTTTGTATTATCAGCTGGAACTGTATTGGTGTTATCTTGCCTCTTGTTGTTTGTTCTATATAGATGGCGCCAGGCTAGCGATGTGGAGTGGTGCCGACAACGGAGGCAGACCGCAGTGAAGGGAACCGGAACGCAGGGCCGAGCGAAGAGCGAGCCACGCAACGTAGCGACCGCGGGCATGTATTAGCGAGGCAAAGGTAGCCCCCAATCATCCTTGCAATACTAGTAAAACAATTTCTATTTGTCCAGGTTTGAAAAAATACCATTGTTGATGTTCCATAATATCTTGTCTGCCGCAGTTACTTCCCCATCTAAATTATAGTCACCCAGTTCATAGGAATTAAAGATGCCATTTTGGGGTAACCAAGTTACATAGTCACTTCCATTTATGTCATACCCAACCGGATCCGCCAATTGATCCCCATCTCCAGAAAATAACCCCCAAACCCCGGGAACTAATTCCTTTTGCCCGGAACCAGTACTATTGAAATAGCTATTTTCATTACGAAAATCATAGGTCAGCATGTTGCCTGTTACTTGGACCGGGGTAGCACTCATCGCTCCAATGTGGTTTCTGTGTTCAACGACAATATAATACGGTGTTTGGTCAGTGGTTTCAATAATATCGGTGTCCGGGAAAAAGAGACAACCATCTTCAGTGAGTACTGCAGCAGTTGCCTTGACCTCCGTAGAAGCAGGAGTGCCATTTCGGAAACTAACCTTTACCCAGTCAATTGAATTAGCTGGATAATCGGCTGAAGCCCAACCTTGGCCTTCTGTACCATTGTACGACCAGGGAGCAGTGCCATAAGGTTGTAAATCTGGTAGTAAATTTTTCTGTAAAAGGGAGGCTGCCATGAGGTTTGTCGCAGCATTGTAGGCTCCTTCCAGCCAAAGGCAAATATCGAGTTGCGCGTACTCAGGGCCGGCAGCGTTGCAATCCACTAGTATTTGAGCAGGCAAAATAGTCTCGTCTATTGCCGCACCCCAAGTGTTATTGTTCCAACCCGTAATCGAGCCACAGTTGCCTCCATCCCATCTATGATTTAAAACGCCATCTTTGTTTGTCCAATACACTTCATTACCAGAAACGGTATGGTCGTAACAAACCGTACCCGGTGGATTTCCATTCCAAAGCCAGACATAAAGGCCTACATTAGTGAATGATTGTTCCTTTCCGAAGACTTTGTTGTCTATTAGTTGATTGTGATGGCCGCCTGCAATTGCGATTCCATATTGGCCAGGGTCAACAAGAATATTGTCCTTTGCAATAATGTAGGAACTTCCATTGTCTCCAGTCATAATTCCGCCTCCAGACATACTAGGACCGCCCCCTCGAATCCAATTGCCATATATTTGAATCGGATCGTTTGCCAGACCAATAGATTCATATACATTTATCGCGTCTTCTGGATAACTTTCGCCAAGGATATTTTCAGAAACATTAAAATTGATTTGATTACCGCCGCCATGCACTTTGTTAAATTGTACCATTTGTCCACGTGGAAAAGGACCAAGGACATTTTTGGAATCGTTGTAGGTGACTTTTATTTGCTGACTTTCCAGAGCATAGACGCCTGTGGATATGGAATCAAATCGATTGTTGATAATCGTTATGTTAGTACAATTGTATAAATCGATCCCATTACCTGTTGAGTTATGCAGAAAACAGCGTTCGATAATTAGGTTATTACAATTTGAGAGCTGAATAGCATGTCCGTTGGGGTTGGAGATATCCAGGTCACTGATCGTCATATTGCTTGCTCCATTTAATGAAATAGGCGCCGACGTTGTGTATGGACCGCAATAGGAAGCACCCGGGCCATCTGTTGGTGGGTCAGGCGGATCTGGTGGATCAGGAACATTACAATCCAGCAAAATTTGAGCAGGTAAAATAGTCTCGTCTATAGTAGCGCCCCAAGTGTTATTACTCCAACCCGTAATCGAGCCACAGTTACCTCCATCCCATCTATGATTTAAGACGCCATCTTTATTTGTCCAATACACTTCATTACCCGAAACGGTATGGTCGTAACAAACCGTACCCGGTGGATTTCCATTCCAAAGCCAGACATAAAGGCCTACATTAGTGAATGATTGTTCCTTTCCGAAGACTTTGTTATCTATTAGTTGATTGTGATGGCCACCTGCAATTGCGATTCCATATTGGCCGGGATCGACAAGAATATTGTCCTTTGCAATAATGTAGGAGCTCCCATTGTCTCCCGTCATAATTCCGCCTCCAGCGGCACTAGGACCACCTCCACGAATCCAGTTGCCATATATTTGAATCGGATCAGTTGCCAGACCGATACTTTCGTACACGTTTATCGCGTCCTCTGGATAACTTTCGCCAATGATATTTTCAGAAACATTAAAATTGATTTGATTACCGCCGCCATGCACTTTGTTAAATTGTACCATTTGTCCGCGTGGAAAAGGGCCAAGGACATTTTTAGAATCATTGTAGGTGACTTTGATTTGCTGACTTTCTAAAGCATAGACGCCTGTGGATATGGAATCAAATCGATTGTTGATAATCGTTATGTTAGTACAATTGTATAAATCGATGCCATTGCCAGTTGAATTATGCAGAAAGCAGCGTTCTATCGTTAGATTACTACAATTTGAGAGCTGAATAGCATGTCCGTTGGGGTTTGAAATAGCCAGGTCACTAATGGTCATATTGCTTGCTCCATTTAATGTAATAGGAGCGGATGTTGTGTATGGACCACAAAAGGTAGCACCTGGATTCTGTCCCCAAACAACTGTATTAATTGATAAAGTAAGCACAATGATGGCTATCGATTGGATTTTCATATCGAGGAGTTGAGGTAGTTAGAAATTACTTTACTCTAATATAATAAAATGATTCTTAGTAATTTGCCTCAAATTTTTGTTATTCCAAAAACACAAAGTTTTAGAATTATAGATTCAGTGGTTGGCATTTAACAATACATTAAAAAAGCTGCTAGCAAATATTTTGCTAGCAGCTTTTTTAATGTATGCTATTGAAATCTCTAGTAAGAGACTAATCGATCTTCTTGTCAATTGATTTTTTGAATCCAAACAAGGCATCCTTTGCATCATCAACTAAATCAGAAAAAGACGGGTCCTCCTCTCCTCCTTTTTCCTTTGCTTCTGTAGCCTTGTGCTCAGGAGGCTCTACGATGAGCTCATCAGATTCAACAACTGGTGTATCTTCGGTGATTTTCGAAGCGGTATCCAGTGCTCTGTCCTTAATGGCATTTGCCTTTTCTTCTAGGGCATCGCTCATTTCTTTTGCTTTTTCGATAGTCGAATCGAGGGTGTCGCCTGATTTTTCAAGAAGTGCGTCTGCTTTTTCTTTCATGCCTTCCTTCATATCACCCAGTTTGCTGGCTGCTCCTCCTACGCCCAAACCAGCAAGTGCATCCTTCGCACCAGACAATTTGTCTGCGGCAGAATCTTTTAAATCTCCTGCGACCTCCTTGGCGTTGTCTAGCAGCGGTAAGTCAAGTGTATCTTCCTCTACTTTTATATCTGTTGTTTCTGCAAGACTGGTTTCTTCTCCGAGCACTTCACTTACAGGATCTACTGCTTCAGATGTTTTGCCTAACAAAGCGTCTGTTGTTTCTTTCATTTGGTCTACTGCATCAGTTGCTGCCTTCTCAGCAGACTCTTTAGCCGCATTAAATTCTTGGGTTACCTTATCGGTGACATCGGCTGCTTTTTCTTTAAGGCCATCTGTTACATTGGCCATTTTATCCGTGGCACTTTCTGTGGTTTCTGAAATGGATTCTTTTGCACCAGCTAATAAAGCACCTGCTCCCGCTACTTTTCCTGCAACGCCTTCTTTTAGATCAGTTGCTTTGTCGGAGATAGAAGAAGTAATGTCGTCTCCTGAAGGCAAATTAAGTGTTTCTGTTGCAGCGTCGACTTTGTCAGAGACTGCTTCTTTCAAATCTTCAGCTTTGTCAGTGATGGCAGTTGTTGCGTCTTCGACTGGAGTAACTGTCAGATCT
Source organism: uncultured Saprospiraceae bacterium (assembly GCA_938016265.1). GTDB lineage: Bacteria > Bacteroidota > Bacteroidia > Chitinophagales > Saprospiraceae > JAHDHB01. Next base: position 44,248 of record CALLWB010000062.1, read on the forward strand.
TCAATTGGTGTTAGTTCAAGTGTGGACTCTTCTTCTTCCACTATTTTAATGGTGCCTGGTTCCACTTCTTCCTTGTCCGCGACTGCTTCGTCTTCCCGACCAGGGATATTATATTTCATATTGGAAAGGGCATCCAGGTGGTTGTTTTCCATTAGTTCTTCTAGGTTGTCTCCTTTGGCTTCTGTTTCTGCGGCATCTTTTTCTGCGGCTTTTGAAAACTCATCAAACTTTTCAGAAACTTTTGAAGTTAGTTCATCAGCGGTCTTAGATGCTCTTTTTTGAGCGTCTTTCAGCATTGGCTCCATGTCTTTCATTTTTTCAGAAAGCACTTCACCAGCATCTTCGAGTTTGTCCTCGACTACATCGGCAGTCTTTTTAAATACCTTTAGAAATTTATCGAATAAGCCCATTTTGATTTGTTTAAAAAGTGATTAAATAGCTCCCTAAGATGGAAAGCAATACAAATTTAATTAAAATTCAATAATAAATCCACTTCATTATACCTATCGCCTGTGAAGTCAGACTAGTGTATAGATTGTTACGAGCAATCGCTGAATATGTTACTAAAGGCTATTAGAAGGAAGAATGACTTCCATTTAACATATGGATGTCAGAAAATTCATAGGCTACCCACGATTCATATATTAACATAATACACCAATAACCCACCATGGAGAAACATTAACACGCTTAACTCGTATACCGTTTTTCACTATGGCACGTTATGTGCTGGACTTTTGCCGTGTCACAAATTTAGGTTTCGTGAATAAATTTTGTTTGTTCATGACCGAATCAACCAGAAACTACTATGAAGAATCTATCTGTATTAATTTTCTTGTTCTTAATTTCATTTAATGCTTTTTCGCAGGGTACTGTCGATGAGGAGGCAAATAGTGCAGTTAGTAAGGGATATTCTCAGAATGTAAAAGGTGCCCACAATTTTCAATATGGAATAGGTTACCCTAATTTGCAGGGATTCTATTACCAAACTCAATCGCAAGTCACTTCGGTTATCAATCAATTTCTCGTTAGTGAAGAAAAAAAAGGATTCTCTACGCCTGATTTTACGATCAAGTATGAGTATGGTTTGTTTAAGGACCTTGGTATCGGTATGCATCTGGGCTATTTTTATTCGAAATCACCAACTTTAAAAATCCAAAGCCTCGGACAAGATGGTGGAGTTGTAAATCAGGCACTATGTCAAATATTAGGTGGCGATTTTTGCAATCCAACGTCTATGGGAAGTGACGTGAGCGGGAATGTCTACAAGAAAACCCACTCCGTATCTGTAGCAGGCAGATTAGTCTACCACGTCCCCATCTGGAGATTGTTAAACACAAATATCCGCGTATCCCAAGAACATGATGAAGCCATTTCACGAGTGATAGACTCCTACATCAGCACAATTGTTGGCTATTCTTTCGTTAGCAGCAAGGAGGTTGGCAATACAGAAGATCAGGATTCAGAAGGATTTCTGAACGGTATTCTAGGAAGCGATGTTTTTAGCGACAACGGAACCGCAGCAGGCGTCCCATTGAACTTTGTCTATCAGGTAAGTGCAGGAGTCAAATACCACATCAGCGAAAAATGGGGCATCTATGGGGAAATAGGCTACGGCACCTTGGGAATTCTTAATATCGGAGCAACCTACAGAATCATTCCTAATAAGGTAAAATAGTCTTCAAATTGTCATCCTGGGATGGACATTGCATAACTGACCAAAACCAACCTCCCAATTCATCATAAGAGAAAGTTAAGGTAGCTTTTGCCTATTGCTACTTGCATTATATTCCTATATCTTTATCCAACACTTGTTACACCACCTTCTTCCTTATAACTTTTTCAAAAATCAATAAATGTATCAAATTGGTGCAGGTAAAGCGGATATTACCATCCTAAAAGAGAATGTTGGTCTAATGGGGTATGGTGTTCATTGGAACATCGGAAAAACCATTGGCACTCGCCTACATGCGCGGGCTTTTGTCATCCGAAACTCCGAGAAAACTGTCGTTTTTGTAAACGCAGAAATCTGTTTTCCTACGATCATCATGAAGCACGCCGCCCTTCAAAAACTAGCGGCAGCAGGCTATTCCTACGAAGATGCAGGATTTATCCTCACTGCTCAGCACACACATAGTGCACCAGGAGGCTACAGCCATTATTTTTTCTACAACATGACCGTAACAGGTCATCACAAAGAAGTATTCGACACCTATGTAAAAGGAATTGTAGAAGCCGTCATCCAAGCAGAACAAAACTGCCAATCTTCAAAAATCCATCTAAATAAAGGCACCTTTGGTAAAGAAGTGCCCATCGCCTTCAATAGATCCATTAAACCCTACAACAAAAACCCGGAAGTCACCAGAAAACTTGGAAAGGACGAAACACATTTGGCCGTAGATCGAGAGATGAAGCTGCTACGATTTGACAATAACCACGGAAAAACGATAGGTACGCTAAATTGGTTTGGCGTCCACACCACGAGTGTTTCCAATGATAATACCAAGATTAATTTTGATAATAAAGGTTTTGCTGCTCAATACTTTGAAGACGACTTAGCGGAGAAAAACTCAGATGATCCGCCACCTATTACCGTTTTTGCGCAGGATGTTGCAGGAGACGTGACCCCAAATTTTATCTGGGACAAAAAGAAAAAATGGACAAGAGGCAAATATGAAGACGACTTCGAAAGTGCCCAGTTTCACGGAAAGCTCCAATACGAAAAAGCCAAGGATATCTACGAAAAGACACCAGAACAAGGGGAAGAAATTGTAGGAGATATCGATTTTGTTTCCATGTACGTAGACTTTAGCAATGTAAAAGTAGACGAGGATTTTACCGGAGGAGCAAGCAATCAAAGAACCACTCAACCTTGCATAGGAATTGCCTTTTTACAAGGAACAAAAGAAGGCCCCGGTCTTCCAAAAGCAATTGGAAATGTAGTCCGATTTGGAGACATGTTTGTCAAAGCGTATAGAAAATACATTTTCAGCAACTTCATGCCCTACAAAGAACGGGTTGCCATGATGCACATGTACAAAGCGCAACACCCCAAAACAGTAGTTCTGGAGATGGGAGAGGGCAGAGTCATGGGCACCAAACGAGTACGAAACTTGATCGTGCCTGCATTTGCAGACCCCGTCATCAAATATTTCAAACACCTCGATAGAGAAGGAATCACTCGACAGACTCCCTGGGAACCTGAAGTTTTGCAGATTCAAATTGTGGTCATCGGACAATTGGCTATTGTTGGAATACCAGCTGAAATAACCACCATTGCTGGCCAACGACTAAGAAAGACCATCGCAGATGTTTTGAAGGAACGAGGAGTTACAGAAGTTATGCTAAGTCCATATGCTAATGGTTACTCTGGCTACATCACCACGTATGAAGAGTACCAATGTCAGGCCTACGAGGGCGGGCATACCGTATTTGGAAAGTGGACACTCGCTGCCTACCAAACAAAATTCAGCGCATTAGCCAAGGAACTCATCGGTCCATCAAAGGATCGCAAAAGACAAGAATCAGAAGATCAAATGAAGGGGCCTCGGTTTGTAGAGGAAGAAAAAATCTGGTACGGATTTAAAGATAAATCAACTCCAGTAGTTGTTTAACTGGTTCTTATATGTTCTAACTTCGGGCATTAAAATATTCATATGGTTGCTTGTCATTTAAGGTTACGTTTTTTTAGCGACTGGAAAAAATGAACCTACTCCACGGTTGTCCTATGATAAGGAGATAGGCACTTAAATATAATAAACTACTTATTCAAAATGAATTTTTGTAAATTCGTCAAGTTGATAAGCCACACTTCATGACGTACAAGTACTACAAAAAAATATTCCAGGGTAAAGAAATGCCTTTTGCATTTATCGATAAGGATATCCTTACGGAGAATACCAACCAAATATTAAACAGAGCAGGAAACAAGAAGATTCGATTAGCCACTAAATCAATTCGGTGCAGGGCGATCATCGATTATCTGCTAGCAGTCAATGATCAAATACAAGGGCTAATGTGTTTCACTGCACCTGAAGCGGTATGGCTGAGTAAGTTGGGGTATGACGACTTGTTGATAGCGTATCCAACGGTACATCGGGAGCATATCAGAGATGTGGCAAGAGAAGTCAAAAAAGGGAAGAAAATTTACCTGATGACAGATAAAGAGGAGCACCTGATCAGGATAAATCAAATTGGAGAACAAGAAAAAACCATCCTACCAATTTGCTTGGATCTCGATATGTCAAGCAAATTTCCAGGACTCCATTTTGGCGTACATCGGTCTTCCGTCAATGATAAAAAAAGAGCAACAACTTACCTCGAAGCAGTTAAAAAAAATCCCTTTGTTGCACTAGTTTCGGTCATGGGATATGAAGCGCAGATCGCAGGGGTAGGGGACAATGTAAAAGGGCAAGGTCTAAAAAATACGGCAGTTCGTCAATTGAAAAAACGCTCCTTAAAAGAAATCACAAAACGCAGAGAAGAAGTGGTCGAAATGATCAAAGATCAAGGATTTGCTCTGGAGTTGGTTAACGGTGGTGGGACAGGGAGTCTGGAGTCTACCATCCTGGAAGAAGGAGTGACGGAGGTGACTGTTGGTTCCGGTTTTTATACCTCGACCTTATTTGACCACTATCAAAAATTCAGACATTTACCCGCAGCTATTTTCGCTATAGAAATCGTCCGTCAACCAGCAAAACAAATTTACACTTGTCTAGGCGGTGGATATGTTGCCTCTGGTGCAGCAGGAACCGATAAAGTCCCGCTCCCTTATTTACCACCCGGATGCAAATTGACAAAAAATGAAATGGCCGGAGAGGTGCAGACCCCGATTCTCTATAATGGAAAGGAGGCACTTTCTATAGGCGATCCAATATTTATGCGCCACAGCAAAGCCGGGGAATTGTGCGAACGGTTTAACGAGTTAACACTGATTTCTAAAGGACGAATCGTGGAAAAAGTGCCCACCTACCGAGGGGAAGGACAATCCTTTTTGTAAGCATTCTGCGGAACAATTCAAGTCTCAAAAGCAGCAGGACAGAACAGAATCCAACAAATTTTGTTAAATATTCATATATTGCATAACTCACTGCCTGAACGAATAGTATAATGAAGCAAGATTTAACAAGTTTTGGAGACCTACCTGATTTTGCTATAAAAACGAACGGACCAATTTCTAGAGCATTTAGCAAATTGAAGATTCAACGTTTTTATGGGGTTATTAACTATGTAAAAAATATTCCTTACGGCAGGAACTCCAGTAAAACCGATCTTCTTACTGTCCTCACAGAAAACAAAGGGACGTGCAGTTCAAAGCACGCTTTGATAAAAGTGTTGTTGGATGAACATGAAGTCAACTCCATCCATTTGATCCTGGGTACCTATCAAATGAAAGAAGAAAACACAAAAGGGGTAGGAGCGGTATTGGAAGGAACCGGATTGGACTATATCCCTGAAGCGCACAATTATTTATTGTATCGCGGAAATCGGTATGATTTCACTTTTCCTGGTACGTCTAAAACTTCTCCATTCCCTTACCTTATGGAGGAGATACGGATTTCACCCGAGCAAATCGATTGCTTTAAGGTGGATTATCATAAAAAATTTCTAGGAAATTGGATAAAAAATAATAATCTTGATAGTGAATTTGATGTAGAAAAGGTTTGGAGACTTCGAGAGGCATGCATCCATGCACTCAGCAATAAAAACTAAGCAATGGCAAAAAAACAATGGAGCAATTGGTCAGGCATGGTGGTTTGCGAACCTTCCGAAATTCACTTTCCAACGTCTGAAGAGGAAGTCGTGAAAATTGTTCAACAAGCAGCCGAAGCTAAAACCAGAATTCGAATCGTCGGCACCGGGCACTCTTTTTCTCACCTTGTTTATACCAATGATATTTTAATTAGCCTTGATAAATTGAAAGGCCTGATCGATGTTGATAAAGAAAAGGGAGAAGCCACCGTCTGGGCAGGAACAGAAATCAAAGAATTAGGTGCATTGTTGTTTGAGCATGGTTTAGCTCAAGAAAATCTAGGAGACATCGATGTACAGTCAATCGCCGGAGCCACTGCTACCGGAACACATGGCACAGGCGTTGCATTTGGAAATATAGCGACTCAGGTTATCGGACTTACTTTAGTCACTGGAACAGGGGAAGTGCTAAATATTTCAGATACCGAAAACCCTGCATTGTTCAAAGCGGCGCAAATTTCTCTTGGAGTGCTAGGTGTCATTATCAAAATAAAACTAAAATGCCTGCCCGCATACAATCTGGAAATCAAACTAGTAAAATCTACCTTCAACGAAACCATTGAAAAACTAGACCACTACAACCAGGAAAACAGAAACTTCGAATTTTACAACTTCCCCTATTCCGAAACCACCCAACTCCGAATAACGAACCTTACCAAGAAACCACCTGCAAAAGATGGATTCAAACGATACTTCAACGATGTAGTCATGGAAAATGGAGTGTTTTGGGTGATGTGTGAATTCAGCAAACTATTCCCCACCCAAAGCCACAAAGTAAGCAAACTAGTAGCAGCAGGCGCCGTCACCACGACTAAAGTCAATAACAGCCACAAAATTTTCGCTACCGTTAGAAATGTCCGGTTTAATGAGATGGAGTATAACGTGCCTGCAGACGACTATAAAATGGTCATTAAAGACATCAAAAAACGAATTGAGCAACGAAAATATCAGGTCCATTTTCCAATAGAAAATCGCTTTGTAAAAGGAGATGATATCTGGTTAAGTCCAGCGTACGACAGAGATTCAGCTTACATCGCTGTCCACATGTACAAAGGAATGGAATACAAGCGATATTTCAGAGAAATGGAAGAAATCTTCATGGCTTATGGCGGTCGGCCACACTGGGGAAAAATGCACTACCAAACCGCTGAATCTCTGGAAACAAGATATCCCAAATGGGAAGCCTTTCATAAAGTAAGAAAACAACTAGACCCCGAAGGTATCTTTCTAAATGACTACTTAAAAAGAATGTTCGGAGAAAAGACATTTTTAAGAGGCGAGAAGTAAGAGAGCCTGCTATCTCGCATCTTCTTAAAACCCAAACGCTTCCATCATCTTATCAAAAATGGCAGTATTCTCATAAATGCCCTTAAAGGCTTTTGAGCCGGGGCCATAGGCAAAAACGGGGATCATTGTTCCTGTGTGATAATCGCTAGTGAATGCACCTTCCATTTTACCCATTTCAGATCCTTTTTGAATGGCGAAACCACCAGTTTCGTGATCGGCTGTTACAATAACTAAGGTCTCTCCATCCATTTTTGCGTATTCTAATACTTTGTTGATGGCTTTATCGAAGTCGGCCATTTCGGTAACGATGTAGTCGGTATCATTTGCATGACCACCCCAATCGATTTGTGCGCCTTCAATCATAAGGAAAAACCCCTTATCACTGCGTCCGTCCATAAACTCACAAGCAATTTCTGAAGCAAGTGGCAGGTAGTTTCGACCTCTGGCTACTGGAAGTGGATCTGTATTGGAAGTTAGATAAGCCAGGTTTTTTTCACCAGGACTTAAGTCTGCCAATTCAGTCTCTAGAAAGGTGTTTACTTGATAACCTTTATCTCTTAGTTGGTCCAATAGATTTTGATTGTCTGTTCGTTTATCGAAATAATTTTTTCCTCCACCAATAAACAAATCGACTTCTGTATTCATGAAGTCCGCAGCTATCTCCTCATACATTTTACGTTGTTCCTGGTGGGCAATAAAAGAAGCTGGTGTCGCATGGACAATGGTAGACGTGGTTACCAAACCAGTTGCAAGACCTTTCTCCTCTGCATATTCCAGTATGGTTTTGACAGGTTTTTTGTTTACGTCTACGCCAATTGCTCCATTGTACGTTTTTATCCCACAAGCAAAAGAAGTCGCAGCTGCTGCAGAATCAGTTATTAAATCATCTGCTGCATAACATTTGTGCAACCCGATATAATGAAATTCCTCCAAAGACAATTTATTCCCGTTCATATACATTCCGGCAGATATTTGGCCAAGTCCCATTCCATCGCCTACCATCAATATGATGTTCTTCGGTTTTTTATTAATCATCTGCTCAAATGGAGTATACGTTGGAGCAGTAGGAGCTGGTGGTGGAGGCGGTGTCGTTGGCGCAGGAGTAGACAAGGTGGTTTGAGCCGTTGGCGTGCAGCCAAAAACCAACAAGGACAATAGTGATAGCAGGAATAAATGTTTCATAGTTTGTTTGATGTTTACACAAATGTAAAAAGCAAATTTAATAATCCTCGGATTTAGATGTTTTTAATAGAAAGAATTTGCAACTATTGCTAAGTTATGCAACTGCTCAATTACTAAATCATCATAAATTGTTTACCAGGTAAAGATTTCACCACACCTTTAAATTCAAGACTAAGCAATACAGACGAGAGCAACCCCGGCGCTAGTTTGGTTTCAAAGCCAAGCACATCAATGGATCGTTGATCTTCCAGTTTCAAGGCATTGACAATCAATTTTTCATTTTCTGTCAGTTCTACAAACAATTGTTTTTGGAAACCTGCCTTTTTTTCTTTGCTGAGATCCCAATTCTGTAAATAGACAATGTCCGCAGCAGATTCGATAAGAGCCGCCTGGTGTGTTTTAATCAAGTGATTACAGCCTTTGGAATGACTGTCGATTATCCTTCCGGGAAAGGCGAATACATCTTTATTGTAGGAATTGCCGAATTTAGCACTGATGATTGACCCCCCTTTTTTCATTGTTTCGACGACCACGAGCGCATCACACATGCCTGCAATTATCCGATTGCGCATAGGGAAGTGTTCGCGATTAGGTTCTGTGGTGTAGGTGAACTCGGTAAGAATTCCTCCTTGTTCTAGCATCTTCATCGCTGTCAGCCGATGTTGGGCGGGGTATATTCGGTGCATCCCGTGGCCCATCACACCAACAGTTTGTAGATTGCCAGCCAGGCATTTTCTATGCGCTGTAATATCAATCCCAAAAGCCAAACCACTGATCACCAACGGTTGATAAGGGGTAAGGTCATGGATCAACTGCTCACAGTTGGCTATTCCTATTGGAGTGGGCGTTCTGGTGCCTACAATAGAGACGTGTCGGGACTGATTAAGCGAAGCGGTGCCTTTGTAATAGAGCATTACCGGGCTTTCTTCGTAGTGTTTTAATCGTTGTGGGTAGTCTTTATCCAAATAACATAAGGGTTGTATATCGTACTTTTCTAGGAATTTTATTTCTCTTTCCGCAAGATTCAACACCTTTTGGTGGATGATATTATTGGCCATTGCTCTCCCAATCCCTGGTACTTTTAGCAATTCTTTTTTTGGGGCTCTGAATACTTCCTCTGCACTACCAGTATAACTAATCAATGATTTCGCAAGAATGTTTCCAATTTTTGGAATTAGGGTCAGCCCAATTTGATACAATACGTCGTTATTCATGTTCTACATTTATGTGTTTTTATGACTTCCATATATAGTAGTGTATGAAAAGGCCAATTTTACATAAATAAATAGCCTAAAAATTCACATTTTTATTTTTTGACTATATTGAGTGAGCTTTTTTCTTCGAATTTTGAAAACAAGTAATTGTATTACCATGACTTTCCTCAAACACAAAAGGGATAAACTGGCAATTGTATTGTATTTAACGGGACCATTTACATAAAATGTCAGGGAAGTTTGTCTAAATAGTGTCACTAGATTGAATAATATTTGAATTCTTTTTTTTATTCCTTAATATTGCGCTGCATTAAAATGACCAAATAAAATTTCACCAATCCAATGAAAAATCTAACTTTTCTTTTATTCCCATTATTGCTAATGTGCTTTACAAATGTTTCGGCGCAAAACCTTTTACCCGAGCAGAGATGTGGAACGATGAACCACGCAAAGCAGTTTAAACAAAACCACCCCGGCAATTATCCAGGTGATCCTCAATTCGAAAGCTGGATGGCAAAACAAATTGCCAAGCAGAAAACACAAAATAAAGGAAGCGTAGTATTTACCATACCAATCGTGTTTCACGTCATTCATTCTGGAGGAGGAATTGGTCAAGGAGACAACATCAGTGCTTTTTATATTAATGCGCAACTTCAGCAATTAAACAATGATTTCCGAAAGATTGCTGGGACTTCAGGCGACAACAACCACCCTGCTGGGGCCGATACAGAAATTCAGTTTTGCCTAGCAGCCGTTGACGAAAACGGAACACCATTAGCAGAGCCTGGGATCAATAGAATTAATGCTTCTGCTGCTGGCTTACCAAGCTTGCCATACGGTTTCAATCAATTAGAAAATACAGTAAAAGCCGCCACCGGTTGGGATCCTGCTCAATACTTTAATGTTTGGGTTTGTAACCTTGGAGGAGGTCTTTTAGGTTATGCTCAATTCCCTGACAATTCTGGACTAGGTGGTTTAGGACCAAACGGAGGAAATGCCGACACCGATTGAGTAGTTGTTCTTTATACTGCGGTAGGTAGTTCAACTAATCCTTTTCCTGGAGGAGCACCATATGACAAAGGGCGAACGCTTACACATGAGATAGGACATTGGTTAGGTCTTCTGCATATTTGGGGCGATTCGAATTGTGGTAATGATTTTTGTGCAGATACTCCAGAAGCTTCTGGTTCCCATTTTGGCTGCCCTTCTTCTACGACATGTGACGGAATTCCAGACATGGTAGAAAACTATATGGACTACTCCGATGATGCCTGCATGAATATTTTTACAAATGACCAAAAAGCAAGAATGCAAACCGTCATGACCGTCAGTCCACGAAGAATGGAGTTGGCTACCTCAACTGTTTGTAATACAATGCCGGCTCCTCCAATTTCTGGTTTTATCGCCGATGTTACTTTTAGTTGCGTTGCGCCACTTACTGTTCAGTTTACTGACCAAAGTGGTGGATTTCCTGCTGTTTCTTCTTGGAGTTGGTCATTTCCTGGTGGAGTACCAGCCACTTCTACTGCTCAGAATCCACAAGTCACTTACAATGCAAATGGAATGTATGATGTTACACTAGTAGTAACCAACAGTGCAGGAAGCGACACAGAAATAAAAACCACCTATATAACTGTCGATAATTCTCTTGTTGGAATAGCCAATCCTGTAGTAGAAGGATTTCAAACTGTTGGATTCCCCCCAGCAGGATGGACAGTCATCAATCCTGATAATGATATAACCTGGGCCAGAACAACTTCTGCAGGTTTCAATAGTACCGCCAGTATGTATATGAACTATTGGAATTATCAAACCAATGAATCCGATGATCTGAATCTTCCTGGAGTAGATATCTCTAATATTGTAAATACTTCATTAACGTTTGATCTGGCTTATGCCTTGTATTCCGATATTGGTGGAGGTTTTTCAGACACCCTGGAAATATTAGTTTCTGACGACTGTGGGACAACCTTTACTTCTGTATACAAAAAATTTGAAGCAACATTAGTTACTGCCCCCAACCACACCTCAGAATTTTTTCCTACTGCAAACGAATGGAGGAATGAGTTCGTCGATTTAAGTGCTTTTGATGGGAATTCTAACCTGGAAGTTGTTTTTCGTGGGACTTCTGATTATGAAAACAACCTATTCGTAGATAATATTAATATTAGTGGAATGCCTGCTGGAACACCTCCAGTAGCTGCCTTCACTACAACCATCTCCAATACAGGATGCGAAACTGCAACCGTGCAGTTTACAGACAATTCGACCAACATGCCTACTTCTTGGAGTTGGACATTTGCAGGAGGAACTCCTGCCACAAGTACGATGCAAAACCCGGTAGTCACCTTCAATGGATCGGGTACTTTTGGAGCAACACTAATATCTTCCAATGTTGCTGGAAATGATACACAAACCCAGGCATCAATTGTTACAATTGATCCAGCAGTAACAGCAACAACCATTGGTTCTAGTATTCTTTGTAATGGGGATATGACTGGAACTGCTTCAGTAACAGCAACAGGAACGGGACCATTTACTTATCTTTGGTCAACCAGTCAGGCCGTTCCTTCATTGAATGGCCTAGGTGCAGGAACATACAATGTTTCAGTTACCGACGCTAATTCCTGTGTTGCAGTTGAATCTGTAATAGTCAGCGAACCAGCAGCTTTATCAAGCACCGGTTCTTCCACTCCAGAATCATGTGGTCTAAACAACGGATCGGCTTCTGTCGCTAGTGTTGGAGGAACTGCTCCTTATCAGGTTTCATGGGATAATGGGCAATCCGGGGCAATGATTGCCGGTTTACCAGGTGGTACTTATTTCGCTACGATTTTAGATGCCAATAGTTGCTCGACAACAGTATCTGTTGCAGTAGCTGGAGGTCCTGCAACTACCGCCACAATTTCTTCAGTTGCAGCTAGCTGTTCAGGAAATGACGGTTCAGCAACGGCTACCATAATCTCTGGAACTGCACCTTATACTTATATGTGGAACGATGGACAAATGACTGCAACAGCAATGAATCTTGCCGCTGGATCCTATAGTGTAGTAATAACCGATGCAAATGGCTGTAGTTTTTCTTCTTCTGTAAACATTACAAGTGCTTCTGGTTTATCAGCAACCTCCTCTTCTACTACGGAAAATTGTGGAGCTAGTGATGGAACAGCAACTGTAAATCCAACTGGAGGAATGATGCCATATACTTATCTTTGGAATGATGGCCAAACCGCTCAAACAGCATTAAATCTTGCTGGGGGCAATTACACAGTAGCAATCACAGATGCCATGGGCTGCTTGTTCAATGAGACAGTTACTGTACCAAGTATATCGAATGTAACAGCAATGATAGCTGGAGTTGACGCCGCTTGTGGTATGAACAATGGTACCGCAACTGCAACTCCTGCTGGAGGAACGGCACCTTACCAATATCTATGGAATAATGGGCAGGCAAACATGACTGCGACTAATCTAGCTCCAGGTGCTTATACCGTGTTGATTACTGATGGAAATAGTTGTACAACAACAGCAATAGTCAATATAAACGATACTCCAATGGTCCAAGTAGCAGCTACTGGTGCAAATGAGACTTGCAATGGAGCAGGAGATGGATCAGCTACGGCGACAGCAACAGCAGGTATTTCCCCCTTTACTTATAGTTGGAGTAATGGTCAATCTGGAGCAGCTCAGGGAGGATTAACACCAGGAATTTATATTGTTACTGCAACAGATGCCGTCGGTTGTACTTCGGTAAGTAGTATAACTATTGCTGCAGGCCCTACAATTTCACTAGGAATAAATACCACTGATGTTAGTTGTGGGATTGATAATGATGGAACGGCCATCGCAAGCATTGCAGGAGGAACACCACCTGTAGTCTACGAATGGAGTAATAATACAGTCGCACCAGGTATTGCTGGATTAATTGCCGGTACATATTTTGTTACCGCCACGGATGCTAATGGTTGCAGCACAACAGGATCAGCAACGATTCTGGATCCAAACATTGATGCCGATGTAGTGGCAAGCATGTTGGTGATTGATCTATACGTCGATCCAACTGTTCAGTTTACTGATAATAGCGTAGGAGCAACTTCATGGGATTGGGACTTTGGGGATAGCGGAACGTCTATGCTTCAAAATCCGACACACACTTATACGCAGGAAGGAACCTACACCGTTACTGTCATCGTTTCTAACGGGCAATGTTCAGACACGCAGCTGGTTACTATTACCGTAATTGATACGACTCCACCAAGTGCTATTGAGGACGTTGCAGGTTTATCTGATTTGACAATTTATCCGAATCCAACAACTGGTCGATTTAGTATTGAAATGACCTTGTCTCAAAACACAGATTTAAGCATAAATGTAATTAATGCACTTGGTCAAACATTGATAACGGACGAGCTAGGAGCCGTAAGTGGGGCAGTCTTGAAGAGTTATGACCTCGCTACTTTTGCAAATGGAATTTATTTTGTTCAAATAACGGATGGAAGAAATTCAGTTACTGAAAAACTATTTTATAATTGGTAAGATAAAAATTTACTAATTTGCGATGAAATATAACGGCTCTGTTTTCAGAGCCGTTTTTGTTTAGTAGATTCAAATTATGAAAAATCACCTATTTGTTTTATTGCTGTTAACTAGTGCTCTTAGTTGTAGCCTGATCCAGGCTCAAAATATGGCGATCGATCAGGCTATTCAAAAACTGGCAGGCCATTCAGATATGAAGTACGCAAGTCTGGGGGTATGTTTGGTAGATGTTGCGACGAACAAAGTAATTGCCTCGCATAATCCAGATTTAAGTGTGATTCCTGCTTCAACGATGAAAGTGATTACTACTGCAACAGCGTTGTCTATTTTGGGACCTGACTATCAGTTCAAAACTGAATTGTTGTATGATGGGGCGATTGAAAATGGGGTGCTGAAAGGGAATTTATACATCAAGGGATATGGCGACCCAACCTTGGGCTCGGACCAACTTGCAGAAATGGGTGGGATGGATCCAATTCTTGAGGCTTTTGCTAATGCCATCAAAGAAAAAGGAATAAAGCAAATTGAAGGCAAGATAGTAGGAGACGGCACTCATTTCGAATCATCTGTAAGTGGAGAGTCTTGGGCTTGGAATGATATCGGCAATTACTACGGGGCAGGGGTCAGCGGTCTCAACTTCCATGAAAATTTGTATCATTTGACCTTTAAACTTGGATCGAATCTCAATTCACCACCTACCATAAAAAGTGTAAAACCTACCGTTCCCAATCTATTTTTTATCAATGAATTGACATCTGGGGAAAAAAACTCAGGGGACAATGCTTATATCTATGGAGCTCCCAGGACTTATGAACGATTTATTCGAGGCACTTTGCCGATAGGGAAGGAGTATACCATAAAAGGGGCAATACCCGACCCTGCTTACTTTATGGCTCATAGCCTTCATGCCTATCTACGAGAAAAACATAGGATAAAAACGCCGGGATTGACGACTACACAATTGGAAATGGACAGAGCAAACAATTCGCCGAAAGGCACTAATAAAACAACCATCTATACCCACCAATCTCCAAAACTTACAAAAATTGTAGACCGCGCAGTCAAAAAAAGTGTCAATCTATATTGTGAAAGCTTATTGAAGGCAATAGGAGTGAAGCAAAGTGGCAAAGGGACATCTCTGGCTGGAATAGAGGCAATACAAACGTTCTGGGAAGAAAGAGGAGTCAAAACAGACGGTTGGTTCATGGAAGATGGAAGCGGGTTGTCTCCTAGAAATTCGATAACTGCCAAAAAGTTAGCGACAATTCTGGCTAAAGTAGAAAAGGATAAGATTAAATTTGCGAACTTCAGGTCATACATCTCTACAGCAAAACAATATGGAACTCTAAAAGGCGCACGTAATCCTGAAAATGTCTGGATGAAAAGTGGCTCAATGGGTAGAGTTAGAGGGTATTCAGGGTACATAAAAACGAAGAAGGGACAACTTCTCGCCTATGCCTTACTAGCTAACAATTACCAAGGGAAAGGAAGTACAATGTCTTTGCGACTAAAGGAATTGCTTACTACAATTTCAAATGAGAATTGAATATTTTTAAGCTTTGTGTTTAAAGTTTTATAAAAAAAGGAGGTGTAGAAGAGGGCGCTAAAAAACTAGTAATTGTTTTATGGTTACAAAGTGGAATTTTTAATAAAATTCATTATCTTTGCAGTCCAAAATTTATTATTTAAAAGACAGATATGCTCATAATTAATGTAAAAGACAGCGATTCTATTGACAAAGCGCTGAAGAAGTACAAAAGAAAATTTAACCAAACTGGTACGTTGAAAGAATTACGTCGTAGAAAATGTTTTGTTAAGCCTTCAGTAAAACGTCGTCACGAGTTACTTAAAGCTGCCTACCGACTTGCTAAATTTGGCAATCAGTAATTAATATCCCAAAACTGCTTGATCTTTTTGTTCAAATTCCTTACCTTGATGGGGAAGTGAGAATATAGATTAAGTAGCGTATGGCCCATAATTCCTTTTTAAAGTATCTTGAGTTTGAAAAAAGATACTCCATTCACACAATAAGTGCTTACGATCAGGATCTCAAGCAGTTTTCTGCTTATCTTGAAGAGGAGTACGAATTGGGTCAGCCTGTATCCACAGAGTTTTTCCAAGTAAGATCATGGATTGTTCACCTAATGCACAATGGGGTGTCCCCTCGTTCCGTGAATCGAAAACTTTCCACACTTAAGTCCTATTTTAAATATTTGCAACGCAAGGGGTTGATTACCAAAAATCCCATGCTCAAGGTCATTCCTCCTAAACCAGGAAAAAAATTGCCTGCGTTTCTTACTGCAAAACACACTAACTTCTTGTTTGAGGAGATCGATTTTGGAGAAGGGTTCTCAGGGCTGCGTAATAAGCTAATGTTAGAGGTCTTGTACGCAACGGGGATGAGAAGGGCAGAGTTAATGTCATTAGTTACTCCAAATGTAGATTTAGCCGCTGGTAAATTGAAAGTGATTGGAAAAGGAAATAAAGAACGAATAATTCCATTTGGAAAATCTCTCAATCAATTGCTAGCCCAGTACCTGGAGAGTAGAAAGGACGAATTTCCTGCGAATAAACACAACGAACTATTTTTGACAGATAAAGGGCTACCTCTTTATCCGAAATTTGTTTACAATACAGTGAAGCGCTACCTGTCTCAAGTTACAACAGCAGACAAACGCAGCCCTCATGTATTAAGGCATACCTTTGCTACACATCTGACTGATGAAGGAGCAAATTTAAACGCAGTAAAAGAGTTGCTAGGCCATTCTAGCCTTGCAGCTACACAAATTTATACGCATAATACGATAGAAAAGCTAAAGAAAGCTTACAATCAGGCTCATCCAAAGGCCTAGGGGAGTACTTTTGCCCCTAAACGACGAAATTGATATTGTTTAACTAATTAAATTATTTGAGTATGAAAATCCAAACTCAATCAGTCCACTTTGACGCAGACAGTAAATTGCTGGATTTTATTGATAAAAAAGTTGGCAAGCTGCAATTGTTTTTTGATAAAATAATTGATGTGGAAGTGTTTTTAAGACTAGAGAAAAATGGACAGGTTCAGGACAAAATTGCGGAGATTAAACTAAATGTCCCTGGAAGTGTGCTAGTTGCGAAAGAATCTACTAAAACTTTCGAATCTTCCATCGACAATTCCGTGGCGGCATTAAAAAGACAACTTATTAAAAGAAAAGAAAAAATGAGATCCTCCTAATCAATTGGACAATTTGCTAAAAAAAGATAGAATTTAGCCTACACCTGATGAAATTGGTGTAGGCTATTTTTCGTTTTATTCTTCTAAAAAGTAAATACTAATGTTCACATTTATTTTGCGCTAGTCTCTAATTGTCAAATATTTACTTTTTAATTAGTACTTTTGGGCTTTGTTCGAAAAAGTGAAAAATTAAGAAAAATTTAGAGGAAGGGAACTATTCATCCAAGAAAACAATTCTATAGTGACGCGACGCCTTGAAAATGAAGGAATAATGAAATTGATTGAAGAAGATTCTAAAAAAGATAAAGAAAAATTTCCTTAGAAGAAAAAAAGTCGTAAATTTGCGAGCACTTTGAAGAAAGTGATATTTAAAAGTTGAAATTGTTAGTCGTTAATCGTAAGAAATTATCGACATTTTTCCTAGAAAAACACACATCTTTGCCGATGTAGCTCAGTTGGCCAGAGCAGCTGATTTGTAATCAGCGGGTCGGGGGTTCGAATCCCTCCATCGGCTCTTTTTCAAATTATTCTGCCAATAGAGTAATCATGGGGGTGCGCCGGAGTTGGAGAGCCGGGCCAGACTGTAAATCTGGTGGCTACGCCTGAATAGGTTCGAATCCTATCACCCCCACTAGTGTTTAACTAAGAAAATTCTTATAAGCGGGAGTAGCTCAGTTGGTAGAGCATCAGCCTTCCAAGCTGAGGGTCGCGGGTTCGAGTCTCGTCTCCCGCTCAAATTTAGAGCCAATCATGCTTTTGGTCTTGTTGGCTGTTCTGAAGTATTCAGGCCAATGTAGCTCAGGGGTAGAGCACTTCCATGGTAAGGAAGGGGTCGGGGGTTCAATTCCCTTCATTGGCTCAAAATAGTAACTAATTCAATTTATTTTTCCACAATTTTATTAAAATTTAATTAACCGATGGCTAAGGAAACTTTTGAAAGGACGAAACCTCACGTCAATATCGGTACAATTGGACACGTTGACCACGGTAAGACTACCTTAACTGCTGCCATTACTTATGTATTGTCAAAAACAGGTCTTGCTGCAAAAATGGATTACACTTCAATTGATGCCGCTCCTGAAGAGAAAGAAAGAGGTATAACAATTAACACTGCTCACGTTGAGTATGAAACGACTAATCGCCACTATGCACACGTTGACTGTCCGGGTCACGCGGATTATGTGAAAAACATGGTTACGGGTGCTGCGCAGATGGACGGAGCTATTCTTGTTGTTGCGGCAACAGATGGACCTATGCCTCAAACACGTGAGCACATCCTGCTTGCACGTCAGGTTGGTGTACCAGAAATCGTTGTTTTTATGAACAAAACTGATTTGGTAGACGATGAAGAAATGATCGAGTTAGTTGAACTAGAAGTAAGAGAACTATTGAGCTCTTATGAGTTTGATGGAGATAATATCAGCGTAATCCAAGGGTCTGCTCTTAAAGCACTTGAGGATGATGCAGCTGGTGTTGAAGCAATTGAGAAACTAATGGCTGCAGTTGATGCAGATATTCCATTACCTCCAAGAGCAGTTGATAAAGATTTCCTAATGCCTATTGAGGATGTATTCTCAATCACAGGTCGTGGAACAGTTGCAACAGGACGTATCGAAAGAGGAGTAATTAACTCTGGAGATCCTGTTGAAATTATCGGATTTGTTGACGAACCATTAACTTCAGTTATTACTGGTGTTGAGATGTTCCGTAAAATCCTTACTAGAGGAGAAGCTGGTGATAACGCTGGTTTACTACTTCGTGGTATCGATAAAGAAGCAATTCGTCGTGGAATGGTAATCTGTAAACCAAAATCTGTAACTCCACACACGAAATTCAAGTGTGAAGTTTATGTTTTAGGAAAAGATGAAGGTGGTCGTCACAAACCATTTTTCAACGGATACCGTCCTCAATTCTATTTCAGAACAACTGACGTAACTGGAGATATCAAGTTGCCAGCAGGTGTTGAAATGGTAATGCCTGGTGATAACGTAACACTGGAAGTACACTTGATCACTAAGATTGCAATGGAGAAAGGTCTTCGTTTCGCGATTCGTGAAGGTGGCCGAACAGTTGGTGCAGGTCAGGTAACTGAAATTATCGAGTAGAAAGAAATTTCTCAAAATAAAACATGATTTAATGTAGCCTGCAACTTTTATCGGTTGCGGGCTACTTTATCATTTACGGGCATAGCTCAGCTGGTAGAGCGGCGGTCTCCAAAACCGTAGGCCGGGGGTTCGAATCCTCCTGCCCGTGCAAATAAGAAACGATTTTATGGAAAGCGTAAAGACTTATATTAAAGAAAGTTACAACGAGCTTGTAAATAAAGTGACCTGGCCTACTTGGGGGGAACTACAAAATACAACCATCGTAGTACTTATTGGTACACTCATCATTACTGCAATCATCTATCTTATGGATAATGTTGCAAGTATCATCCTTAAGAATATAATTTATAATACTTAATATAGGATGCAAGAAGAAAAAAAATGGTATTGCCTTAGGGTAATCAGTGGCAAAGAACGGAAAATAAAGGAGCGAATTGACATGGAAGTCAAACGCAATGGATGGGAAACCACTATAACACAAGCACTCGTTCCAACTGAAAAGGTTTATAAGATCAGAAATGGTAAGAAGGTAATTCTCGAAAGAAATATCCTCCCTGGCTATATTCTGGTAGAAGCCCTCGAAGGAAGAATGTCAGGTGAAATGATTTCTACAATTGCTAACATGACTAACGTCATCCATTTTTTAGGAAAAAGCAATCCAATGCCAATGACTGCTGTTGAAGCCAACAGAATTCTCGGTAAGGTAGATGAGTCACAAGAAGTCGGAGAGTCTCTGAGCGAACCATTCATTGTAAACGAAACAGTAAAAATCATAGATGGTCCTTTCAACGATTTTGTTGGAACCATCCAGGAAGTAAATGAGGAAAAGAAAAAACTAAAGGTTATTGTGAAAATCTTTGGTCGTGGGACAGAAGTAGAATTGAATTTCATGCAAGTAGATAAACAAGCTTAAAATGGCAAAAGAAATCGGTGGTTTTATAAAACTACAAGTAAAAGGTGGCCAGGCAAATCCGGCTCCTCCTGTTGGACCAGCACTAGGTGCAAAAGGTGTTAACATTATGGAATTCTGCAAACGATTTAATGCAGATACCCAAGATAAGCAAGGTAAAGTCTTACCAGTGGTCATCACTGTTTTTAAAGACAAATCTTTCACTTTTATTATCAAAACTCCGCCAGCAGCAGTTCAGTTGTTAGAAGCAGCAAAACTCAAAAAAGGATCTGGTGTTCCTAACCGGGATAAAGTAGGTAATGTAAGTTGGGATGACTGTCTTAAGATTGCTGAAGACAAAATGACTGATCTTAACGCATTTTCTGTAGAAGCTGGAGCAAGAATGATTGCTGGTACCGCTAGAAGCATGGGACTTGTTGTTAAGGGAGCACCTGCTGAATAGAAACGTAATTAATATTAATGGTTGAATGACCTCTTTCAACCATATTTTATCATAATAAATAAAGATTGTAATGGCAAAAATTTCGAAAGCAAGAGCTGCTGCGAATAAAAAAGTAGACGCCGACAAGCTATATTCATTAGAGGAAGCGATGTCACTTATCAAAGAAGTGACAACAGCGAAATTTGACGCATCTGTTGATGTGCATGTCCGTCTTGGAATCGATCCACGTAAAGCTGATCAAGCACTCCGTGGAACAGTTACCTTACCTCACGGTACAGGTAAATCCAAGAAAGTACTAGTTTTCTGTACACCTGATAAAGTGCAAGAAGCACTTGATGCTGGTGCAGATTATGCTGGTCTTGACGAATATGTTCAAAAAGTACAAGGTGGCTGGACAGATATCGATGTAATAATCGCTATGCCTAATGTAATGGCTCAAGTTGGTCGTTTAGGACGGGTATTAGGACCACGTGGACTAATGCCTAACCCAAAAACCGGTACAGTAACTCCTAATGTAGCTGCGGCTGTAACAGAAGTGAAAGGCGGAAAAATCGCTTACCGTGTTGACAAATTTGGTATCATTCACTCCACTTGTGGTCGGGTTTCTTTTGAACCTGCTAAGCTGACTGAAAATGCAAACGAGTTGCTTAGTACGCTTCTTAAAGTAAAACCTTCGTCAGCTAAGGGTATTTATATGAAATCAATAACAGTGGCCTCAACTATGAGCCCTGGACTTAAAATTGATCCTAAATCTATTAAATAGAAGGATAATTAAAATAATTTTGATATGACTAAAGCAGAAAAAACAGCTGCAATTGATGAATTGCAGGAAGTGTTTAGCAATAGTAACAATTTTTACATCACCGATTATTCTTCTTTGACAGTAGAACAAATAAGTAACCTTCGTAGAATCTGTTTCGAGAAAGGTGTGCAAATAAAGGTGTTGAAAAACACACTTGTCAAAAAAGCACTGGAAAGAATTAACGAAACAGCTTATACTGATTTGTACGATGCATTAAGTGGTCCTACCGCTGTAATGTTCTCTGAAAGTTCTAATCTTCCAGCTCGTATTCTCGAAGAGTTCCGTAAAACTCATGAGAAGCCTGTTCTTAAAGCAGCTTATATCGATACCGATGTGTATGTTGGAGATGATCAGATCGCTTCGCTAAGCAAATTGAAATCGAAGGAAGAGCTCGTTGGTGAAATCGTTGCATTACTACAGTCTCCGATGAAAAATGTTGTCGGTGCACTTAAATCAAGTAGTAGCACAATTGCTGGACTTGTTAAAACACTCTCGGAAAGACCCGAGTAAAATCGATTGGCAGTTGCCAATCCCCTGATTAAGGCTTCCAAGCTACATAATCATATATTAAGTAACAATTTTTGA
The DNA here is from genome assembly GCA_938016265.1 of uncultured Saprospiraceae bacterium. Classification (GTDB taxonomy): domain Bacteria; phylum Bacteroidota; class Bacteroidia; order Chitinophagales; family Saprospiraceae; genus JAHDHB01. The sequence continues at coordinate 66,276 of CALLWB010000062.1, forward strand.
AAATCAATTTAAATTAAACTAAAATGGCAGAACTAAAAGAACTCGCTGAACAATTGGTTAATTTGACCGTTAAAGATGTTAACGAGTTAGCCAATATCCTTAAAGATGACTATGGTATCGAACCTGCAGCTGCAGCTGTAGCTATGGCCGCTCCTGGAGCAGGAGGCGGAGGTGGAGATGCTGCTGAAGCAAAAACTGAATTTGACGTAATTCTTAAATCAGCTGGTGGTACTAAACTACAAGTTGTTAAAGCAGTCAAAACTCTACTTGGTGTCGGTCTTAAAGACGCTAAAGACTTAGTTGATGGTGCCCCTGGTGCTATCAAGGAAGGTGTACCTAAAGACGAAGCTGAATCAATCAAAGCTGAGCTCGAAGGATTAGGTGCAGAGGTTGAACTTAAGTAATAAATTTACAAATATCAATGCGTAGGCTATTTGGGCCCGCAGCATTCGCAATCATGTAAAACTAGCTTGATAGATAGAAATCGAATACTTGATATCTTGTAACTTGAAAAATATGGGCTTAGCCAAATGATAAATTTGGCTAAGCCTATTCCCGTATATAATCACCATAAATTTATTTCATGGCAATTAGCAACTTAGACCAGCCGGTTAAACAAAGGATAAGCTTCGGAAAGATTAAACATATTTCCGACTATCCTGACTTTTTAGAAATACAAATCAAATCCTTCACGGAATTCTTTCAACTGGAAACAACTCCTGAGAATAGATACAATGAAGGTTTGTATAAAGTGTTTCAAGAAAACTTCCCAATTACAGATGCCAGGAATATTTTTGTTCTTGAATTTCTGGATTATTTTGTTGACCCTCCACGATACAGTCTTGAAGAATGTATGGAAAGAGGGTTGACCTATAGTGTCCCATTAAAAGCAAAACTAAGATTGTCTTGTAATGATGAGGAACACGTAGATTTCCAAACGATAGTGCAAGATGTATTCCTCGGAAACATTCCTTACATGACTCCAAAGGGAACATTTGTTGTAAATGGGTCAGAACGAATTATCGTTACCCAGTTACATCGTTCTCCTGGTGTTTTCTTCGGCCAGAGTCTGCACCCCAATGGTACAAAAATTTACTCCGCACGTGTCATCCCTTTCAAAGGTGCATGGATGGAGTTCGCAACGGATATCAATACGGTAATGTATGCTTACATTGATCGTAAAAAGAAATTCCCGGTTACCACTTTATTACGTGCAATCGGATTTGATTCAGATAAGCAAATTCTTAACCTGTTCGATCTTGCTGACGAAGTAAAAGTCAACGAGAAAAATCTGAAAGGTTGTATCGGACGTAAATTGGCCGCCAGGGTCCTCAAAAGCTGGACGGAAGATTTCGTAGATGAAGATACTGGTGAGGTAGTAACCATTGAAAGGAATGAAGTTATTCTCGAAAGAGATACTATTCTGGAAGAAGGAAATATCGATAGAGTTCTGGAAATAGGTGTCGAAGACATCATTCTTCAAAAAGAAGATGTTGAAGATGATTACTCTATCATATATAATACATTACAAAAAGATACTTCCAACTCTGAGCTGGAAGCAGTGCAACATATTTATCGTCAACTTAGAGGAACGGATCCACCAGATGAAGAAACGGCTCGTGGAATCATTGAAAAATTATTCTTCTCTGATAAGCGATATAATCTTGGTGATGTCGGACGATATAAAATCAACCGTAAACTAAAATTAGAAATTGATCGCGAAGTTCGTGTATTAACGAAAGATGATATCATTGCTATCGTAAAATACTTGGTTCGTTTAATGAATCAAAAAGCAGACATCGATGATATCGATCATTTGTCAAATCGTAGAGTAAGAACAGTTGGTGAGCAATTATATTCTCAGTTTGGTGTTGGTCTTGCGCGTATGGCGAGAACCATCAGAGAGCGTATGAATGTTCGTGACAACGAGGTTTTTACTCCTATTGATTTGATCAATGCTCGGACACTTTCGTCAGTGATCAACTCGTTTTTTGGTACAAGTCAATTGTCTCAGTTCTTAGATCAAACCAACCCACTTTCTGAAATCACTCACAAACGTAGGATTTCAGCACTTGGACCTGGTGGTCTTTCTAGAGAGCGTGCAGGTTTTGAGGTACGTGATGTTCACTATTCTCACTATGGTCGTCTTTGTACTATTGAGACCCCTGAGGGACCAAATATTGGATTGATCTCTACACTTTGCGTTCACGCAAAAGTGAATAAAATGGGTTTCTTGGAAACACCATATAGCCCAGTAGTAAATGGTAAAGTTGACTATTCTCAAGAAGCAAAATATTTGTCTGCTGAAGAGGAGGATTTCAAAACAGTCGCACAATCCAACAAGTTTATCGATGAAGATGGTACATTCCAACTTAATCGTGTGAAATGTCGGATGCATGGTGAATTCCCTGTATTGGATCCTGTTGACGGAGAGATTGAATACATGGATGTAGCACCAAATCAAATTGTTGGTGTTTCTGCTTCCTTGATTCCTTTCTTATCTCATGATGATGCCAACCGTGCCTTGATGGGCTCAAATATGCAGCGTCAGGCAGTACCTCTTGTCAAGCCAGATTCTCCTATTGTCGGAACTGGATTGGAAGGGAAAGTTGCCAATGACTCAAGAATGCTTATCAATGCAGAGGGAGAAGGAGTGGTTGAATATGTTGATGCCAATCAAATCATCATCAGATATGACCGAACAAACGAAGACCAATTGGTTAGTTTTGAAGATAGTCTGAAAACATATAGACTGACAAAGTTCAAACGTACCAATCAAGGAACTTCAATTAACCTGAAGCCGATCGTTAGAAAAGGAGATCGTGTTCAAAAAGGAAAAATCTTATGTGAGGGATATGCTACACAAGGAGGGGAATTGGCACTTGGCCAAAACCTGAAAGTAGCATTTATGCCTTGGAAAGGATACAACTTTGAGGATGCCATCGTTCTTTCTGAGCGGGTTGTTAGAGAGGATGTTTTTACCTCTATACACATCGAAGAGTTCGAATTGGACGTTAGAGACACGAAGCTTGGTGAGGAAGAATTGACGAACGATATTCCTAATGTAAGTGAAGAAGCAACGAAAGATCTGGATGAATACGGTGTTATCCGTGTTGGAGCTTGGGTGAAAGAAAATGATATCCTTATCGGAAAAATTACGCCGAAAGGAGAATCTGATCCAACTCCTGAGGAAAAACTACTTCGAGCGATCTTTGGTGATAAAGCAGGAGATGTAAAAGATGCATCACTAAAAGCACCTCCATCTACGAAAGGAGTTATCATTGATAAAAAGCTATTCGCAAGAGCGAAAAAAGATAAGGCAAGAAAAGCTCAGGAAAAAGAGATGATCGCAAAATTGGATGACACACACAGTCATTCTATCAATGAGTTAAAAACGATTCTTGTAGACAAAATGTTAGCCTTAGTAAAAGGTAAAACTTCTGCAGGTGTTAAGAGTATCTACAACGAGACATTATTGTCTGAAGGAATCAAGTTTACTCAGAAAAATCTGATGAATTTGGAATATACTTCTGTAGATTATTCTAACTGGACAAAAGATGACCATACCAACTCCTTGATCATGCGATTGTTGCACAATTTCCGAATCAAGGTAAACGAAGAGATCAGTAAATACAAGCGAGAGAAATTCAACATCAGTATCGGTGATGAATTGCCAGCTGGTGTCTTAAAATTAGCTAAGGTATATCTTGCTAAAAAACGTAAACTGAAAGTAGGAGACAAACTTGCCGGACGTCACGGAAATAAAGGAATCGTTTCCCGTATCGTAAGATCGGAAGACATGCCTTTCCTCGAAGACGGTACGTCTGTTGATATTGTTCTTAACCCACTAGGTGTACCATCTCGTATGAACCTGGGACAGATTTTCGAAACTGTTCTTGGATGGGCTGGTCTTAAACTAGGAATGAAATTCGGAACACCAATTTTTGATGGTGCTAAATCGGATGAAATTGAGGAGTATATCACACAGGCTGAATTGCCTCCGTATGGTCAGACCTTCTTGTATGATGGTGGAACTGGGGATAAATTTCACCAGCAAGCTACCGTAGGAGTTATCTACATGTTGAAATTATCTCACATGGTAGATGATAAAATGCACGCAAGATCTATCGGACCTTACTCTTTAATTACACAGCAACCATTGGGTGGTAAAGCACAGTTTGGTGGTCAACGTTTTGGAGAGATGGAAGTTTGGGCGTTGGAGGCATTTGGAGCATCCAATATTTTAAGAGAACTACTTACTATAAAATCAGATGATATTATAGGACGTGCGAAAGCTTATGAAGCAATTGTAAAAGGGGACAACTTACCAGAACCTGGTATACCTGAATCCTTTAATGTACTAGTACATGAGCTTCGAGGTTTAGCACTCGATATCAAATTTGATTAAGAAAATCGATTGGGGTATCTGACAAGCTTGGATACCCTACCTTTCGATCTTCGTATTATTTAGAATTCTTTCTTCACCTTTATATATACATTTTAGGTATGCCATTTAAGAAAAAGAACAAAGTAAAAAGTAAATTCGATTCAATAACAATCAGTCTGTCTTCCCCAGATGACATTCTGGAAAGGTCGTATGGAGAAGTCCTCAAACCGGAAACGATTAACTATAGATCGTACAAACCGGAAAGAGATGGCCTATTCTGTGAAAGAATCTTCGGACCTGTAAAAGACTACGAATGTTATTGTGGTAAATACAAAAGAATCAGATACAAAGGTATTGTATGTGATCGATGTGGAGTAGAAGTAACAGAGAAGAAAGTACGTCGTGAGCGAATGGGACATATCAGATTGGTAGTTCCTGTAGTTCATATTTGGTACTTCAAATCTCTTCCTAACAAGATTGGTTATTTGTTAGGTCTTTCCTCTAAAAAACTGGAAACGATCGTTTACTATGAACGATATGTTGTTATCCAACCAGGTATCAAAGAACCTGAAGGAATCATGAAAATGGATCTCCTTACGGAAGAAGAATACCTTGAAATCCTGGAATCACTTCCAAAGGAAAATCAGATGTTAGAAGATGATGATCCTAACAAATTTCTTGCAAAAATGGGAGCGGATGCCGTTCGCGATTTGTTGGGAAGATTGGACTTGGATGCATTATCCTATGCGCTACGTCATCAAGCGGCTAATGAAACTTCTCAACAAAGAAAATCAGAAGCACTTAAAAGACTGCGTGTTGTAGAAGCTTTCAGAGATTCTAGAAACCGTGTAGAAAACCGTCCAGAATGGACAATTATCCAATATCTGCCTGTAGTTCCACCAGAATTACGGCCGTTAGTACCACTGGATGGTGGTCGTTTTGCGAGTTCAGATTTGAATGATCTATATCGTAGAGTTATTATCAGAAATAATCGTCTGAAAAGACTGTTAGAAATAAAAGCTCCTGAGGTTATTCTTAGAAATGAAAAACGAATGTTGCAGGAGGCAGTGGATTCACTGTTTGATAACTCCAGAAAATCGAATGCTGTAAAAGCAGAAGGTGGACGTGCGTTAAAATCATTGAGTGATATTCTAAAAGGAAAACAAGGACGTTTCCGTCAAAACCTTCTAGGAAAACGGGTCGATTATTCTGGTCGTTCAGTAATCGTTGTAGGACCTACTTTGAAACTACACGAATGCGGTATACCTAAGGGAATGGCAGCCGAGCTGTTTAAGCCTTTCGTTATCAGAAAATTGATTGAGCGAGGTATCGTTAAAACAGTGAAATCTGCTAAGAAATTGGTTGATAAGAAAGATCCGATCATTTGGGATATCCTTGAAAATGTGTTGAAAGGACACCCTGTAATGTTAAACCGGGCTCCAACACTTCACAGATTGTCAATTCAGGCTTTCCAGCCTAAGCTGATTGAAGGAAAAGCAATTCAACTTCACCCACTTGTTTGTACTGCATTTAATGCGGATTTTGATGGGGATCAAATGGCGGTACACGTACCGTTAAGTAATGCTGCAATTCTGGAAGCACAGATCTTAATGCTTTCAGCGCACAATATGTTGAATCCTCAAAACGGTTCTCCAATTACACTTCCTTCTCAGGATATGGTTCTTGGACTATACTACATCACCAAAGGAAAGAAAACGATGGATGATGTTATCGTAAGAGGAGAAGGACGAACGTTCTATTCTGCGGAAGAGGTTATTATTGCCCACAACGAAAGAACAGTCGATCTTCATGCTTGGATTAAAGTTAGAGCAAGAGTAGATAATGAGGAAGGAGAACTAGTCGAAAAAATTATTGAAACTACAGTAGGCCGTGTATTATTTAATCAACATGTCCCTGAAACAGTTCCTTTCGTAAATGAATTGTTAACTAAGAAAAATCTTAGAGTAGAAATAAACGAAATTCTGAAAAGAACAGACTTTAAAACTACTGCAAAACTGCTTGATGATATCAAGGAAATGGGATTCCTTTGGGCTTTCAAAGGAGGACTATCTTTCAACCTTGCAGATTTGATTACACCAACAATTAAGGTGGAAACACTGAAGAAAGCACAGGATGATGTAGATGAAGTTTGGGATAACTACAATATGGGTTTAATTACCAATAACGAGCGTTATAACCAAATTATCGATAAATGGACGTCTGCGGATCACAGGATCACAGACAACCTGATGACAGAGTTAGCAGAACATAAACAAGGGTTTAACTCGGTTTATATGATGTTGCACTCTGGCGCACGTGGATCTAAACAACAGATTAAGCAGTTGTGTGGTCTTCGTGGACTGATGGCAAAACCAAGAAAATCTGGAGATACTGGAGGAGCAATTATTGAGAATCCAATTCTTTCCAATTTCCTTGATGGACTATCGGTTTTGGAGTATTTCATCTCTACACACGGTGCTCGTAAAGGTTTGGCCGATACAGCACTTAAAACAGCGGATGCTGGATATTTGACACGTAGATTGGTGGATGTTTCTCAAGACGTTGTGATTAGAGAGTTTGATTGTAGTACACTCCGAGGTATTGCCACTAGAGCATTAAAAGACAATGAAAAAGTTGTTCAGCCTTTAGGAGAGCGTGTTGAAGGACGTGCCAGTTTGCATGATATTTTTAGTCCAATAACGAAAGAGCTTATTGCGAATGCTGGAGATATCATTACTGAAAAACAAGCAAAACAAATTGACGCATCAGTAGTCGAAGAAGTAGAAATCAGATCTGTATTGACTTGTGAAGCTAGACATGGTGTTTGCGCGCTTTGTTATGGTAAAAACCTAGCTTCTGGGCGTAATGCAGAGATTGGTGATGCTGTTGGAATTATTGCCGCTCAATCAATTGGTGAGCCGGGTACACAGTTGACGCTTCGTACTTTCCACGTAGGGGGTACGGCCTCTCACCAGTCTGCCGAATCATCGCTTGAAGCTAAATTTGACGGTAAGATTGTGTTTGATGGTATGCGTATCATCACTGCTACAGATGAAAAAGATAACTCTACCAAAGAGGTCGTTTTTGCAAGAACTGCAGAGGTCAAAGTGGTAGATCCTAAAACAGGAAAACAACTTACTTCAAATCACATTCTTTATGGATCAGAAATCTTCGTAAAAGATGGAGACATGGTCAAAAAAGGTGACGAGATTTGTAAGTGGGATCCATATAACAACGTAATTATATCCGAATTTGGCGGTATCGCAAGATTCCAGGATATTGAAGAAGGAACCACTTTCCGTGAAGAGGTAGATGAGCAAACTGGTCACCGTACCAAAGTGATCATCGAGCCTAAAGACAAGAAGCGGATTCCAATGATTCAGATTGTTGACAAGAACGATGAGGTCTTGAAAGTATACAACTTGCCAGTAGGATCGAACCTTTCTATTCAAGAAGGTGAAGCGCTCTTACAGGGACAATTGTTAGTGAAAATACCTCGTACGCTTGGAAAGATTCAGGATATCACAGGGGGTCTGCCAAGGGTTACCGAGTTGTTTGAAGCTAGAAACCCATCAAACCCTGCTGTAATCTCTGAGATTGACGGTGTTGTTAGTTTCGGTAAGATCAAGCGTGGTAATAGAGAGTGCATTGTTACTGCAAAAGACGGTCAACGTCGCAAATACCTGATTGGATTGTCTAAACACATTCTTGTTCAGGAGGGTGATTTTGTTCGTGCCGGATTTAGTTTATCTGATGGTGCGGTTGCTCCTAGAGATATTCTTAATATCAAAGGCCCATTTGCTGTTCAAGCTTATCTTGTGAATGGAGTTCAAGAAGTGTATCGTACACAAGGGGTGCATATCAATGACAAACACATTGAGGTAATTGTACGCCAAATGATGCGCCGACTTCAAATTGAAGACTCTGGAGATACGACCATGCTTGAGAAAGAAGCAGTGGACAAATTCGAATTCCAGGAACAAAATGACTGGATATTTGACAAGAAAGTTGTAACAGATGCAGGAGATTCTGCTACCTTAAAGGAAGGACAGATTGTTACATTACGTCAGTTGCGTGAAGAAAATTCAATGCTAAGACGAAATGACAAAAGTCTACTGAAACACCGGGATGCAATTCCTGCGACGTCAAGCCCAATACTTCAAGGTATCACTAGATCATCCTTGTCAACAAATAGCTGGATTTCTGCAGCTTCCTTCCAGGAAACGACCAAAGTACTTAGTAGCGCAGCTATCGGTGCTCGTAGAGATTATCTAAACGGTCTGAAGGAAAATGTTATTGTCGGAAAACGAGTACCAGCAGGTACTGGTCTGAGAAGATTCAAGAAAATTCTTGTGACACTCAAGTCTGAATATGACATGGACGCTCAGGAAGATGAGAAATTAGCTGACATGCAGGAAGGTTAATAGTACTTCCTTAAAATATAAAGCGGGTATTTCCTTTTGGAGATACTCGCTTTTTTTATTGGAAATTGGTTAATTGTTAATGGTATAATGGTTGATAGTATTATTCGAGGGTTGGACGATTGACTAACCAATCCTTAACTAACCCCATTAAACTACTATTTTAAATTGCAATACTATGTTTAGTAGAAATAGAGATAGCACCTGGTTTTTAGTGTGGACATTACTGTTCCTTTTTATAATAGGAATGCTTACGTCTTGTAGAGATGATGAAGAGATCCCTGATCCATTAGAACGATACAAGGAGGAGGTTTTTCTAAATCATGTAAAAACAAATGACCTGACTTACGGGGAGAATACTTCCATCTTAGGCAATTTTAAAGAATTGAAACTGGATCTCTATGAACCAGAAGGGGATCTCCTGGAAAACCGCCCCTTGGTGCTTCTTGCGCATAGTGGTTTTTTTACAACTGGTAGTAAGGATGAGTTTAGTGAATTCTGCAGTAAATTAGCCAGGTTAGGCTATGTAGCCGCCTCTATTGAATATCGGGTTTGGGAAGCAGGAATTCCTGTAGATTCAGTCGACTTGGCAACGGTGGCCTTGCAGGCGATGGGAGATATGAAAGCGGCCATCCGGTTTTTTAAGAAAGACGCAGCAACAGCCAACATCTACCGAATCGATCCAGATCGAATATCTATAGGGGGCTATTCTTCAGGAGCCATGGCAGCATTGCTGGCAGCTTATCTGAATGATTCATCCGAACTCACAGGTTATCTTGCAGACAGCTTAGCCACCAATGGCGGAGTAAATGGGAATAGCGGTAACCCAGGATATTCTACCAACGTCCGTGCAGTAATCTCCATTGCGGGAGGATTATTCAATAAAAATTTAATAAATGTTGGGGAACCAATGTTGTTAAGTATCCACGGT
>CALLWB010000063.1 GCA_938016265.1 uncultured Saprospiraceae bacterium
TCGCAGAATGATTCGCAATATAAAAAACACTTGAACCTACTCCACAACCGAGATCTAGTATTTGTGGCCGGTCGATGTTCATCTCCTCCAGTTCTCTAAACACCAATTGATTGGAATAGTTAGAGGCTTCCTCTAGGCTAGTGATACCGGTTGCCCATAGGGCTTGATGTATGTTTTTAGTTTGGCCGTCTTTACCAAATTTCAAAAACGATCTGGTATTATTCTCATAATAAGCTTTAACACTGCTTGTAGAAAATTGTTTGGACTCCAATGGAAGCTGATTTTAGTGGCCGAATTTACCGTTGTCAAAAAAAACAAGACACATATGGTAACAAATTATTCGTTAAAGGTATTAATAAGTAGAATCATTAGATAAAATCCACCTAAAGAAATGGCCCGACGCAATCTAAACTGAATAACCAAGGCAAAAACCCCGCTAAACTATTCAAACCGCATTAAAAAGGCTTACAGAGACGGGTTCTTTCTTTTTTATATATATGCATCACATGCATAGTTAGTCCTGCCTGATTGTATTGGGCAGGATTTTTTATGCAATGGCAGCTTGAATGCCACCTACAGAAATATCATTGTGAGAGGTATGAAAGATGACTTTACCGTTTTTAATTACAAGAATTTGCGGAGATTCATGCATTACGCCAAGGTTTTCTGCAATGGCGTTAGACACTGGCCGATAAGCAATCAGGTCGAGGTAATACAAATCTAAATCCTCCGCATTAATATCCCAACTTCTTTCCAGCCGTCCCTTGGCCATAGAGCTGATCGAACACCGAGTACTGTGCTTAAAAATAGCGATTGTTTTTTGATTGGAGGAAGCGATCGCCTGGTCTAAATCTTCTATTGAAGCAATTGTTTTCCAGGACACCCCCTCTTTTTTCGGATTGTCGCTTTCACCGAATATTTTATTAAAAAGTCCCATTCTTATTTGTTTTTCGCTGCGATTCTTATGGCATTAAGATCGATTGGTTGATCACTAACGCTAATGGAGTCAGCTATGTTTTTCAAAAATCGTTCGATGGTGTCACTGCGATCACCATTCGTTACTACACTGCTGATCAACAAGACATCTTTTCCAGCGGCTACTGCCAGGAAGTGTTCTTCCAGGATTCTACGTGGCTGGTTTTCGGTGCCTGGTTTTACTGGAGGTTCAAACTTCCAATGTAGTGCCTCCAAGCCATTGCTCAGTTTTATTTTTTGTTCTTCCGTTTCTGGTTTTACACCAAAATCAGTTCTTGTATTTTCCAACTCACTAGCTTTCAGTTTTTGGATGGCTTCTTTGTCAGAAAGTTGATTACCGCCTAACAACTTAAAGGGTACATTATGAAACTGGAGTATTTTTTTGTCTACTACAAACCCAATGTTTCCAGTATTTACAGCGCGCACATTTTCACCATATATATTAACAGCATAATTGCTTTCCAGTTCATTAAAAACCTGAATAAATCCCTTAGCTGTCCGGATGCCGGCACTTCGGTAATCCATGGCTTGAATCAATTTGCCTTTTTCGTAGATTTTTTCGTCGAGGATTTGGCCTGTTCTTGCCCAGGCTTTCATGTTGCCGTCTTCTTTGCCCATGTCGTAATTGCCATCAGCTTTCCTATTTCCGTTCGCGAACCATTCCGTCGTTTGTCCGTGGTGCACATTTTCTTTGTAGCCGCTGACCAATTTTTTATTGCCATTAGGATACCAGTTTTTTACCACCCCGTTGACTAATCCTTTGATATAGGGAACTTCCTGATCTTTTTGGCCGGATTCAAACCACCAAGTATGCAATCCTTCTTCAAAACCGACTTTATATTCTCCTTCCGACTTTTTATTGCCATTTTTAAACCATTCTATTGCTACGCCATTTGGAACGTCATTTTCGTAAGGAACCGCCAATTTTTTTTCGCCCCTTGCATACCATTGTTCTTCTAGACCATGTTTCTTTCCATTCACAAAAACAGATTGGTATAATTTTGCTCTAAACTGATCATAGCCAATTGCCTTGCCTTCCTTTATTCCATCTTTGAAGGTGACTTCTTCTCTGACTTTTGCCGTTTTGAGGTAATTCTCATAGCTTTCTTTGGACCGTTCTTTCTCCTTGGGTGTTTCTGGTGGATAAACGTCGTAAGCTGTCCCTGTAAAGGGAGGAATTGTATTTATTTGATAATACTTCCCATTCGCCTGCATTTCAATTTGGCTAAAATGTACCCGTTGTGCATTACCGTTTGTTATGCTGGCGATCAAGAGGACGATAGGAAGTAAAAAACTTAGTGGTTTTAATATCATTTGAATATATGGTTGATTATTAATCGGTGAAATTAACGTATTAATTCCAATATTTTATCTTTTTGCATATCCACGATTTTCAGACCAGTCAAAGTTAGCAGTTCTTGTTCTAACGTTGTTATTGAATACTTTGTAGGAACGTTGACACATAGCTCATATAAGATTTGCAGGTCTACTGCGGATATGTTCTGCCTATCATTTTTCAATAATCGAACCAATCTTTCAGACTCTTCCTTTACGATCAGCTTTTCAGGAGGGACTGCGTTATTCCCCGTAAGGAGAATATCAAAACTAAACATGAGCGGCTGAATATCATACAGCCGGCAAACTTGAGTCAACTCTTTTTCTAAAACGACATGTCTTGTATCCAAGCTACTATAGGAAAGTCGCCCAAGCATACTTAAACTACCTGCAGCTCTTTGTTTTGGAGAAAACGTTTTAATTATCCCAGTATTGTCTGCATCAATTAGAAAAAGTATTTTTTTATGGACGAGTTCATCTTTGCTTAATATTTCAACGGCGGTCTTATATCCTATGTTATCTGCTACTCCGCCATCAAAAACATGAAGGTAGCATTTGTCCTCCCAATATTTGCTTTCTAGCGTGGTGTTGGAAATTGCAACGGGAAAGCTACCACTTGCTTTTATACCAACCGCATAAGCCATATCTACAGCATCAATGCATACTGAACCATCTGCAGCACACTTTTTGATTCGATGAGTATAGGAGCTAATTAGATATTTTTCCAGAACATCCGGAGTAAAAGAAAAGATGGACATGTTTTCATAGTTCGTTCCATTTGCCACATGGTATGGGAGCAATACGGGTTCATCATCGTACTCTTTTTTGATAAAAATATCTCCTAGTAGAATGCTCCTTTTTTTTCCATGTTTGTGCTTTCGTTCTTTGTACCCTAGCACATAGTCATCAATGGTTCGTTCCAACACATCTCCTTCATCATGATAAGAAAACCAAAGTCTTGGGGCTAAGAAGAAAGCACCGACCATCGGGGCAAGATAGGACCGATTTAAGTCATTTTTTATTTTATTGTCGTAGCACTTTTTCAGAGAATAAGGTATAGTTTGGTCTTCATAATTGTAATAATCAAAAAGAGAACTAACATAAGCCCCAGCAGGAAATCCACCTCCAGACACCGTAGAGATATAATCAATTTCCCGTAATGCATTTCGGCCTTCAGCCAACTTTAGTTCCTCCAAACCTAGCAACACTCCCATTGCAAAATTGGCGGCACGAGTACCACCTCCACTTATCGACAAGGCAAGCCCCAGTTCAGCATTTTGAAGCGGTCTTTTTTGAGGAGACTTGTAATCGGTAAAATCGGGTGTTGGGAATTCTTCTACCTCCTGAATAAACTGCTTGCGAGTTGGATAGATCTTCTCTGTGCAACCAGTCATTCCTATGCTGCTTAATACAGCTACTACTATTAACCACTTTTCCATTGCTACCAAGGTTTTTTGATTGTAAAACCGAAGTACAAATATAACGCCGTATTAACTTAATATATAACCTTTCGATAAGATTTTATCAGAAATTTGGTGGTGGATCTACTTAATAGGAAAGCTTCCAGCGTAATTATCGGATAAGAGTGATCCCCCCGGAGTGGCGACTGACCTCCCCACTGAAATAAGTGACTTCTGCTTTATATAGATAGACGCCTGAATTTAGGTTCTTGTTATTCATCGTTCCGTCCCAGCCATCAGAAAGATTGGAAGTTGTTTTGTTGTAGACCAGACTTCCCCATCTATTAAATACCCGTAATGTCATCCTATCAATTCCTTCACCATAAGGTCGAAAAACGTCGTTGATCCCATCTAGATTAGGAGTAATGGCATTGGGGAAATACACGTTATTGACAAAATTGATATTGACACTTGTTGTTGCTGCGCAACCAAATTCATCAGTAACTACAATGGAATAGGTATTAGTAGAGTTTGGAAAGACCAGTGGACTTAATGTATTCGACCCCGTAATTTCCTCATTGAGATCAAACCACTCATAGGTTAAGGCTGCTCCTGATGGACTGTAGGCTGAAGTAACTAATTTAATTGGTTCTACCGTGGTCAATGTTGTATCCTCAATAGTATAAATGACTGGAGATTCACTCAAAACATAAGTTATTACAAGAGGACCACTAAAACAGCCATCATTTGGAACATTAGAAGAAAAAACATAGAATACCCCGGGTCCATTTACCGAATAATTTTGTCCTACATGAAGTAAATTATCCATCGTTGGCGAATCATACCACAATGCTCTTGTATTTGGAGCTTGTTTCACCTTCAATATTAATGCAGTTTCCAATTCCTCACACAAAGTAACATCTTGACTAACCCTTGAAAGAGGTGCAGGCGTAATACAAGGACAATCCAGTACTTCAATAGTCACTACGCTTGTATCATCCGGGCAAATTCCCTGACCGGAAACAATATAGTTATACACCAGAAACCCTATTTTTTGTTTAAAAGGATCAAATTCTCCAGTGGCTACATCCAGTGGCGCTCCTACCTCACTTCCGCTTGCTAGTGACCAAACACCATCTCTATCCGCATTTCCCATATCAGGCCATAAGCTGATTGGATCCCCATTATAACATAGACTGTAAGAGGCATTTGTACCTGCGTCTCCAAAGTCATATTCACTTACACTTACGCCTCCCAATGCATTGCCTAGGCAATCTGAATCCTCTACAGACACCAACGCATAAACTCCGGGAGTTGAGGCTTCAATTATGTAGGGACTTGAAGTAGCAGTGATTGGTGGCTGATTATTGCCATCAACAGAATAAACAAATGACCAAGGGCCATTGCCGTCTAACTGGACGATGACATCTACCAGACTTCCTTCACAGATCGTTCCTCCTCCACTAATCGTTGCTAGTGCAGGACAACAATTCCAGGCACCTTCTACAAGAAAGGTACAACCCAATTCATCAGTTACCTCAAACAAATATGGAGCTCCAGCAACAATCGGGTCGCTGGTAAAGGTGGTACCTGACAACGAACCAGGATCTCCATTGATCACATAACTTGATGGATCACCTCCTTGGATATTGAAGGACAAGGTATATTCTGTATCCAGTGCGTTGCAATCTTGTTCTACATTAACTGCTTGTGGGCCATCATCCCAAACGGTTACAGTTACTGTGGACGAACCGCAGGTACTATTGCCTGGTGTCATGGTATAGGTCGTGGTTGTTTCAGGCGAAGCAATAGGATTTGGACAATTTGTACAACTTAATCCCGCAGCTGGTGACCAGGTAAAACTGGTACCATTTACTGGGGTGGAGCAACCGAGGACGGTGCTTTCTCCGATACAAACACAAACGTCATTGCCAGCACATGCAAAATTGATATTTGCAGGTACGAAAACTGCATTCAAAAGAATACGTCTTGCGTTGGGGATGTTTGGATATTCTTCTACTATTGGGCCAGAATTGTAGGCGTGTCCTCCGCCATAGAACATGTTTCCTCCAGGAATTGCGCCATTGATATCTGCTCCGGATAGGATCACTTCATTGTTGTTTGGATTGCTTCCAATCACAATGCCTTTGTATGCATTGGTATTCCATGCGCTACCTGAACCTAACCCAAAAGAAGCGGTCAAGCCAGATATATTATCCGGGAAATCTCCTTGAAATTGCATAATTGGCAGGTCGTCATTCAGGAAAAAATAATTGGCGTTTTCAACATCAGGATTTACATTGACCACACCGAAGGTAGTTTGAAAAAACGCAAGATTTTCATAGGATAAAAGACCTACGCATTGTGCAAAAAAGTTGCCTCCATTTTGGACGAAACTAGAAAGTACATTTACATAGTTCTGATCGACCAAACTTGGTTCAATGTGTGGTTGAGCTACGAAGGTAAAACATTCAGAAGTATTGAGGAAATCTTGATTAGATAGCACATCGTAAGGTATTTGAGCCGCATCGAACACTTCTGTCTGCTCAAAGTGAAACCCCCCATCTTCCATAACCGCAACCTTGGGTGCAAATCGAAGGGTATATCGAACATCCACTGCAATTTCATCCGTTAGTTTGAAGACGGCCACTTGATTGCCATATCCTGAAATGATGGTTTCTATATCGGGAAGTGTTGTTGGGTTATCAGGATTGCAAGTAACTTCTTCTAGCAGAGAATTGGACTCTATGACAAATGTACCGCCGCCAAACTCAAAATTGGTGGAAGGAGTGGTCGTTGGAAATACTTGTGAGGCGTATGCGGAAAAATCAGGTTCGTGCCGTTCTTTGCCAGCTCGGATTACCCATTTCACTGGAATTCCATTTTCCAGTAATCTGTATATCAGGCCGTAAGCTTTGATATTGAATGCGTCATAAGGTGCTATGGGAGGACTAGGATTGATTTGTATGGACTGGTTCGCATTATCCATAGGAATTACATACGTACCCGCAGAAACCGTTTCCATATTTGCTGGTGGGTTTGGCAAATCTTGGCTTACTATTGAAGAATTCATAAAAAAGAGAATTCCAACAACAATCCAAAAGCTTTCTATGCCTTTTCCTCCAACCTTTTTGGCAAAATAACTACCGCATTTTTCGTTTTCCATACTGGACTCAAAAGATACAAATCTGCCAAAAACGCATTTGGGTTAACATTTTTGGAGATTAAAACTAGTAACAATCTGATTGAAATCTAAGATCCTTGGTTTTCATTTTAGAATTCGTCAATGAAATATAAGAATATTACGTCAGGTAATTGGCAATTTCCCTATATTTTTTGAGCTATTTCAGATAAAATCTATACAATTTTATCTCTTTTACACTAAAATTAGTCAATAATATAAATTTCCTCACTTCTATAGATGGAAAGTTCGGCTTATTGGTTGGATGGAGTATTGGTTTTTTTTGAAATTATTATTGTCCGATTGCTTTTTTGATTTTTTCAAGCTGCTGTCTGACTTCTTTTAGCTCTAGTTTGGTAGCATCGCATTGTTTTTCGCTGTCTTTGACGCCTTGGTCTTTTTCTTCTATTTTTTTGTAGAGCGTTTCTAATTGTTTGTTTTTTTGATCCAACTCGGCCTCTAAGCGGGCAATTCGGCTTTTATAGTCTGCTACTTTTTTAAGATCCTCTTGGGAGATAGAAGTTTCTTTTTTGGAAGGTTCTTTCTTCGTTTCCTTCGATTCATTCAGTGTTGTCGTGTTTTTCTTCTTTTATTTTTTAGGTGAATCATCAACCTGTTCGATAGTTTCTTTCCCCATCAAATCATTAAATTTCTGCTTAAAGTCAATTGATTCTCCTGTGATAAACATGCTTAAAAAATAGGCTCCTGGTACTATGAAGACCATAGCAAATAAAAATCTGGAACACCCTGTTGCACGTACTTTGCCTGTTGTCATTGTTATATTTATATTGAGATAAACATTTAATATTACATCAAATTTATTTAAATGATGCTAATTAGATTTCAATTTAACTGGTTTATCGTTAAAATACCTATTTATTCTACCGAATTAACAAAACTTTAGACATTCTTCAATTTTTGGTCGGGTATTAGTTTTGTCTGTTCCCATAAAATGTTGTAAATTTTGGGCGCAAAACAATTTAAATAATTTTAAATATGAATAATAGTCCTTATATTTTTGATGCCGTTAGAACTCCCAGGGGAAAAGGGAAAAAAAGCGGATCGCTGCATGAGGTAAAACCTATAGATTTATTGACCACCGTTTTAGATGCATTAAAAGAACGGAATAATCTAGATACTAAGGAGGTTGAAGACTTGGTCATTGGTTGTGTGACTCCAGTTGGAGAACAAGGCGGAGATATTGCTAAGGCTGCCTTACTTTATGCAGGGTGGGACGAACAAGTTCCTGGTTTTCAAATCAATCGTTTTTGCGCTTCTGGTCTGGAAGCAGTCAATCTCGCAGCAATGAAAGTGGCTTCAGGATGGGAAGATCTCGTGGTGGCAGGTGGCCTTGAAAGTATGAGCCGTGTAAAAATGGGAAGTGATGGCGGACCGCTAATGTTTGATCCAGCTGTTAATACGAAAGTAGGCTTTGTGCCTCAAGGAATAAGCGCTGATTTGATTGCGACCATAGAAGGGTTCGATCGGGATACTGTCGACGGTTATGCCGTACTTTCTCAACAAAGAGCGCATCATGCACAAACGAATGGCTATTTCAATAATTCTATTATTCCCGTAAGGGACCAAAACGATATAATAATTCTCGATAAAGATGAATTTCTTCGTCCAGCAACTACCCTTGAAAGTCTGGCTGACTTAAAACCTGCTTTCGAAACCATGGGAGAAATGGGCTTTGATAGTGTCGCCCTTTTAAAGTACCCTGAAGTTGAAAATATTAGTCATGTGCATACTGCTGGCAATTCTTCTGGTATTGTAGATGGCGCCGCCTTATTACTAATTGGGAGTAAGGAGAAAGGAGCTGAATTGGGATTGAAACCAAGAGCAAAAATAGTAGCGGTAGCTGTCACCAGTTCTGAACCGACGATTATGCTTCAAGGACCAACTCCGGCAGTTTGGAAGGTCTTGAAAAAGGCAGGAATGACTCCAAAGGATATTGATTTGTGGGAAATGAATGAAGCATTTGCTTCAGCTGTTCTAAAATTTCAAAAAGATTTGGGTATTGATGATGCCATACTTAATGTGAATGGTGGTGCAATTGCCATGGGCCATCCTCTAGGAGCTACTGGAGCTATGTTGGTGGGAACAATGGTCGACGAACTGGAACGCAGAAATTTGAAAACAGGTCTTGTGACGCTTTGCGTAGGCGGTGGAATGGGAGTTGCTACAATTATTGAACGCGTATAATAGCGAAATTCAAAAAATTAAAATACATACTAATTAGGGATGATAAGATATAATAAACGTACTTCTAATATCGTAACGCTAACAATGGATATGGAAGGCCGAAAGTCAAATATAATAAACCATGAAGTTGGTCGGGCATTCATACCTGTGCTCAACCATTTGAAAAAAGACTTGGCTAAAGGGACATTGGCCGGAGTGATTCTAACCTCCGCTAAAAAGTCTTTTTTGACAGGTGGAGATTTGGATTACCTAACAAAAGCAGAAGATCCTGTAGAGATATTCAATTTTGTTCAAAAACAAAAAGAACTCTTCCGGGCAATTGAAAAACTGGAAGTACCAGTGGTCGCTGCAATCAATGGCGCTGCCCTTGGTAGTGGGTATGAGCTAGCCCTAGCGGCTAATCACCGAATTGCAATGCGACATCCAAAAACCCTGGTCGGTCTGCCAGAACCAACACTAGGTATATTGCCTGGTGGTGGTGGTATTATTCGATTAGTTTGGATGTTAGGCATACAGAAGGCATTTCCAATTCTTACTCAAGGTAAACGGTATGCTGTCGATAGCGCTTTAAAGCTTGGGCTAATTGATGGAATCGCTTCCACCAGGGAAGAAATGATGGATATGGCAGAAGCCTGGATAAAAGAAAATCCCGTAGTAAAAAAGCCATGGGATGAAAAAGGAGGAAAAATTGTTGGCGGAACGCCTCACCATCCAAAAATCGCTCAAATGGTAGCAATGGCCACTGCTATGTTGGTCAAAAAAACAAGAAACAACTATCCGGCTCAACAGGCCATTCTAAATACAATGATCGAGGGTTCGCTCGTGGATTTTGAGACTGCGCTCCGCATCGAAAGCCGATATTTCACTCAATTGCTCCTAGGAAAGGTCGCTAAAAATATGACTAAAGCCTTTTGGTATGATCTCAATGCAATAAAAGCAGGAGAAAATAGACCAAAGGGATTTGGAAAGTTTCGCCCTAGAAAAGTTGGAATAATCGGAGCTGGAATGATGGGATCAGGCATTGCCTACGTCTCTGCAATGGTAGGACTTGAAGTCGTACTAAAAGATGTATCGAAACCTATTGCCGAAAGAGGACGTGCGTATTCTGACAAGATATTATCAAAAATGGTGGATAGAGACCAGATCACTGAAGCGCGAAAACAGGAGGTTTTATCCTTGATCACGCCTACCGAAAATGCTAGTGATTTTGAGGGATGTGATTTGGTAATAGAAGCCGTTTTCGAAAATCGGGCGTTAAAATCCAAAGTAACTAAAGAGGCAGAAAACTATATCGATAGTGAAACCATTTTTGCAAGTAATACTTCTACCCTGCCGATTACCGGGCTTGCTAAAGAATCTAGTCGGCCTTCAAAATTTATCGGGCTCCACTTCTTTTCACCTGTGGATAAAATGAAATTGGTAGAAATTATAATTGGAGAAAAAACAGATGACGAAACACTTGCAAGAGCATTCGATTATGTAAAAATGATCCGGCAGATTCCGATTGTTGTGAATGATAGTCGCGGTTTTTATACTTCAAGAGTTTTTAGGACGTACCTGCTTGAAGGAATGGCTTTATTGCAAGAAGGACATCTACCAAATACGATTGAGCAGGCTGGCTTAAGGTCGGGAATGCCCGTTGGCCCACTCGCGCTGACTGATGAAGTGGCGATATCACTGATCCATGACATTCTTGCTCAGGAGGAAAAAGATTTAGGAGATGATTTCCAACTCCACCCCGGAATTCCTGTCATCAAAAAGATGGTGGGTGAATTTAAACGGCTTGGGAAAGCGAAGGGGGCAGGTTTTTATGACTACCCTACGAACGAAAAAAAGCATTTGTGGAAAGATTTGGCCTCCCATTTCTGCAAGGAGGAAGTGAACTCTGATTTGCCAGAATTGATGGATAGACTGATGATTGTTCAATCTTTGGAGACAGTCCGCTGTCAGGAAGAGGGAGTGGTCACTAGTGTTGCTGATGCGAATATCGGTAGTATCTACGGTTGGGGATTTCCAGCTTTCAAAGGCGGTACCCTTCAATTTATTGAGGACTATGGGTTGGAAAAATTTATTGCAAGAGCGAATGAACTTGCTAAAAAATATGGGGATCGATTTGAGGTCCCACAATTATTATTAGATCAGGTTAAATAACTTTTTATTTCAGCGACTAAGCAATTACGCATACAAGCGTGGCACTATATGATTTTTTTTCGCAAAAACTTGAGGAAACACGTATCATTTAGGGTGAAAATTGAAGATAAAATTTTATATTAGCCCCCACATTAAACCATGACTACCAGTCATCTAGTAGGGCGCATGACTTATACAGAAGTATTACACACTTTAACAACACTTTCCTCTCCTAAGAAAGCAGAGCGAATATTTCCTCAACTTAAGGTGCAGGACAAGGTGCTTGGCATTGGCTTGATGAAACTCCGAGCCCTGTCCAAAACAATAAAAAAGGATCACGAACGTGCGCAAAAACTATGGCAATCAGGCATCTACGAGGCCAAATTGCTCGCAACGCTCACTGAAGAACTCCCTAAAGTATCTGAGGAACAAATGGACAAACAAGTCGAGGAGATTAAAACCCACGCCGTAGCAGATTATTTCACAAAAAACATTGTTGCTAAATCACCTTATTTACTTCAAAAGGCCAACTCCTGGGTATTTATGGATAAACCTTTGATGGTGCGACATATTGGATATGCCTGCGTTTGTCAACTAGCAAAAAGCAACCAAAACCTGGATAATAATTATTTCGAAAAACACCTCATTATTATCGATGTTCAGATAGAACAAGCAAAAAGCTATGCAAAAGATGGGCAGATCAATGCATTAATCGCCATTGGTTCAAGAAACAAACATCTGAACAAAAAAGCACTCAAAGTAGCCCGAAAAATCGGAAAAACCACCTTAACTAATTCCAGAAGTACTAAAATTGTTGATGTTGTAAAGCTGCTGAAAAGTGATAAGATCCAATCGAAGATTGTGGATTAAGTAACCCAACAACCACGATCAAGCAATCGCCAAATCAACTTTGTGTTGCATCTGATCAGTGTAGCGAAGTACTTCCTTGTTCATTTTGTGAAACCAAAGTGGAGGGATTAGCGCCATTATGATACAACCGGGATAACCTTGCGGCAACTGTGGGCTTTCGTCAAAATGGCGGAGCACCTGATACTTTCTTGTGGACTTGAAATGGTGGTCGGAATGTCTGGTCAGTTCGAACAAAAATATGCGGCCCAATTCATGATTTGAATTCCAGGAATGGTATTCTTGTACCGGTTCGTAGCGACCGCTTGGTAGTTTTTTGCGTCGTAAACCATAGTGTTCAATATAATTGACTGACTCTAGAAGGAGGAAGCCCATTATACCAGAAAAAATTGCTGCTGCTAGCACCAATCCACCAAAAACACTAAATACTAAAACCAGATAAATAGTTTGGATGATCAGGTATTGAAACATGCGATTATTAAGGCTGTAAAATGCTTTTTTTGCTTTCGCTAATAATCCCCTTTCAATCTCCCAGGCATGCAGATAACTCATGGTTACCGACCTAAAATAAAAGGCATAGATCGATTCATTAAATCTGGAAGAGGCTGGGTCTTTATCGGTAGATACGTTTTTATGATGGCCAAGATTGTGTTCAATCAAAAAATGCAAATACAGCGAAGGCAAAAGCAATACACCACACATAAACCGATCAAAGTTGTTTAGGCGATGGCCTAACTCATGGGCGACATTAATACAATATCCATTCATTATACCAACATTCATTGTCATCCCAATAATCTCATACAATTGCAATTCGCGTGTCGCAAGGGAAACAAAGAAGTATAGAATCAACCCATACTGGACTGGAAAATTTACATAAAGCAAAAAATCAAAAAATCGTTTTTTATTCTGACTTAACTCTTCATCATCAGACAGATTTTCTGTATTTCCAGGGAGAACCAATTCCAACAAAGGAATAATACCAAAGGCAAGAAACACCGAACCAAATGACCAGATTCCGCCTAGATAAATACCAAAAAATACGAATACTGGTGCTGCAAATGCCAGTAGATATTTCGCGTCTTTCATAGGATACTATTTTAAGTATAACTTCTGTGAATGGTTGATTACCTCACTAAGATAGTACCTTTTTTTCAAAAAGTAAACTATTTATCAAAAAATAGTTCACCCCTAAATTGATTAGTTTTTTGTGGTGTGTTTGTTGGTTGTTTTTGGTTTGTCCGGATATCAGAAAGGATGGCCACTTCCTGCGTGCCCATTGACTCTACAGGGCCTGCCCTTCTAGTAGTTACAATAGAAAGAATTAACAGTAAAACAAATAAAAATTCTGCAAATATATTCTGATTGGAGTTTTCCATAATTTTGGGGTTTTGTTGGAAAATTTGCTCCATAGGGTGTATAGTACGGGCACATTTCTTTTTAATGCACTCCCGCGGCTTGAATTATAAACGTCAGTTATGTCAGATTTATTGCCTAACAGAATTCAACCCAATTCATGCCATAGAAAATTCATTTTATGCTGAAACCTCTGCAAAACTGCGAAGGTCCGTCAATTTTGATTCTCACCGTAATCTTACTACGTCTGCGAGTCAAAATCACCTTAGAGCGCACATTTTATTGAATTTTCAACCTAAAACAAACTTCCTATTGCATGAATTGGGTTCAACAAAAACTAAACGTTGCTCAAATAAAAAGAAGTCCATAAAATATTCTATAGACTTCTTTATAAAACTAACTAAATGATAAATCTTAAGCTTCGACTTCTTCCATCCGGTGTGCTTTTACTAGTGAATCCTGCACCTCTCTGGATACTGAGGCGTATTCGGCAAACTTGCGGGTGTGCTTGGCTCTTCCTTGAGATAGTGATCGCAAGGTGGAGGAATATTTATACAATTCCCGTAAAGGAATTTTAGCTTTTATTTTTTGATAATGTCCATCTGCTTCCATTCCCATGATCATCGCATTTCGGGATTGCAAATCGCTCATTATATCTCCCATGACATCATCCTTACAAAGTACATCGATGTCAAAAATTGGTTCCAGCAAGACCGGGCCACAACTTTCAAAACAGGATTTCATGCAGTGGGACGCGGCAAGCATAAAGGCCATATCATTGGAATCTACCGGATGCATTTTCCCATCATAAACGGACACTCGCACGTCTCTTGCGTAGGATCCAGTCATTGGGCCATTTTCAAGTGTGCGCATGATACCCTTTATAATAGCATTTTGATATTTCGCATCAATTGTTCCACCTACGATACACCATAGGAAGTTGAGTTTTCCTCCCCACTCCAATTCTATCATTTGCTGATCTCTTACATTAAGGCCACTCGGTTTAGCCATTCCTTCCTTGTAGGGCTCTACCAACATGTGGACCTCTCCAAATTGCCCTGCTCCCCCACTCTGCTTTTTGTGGCGATAGTAAGTTTGGTGTGATTTGGTAATGGTCTCCCGAAAAGCAATTTTTGGTCGGATAAACTCTACTGTGATGTTGTATAATTTTTCTAGGCGGTATCGGATCATTGTCAGATGCATTTCTCCCTGACCGTGTATAATGGTTTGGCCCAGTTCTTTGGATTGTTCAATTTGGATAGTTGGGTCTTCCTTATGAAGTTGATGCAAGCCGACCATTATTTTCTCGAGGTCTTTTTTGGAAGGTGGTTTTACGGCCGTTCGAATTCTGGGAGATGGGAACTGGATAGATTCTACGATGGTTGGCGATCCTTTTTTCACCAAGGTGTCATTGGTTTTGGTTTCTTTAAGTTTGACGACTACTCCAATATCTCCGGCGTTTAGCTTACTGACATTTACCCGTTGTTTTCCGTTCAGCAAATACAACTGACTAAATCGTTCATTACTTAAAGAACGTTGATTGTACAGTTCATCCCCGCCAGAAATAGAACCAGAATATACTTTGAAGTAAGAAATCTCGCCTAAGTGCGGTTCGGATAACGTTTTAAAGAAAAACAATACAGGCTCTCCGGCCTCCGAACAGGCTAACTCTTCTTTGTTATCGAGCATCACAGGTCTTTCTCCTGGTGCTGGAGCAACATCATGCAAAAATCCCATAACCCGACCGCTCCCCATATTATTCTTTGCAGATACGCAAAAAACAGGGAAGATCGCATGATGGAGCATGGACAACTTTAAGCCCTGCGTCATCTCTTCTTCATCTAATGAGCCTTTCTCGAAATAAGCCTCCATCAATTTTTCGTCATATTCTGCTATAGTTTCCACCAATTGTTCATGCAAACTATTAGCATTTTCCTCCTCGGACGCAGGGATTGGAAGTTTTTCAGGTTTACCGCCATCTGCAGGAAATTTGTACATGACCATTTTTAAAACATCAATGATCGAGTCAAAGCCATCTCCTTGATTGAAGGGATATTGGACCACAGTTACCTTATTTCCAAATCTGCTTTTTGCCTCTTCAACTGTCTGATCAAAATTTGATTTGTCGTGGTCTACTTGATTGACGACGAAAATCAAAGGTGTTTTAAATTTCTCGGTGTATTCCCAGACCAACTCCGTACCTACTTCAACGCCTTGTGTTGAATTTAACAACATCACAGCGGTATCTCCAACTTTTAGTGCGGAGACCACTTCGCCAACAAAATCATCGTACCCAGGAGTATCAATAATATTGATTTTACTATCCTTCCAAGAAGCATGCATCAAAGAAGAAAAAACAGAATTTTTTCTTTCTTTTTCTACTTGATAGTGATCGGATACTGTATTTTCTTCATCTATTGTTCCTCTTCGGGAAATGGCTCCTGCTTCAAAAAGCATGGACTCAACTAAGGTCGTTTTTCCAGCAGCTGAATGCCCTAAAAGAACAATGTTTCTAATATCTTTGGTGGAATACACTTTCATAGGAATATTATTGTAGAGATTTGCAATTTTCAAGAACTATCCATTGCAAAATACATAAAAAACCATATTTAACAAAGACATAATGTATTTTTTAAAAAATGTAACTTCCCCATGCTCTAAACTCCTAAAAATCTAGTCTTTATGAACCCACCCGAGATAGTTTTGCAGAAAAAAGAGGTGAAAATTACTTCAAAAAGTACCGAATCAGCAAAGGGATGATTAGTAGATCGCCTACCACTGCACTGACCAGTGTGGCACTAATCAACAACCCAACGGTAACACTTGGAGGGTGGATAGAAAACAACATCACCAGAAACCCAAAAAATAAGATAATAGAGGTCAGAATAATCGGTTTTCCGGTCTCTGAAAACGTTGCCTGAATAGCAGATTCGATATCCATTCCTTTATTGAGGCACAGCTTAAATTTGCTTAGAAAGTGGATCGTGTCGTCCACCGCGATACCAAAGACAATAGCAAACACGATAGCAATCCCAGCATCCAACTCAATCCCCAAAAAGCCCAGCAACGCACCAGCAAACAACAATGGAAAAACATTAGGGACCAGAGAAATCAGCACCATTTTAAGATTCTTAAATAAAAACGCCATCAGTAGACTAATAATCAACATGGCAATCCCCAGACCGGAGATCAGACTGTCTCTAACATATTTTGCGTTTTTGTCAATGATCATTCCCGTTCCTGTTTGTCGGACGACAATTAAAGAGGTGTCAATATTTTGATCTATCCATCCGGTGATACTGTCAGAAATGACTTTGATATTTTCGGCACCGATGTCCAGCATTTTGGCAGCTACCCTTGTTTTCTTTTTGTCTTTGCTTACCAGAACATTGGTCCGTTGTGGAAATCGGGCAGCGATCTTTTTGTATTTATTAAATTTGCTTTCCGATTCTGGCATCTTATAGTAGGAAACTCGGTCACCGTAGGAGGCGCGATTCAAACTTTTATAGACCATTGTCAAGGAGGTAACGCTTTTTATCGGGTCAAATCGTTTGAGAAATTTTTCTAGTTGATCAATTTGACGGATAACCGCAAAATCATCCACCTCCACAGAATCTGCAACTACCGTAATTGCAAATTCATATGGTCGGAATCCGCTGAATTCCTTTTCAAAAAATATAAAATCCTCCGTCAATTTTTTCCCTGTGGGCATATTTTTCACCAATCGGTAATTGGTAGAAATCATCGATATTCCCCAAAAGCATAACAGCAAAAAACCAACTACACCAATCGCAATGCCTTTCGTTTTGTTTAGCGTAAAATTGTAGGCCCAATCCAGCCATCCGTCCCATCGGGTAGCGCCTTTTCCCTTTTGAATCAACTGATCTGCTTCAAACAAGGATAATAAAGCGGTGGTAAAAAATATCACGGTCACGTAAGCCACCAATACTCCTATAGCGGCATTGAGGCCAAATTCTTGAATCGGGCCTATCCGACTAGTCATCAGCGTTGCAAACCCAACTGCTGTCGTCAAAGAAGTCAATAGCGTGGCGACTCCAATTTCTTTTACGGTAGTCCAAATGGCACTTTTTTTATCGTTCCCTCGGTGCAGCTCATCGATGTACTTCGACATAATGTGGATGACGTCAGAAGTACCAACAATTATCATTAATACGGGATACAGGGCAGCCATGGCGTTTAGTTCTCGCCCCAGCAATCCAAGCAGCCCCATAAACAACAACATCCCAAGCCCAATAGAAAACAAAGCAATGGCAATACCCCAAAATCGTCGGAACAGAAAGAACATAATCAGCCCAACCAGGAAAGAAGAGATCAGCGCGGACACTATGATTTCGCGCTTCTGCATGGCCACAATTTCTTTTTGAAAATAGGCGCGTCCCAGGATATGATGTTCTTCAAAAGAATACTGATCGATGGCCGCTGTTACTTCGCTAATTAGTTGTTCGGCAGGTTCTTGTTGAATATTGTCTATGGTTTTTAAGAAAACCACTGCTGTCTTGCAATCTTTGGATACCAGCGTACCAATAAGCCGCTCATCTTTTATGATTTTGAGACTATCCTTTTGATAACGATTGGGTTCATTTCTATGAATAGCTTCTATACTTGAGAATCCTCCAAACGGGAGTTTCAAGGGAAATTCGGTGTTGGTGATGGATACCGATTGGGTGACATTGTCAAGTCTGCGGGCGGCGAGGGTAAGCGCGTGCACCTCATTGAGAAACTGTTGATTGAATATTCCGTTTTCTCTTCGGAGGGCTATTAGTAGAAAGTTGTCGTCTGTTTCAAAGTTTTTCCGAAAATCAAGAAAGTATTCCAGATCTGGATCTCCTTTCGGAAAAAACTGCTCAAAATCAAAGGTAAATCGGATTTGAAATATCGAATACACACTTCCAACAGCCAAAAAAAAGAAGACAATAATAATAGATTGACGCAACTTCGGATTCATAATTCAGCTTATTCTATCTAGGAAACATACAAGCAATTGAATTGTTTAAACATCCTAAAAAAGATCT
This sequence comes from uncultured Saprospiraceae bacterium, assembly GCA_938016265.1. Lineage (GTDB taxonomy): Bacteria > Bacteroidota > Bacteroidia > Chitinophagales > Saprospiraceae > JAHDHB01. The sequence goes on from CALLWB010000063.1 coordinate 18,483, forward strand.
CTTCTTAGCTATAAACAAATTTTCAGGAATATTTAACACACTAAAAAAACACTGCCCAAGCACCTCACAAACAACAAAATAGGAATACTGAAATCGATTAATATATCTTGCCGAATAATAAAACAAGAACAACGCCGTTTTTTAGATGTTCATAACGACAAAAATACTTCGGCAGATTTTAAGGAATCAGAATCACCGATTAAGAAGCATAATTGAAGTATAGTTTTAATTTTTGGAGTTGATCGTACATGTGTCTGAGGAAATCAGTTTAAAAGGACCTGATCAACTCTATTAGAAGGTGGTGTTTGGAGGAGCACCACCTTTATTTTTTCTGTTTGTCGACTCTTTCGTATACTTTAAAGTTGTAGCCATATTCATTTCTGTCATCGGCTTGATTTCGTTCAATACTTACCAACTCCCAATCGTCTTCTGAAAATTCTGGGAAGAAGATATCCCCTTCTACTGTGGCCTCAATCTCTGTAAAATAAAGTCGGTCAATGATATCCATGGTCTGTTTATAGATTTCTCCACCTCCGCAAATAAAAGCTTCAGTTTCTTTGTTATCCCGAGCGACTTTCAGGGCGTCTTCTATCGAATGTACAACGACGCAACCTGGAGCTTCATATCCTTTTTTTCTAGTTACCACAATATTTACCCGTTTTGGTAGGGGCCTTCCTATGGACTCGTAGTTTTTTCTACCCATAATAATATGATGGTCCAAAGTTGTTTTTTTGAAATACTTCAAATCGGAGGGCAAATACCAGGGGATCTCGTTGTCCTTGCCAATCACCCAATTTCTCGTAGCGGCCACAATAGCGGAAATGATCATAGAATATTTTTTCCTTACGGGAATATCTCCCAATGAATATAATAAAAAAAGGTGCAATGCCTGATCAGCACAACACCTTTTAGTTTATTTTTTTATGCTTTTATCTCAAAAGCGTCACATCTCCATGGTAAAGGAAAGTCTCTCCATCGGTATATATTACTTCTGCAGTGTAAGCAAATACACCAGCGTTCATCCTTTTCCCTTTGAAAGTACCATCCCATCCATAAGTTGGATCATTTAGAGGGAAATCTCTTTGTTCAAAGACAACTTCTCCCCATCGGTCGAATACACGGAATTTTGTAACCCTTTCCGCATCACCTCCTCCATGTACCATAAATACGTCATTATTACTATCCTGGTTTGGAGTAAATGCAGTTGGAATAAAGACATCTCTGTCCTTCTCTACAAAAACAGTAACATCGTCAGAGACTTCACAACCATTACCATTAGAAACATTGACAGTATAAGTAGTTTGGAATTCTGGAGAAGCATTTGGATTTGGACAATCAATGCAACTTAACCCTGTTGGTGGAGACCATTCGAATATCAATGATCCAGCAGGTACATTAATCCCAGAAGTCAACTCTACAAAATCTCCAAACTTAATTCTAATATCGTCACCAGCGTCCGCTGTCAATTCTATTGGTTCTTCGATAGTCACCATTTCTTCAAACTGACATCCATTTACATCTTGGACATATACCATATAGTCACCAGCTGTCAATCCAATGAATGTTGGTCCTGGCTGAAAATCAATACCATCCATCGAGTAAAAATAAGGTCCAGAGCCTCCTTGAGGATTAGTGATGTTTATCACTCCATTTTCAGAACCATTACAACTTGTATTCGTTGGATCAACCAGAGATGAAACTTGTGTTGGTTCATTTATTGAAACTGATTCGACTATTTCACATCCATTGGCATCTGTTACCGTAGCGGTGTAGGAACCAGCACCTAAACCATTGAGGTTCGTGCCGGATTGTCCCGTATTCCAAGCGATACTGTATCCGGGAGTACCACCTTGTACAGTGATGCTTGCAGATCCATTCACACCATCATTACAAGAAGGATCCTCACTATCAAGCGAAGCTTCGAGCTGTGTGTTTGGCTGAACAACAGATACTGCTTCTGGTAAAGAAGTACAACCATTAGCATCAACGACAGTCACTTGATAACTACCTGCTGGCAGTCCCATTGCAGTTTGAGTAACCTGTCCGTCACTCCAGATAAAAGTATATGGAGGAACACCATCACTCACTACTACTGTTGTCGATCCATCATTTCCATTAAAACAAGAAACTGGAGTCGAACTTATACCATCCACAGAAAGCGGAGGTGCATTATCAATATAAAAGTCTTCTACGATAAAACATCCAGAAGCATCTGTCACTGTGACGGTATAGACACCAGTAGCTAAAGCCCCAGTGGTTGTTCCACCTTGACCATTACTCCAGGCATAAGTATATCCTCCAGCACCGCCTGTAGCAACAACTGAAGCCGATCCATCTCCTATTCCATTACAACTTACTCCTTGTGTAGCTACTGCTAATGAAATTTCTGTTGGCTCAGTAAGGACAATACTTGCGACTTGGCTACATCCCTGACTATCTGTTACGGTAACATAAGAGATACCAGAGTTCAAACCATTTGCATTCGTAGTTACTTCACCATTGCTCCATTGATAATTGTAAGGTGGTGAGCTATTTATATCTACAGAAACCGTAGCGCTGCCATCCGCACTCTGGAAACAAGTCAGATTTGAACCAGTTGTAGAGATGCTAAGCGCAGTAGGTGCGTTGATCATTGTTGAAGCGACCACACTACATCCTTGTGAATCAACCACAGAGACCGAATGGAAACCAGGAGATAAATTATTGGTAGTTGTAGTTACTTGATTGTTATCCCACTCAATGTAATATGGTGGAGTTCCACCAGCAACATCTACCCCAGCCGAACCATCATTGCTATTAAAGCAGGAGGCATCTGTAGGGTTAATAATACTTGCCACAACAGGTGGAGGGTCAATAATAGAGGCACTAGTTTGGAAAGTACAACCATTTGAATCAGTAATAGAAACAGCATACGTGCCACTTGACAATCCACTAGGATCTTGCGAAGTTCCTGCTCCATTATTCCAAACATAACTATATGGTGGAACACCGCCAACTACTGTCATTTGTATATCTCCGCTAGCATCACCAAAACAAGGTAAAGTTTCTCCTTGAATGGTTGCAACAACGGCATTTGGAGAAGTTACCGAAACAGAAGCACTTCCGGTACAACCATTCGCATCGGTGACCAATACTCCATAAGTTCCAACACCAAGACCAGTAGGATTTGGTCCAGTACCTGCACCATTTGTCCATGCATAGGTATAAGGAGCAAGTCCGCCAGCTACGGAGACGGAAGCCGTTCCATCATTTCCATTTGAACAATTGATCGCACTACCAGTGGCAGTTACCTGAACTGCAGCGGGCTCAGTTACAGTCGAGAATGCTCCAGCGGTGCAGCCATTTGCATCAGTTACTACTAAAGAATAAACGTTTGCTCCTAGTCCAGATGGATTGGGGCCTGTTCCTGCACCATTTGTCCAGGCAAAACTATATGGAGGTGTACCTCCAATTGCATTCCCGGAGATTATTCCATTTTGATCTCCATTGCAAATTAAATCGAAATCTGTAGTGGTAACAGAAAGCGCAGCGACTGGTTCCGTGATTGTTGCAGAAGCAGTGGTAACACAACCATTAGAATCAGTTATTGTTACATCATACATTCCTGCAGTCAACCCAGAAGGGCTAGGACCACTTCCAGCGCCATTACTCCAGTTATAATTATAAGGTGCAGTACCTCCAGTAGTATTTAAAGTAATACCGCCATCTACATCACCGAAACAAGACAAAGCATCACCAATTGCATTCGCAGACAATAAAGGTGGTTCTGTTATTGAAGCAGAGCTAACAAGTGTACATCCCATTAAATCTGTAACTGTTACATTGTAAGTGCCCGCTCCCAGACCTGTTGGGCTTTGTTGGGTTCCTCCGCCATTATCCCATTGGAAGGTGTACGGTGCAGTTCCCCCAGCAACAGTAACAGAGACTCCTCCATTCGCATTTCCGAAGCAGGTAACTACCCCATTGTTTGTCGACATCGACATTGCCGGTGGTTCTGATATAGTCGCCGCAGAAGTCGCTGTACAACCTTGCGAATCTGTAATCAAAACACTGTAATTATTTGCACCCAAACCAGTTGGATCTTCTACTGAAGCTCCATTCGTCCAAGTATATATATATGGAGGAGTTCCTCCTACAACTGTCAAATCTATTGATCCATTTGAGTCAGCATTACATGCTAGAGTACCACTTCCTACTGAGGAAGCTATAATTCCAGATGCAGGAGCAGTTATGGAAGCACTAGCGGCTGTGGTACATCCGTTATCATCTGTAACCACAACATTAAAAACACCACCTCCAAGTCCAGTAGGATTTTGAACAGTTCCTCCACCGTTATCCCAGTTATAGGTATAAGGAGGAGTTCCCCCAGCAACAGTTAAGGTTATATCACCATCTGTACCTCCAAAACAATTGACCATTTCTCCAGTTGCTGAAGAAGTAAGTACGGTTGGTTCTGTGATAGTAGCTGATGTGGTTACTATACAATTGTTAGCATCAGTTACTGACAAATTGTAAGTTCCTGCAGTTAAGTTTGTAGGACTTTGAACACTTCCGGCACCATTATCCCAAACATATATAAAAGGTGCAGTACCTCCTACTACAGTCACAGAAATACTTCCATCTGTATCGCCAAAACATAATAATGATTGGACGGAGGTAGATACGGCGAGCGCATCAGGTTCTTGTACTGTAGCAGATGCGGTTGCAGTACATCCGGTATCATCCGTTACCAAGACGGTATATGTATTTGCTCCCAGGTTTGTTGGGCTTTGAGTATTTCCAGCGCCATTATCCCATGCAAAAGTATATGGTGGTACACCTTGATTGACAGTGAGTGTGATACTACCATCAAGCAAGCTATTACAAGAAACATTTGCAGATACTGCACTTGCCGTCATTCCTGAAGCAGGTTGACTAATTGTTCCTGTTCCGTTGGTGGTACATCCATTTGCGTCAGTAATCACGACATTGTAAACACCTGCAACGAGACCTGCTGGGTTTTGATTTGTGCCACCACCATTATCCCAAACGTAGGAGAATGGAGCAGTACCACCTACAACAGTAGACGTTAGACTTCCTGTTGCTTCGCCAAAACAAATAACATCTGCGGCGACAACAGTGTTTGTCATTGCAGCTGGCTCTACTAGAGTAGCAGACCCAGTACCAGAGCATCCTGTAGCATCGGTAACGGTAACATCATAACTACCAGGTCCAAGATTAGTAGGAGTGCCTGTGTTTCCAATACCGTTTGTCCAATTGTAAGAGTAAGGAGCGGTACCTGATGTCATGTTAACAACCATAGAACCATCTGAGGTTCCATTACATTGCGGATCTGTTGGGGTGATATCGAATAATAAGTTTGGTCCTCCAATAACGGAGGCTGTGCCCGTGTTAGAACATCCGGAGACATCAGTTACAGTAACTGTATAGCTTCCAGGTGGTATCCCTGTGGGGTTGGCTCCGGTAGATCCGTTGCTCCATGTATATGAGTAGGGAGCAACACCACCAACTATGGTGGCACCGAGGGTCCCTGTTGATGCGAGACATCCTATATTGTCATCTACAGTAGTTAGTGTAAACGGTTCTACATTCACAATAACCGTTTCAGTAAACAAACAATCCCCATTATCAACCAATACAGTATAACTTGTGGTCACCGCTGGGGTAGCAGTTGGCATTGCAATAGTAGGATCATCGAGTCCTGTAACTGGTGTCCAGGTATAGGTTACTGGAGGAGTAATAGGAATAGCCGAACAACCAACTAATCTAATATTTGGTCGATTTACAGTACCTGTAAGTGCGGAAAGATTACAACCAGAATCACCATCTACTCTCCTGTAAAGCACAGAGGTATAAACAGTTGGCGTATAAAATACGTGGTCATATCTTGTATAGTCTAAATTGTCAAAACAAACTTCCACAATTAAGTTGGATATTCCATTCCATTCGAACGGTGTTTGGAATGCAAATGTATTCCAACCAGCTATAGTGCTTACAGAGCCAGTATAAACTGGAACGGTACCATTAACAAATGCACCGCTAAGTGCCATATCTTCAGTACAACCCATTCGGATCGTAAAATTATCATAAGGTGCAGTACTATTTACCGTTGCGATATTGAATGCGAGCTGAGTTAATAACCCAGCAGTGATTCCCTCTGCAGCAAGGTCAGAAGCCCGATATAAGATTTGTGTTCTACCATCTTCATAATAACCTAGGAAAGGAGTACCTGCTTCACCAGAAGTTGGTCCTGGGCCTGTTGCGGTTGTGCCGGTTCCTAAAGAATAATTGGAAGTAGGACCATTACACCCTGAAGTATTCAGACCGCAAGCTGGTGGTGGTGGAGGTACTGTAAATTGAAAATCAGCATTTAGTTGCACGGAACTTCCTTCACAAATTGTAGATACTGCGGGTGTTGTATTTAGCACCCCATCAACTACAATATCAACTACATCTGATACTACACAAACACCATCATCGTAGGTTACTGTATAACTAGCAGGTCCTTGAATTGTTGCGACGGGATTTGCAATATTGGGATTACTCAAACCTGCTGCTGGAGTCCAGGTAAAAGTACCTGCACCAGTTCCACCAACAGGAGATGCATCTAACTGTATTAATTGAATACCTGCAGGGCAAACTGTGGTATCATTTGCCACAATCTGTACGCCTGGTACTAATATATCATATCCTAAAATTTGCTCACCTGGTGTAGGACAAGCATCATCTGAAACGGTAAGTGTAAAAGAGTGAACACCAACATCGCTTGAGGTTGTAGGCCATGAAAATTGAATAATTACAGGGTTTGTTCCAATCGTGGTTACCGTTGCCCCTGGTAATGAGGTTGCAACATTTGAAATCACGTTTAGTATATCGGCAGGATCAGGGTCGGAGGCGGTAATACTAAAGGAAAGTGTCTGTCCTGCGCAAACTTGGAATGAACTGCCATCAAGAACACCGCCAACTACATCGGCAGGCATTGGTGGAATCACATCTGGAACTGCATTTGAACAACCTGAAAGAACAACCACTTGCATATCCCTCATTGTTGTTCCAATTAGAACGCCATTCCGATATTCTTGAATAAGCACGGTAACGATACCAATTTGTGGCCCTGAAGGAGTCAAGGTCATTTGTCCGGATTGATTATCAAAAATCACGTTATTGGGTGGTGTGGTGGAGATTGGATAACCTGCAGAAAAACCACCCAGATATGGAACGGATGCTCCTGGACCATCAAGTGGGTCGATCAATGTATAAATTAATGTATCTCCATCAATATCAACTGCACCGTGATTGTAGTTGTAAAGCTGCCCTGCACAAATGTATGGAACAGGAGGAGTTGTAAAGTAAGGAGAACTATTGCAAGGTGCTACTACGTTATTGAGTGTTGCCTCTACATACAAATCATAATTTTGAGGGTTGTCAGAGTTTGTGATTGCACCATTTCGACAACAAACAGAATAACTAAATACCCAATCTGTACAATTTGCAGGCAAGGTGTAGGTACCTGTGTACGTATATTGCTGAACGCCTTGTAATGTTCCTCCGTTGCAAGTACTATTACTAAGTTGGGCATTACAAATACTTGATACTTCCATCCCAGATACTTGAACTAACCCTAATGTAGTTGTTTGTGAACAGCTAGCTGAGGAAATTGTGATACTTGGATTTGTTGGCTGAGAAATACCATCACAATCTCTATAGAAGGCAAGGGTAAATTCATACATATTTCCTCCAAGGCAAGTGTAACTTAAATCTGCTCCCATAGCATGGGAAGCATAAGAAACTTTACTCGAAAGCAGTAGAAGTGTAATGGCTATCAGAAAACCAGATACCTTTTTCCAATTTTGGATGAAAGATGGTTTAGTTTGGTTTTTCATAAAGATGGTTTTAATAATGTACTGTTATTCTCTAATAATTTTCTCACAAGACCCTTAAAATCAATAACATAAGTACAAATTTTCATTTTTCAAAAAAATAACTTGTTAACTTAGAAAGTATAAAATTTTGTATTTTCAGAAAAGGACACAACAAAATACAAAATGTATCTTAATTACTGGTAAAAAAGGCCGTAATTGTCGGTTTTGGATAATTTCAACGAATTCACATAAATGGCGATAATAACTTTTTATTTACCTACCATTTATCGTTTAATTACCCTTCTACCTACAATCTTATATCGTTAGTATTCAATGATTTGAACTCTTTTATATAGGCTTTTGAATATCCTCTGTCTTTTACTTTTTGTAGTAAAACTTCAGCGCTTGCTCTGTCAGTTTCATTTCCAAGTAAATACTGATACCATTCTCCATCCTTCCTGATTTCAAAGGAAACATTGATTGGGGGTTTTAGCATTAACTTTTGTTTTGATGCCTGCCATTGAATTTTGAACACAGATTTTCCGCTTTTGTTAGTTGGGGAAGGCAATTTGATCAACTTTTTGTCAGTTTGCTTTTTTTCTTTTTTGGGTGTTTGGGCTTTTGGTTTTGTCCAAGCAGTTGGGGATGTCCAATTTTCACCGTACAATTCCTCGAAAGAGAATTTTTTCTCCTCAATATTTGCATTTTCTTTGAGGTGTTTTCTAAATCTTTTAGCGAAAGAAGCCATTGCTTTTTGGTCTTCTTTTGTCATTTTCAACCGATTTAAGGTGTCCTGCTCAAAAGCAGAAATCGGTATGGTATAGTATGTTCTTTGGGAAGGAACAGCCTCTTTTTTATTGTAAATGTATCTCCAAACAAACGAGTAGGTGGTATTGCCAAGGGTAACTTTTTTTGTCCTTAAGTCCTTTACCAATTCCAGGTTTACAATCAACCCACCATCTGTATTTTCCTGCTTTTGATTGGAGATGAAATTTCCTAGAGAATAAGTCAACAATCCTTCCTTTGTAGAACTATCCGCTTGAACGATACTTTTCCGCTCGATTGGTTGTATCACATGTGGATGAGACCCTATAATATGGTCTACCCCCCACTCAAACAGGAGATTTGCAATTTTTTTCTGGTATTTACTGGCAAATAATTTGTACTCTTTGCCCCAATGGATCATAGCTATAATAGCATCAGGATTTGTCTGTTTTGCCTTTTCTATGTCTGCCTTCATTGCCGATGTGTCAATCATGTTGACCATAGTCGGAGCAATATCAGGCATACCATTCGTACCATAGGTGTAATTCAAAAAAGCAAGTTTGAAACTATTCTTAGAAACGATAAGCGGGTAGTTTTTTTCTTTTTCCTCTTTATTTCTAAAGGTTCCAGTATGAATAAAGTCTAATTTTTTAGCAACGTCCAGTGTATGTACCAATCCAATTTTCCCAGCATCGTTCGAATGATTGTTGGCTGTAGTAAGCATATCAAAACCAGCAGTTTTAAGAGCTGTCCCCAATGCATCAGGGCTCCGAAAATGAGGATATCCTTGATAAGGAGGCACCCCGGGCAGCGTAACTTCTAAATTTGCAATAGCCAAATCTGCTTTTTCGATAATAGGCTTAACGTAGGAAAAACAAGGCTCATAGTCGTATTTGCCAGTTTTTGGGTTGAGGGCAGATTTTATTTGGGGCATATGGCCCATCACATCTCCAATAAATAACAGACTTAAGGTTTGAATAGTGTCTTCCTGGATTATTGTTTCCTGAGTTGTAGGAACTACAGGACTTTTGCAGCCAAAGATTAGCATGCATCCAAGCAAGATCAGGTATGAAATAATGCTGATTCTCATCAGGTTGACAGGTTATTCAAATAGTGGGTGTAAATGTTAAAAATATTAACGTTTCAAAAATCGTTTTCGTCCACCAGAAACAGTAAAAAAAAATTTAATATCTTATATATAGCTGGTTATCAGACAAAAAAATCAGACAGAAACTTCTGCCTTAATATGAGAATCCGGTTGGTAGTTGACCAATTCAAAATCTTCATAGGTAAAGTCAAAAATTGAGGTGATGGCAGGGTTAATTTTCATTGTGGGCAAGGCTTTGGGGGTCCTCGACAATTGCAATTTCGTTTGTTCCAGATGATTGAGGTACAAATGGGTATCGCCAAAGGTGTGAATAAATTCTCCCGGCTCCAGATCACAGACCTGAGCAATCATCATAGTCAGCAACGCATAAGAGGCAATATTAAACGGAACGCCCAAAAAACAATCTGCGCTTCGTTGGTAGAGTTGGCAGGAAAGTTTCCCTTCTGCTACATAGAACTGAAAAAGACAATGGCAAGGAGGAAGCGCCATGTTGTCTACATCTGCTACATTCCAGGCGCTGACAATGTGTCGTCGGCTATTGGGTTTATTTTTTAGATTTTCAATCAAATTGGAAATTTGATCGATTACTCGCCCGTCTTTTGTTTCCCATCTGCGCCATTGTTTGCCGTAGACTGGGCCTAGTTCGCCGTTTTCGTCTGCCCATTCATCCCAAATGCGTACTTTATTTTCTTTTAGGTATTGAATGTTGGTTTCTCCTTTTAAAAACCATAACAATTCATGGATAATAGATCTAAGATGCAGTTTTTTGGTGGTGGTGACCGGAAATCCTTCGGATAAATCAAAGCGCAATTGATGGCCGAACACACTGATGGTACCTGTTCCGGTACGATCTCCCTTTTTTACCCCCTTATCAAGAATATGTTGTAGTAGGTTTAAATATTGTTTCATGTTTTTCTTAAATATTATGGAGGCAAAGTTAATAATAAATTGGTTAATTGGAATTGGATAATGGTATAATGGTTAATGGTGGATTGATTCGTCTAATTAATAGAATTCTAAGAGGTCGTTCCGCTGGAATTTGATGATCTTTGTTTATGATGATGGTATTAATATGTTGCTTTACTACAGCTTGCACCGAATAGATATTTTGACCTCAGTACAACCATTTATTCCAATCCAACTATTAACTAACTGAAAACATTTATTAGATTATATTTGTTGGTAGAACAGATCTTAAAAGAAAATAAGAATATGGCATATCGAAGTTTGCGTGCTTGTGTAAAAGATTTGGAAAAAAATGGGAAGCTCCTACGAATAAAGTCCGAAGTGGATCCAAATTTGGAAATGGCAGAAATACACCGGAGGGTTTACGACAAAAAAGGACCCGCTATCCTCTTTGAGCGGGTAAAAGGGAGCCCATTTCAAGCAGTTTCCAACATTTATGGGACAACAGAACGGACCGAATTCATTTTTAGAGATACGATCGAACGAGTAAAAAAAGTAATCGAACTAAAGGCGGATCCGGCCAACTTCCTCAAAAAACCAAGCAGATATCTCGGAGCACCATTCACTGCACTCAAGGCCCTACCACTAAAAAGCAGACTGTCCACTCCAGTAATGTATGGCACCACCACCATAGATAAATTGCCGCAAGTTGTCTCCTGGCCAATGGATGGAGGCGCTTTTGTGACCCTTCCCCAAGTATACACCGAGGACCCTGACAAGGAAGGAATTATGAAATCGAATGTTGGTATGTACCGCATCCAGCTTTCAGGAAATGACTATATCCAAAATGAAGAAATCGGCCTGCATTACCAATTACATCGAGGTATTGGTGTGCACCATACTAGATACAATCAGCTAGACAAACCTTTTAAAGCGACCGTTTTTGTGGGTGGGCCGCCCTCGCATGCTTTTGGCGCGATTATGCCACTCCCTGAAGGACTCCCAGAAGTGACTTTTGCAGGCATGTTGGGCAACAGACGATTTAGGTATCGAAGAAAAAACGGTTTCGTATTGTCTTCGGATGCCGACTTTTGTATTACGGGGACCATTCTCAAGGATCAAAAAAAACCAGAAGGTCCTTTTGGTGATCATCTTGGCTATTATAGTTTGCAACATGACTTTCCAGTGATGAAGGTGGATAATGTTTATCATCGGAAAAATCCGCTGTGGCATTTTACGGTGGTTGGTCGTCCGCCTCAGGAGGATAGCAGTTTTGGCTACCTTATCCATAAGATGGTGGAGCTGCTGACCCCACAAGAATTTCCGGGGCTAGTAGAGTTGAATGCGGTAGATGCTGCGGGTGTTCATCCATTGTTAATTGCCATTGGCAGGGAGCGGTATATGCCTTTTAGAACACGCAAACCGGAAGAAATTCTGACGATTGCCAATCGTATATTAGGAACTGGACAGACTTCCTTGGCCAAGTATCTTTTCATTGCTGCTGAAGGAGATGCACCGAATTTGGATACGCATAATATTGAACACTATTTCAAACATTTTCTGGAGCGGGTGGACTGGACGCGGGACCTTCATTTTCAGACCAAAACAACGATTGACACTTTAGATTATTCGGGTTCGGATTGGAATGCTGGTTCTAAGGTTGTAGTAGCTTGTTGTGGGCCAAAATTGAGGGAATTGGCAACGGAGATATCTTCTGATTTCACAGTGCCAAGTTTGTTTGGGGATGCAAAAATAGCATTGCCTGGAATCCTTTCATTGGCAGCTCCACGGTATACCGATCATCCCACCGCAAAGGAGGAGATTGGGCAACTTGTTGCTTCGTTATCGGGGCAGGATTTATCGACCATTGGGTTGATTGTATTGACAGAGGACAGTCATTTTTTGCAGGAGACGCTCAACAACTTTGTATGGGTTACTTTTACGCGGTCCAATCCTTCGCATGATGTGTATGGGGTGGGTAGTTTCTTTGAAAACAAGCATTGGGGCTGCACTGGTCCGTTGATAATTGACGCCAGAATCAAGCCGCACCATGCGCCGCCTTTAATTGTTGACCGACTCGTAGAGAAGAAGGTGGATAAGATGTTTGCTAAGGGAGGATCTTTGCATAATGTGTTATAGATAGGATTATTGATAAGAATGCTGCTGGCAATCGGCAATCAGTTCTGCGTTAATCATGTCGTTTTTGATGGGAATATTTCTTTAGATGAAACATTATTGTAACCCTCTGCAATTCTACCGGTGGCTTCTCCTAAAACCACCTTCCTACTGAACAGAACAATATTGGCCTACCGCATCGTTTCCTCATCAATTCAGTTGTTGTTTGCGAACAATTTACAATTAACACTACCTCTAATTATTGTTCCCATAATTATCGTTGCAAAATCGGCATAACTCTATAACTAACAACAACTTATTCGTATAAATAAAATGTAAAAGTTATCCCAAAAAAAGTGTGACCTTTTAATTTTTAGCAGTCACAAAAACCTACATTTGCGCCAAGTAAATTAATTCTTTAGCAATTAATTTAACGCACATGAAATCCACCTAGATTTATAGATCCAGATTGTCATTTGACATTAGGATAAAAACTGCTAACTAACACATGTTCAAATATTTGAATTTGAAGATACTATTTGTATTTTTTTTATTGATAAACATTTCACTGTTTGGCCAGGAGGCAAGGGCTCCACAAACAACCATCCGTGGCGCAATTCAGTCGACGGCTGCTGCTAACAAACTGGCAGCTCAGTTTTCTGATTATTCGATTTATCAAATTTCCACAAAACAGCTGGTTCAGTCCTTAACTGCTACAGATTTCGATGGTCGGGTTTCCTTCGAATTGGAGGATCAGGACGTATTGATTTTACATCTCTTTGAGAACGATCTTGTTGCCAACAATTATCAAGGTGTAGCCATTACGTCAAGTGGAAAAGTAACGGTCCCTTCGCCTGTTATTCGCACCTACCATGGATTTGTGGAGGGGAAACCCAATAAAAAAGTCAGCCTTACTGTTGGTGAAGGATTTGTATATGGGTTTATTGAAGGAGATATTGAATCCTATTATATTGAGCCGCTTTCGAGGTTTTTGCCTTCCGATGCTCAGCAATTTATATTCTATCCGAAATCAGCGGTGCAATCTCAATCGGTGCCTTGCGGCGTAAATGCTTCCCAAAATCAGCACACGTTCATTCAACGATCCATAAACCAGCATTCCAATAACAATAATAAAACTGCCGCTTGCAAGGAGGTAGAACTCGCTATCGCCCATGATTTTTCGATGTATTCCAAATATGGGTCGGATGTTCAGCTATTGTTTGCTTATACGATTGGCGTAATGAACAACGTGCAGGCAAATTTCAGAAACGTGTTTGATAATGATATAGAATTTAAAATTGTAGAGCAAGTAGCACCCATTTGTGCGGACTGCGACCCCTGGACAGATAGCCCGGATGCTGGAAGTTTGTTGCTAGACTTTAGAAATTGGGGGAATGATCTCCAATTCAACTCCAATTTTGATATTGGTCAGTTTTGGACGGACAGAGATTTTACGGGAACTGTGGTTGGTCAGGCTTATGTCGGAGGGCTTTGTCAGGAGCGCAAGTACCATGTGCTTCAGGACTATTCAACCAATGCGGACTATATTCGAGTAGTTGCGGCGCATGAGATTGGGCATAATTTTAATGCTGGCCATAATAACACGGCATCCGGCAATATCATGGATCCTGCAGTTGCTAACGTTTCTAGCTGGGGAGCTGGTTCCATTGCAACCATTAATGACTTCCTTCAAAATGTTTCCTGCCTAGCGGCTTGCGGTTTGGACAATTGCCCAGGGATTGAAAATTTGACGATTGGCTCTACTAGTCCTGCCGCTATCGACTTAAATTGGACAGCAAATAGTGCAGGGAACTACAGTGTACAAATCAAAAATATTAATACCAATAAAATCATCTTTGGACAAATTGTATCGACAACACAACTATCGGTCAACTCGCTTTCTTTATGCACCGATTATGAGGTCAGTGTCGCTTCTGTTTGTCAGGGATCACTTGGACCGCTGTCTGCAGCTATTTACAATACTTCTTATGATGCGGAGATCAACATGGTCTCTGGCCAGCCCATCAACTGTAAAAATGGATTTTATGATTTGGAATTGGTGATGGAGCATGGAGGAGGCACGCCATCAGGATTTATAGTAGATCTCGATGGAGAATTACACCCCTATTCCTATACAAATAGTCCTCAAACTATCCTTCTTGAAAATTTGCGGGCTACTGGAGAAGAAAACATTCCGGTATATATTTATAACGCGGATTATGCTTCTGCTGCTTGTCAGGCGATCCAATTTTTTGATGCGCCTGATCCTAGTTGTACTTTTGTCTTTGAAGAGGGTTTTGATGACTGTGCGCTGCCTTTTGGGTGGACGACAACTAATCTGGTTCCCTCTTCTGGTGGATACCAGAGCACCTGGGAATTTTCTGATGGGGATCGATTTACTTCCAACTATTCGCCTGGCACAATTGATGGGTCTTGTATGGCCTATTTCGATGACGATTTGTACTCGAGTACTGGAGGGGTGATGGAGTTGATCACGCCTGTGCTGGATTTGACATTGTACGAGACGTTGGTGCTTGAATTTGATTATGATTTTCATTCTTTTGATGGGTTAAAACTACCACCGTATCATTCCAATAATAGTTCTTTTAATGTGGAAGTTTATGATGGGAGTTCCTGGATAAATATACTGTCTGTAACTAAGCCGGATACTTGTTTTTATGCAGACTTTTGGAGTTGTCCGCCTCCTCGTTTTGTGCTGGATCTGGATGCTTACCGAAACACTAATTTCCAAGTACGGTTTATCTATGATGATGACGGGCAATGGGCGGGTGCTGTTGGTATTGACAATTTCAAAATTGAGGGTATTCCGCTTTGTGAGCTGCCTGGTGATGTGCACGCGACTACTGCCATTTTGTATGCAGATACAGAGTGTACCGACGCTGATGGATGGACACATTATTGGAATACTAATTCGGAGTCTTTGCTTTTGTCTATTAAGAAAAACAACGATCCCAACCTATTTATTGAAGCTAGCGATGTACGTGTTGGAGCGGACTTTACTACGTTGACTACCAGAATTGCAGAATCGGTCCCTTATGTGCAAGCCCCAGGAGGCTGGGAGGTGCTATCCAGATTTTGGGATGTCCAATTGGAGGAGGATCAGCAGCCTTTGTATCCCGTCTCTGTTCGATTTTATTATACGCCAGTCGAACTGGATGCGCTCCTAGCTGTTGATGCTGAAACCAATACCCAAGCAGATGTTCGATGGTTCAAATTTAAGACCGGTTCGGGTATTGATCCAAATCCTGCAAATGGGCATTTGGATGCGGGAGCGCAGGACTTAGTACTGCTGCAAGCGGACGATTTTGGCAGTTATGCGGGGAGTCGGTATGTGGAGTTTGAAGTGACTGGTTTTTCTGGAGGCGGTGGTGGATCAGCGGAGGCTTTATTGCCTGTTGAGCTGCTCAATTTTGAAGGAGCGCCTAGTGGTGAATTTGTGCAGCTGGATTGGCAAACTGCTGCTGAAATCAATACGAAGCAGTTTGAAATAGAGCGCTCTACTGACGGCCTTATTTTCGAGTCCATTGGTATGGAATATGCGGCTGGGAATTCTAGTCAGACCACTGATTATTCGTTTGTGGATCGGCGTCCGATTTTTGGGACGGGCTATTATCGATTGCGGATGGTGGATTTGGATGGGGATTTTTCTTATAGTGAAGTTGTTGCTGTTGTGACGGAGGTTTCCGAAAACAGCCTTTGGGTTGCTCCGAATCCAGCTGCTGGGTTGACGACGGTTTATTTGCATAGTAGGGAAGCTGGGGCGGTTGTTGTTCGGGTGGTTGATATTTCGGGAAAAATGGTGGGTCGGTATTCGGTTGACTTGGAGCGGGGGGAGAATGGTGTTTTGATTGATTTGGGATTGTTTCCTGTTGGAGTTTATACGGTATTTGTTGATGGAAGTTTGGAATTTGGTGGGGTGCGGGTGGTGAAGTTGTAGGGTTGGTTTCATGAATTAAATCTTTATTTTTTTATAGCATTCATAGTTCATTAGTGCCAAATTATTTTTAGCATATTCCTGATTTAGCCTTAACATTTTTTCAATGCTCAAATTTGAGTTTTTGTAACCGCCAATGAAATACTGAATGTCTGTGTCAAAAAACAAGTAAAACGCGCATTTATAAAAAATAAACTCTACTGCTCTAAGGCTTGTGTTTTCTTCTATAAATACTAGTAGATTGTCTACGGTCTTTTTGTATCTGGCATTCATTGACATCGCCCTTTTCCTTCTTTTCATAATCCTTACCGCATAATTCCCAACTTCTTCCGTATTAAAATAATAATCTTCCTTCTGTAAATGCAAGAGCAACTCATTTTGGAATGGTTTATTTTCTATGCAGTACTGTAGGATTTTTTTGTGGGTGTTGTTACTGTTTTCCATACTTCAGTTGACTAGGTATTAGTGCTTCCAAAACTTCCACCATTGTTTTTTGACTTCTACAATTTCTATTGTAGGTTCTAAATCGGAAACATAGTTTTTTATTACATTTCCTGAAGGATCAAATACATTATACTCACCTCCTGCCACTTCATTTTCCTTTATGAAATTAAATGCTTCTTCTTTTGTCTTAAAATAGAAATAATAATCCCCCTTGGTTTCATGCCGATTCCACCTTCTCCCATCTTTATGGAGTACTACTCCTGTTTTTGCTTCGCAGATGATTACTTTGTATAGATTTTGCTTGGAATTTTCTTCCATTGTTTAATTGATTTTCAATCTGGGTAATCATGTTAACAAATTTAATCTTGAAACAACTGGAAATTCAATAGCATCTAAATATTCATTAATCAATACCTCCCATTTACGCAAGAGAAAATTGACATTTTCCTCTAAGTCCAGGATCACCAATTCAGCAGTATCATATGAGTTTTCTAGATCCTCCACCAAATCAAATCCGATAGTAAAACTCGACCAGCCAACTTCACCTTCAAATCTCCAATGATCCGATTCTTTTACAATAACGAAGGACAGTCCTAGAGAATGCAAATCCGAGTTTACTGGTTTATGAAGATCTGCATTGATTCCCATTGTTAATGCAGGCCTTCCCTCTTCTTCCCAATTGCGAACTCCACATATGGTATCGAAATCCTTAAAGACCTTATAGCTTTCAAGCTTAGTAAGAATAGCATTAAAAGTTTTACTTACCTTTCCAATGCTAACCAAAAATCTGCTTAATATAAGATCGTTCATTTCCATACTATTTGATTTATCAGCAACACCTTCCTAATATAAACCATTTTTCAACGGCAAATAAACAATTCCCCCCATCAACACCTATCAAACAACTATTATGGCGTGAATT
>CALLWB010000064.1 GCA_938016265.1 uncultured Saprospiraceae bacterium
ATAATGTTAGTAATTTTTTGGTGGATTAGATAATAGTGTAATTGTTAATGGTATAATGGTTGATTTTTCACGATAATTACTAAAATAAGCCAACTAACAGGAAGCACATCACTAGCCAAACTCTTTGAATTTCTTTGAACGCTAAGGCTAATAAAACTGTCTATTATTATCCATTACACCATTAACCAATCCACCAGCAGGCGCGGGTGTCACAGTAGTCGAGCCACTGGCAAAGGTAAAACCATCTATTATTGTAGCATTTGTTATCGTATCCGTCAGCCACATAATATGACGTGCGTTATCCGATCGGTTTATCTGAAAATCATTGGGAACATCATCATCATTGTGATCGCCCGAAACTACAGTAACATTGTTTGCCACATCTCGCTGAGAAAGCATTGTCTCTGTTCCATTAAAACCACCATACAATTCCATATCATGCGGAAATTCTAAAGAAACAGTAAGGGACGGATTGAAACCACCTGGTTTGTAGACTCCTTTCGCCACCCAAATTTGTCCTCCGACCGGTGTATCTTCTAAGGCATCAGAAATGTAATTGTACGCATCCGTCCAGGAGGTACCATCGTTTGCTCCCGAGGCAGCCCAATTTAAGTAAACTTGTGCTTGTGATTGGTAACTAAAGAGTAAGCATAGCGAAGCGATTAAAAAGAAGTAAGATTCTTTCATAGTCCAAATTTTTAAGATATGAATTAATAAAAATTTAGTGCTTCATCTTAGAATTTCCATTTCGTTACTTTGCAAAAAAAAAGTTTTTATAATACGACTTCTAATTCTAGAACTTTTGGCATTATATTTAATATAAATGATGGTATTGATAGCACGCTTGACTTTTGAGTATTATCTTAGCAAAAACATAGATTTTTTATTATGAAAATGAATCATTCCTCCTTTTCTTTTTTCCTGGCGATTGTCGCTACAACGTTTATTTGTTCTGGATTTTCTTATTCTGCGAAAGCAGGTGATACTCCCCACTCGAAAAACAGTTTTTTCGTGTTGGCTGTAGACGGTTTGGATCTGCATACTTCTGCATACCCAAGTTCGGAAGTCATCAAACACGTCCCATATGGGGAATCCATAGAGCTGATCAAGCGGGCCACCACTCATAATCTAAAAATCAATCGGGTAGAAAGCGGAATGGCGGAGGTCTCCTACAAAGGTACCAAAGGCTATATATTTGAAGGATTTATCAGTAAATTTCCAGCACCAGTAAAGGTGAAGCGCTATGCTACTTACGTAGAAACCATAAGAAAAAATCAGATCCCGGTCTTCTTTGAAGAAAATCGGAAAGACTGGGGATCCAAAAACTATGAACATTTATTCACCATGCATCTGCCTACTGACAATTGGGTAGAAGCATTTCTGGTCAGCCAGCAGTTGTTTGCTATACCGGAGCGTGTATTTCTCCCAAAACAATTTTCAGACCCTAATGAACTGAAAGAATACAAAAACGATTTGGAAAATCTGTCTAAGGAAGTTCTTCGTTTGCAATATGACGCCACCGGATTTCTAGAAGTTTTAACCTATCAATTTGATGGGATTGGGGAGGATCAAACGGTAACCCTCACTTTTGTGGAAAAGGACGACAAAAAGTATGTAAAGGTAGAACAGATGCTGAAGCTGGATCAGTAATTTGCCCTAAACCAATAAATGAAGAATCTTCATTTATTATTAAATTAGAAGGTAGTAAACTTAATTAAGTCTGTCCTCCGTCCGTCAATTTGCCAAAGACAATGGTTTGTAAGCGGTCAACGCCTGCGGTCTCCTTTAGAAGTTCAGAATTTCTCTCCTTCCAAATCCTGAAAACCGAAACCAGAATACGCCATTTTGATGCGTTCTTCATATTTCTTGATCAGGGTAAGTCCCTTTTCTGTGCTGACTCCTTTGATGTATGGTCCTAGAATATTGAAAGTCAACTCTACCTTGCTAAACTCCATAGGTGGGAAACTTTCAGAGTCTTTGAACAATTGAATGAGCGACAACACCACTTTTGTAAAAATAATTTTATTGACGCCTTTATTAAAGACTCCTTGTTCAATACCACTTTGACAAAGTTCAAGTAAGGTGTCCTGCAAAAAGTCGCCATTATTCTTATAAAAGTCCTCTAGCAACCCCGGATAATAATGATGGATGTCATTGAAAAAATTGGGGTTGACCAAGTCCATTCTTGTCATCATTGCATCATTCCAACGGAATAAGGCCTCCATGGCATTTGAAGAAGCGTTCGTTATCTTTTCGTGTTCGTCTCTGGTTACCTTATCATAGGCAATAAGGCATTGTGTCAACAACAACATTTTATTTTCGAAATGCTCGTAAAATGTACGTTTTGACATTCTCAGATGCTTGGATATTCGTTCTACCGTCACTCCTTTTACACCGTAATTTAAAAACAATTTTAGCGACTCTTCTACTATTCTTTCCTTAGTTAACATATTTTCTATTTTCCGATTAAAGCTCCTCCGCAAACGCGCAGAGTTTGTCCATTTACGCCACCAGCTCCAGGCAACGCTAAAAATACAGCAAGATCCGCAACATCCTCTGGCAGTCCTCCTTGCGCCAGATTACTCAATTTGCGTCCTACTTGTTTCGTCATGAAGGGAATTTTTGCAGTCATCTGCGTTTCAATAAACCCAGGCGCAATGGCATTGACGGTTATCCCTTTGTCTGCATATCGCTGCCCTAGTGCCTCTACATATCCGATGAGTCCAGCCTTTGTTGCAGCGTAATTAGTCTGTCCAAAATTTCCAGCAATTCCAGAAACCGAAGACATACAGACTATACGTCCATCGTCATTCAGGACGCCATTCAAAAGTGTTTTATTGATAGTAATGATGGATCGTAAATTGATGTCCATCACTTGTTGCCAATGGGCGTATTCCATGTTGGCGATGGTTTTATCTCTTGTTACTCCGGCATTGTGCACCAGAATGTCTAGTCCCTTTGGATTGGTTTTACAAAACTCCGCAATGTTGTCTGCCGCTTCTGGCTTGCTGATATCTTGAAGGAGAACCTTCCCATTGATTTCTGTTGCAAGTTTGTTGGCGGCTTCTTGTTCTTCTGGTCGATCTACAATCACTACGGTTGCTCCTTCTTTGGCCAACTTTCTTGCTATTGCAGCGCCAATACCTCTAGCCGCCCCTGTTACTATTGCTGTTTTTCCTTTCAGGCTTTGTTCAATAGAAATTTTGAAATCTCTCTCCGAATTGCGGACCACCATTACCTGTCCTGAAATAAAAGCCGATCGCTCAGACATTAAAAAGGCGAATACGGATGTTAAATCCTGGGGCCCATTCTCCGTAAGGGAAACCAAATTAGCAGTGCTTCCTTTCCTTCCAATTTCTTTTGCTAATGCTCTTACAAATCCTTCTACTGCCTTGATTGTTGCTGCTTTTTCTGCTTGTTGAAACCGGGTCGGTGCAGGGGCAATAACCACTACCCTACCGTTGGGTAAAAGGTTTTTAATTGATTTGCGAAAAAACTGGTAAAGAAGGTCTAAATCTACTGTTTTCTTAAAGTTAGAGGCGTCAAACAATAGCGTATTGTAGGTTCCGGTTTTGTTGAAAATATCCGTCACATTGGCTCCTAGCCCTGAAAGCTGTTCCGTCAAAAACGTTTTGTTCTCTTCACAAAGATGTCCAAGTATTTGGTCTCCAGCCAACTCGTGTTGGCGATACGGAGCAGTCGTCCGAATCAACACGGCCGGAACAGGAATACCCAACATTTTCAGCAGTTTGTTTTTCATTGGTTACTTCAATACTTTTCTGGCGATGAGCTCCTTCATAATCTCGTTGGTGCCGGCATAGATTCTTTGTACACGGGCATCAGCGTAGGCTCGCGCCACCTGGTATTCCCAAATGTATCCATACCCTCCGTACAACTGCAGGCACTCGTCGGCTACCTTACACTGTAATTCTGTTGTCATGTATTTTGCCATTGAGGCGTTTGCCCCATCCAGCAATTTTTCATTGTGTAACTCTACGCACCGGTCTACAAATATTCGGGCAACAGCTACCTCAGAAGCGAGCTCTGCCAATTTGAAGCGGGTATTTTGAAATTTGGAGATAGATTTTCCAAACGCCATTCGCTCCTTGGTATATTCTACAGTATGTTTTAGTACTCCTTCGGCTGCGGAGACAGCACCCAATGCCACTACTAATCGTTCTTGCGCCAATTCGGTCATTAAATACTTGAAACCTTCTCCTGTTTTCCCTAGTAAGTTTTCTTTAGGCACTTTCACATTATCAAAAAACAACTCGCAGGTATCTTGTGCGTGAAGTCCTACTTTTTCGAAGGGTTTTCCTTTTGTAAATCCTTCCATCCCTTCTTCAATGACAAGGAGGCTGATGCCCTTGGCTCCTAGTGTCGGATCCGTTTTTACGGCAGTTACGCAAGCATCACACAAATAACCATTGGTAATAAAAGTTTTAGAACCATTGACTAAATAATGGTCGCCTTTATCTTCTGCAGTAGTTCGCATTCCTTGTAGGTCGCTCCCAGCTCCTGGTTCCGTCATTGCTACAGCTAAAATCGCTTCTCCTGAGATTGCTTTTGGAATCAATCGATCCTTCAATGCATCTGTCCCGTAATGTAGAATGTAAGGTGCGACAATATCACTGTGTAGTGGATATCCAACAGCGGGACCAGCACAACCAGAATAACCCAGTACTTCAGTGAATACTGCATTATATCTAAAATCATCTAGCCCAAGACCTCCATATTTCTCAGGTGCCTGCATGACTAAGTATCCATTTTCTCCTAGTTTTTGCCAAGATTCTTTGGAGACCATTTGGTCCTTTTCCCATTTGAGGTTGTAAGGAAGGATTTCTTTGTTTACGAAATCTTCGAAGGCACTTTTGAACATCAAATGCTCTTCCTCGTATATTTTTCTGGGAAACATCATGTCTTTATTATTAATGATTATTTACAAATTCGATTATGTGTGTCGCGATTTCTTCTCCTTTGTCTTCCTGAAGGAAATGGCCACCGTCTTTTATCGTTTGATGATTAAGGCCTTTTGTGGAAGGAATCAATTTTTGGAACAAACGATCTCCACCTTTAGTAATTGGATCTTGATCGCTAAATAACGTCAAAAATGGGATATCCAACAGCGAAAGTTTTTCCCATGCCTTAATGTTTGGCCCTGAAGCGGGATCTTCTATTGAATTAGGAACTAACTCGGGGAAAATTCTTGCTCCAGCCTTATAGGTTTCGTCCGGGAAAGGTGCATTATATGCTGCAATAACCGCTTCATCTAACGCTGTAACCGTTGCTTTATTAATTAATTTACCAATGTCTAACGTTGGAGTTGTTTTCGCAAATGTTTGCCAGTTTCTAAAAGCATCCCCCAAATCAAAAGCACCTGTCGGCAAAAATGTATTTGCAGCCACCACCCGCTTAAAAAGATGCGTGTCCTCTGCTAAGATTCGAAGCCCAATCAGTCCGCCCCAGTCCTGGCAAAACAAGGTAATATCTTTCAATGCCGTCTTTTGAAGAAAGGACTTCATCCAATTTACATGAGACAAATAGGAATAGTCTGCAAACGCTGTAGGCTTGTCAGATCGACCAAAACCGATCAAATCAGGAGCAACTACCCGATATCCAGCAGCAACAAGAAGAGGGATCATTTTTCTATACAAAAACGACCAAGAAGGTTCTCCATGCAACAACAAAATGGTTTCCTCTCCAGCTCCTTCATCTACAAAGTGCATTCGGATGCCATCCAAATCAACATACTTGGGTTGGAATGGGTAATCAGGTAGATTTTCGAAATGATGATCAGGAGTTCTTAGTACTTCCATATTAATTTTTGAAGGTCGGTATTTTTCGTTCGATAGATGCTTGAAAAGCTTCATTCAGGTCTTCAGAAAGAATCATAGACGAATTCCAAAGTGCTATGTATTTAAGTCCTTCTTCGATGGAATGGTCTCTGCTATAATTCATCACTTCCTTCGTTCCGCGTATAGAAAGTGGGGACTTGGATGCGATTACTTCAGCGATAGCCAATACCGATTTCATCATAGTGTCCTTGTCTTCGTAAACGGCATTTACCAATCCTGACCTCTCCGCTTCGTTAGCAGTTAGTTTTCTTCCTGTAAAGGCTAATTCACGGGCGAGGCCATCCGGGATTATTTTTGGGAGTCGTTGCAAAGTGCCAACATCTGCGACCATTCCCATATCAATCTCCTTTATGGTAAAATAGGTATCTGATGAGCAATATCTCATGTCGCATGCGCTAATGATGTCTACTCCTGCACCAATACATCCATAATGAATAGCAGCCAACACAGGTTTTCTACATTTCTGAATTGCGTTGATAGGTTCCTGGAGTCGCAAGATCACTTTGCGCAATTTTTCGCGCATTCTCCCTTCACAGCTGTCCATTGTTTCCTGGCGGATATTCATTAGCAGACTAAGGTCGATTCCTGCGGTGTAGTGCTTTCCTTCGGCGTTAAGAATGGCGACCCTGATTTCTGGATTTTCGTCGATATGTATAAAAATCTGCTCGAGTTCCTCCCAGGCTACCTGATCGAGCGCGTTGGCCTTTTCAGGTCGGTTGAAGGTCACCGTTGCAATTTGTTTTTCTATCGAAAGCTTAAATCTTGTGTACTCCATGAATTATACTATTAATTCTTTGTCCTCTACTAGTGTAAGGACTTCTGTATCCATTAATCTGGTGTTTAAAGCATAGCTCTTAGGGACTTCATAGTGAAAGAAGAATTTCATCGTATGAATTTTACTTTCGTAGAATTTAAGGTCATCACCTTGTGGATTGTCGGTCAGCATTTTTTGCTTGGCTACTGTTGCTTGCTTAAGCCACTGCCATGCGATCGTCAGAATACAGAACAACTCCATGTAAAGGTTGGCGTCTGCTAGGAACAATTCGAATTCTCCCTTCATTGCGAAGCTGGAAAGGTGCATTGTTGTTTTTTGCAATTTCTGTATCTCTTCTGAAAGAATCGAGGCATACTTTTTCAGTTCATCATGGGTATTTGCTTCTTCAATAGTTTGGTTGACCTTTTCGAAGAAAACCATGGCAGCAGCACCTTGATTCATCATTACCTTACGACCTAGTAGATCCATTGATTGGATTCCTGTTGTGCCTTCGTACAACGTTGTGATTCTCATATCTCTGTACATTTGTTCAAGAGGAAAATCTTCTGTGTAGCCGTAGCCACCAAAAACTTGCAGGCCGTTGGATACGGAACGGATACCTTCTTCACTTGGATATACTTTAACGATTGGAGTCAGTAGATCGAGGAACATTGCTGCTTTGTTCTTTTCTTCTCCTTCAAGTACTTTACTTAAGTCGTAGGCTCTTCCAGCTTCAAGGATTAACGACATGGAGCCTTCTGTGATTGCTTTTTGTAGTAAAAGCATTCGTTGTACATCTGCATGCTGAATAATTGGAACTGGTGCTTTGTTTGGGTCTTTGTCGGAGATTTTACGTCCTTGCGTACGTTCTTTGGAATATTGTAAAGAGGCATAATAAGCTGCTGAACTGATTGCTGCCCCTACCACTCCTACTTCAATTCTTGCGCCGTTCATCAATTGGAACATGTATTTCAGTCCCTTGTTTTTTTCTCCTACCAGGTATCCATGGCAGTTATCTTTATCCCCGTAAGCCAGGTGCATGGCAGGTGTTGCTTTTTGTCCCATTTTATGGTAAGCACCAGCGGAAGTAACATCATTATCAATCAGATTTCCATTTTCATCTTTTCTGTATTTTGGTACAGCGAACAAGGAAATCCCTTTAGTACCAGCAGGTGCTCCTTTTATTCGGGCGAGCGTAAGGTGTACGATATTTTCAGAAAAATTATTATCTCCAGCAGAGATGAATATCTTATGTCCGTTGATTTTATAAGTTTCGTCCTCTACTAATTCTGCAGAAGTTTTCACATCAGACAAGGAGCTACCAGCCCCTGGTTCTGTCAATGCCATTGTTCCCAGCCATTTGCCAGAATACATATTATCCAGGTATTCCGCTTTTAGTTTGTCGGATCCAAAGGACAAGATCAATTTTGCAGAACCTGAAGTCAATGCGCTGTGAAACATTGCGCCGTTGTTTGCTGCCTGAAAGATCATTTCGGCACAGAGGTTGACCATCAAAGGAAGCTGCATACCGCCATATTCTTCAGGGACTGTTGCGCTGATCCAACCACCTTCTGCCATCACTTTTACGATGTGCGGAATATGAGGGTGAACGTTTGTTACTCCGTCTTTGACTTCTGGAACATGGGTATGATCCATTTCCTGAAAATAGGGATACAATTCTTTATCAGCGATCTGTAAGGCAGTATCTAGCATGATGTCAATCAATTCTTTGTCATGCATTTTGTAATACTCAAAATCATTGGTTAGCTGAGAAACGTTGTGTACATCGTGCAGCAGAAAACGAAGATTCTTGATGCTGATAAATTTGTTGGCCATTTTAAACTATTTTTATAATTATGAATTTGGGGAATTAGATTCCTATTTTGTTTTGTGTTTTTCCCATGTTGGAAGTTACTTTAGCCAGTAGTTTGCCTGTTTCGCTTGTAATGAAGCAAGAAACATTAATTATGTTCCGGCCTTTTCTTACCACTTCTGCCTTTACGGAAACGGTTTCTCCTTGTCGGACGTTTGATAAAAAATCGACGACCAAGTTCACGGAAGTGTACAAATATTCTGTATTGAGACTAAAGGTGGTCATTCCTATGACTTCGTCCGCCATCAATGAAAGCATACCGCCATGAATTGTCCCTACCGGATTGCACATTTCCTCTCTTATGACAAAGTCAACGGTGATTTCTCCTTCCTTTGCTTCTTTTAATATTCCACCCAGCCAATTTCCTGCGGGAGATGGTCCTTCTGCTGGTTTACCAATAACAGTTTGTAAAAAATCTACGATGTGATTTGACATAAATTAAAACTTGGAAACTTTTTTGTTTTTATGAGTACCAAATCTACTAAAAGTAACGCGGACTAGCAAATTATTGAAGGCCTTATTAATGCTTGAATGCGAGAATGCCTGAATGCGTGAATGGTTTAATAATAAATGGTTGAATGCGTGATTTTTTTTATGCTTGAGTGGAGAATTTTTAATGATTGAATGCCACAAAAAAAGAGGATAAGATTTGCATCTGTATCCTCTAGTAAGGTTATTTATTTTTCAGATGCGTATAAAGACATTCACGCATTCTTGCATTCAAGCATTAAAATTCACTAAGAAGCCATTTTCAATTTGTTGATTTTGGATTTACTTAGTTTTTTCGTGGCGTAATCCAGTGTTACCGTAAATTCAGTAACATTCTTTTCAGATGGCAATTCGAACATTGCATCGGTCATGATTGCTTCACAGATGGATCGCAGGCCTCTGGCTCCAAGATTGAATGCCAGTGCTTTTTCCACGATGTAGTCTAATGTATCGTCTTCAAAATGAAGGGTGATGTTTTCCAGACGGAATAGTTTTTTATATTGCTTGACTAGGGAATTTTTGGGTTCAACAATGATCCGACGCAAGGTCTTCGCATCCAACGGTTCCAGGTAAGTAAGTACAGGCAAACGGCCAATCAATTCAGGGATCAATCCAAAACTTTTGATATCCAGTTGACTGATGTATTGCAGCAGATTATCTCTGTCAATTTTGTCTTTTTCGTCGCCGTTGAATCCAATCACCTGTGTATTGCACCGTCGGGCAATTATTTTCTCAATACCATCAAATGCGCCTCCACAGATAAATAGAATGTTATGCGTGTTGACTTTGATCATTTTTTGCTCGGGATGCTTACGTCCTCCGTGTGGTGGTACGTTTACTTCTGTGCCTTCTAGCATTTTGAGCAGGGCTTGCTGTACACCTTCTCCAGAAACGTCTCTTGTGATCGATGGATTGTCTCCTTTTCTTGCAATTTTATCAATTTCATCTACATAGATAATCCCACGTTCAGCTGCTGACACATTGTAATCACAAACTTGCAGCAACCGACTAAGAATACTTTCTACATCTTCTCCTACATAACCTGCTTCTGTAAACACTGTTGCGTCTACAATGGCAAACGGTACATTGAGGAAACGGGCGATGGATTTGGCAAGTAGCGTTTTACCAGTACCTGTCCTTCCGACCATGATAATGTTCGACTTTTCAATTTCTACATCATCTTCGATTCGTTGTCTCAGTCTTTTGTAGTGGTTGTATACTGCTACTGACAAGTATTTTTTTGCTTCGTCTTGTCCAATTACATATTCATCCAAGTGTTTCTTCATCATCTTTGGGACAATGGACTCTGGTAAAGAAAAGTCATCCTTTAGGCGACCCGAATTCAGTTCCTCTTCGATGATTTGGCCTGCTTGCTCTACACAATTATCGCAAATATGACCATCGATCCCTGCTACAAGAATTAGTGCCTCGTCTTTATTTCTGCCACAGAAAGAACATCTATAATTAGATTTTTTCATATTGAATTTTAATTAAATCAATTAGCCTAAACTCAATTATGCGTGCGCATCATCAGTGAGAGTTCAGACATCGAACGAACAATAATGTTGTAAAATTACATTATTCCCATTAGAAAAATAGCCATTTGTTGACAATTTGGCTATTTAATTGACTATCGTGTTAATACAGAAAACAGAAGCGAACATTATCCACTTCTGTTTCTGGTTATTTTAGGTTATGTTTTCCGCTTTTTCGGCTACAATATTTACCGAAAGTCGTTATGCTTTTTCGTCTTCTTCAGCAGGTTTTCTAGAAAGCACTTCATCGATCATTCCGTATTCTCTTGCTTCTTCAGCAATCATCCAGAAATCTCTATTGGAGTCTTTTTCTACTTTCTCAAACTTCTGACCACTGTGCTTAGAGATGATATCATACAGCTCTTTTCTAAGCTTTACGATCTCTCTAACGGTGATTTCCATGTCGGTTGATTGACCTTGCGCGCCACCTAAAGGTTGGTGAATCATCACACGTGAATGAGGCAAAGCAGATCGTTTTCCATCCGCACCAGCACATAAAAGAACTGCTCCCATGGAAGCTGCCATTCCTGTACAAATTGTAGCAATATCAGGAGAAACATACTGCATCGTATCATAGATACCGAGACCAGCATAAACTGCACCACCTGGGCTATTAATGAAAATCTGTACGTCCCGTTTTGGGTCGGTAGACTCCAGGAATAGTAGTTGTGCCTGTACAATGTTAGCTACCTGATCATAGATTGGTGTGCCGAGGAAAATAATTCGATCCATCATCAATCGGGAGAATACATCCAATGCGGTAGCATTTAGTTGTCTTTCCTCGATGACGTTTGGCGTAAAATTTTGAACGCCATAAGCGCTCATTGTTGCATTTGTGTAGTCATTAAGTACCATGCTATTGATACCCATATGTTTTACTGCGTACTTTTCAAACTCGTTCTTATCCATTTTTTTCTTTTTTAGAATAAACTAATTTTTACTTCTAAGTGGTGATTCTTTCGAATAGGTTACAATTTGAGTTATTCTTTTTGTAATTCATCAAAATCCTCCCACGAGATTGTTTCTTCTGTCAGCGTGATCTTTTCTTTTATTGCAGGGAATAGTTTTTCAGAAACCATCTCCTGATATCTTTTTTCTACTGCACTTTTGTCTTCCATGACGGTTTGTGTCAGTTGGTCAAGGCGATCTCCGTCCACTTGCCCACCGAAATATTGCATGATGTTTTGTCTGAAGCTTGCTACTACATCATCTCCAGAGACTTCAACGCCTAGTTCCTTGCAAAATTTGCCTTTTAGTAAATTCCATTTGAGGTCTTTTGCAAAATTGACGTATTCTTTTTCGATTTCTTCCTTGGATACTTTATCGTTGGCTGCTTCCAGCCATCTTTTAAGGAATTCGTCTGGCAGCTCAAAATCGTTTAGTTCGGTAAGTCGTTCTTGCAATTTTTTGAACATTCTTCTTTCTGCAGAAACTTCATAATACTTGGCTAAATCTTCTTTCAGCTTTTTGGAAAGTGCTGCAAGCACCTTTTTCTGTTCCTCTTCAGTCACAATTGGTTCACCGTTTTCATCCAATTCAGGATCTTCGTCAATTGTTTCGTCTTTAAAATATTTCTCAAAAACATCTTGTCCAAAAGCATTTTTGAATTGACTTATACTTGGAGTGCCAAGTTCTCTGCGCTCCACATCAGTAATTGTTGCGGTAAATGTCTCGTTGACTTCTGTTTCAACAGGAACTCCTAGAATTTGTTTCTTGATAAATTCTGGCTTGTTGTCCTCTAGTTCAAAAATGTTCAAAGAAAATGAATCTCCCTTTTTCAATTTTAAAAGCTCTTTGGCTAATTTTTTATTTTTCAATAAATCGACTGCCATTTTGATTTCCTTCTCTACCCCACCTTCTTTTGGTTTGTCTCCATCAAATTCAACTGCATTTACAGTCAAAACATCTTCTTCACCAACATCTTCAGGGTTTGATTGCTTACCTATTCTCTTTCTCCAGGTTTTAATTTCCTGGTCGACCAATTTTTTGTTGACTTTGATGGTATGAACTGGCAAAGAAGTCGAATCGTCCAATCCTTTGATCTCAATTTTTGGAGCAAGACCTAATTCAAACTTAAAAGAGAAATCGATTAGTTTGTTAATGTCAATATCTTGATTTTCAACAGGGATTGGCATAGGCTGGCCAAGTGTCTCCAGTTTATTATCTTCTATATAAGTATACAACTCTTTATTGATAAGGTCGTTGAGGTTCTTAGAAAGAACTTCATTTCCGTACAATTTCTTCAGATAGGAAACAGGAACCATTCCTTTACGGAATCCCTTCAAATTGGTTGTTTTTCTTAAGGAATTTAATTCTTTTTTTACTGCTGGTTCGTAGTCTGCTTTTGCTAGATTTACAGTGATTACAGCTGTTAGGTTCTCGTTGTCTTCACGGACAATATTTGCCATGTTCAATTAAGCTTTAAATAAAAAATTGATAAAAATAATGGAAAGATAGAAGGAGTTATTCGCAGGAAAATGGGATGTAGTATTTCTCTTAATAACATTTGAGGTTTTATTAACTCACTTCTTTGTAAAAAACAAGTGTGGAAGAATTGTTTCTAAAAAATAGAGTCATTCCTTCCACACTCTGTTTGGTACGGGTGAAGGGACTTGAACCCCCACGCCTCGCGGCACTAGATCCTAAGTCTAGCGTGTCTACCAATTTCACCACACCCGCAATTGGAATGCGAAGATAAGTCGTTTGTAAAAATAATCCAACAGGTTGTAATATTTTTTTTGAAATATTTTTCATTATGCACTAAAACCAGCTGTTACAAGAAAAATTAATTCGGTTCATTCTTAGGCAAACTGCTGAAAAAACGGCTTTTTTCATAGGATTTCGGCAAATTGTCATGCTAAGACATTTATTTTATTAAATTTGTTACGATCAAAAGTTTAAAAACTAAAATTGAATCTATAAATAAATTTTTACACTCCGCATTAAACCATGAAAATGGCTCCAGAGAAAATAGTTGACAAGGAAGAGCGAGAGCTTATTCTGACGGCCTATCGTACGCTACTACGATCCATCAAGTCTAAGATGGATGATAAAGACCGCAAGAATATTCGCAATGCTTTCGAAATTGCAGTCGATGCACACAAAGAACAACGTCGAAAATCCGGCGAACCTTATATCCTGCATCCGATTGAAGTGGCTCGTATTTGCGCTGAAGAGATCGCGCTAGGCCCCACCGCTATTGTATGTGCGCTCCTCCATGATGTAGTGGAAGACACCAATGTCACCCTGGATGATATAAAAAGTAAATTTGGTGATCGAATTGCCATGATTGTTGACGGACTTACAAAAATAGAAGGACTATACGACGTCCAAAGTCCACAAGCACACAATTTTAGAAAGATTTTACATACCCTCGCTACAGATGTTCGGGTTGTACTGATCAAAATGGCAGACCGAATTCATAATATGCGAACGCTGGGTTCCATGCCTAAGCATAAACAGTTGAAGATTGCCTCTGAAACGGCATTTATTTATGCTCCCCTAGCCCACCGGTTGGGTTTGTATGCGATAAAAACTGAGTTTGAAGATCTCTGTATGAAAATTACAGAACCAGAACGCTATCAGGAAATCGCTCAAAAACTAGAAGACACCGAAGATGATCGGGGGAGCTATGTAGAAGAATTTTTGAAACCACTCCGAATGGAAATTGACGCGCTGGGCGTAGACTACCGAATTAGTGGTCGTGCGAAGTCGATTTTTTCGATTTCTAATAAAATGAAAAAGAAGCAGGTGGGGTTTGAGCAAATTTATGACCTGTTTGCAGTAAGAATTATCGTGGACGTTCCCATAAAAAAAGAAAAATCAATTTGCTGGAATATCTATTCGATTATCACAGATTTTCACCTGCCGATCCCAGAACGATTGAAAGACTGGGTTTCTACACCAAAGTCCAATGGGTATGAATCCTTGCATACTACCGTGGTGGGGCCAGAAGGTAAGTTTGTAGAAGTGCAGATTCGAAGTGAGCGCATGGATGAAATTGC
This sequence comes from uncultured Saprospiraceae bacterium, assembly GCA_938016265.1. Classification (GTDB taxonomy): domain Bacteria; phylum Bacteroidota; class Bacteroidia; order Chitinophagales; family Saprospiraceae; genus JAHDHB01. The sequence goes on from CALLWB010000064.1 coordinate 14,511, forward strand.
AGAAAAAGGGTTTGCCGCACACTGGAAATACAAGGGAAAAAAAGTAGAAGACAGCAACAATGTATTTGATTCCTGGCTAACCAGGATGCGGGATTTGCTGGAAAGTGCTGAAGGGGATGCAATAGATTTTCTGGATGACTTCAGGAGCAACCTTTTTTCTGAAGAAGTTTATGTATTTACACCTGCAGGAGAAATGCGGACCTTCCCTCAAGGGTCTACTGCCTTGGATTTTGCTTTTGACATCCACACGCAAGTCGGCTATCATTGCGTGGGTATTAAAATTGACGAACGACAGGTCCCTCTTGGCTATGTGCTAAAAAACGGGGATCGAATCAAGGTGAATACCTCCAAAAATCAAAAACCAAATGAAAGTTGGCTAAAACTTGTAAAAACAGGTAAAGCCAAAAACAAAATCCGATCGTCTCTCAAAGAGGATCGAAAAAAACTAGGCGAACTGGGCAAGGAAATGCTTACCCGAAAGTTCAAAAAATTGAAAGCGGATTTCAATAACGAAAATATAGACATCCTGATCAAGCATTTCGGCTTTTCCAATTACACAGACTTGTATTTTGCTTTTTACGAAGAGGAGCTTGGAATGGAACGGTTGAAAGATTTTGTAGTTGAAAAAGGGACTTTTGTTCTCGCCAACCCGCCAGAGAAAAAAACAGTCGTTCGTCCGATGCCAGGAGATACCGGCAAGAAAAACCAAATAAAACCAAAGTTGCTGATCAATGGTGAATCGGCAGAAGATTTAGCCTATTCTTTAGCGATTTGCTGCAAACCTGTGCAAGGAGATGATGTGTTTGCTTATACTACCACGAACGAAGGAATTAAGATACACCGAACCTCCTGCCCGAATGCGGAGAACTTGTTGTCTAAATACGGCTACCGCGTCATGAAAGCGGATTGGTCAATGTCATTCAACTCTTCTTTTGTCGCAGATTTGGTCATCAATGGTATCGATGATATTGGTATAGTGCAACGACTTACAAATATTCTGACCAACCGACTCCGTGTCAATATGCGCGCCATTTCTATGGATGGGAATGAGGGATATTATGAAGGACGAATCAGTGTTGTTGTGAATAATACAGATCAACTTAATTTTATTATCAATACACTGATGGAGGATGATAGTGTTTCTTCTGTGAATCGGGTGGAATAGCAGAGGAAGTGCTAGGTAGAAGGCAAGGACTGGGTCATTCGCCTGACACGTTTGTTCGATTTTGAATAGACAATTCTCAATATTGATCAGTAAGGCGAGTCAGGCGAATGAATTCGCCGATATGCGATACGTGGCGGTTGGAAACTTGAAGACTGTGCTATCCTAAAAAACCAACAAAATCCCAGCAAAAATAACGAATCCAACCAACATTAGAAACAAAGAATATGGCAGGATGTCTTTGGCTTTTAGGCCAGTTATTCCTAGGAGTGGTAGTGCCCAAAATGGCTGCATCATATTCGTCAATTGATCTCCGTAGGTGAGTGCCATGATGCATTTG
>CALLWB010000065.1 GCA_938016265.1 uncultured Saprospiraceae bacterium
AAGAATACAAAATGGCGAGGATGTTTAGGGACAGTCGGGTAGGAACTATTGGAGCAGGGACTTCTGAAATCATGCGGGAGATTATTGCCAAAATGGTCATTGATGACGTGTCTTATCAGTCGGCGTCTACGTCCAACAGTAGGGTAGAGACTAAGCCTAGAGCAGAGAAAAAGGAAGTTGAAAGCGCTCCAGATCTTGCAGCACCCAATCTGTCTCAAATGCTTGGTACGATCCAGTCCAAAGCTGAAAAAGCAAAACCTCTAGGCAAGACGCTGAAGTTTGACTTTGGTACAGATCAGCTGTTTATTGATGGGACAGGGGAGACGAATTCGGTGTCCACAGAAAATAAGGATGCGGATTGTTTAGTTATCGTTTCACTAAACGATTTTGTTGATTTAACAAAAGGCAAACTTAATCCGATGAACGCAGTTATGTCTGGAAAAATCAAGATAAAAGGCGATATGGGGGTCGCTATGAAGCTGCAATCACTTTTTTCTTAAAAATAGATATTTTTTTTATAAAATTTGGTGATCAAGAGATCAGATGTCAAAAATTTGTGAAGACTTCAGAATAGAATTTTATAACAGAAAAAAATAGAATTATAGAGGCTGTGTCGAAAGATGCAGCCTCTTTTTCGTTTAGCAATTTATTGTAAAAAAGGCTGCACACTCGCTATATTTTCTCAAGTGACTTGTAATTCTATTTTGACACCTATCTTCCTCAGTTGTCCAACCTTCCGGTATTTTACTTTGCAGCCTTATATTTTATTATGAATTTGTCGAATTTGAAATCGATTTCTTATATTACGTTCACAACAGAAATTCAATAATGTGAATCTAATCAAACAAGAAAAACTTCAATTTCAGGATGAAAAATCTGATAAGGTTTATGAAATTGATTTGTTTCAATTGCAAGGAGATGAGTATATCGTCAATTTTAGATATGGAAGGCGGGGGAAGAACTTAAAAGAAGGCACAAAAACAGTATTCCCAGTACCTTTAGAAACAGCAGAAAAGTTGTTTGCCGATCTTGTAAAAGGTAAGACCAAGAAGGGATATCAGCAAGTTGCCAACTATAGTACAATTGAAACAGCACCAAGCCCTACAGCACCGAAAGTGGAACAAGGCGCACGCAAAACCGTACTTCGCTACCTTAATCAAATGGCCAATGGGGAACACCTAACTACCAATTGGAAACGATCCCGAATTATTTGGCGCGCTGGAGAGCTAAAGCTAATAGAAGCACTACCCGCATTAGCTAAACTACTACCAACGCTCAAGGATCAAGAGGTCTACTCCGCCGTTTGGCTCCTGGGCAAAATAGCAAACAAAGAAAGTCTTGAATTGCTAACGCAACTGCCACTAAACCCCAATTCCAAGTGGCTGCATATACAAACTGCCGCACTAGTAAGATGCCAGCATAAACCAACGATAGATAATATCGTTGCCTCTTTGCCAGTAGAACTGCGCAATCTGTATACAAAAGGAGCAATTGATCTTTTCTTCCAGCAAATAAATGAATACCTATTCAAACTAGGGGCAAAGAATATTGATTTTATCTTGTCGACCTATTATCTATGCATTAGGGATGGACGTCTGAAGGAGCCACTATTGCTCACACTTGGGATGATCAGTCTGGAGCCTGGCTATTGGAAATACCTTCGATACATCTACAAAATCGCAGAGATGGTGGAGGATGGCGATACGTTTGGATTGCTGGCTTCGAGAATACAGCGTAATTCCCACTACTTCAGCTCGAACTATTGGGGATCTGCCTACATAGATGGGAAAAGCTACAATATAGATGAGGAGTTAAAGAAAAAAGACGCCAAGTTGGCGTTCTCCAATAAAACAAAAAATTACTTCATAAGAAGAACAATTAATAGATTAAAACAGACAGGGGTAGATCGACAAGAAGCCTATTGCAAGTTGGCAACTGGCGTTTTGATTAATTATTCAGAAAGTGATAAACAGCATCATTACCCGACAGGGAGCTATCAATATCATAGACCTTCTGATAGATACGTTTATACGAAGCAGGTACATCCTGAAATCGCCCATATCCCTTATCTATTTTATACCTTGTACGCTGCTGGGCAACGCTTGAAAATTTCTGGGTATGGGAAGTTTTATTTTGTTGAAAGAGCGAAAGAGCAAACAACAAGAGAAGATTCGTTTCCAATGCTTTGGAATGAATATCCTTCCTACGCAGTTAAGTTACTAGTAAAGGGTCGGATGAAGGAGGTTGTCCATTTTGCTTTTTCGATTTTGAAGGGACGAACAGATTTGATGGATTTGTTTAGTATTGAAGATTTAAAGCAATTAGTCCTGCATCCGTTTCCTGAAGTGCTGGAGTTTTCTCTGGATTTTATTCAACGAAAGTATGATCCTAAAAAACCAGATGTTTCCTTAATCAATGCACTCATCAACTCTAAAAATGAGAAGGCAATTGAGGTTGCAATTGCATTGATTGATAAAAACAAGAAACCATTTCTAGTCCATCCTGATTTTGTAAAAGCGGCTCTAGTATCAACAAACAAAGCGCTTCACATTTGGGTGCGAACAAATATCGAAGAATCCGCATTTACCAAGGAACAAAAAGGGGAAATCGTCAAAGCAACCCTTTCCCATTATCGACAGTTGCCAGAGGACGAATTATTCGAAGATTCTGTGAATAGCCTCACTCATTGTTTTAAAGCCCATCTGGCTGATTTGGACATGACTTATCTACTGGATTTGCTAGAAAACGACCGGGTACAACTACAGCTGTTGGCAGCAAAACTCATCAATATCAATAATACGCCACTAGCAGAATTGCCGGATGGCGTACTGCTCAAAATGATTGATTCTCAACATGAAGAAATCAGAGCGCAGGGAATGGCATTGCTCTCCAAATTGACCGACGATGATCTGCTGAAACGCAGCGAGCTTGTTGTCGAACTTGCCACTAATGAACATCAAGATCTAAGAATCAAAGCCCAAGAACTAATCGGACGCCTCGCTAAAACCAATAGCGAATTCCGAGACGGCGTATTCCTAAAACTATATCCCATCCTCCTTGAAAATCAGGAAGACGAAACCCTGCATCAGGATATTTGGAGTACGATTTCCATGCATTTGGCAGCATCAATTCCACTTATTGAGCCAGAGATAGACACCGTGCTCAAAGACAATCATCGGGAAACACATTTATTGACGGCGCATTATCTGGACAACCATGTAGACTTAAATCAGTGGCCCGTTTACCGAATTGCCATGATGGGCAACCACGATATGAAATACATTCGGGAAATGTCCTGGCAGTATTACAAGGATCAAGTAGATCGGATCAAATATGAGAAAGAAGAAGCCATCAAAATACTAGATACAGAATGGGAAGAAACTAAGGATTTTGGGCAGTCTTATTTTGATCAACACTTTACAGAGAAGGACTGGAACCCAACCCTGATTATTTCACTTTGTGATAATGTGCGGCCTGAAGTTCAATCGTATGGCACCAAACTGCTTGGACAATACTTCAAAGAAGAACATGGAATAAAGTACTTGAAAGAATTGAGTGAACATCCAGCTCCCGTCATCCAATTGTATACAACAAACTACTTGGATCGATACGCGTTTAATAATATGGAGATGCTTGACCAACTAGAGCTCTATTTTCGCACCATCCTTGGAGCGATCAATTCCAAACGCGCAGCCAAACAACGGGTGTTTAAGTTCTTAGACAAACAGGTAGAAGAAGGGCCAGAATATGGTAAATATGTGGCGAGTATCATCAATGACACCGTCGGAACGATTGCCGTTCTGGACAAACAAAAATGCATTCAGCTACTACGAAAAATTGATCAATTGTATGACGGAATAGACTCCAGAATCGAGGTTGTCCCAATGGAAATTAGAACAAAATAAGAACAGATGGAATTTAATTATAAATATAAGGGAGCAACTAGTGTTAACAATTCCTCAGGAAAAACAGGGATGACTTTTGTGCCTGATGCAAAACGGGAACCGACTTTTTTCTCTGGAATGCTGAATAAAAAAATCCCCTTCCGGGAAGCGATGTCGGCCCTCCATCATATTGTGGTTTCTGACTTCCGATACCAGCCGAAAGACAAAACTCAATATTTGGAATGGGCAAAGCAGCAAGAAGATATTTGGTTGGCGGAAGCACTCGAAGGGCACGGAGTGGTCAAGGAACTACTCGCCAAGAAAAAAATGGAGTTGGCAGAGCTAAATAAGCAATCTACTAAATTGATGGCTCCGTTTTATAAAGCACAATCTGCTTATTTCAAATACCTGTATAGTAGAGATCGAGACGCTTGGTATGTACTAGATCCGGTCATTACGGTCCATCCAGATGAGTTGTTTTTTGAATGTTTTAGTAAGGATGAATCGTCTTATGGCAAGCTGAGTTGCAATTACAACGTGTTTAAGGAAATCGGTGATTTTGATTGTGGAACGACCAATATTGATTATTCTGTTCCCTTGTATAAGGAGTTTCAGAAGATCAGAAATTACAAGGACACGCAGTTTGTGATTGATCCTTCCGGTTTTGAAGTGACGACCACGAAGGAAGAGGCCTACAAGGAGGTGAAAATCGATTTGCCCGACTCTTGGGTACGCGGTTTTTTGCAAGTAAGCTCAGCGATGACCATGCCGTCTTTTCAGTTTGAAATCGACCCGATAGACATGGCAAATTTTCTGTTTTTTATGAAACGGAATCGAGAAAAACACGGCCCACGATCCATCCGATGGGTATTGAAAGCTGGCGAACCTGTGAAAGCAATTTTTGAACCTTGGAATCAGGAAATTATTTGTAGAAGATCGATCTATAAAGGGAAAACAGATGGTGAAGTTCGCATGTGGGGACGTAGAAGGCTAGGGTTGCTGGAACGTTTGATCCCAGTAGCAGACAAAGTTCGTATTACCTTGCTAGGAACGGGGTTGCCTTCGTTTTTTGAAGTCGATATGATGGACATGACCTTCACGCTTGGTTTGTCTGGTTGGACAGCAAACGACTGGAGTCAATCCAGCAATTTCGATTTGATGACGCCGCGATTTGAGACGGACGGATTAACACAACAAAAGGTGTTTCTCGCCCTAAAGGAAAATTGGTTGGAGTCTGCAGATTCACTAGCAAAGCGATTAGGTTTATCAAAGACTGTCGTCGAATCTGCCCTGACAAATTTTATCCAGGAAGGAAAGGTGGTTTATGACCTCAACCGACAAGTTTATCGAATCCGCGAGCTCACAAAAGATCCTTTGCCCATCGACAAATTGCGCTATAAAAATGAAACAGAAGCTTCTGCGGCAGAGATTTTGACAAAAAACCAGTTGGCTTACGACTTCTATACCATAAAAGAAAAGTCCATTCAGCATTTTGGTAAGATTACCCAGCCAAAGGCAATGGACGTCACCGTAACCGTCAATGATGAAGAGCGACTAGTAGACGGCAAATGCGAATGCCGATTTTTCTACCAAAACAAATTACTAAAAGGCCCTTGCGAACACATGATGGCCTTAAGAAAAATAGCAACAAGCAGAGTCGATTTACTAGTAAAAGATTAAGGAGTTGTTCTTCTACAACGAGTTTTCTTGAGTTTCGAAGAGTTGGGAGCGAGTTTATAATTCTTGGGTTTTTTGACGGTCCGCCGCTGCGGTTCGTTTTCTTGTTAAGAAAAAAATGAATATATCTCCAAAAGATCAAAAAAAGAGTGCTTAGTATTTACCTTATCTTTTAGTAAGCATGCATTTAGTTGCAATAAAGAGAAAACGAACAATATTAAAATTAGATAAACATTCAATAACAAATAAAATAAAACGTAGATTTGAAACAATTATCCAGGTATGCTGGGTAATAATAAAAAAATGGGGAGAGGGCACAAAATCTTGCATTGAGAATGGTGGATCGCCATTCGTGTCAACTGGTTTGGACAGCGTCACAGACCAGTTCTTTACTTTGCAACCTGTATACTAGGTGTACCATTTCCGGTGCGACATCGGAGATGTGAAATAGTACACCTAGTATGGTTGCTGGAGTTGAACTATTCTGAAATAAGATAGTACGAAGCGTCCCTCTTCCATTTTTTTCATATCTATCGTCATAGATTATCTCCATGGCAGAATCATCAGAAGAAAAAAGAGCACAACTCCGAAAGGAAATAAAGGAAACCTCCAAGGAAGAATTTATCCTGAAAGAGATGAAAAGACTTGGGTTTTGGCCTGACGACAAGGAACAACCAACACTGGCGGAGGAATTTATCAACAAACGGGCTGAACTAAGCACACAGATCAAAGGGCTCACTAGCGAAGATAAAAGATTCAAAAATAAAGAAGCCGTTCTACGAAAGTACAAGAAAGAACGGATGAAAAAGTCGCGCGAACAACAGAAACTCAACAAGGAAAAACGAGAAGCAGACCGACTTGAAAAACAACAAATCTGGAAGGCCAAGCAAGCCAATGATATCATCTATCTAGGAGAAAAGTACACCAACCTCCTTCACAAAAAAGAGAGTAACACCGACTTGCTAAAAGGGAATAACCTCCCTGCAATAGCCGATGTAAAAACACTAGCAACTCACCTAGAAACCACCCTATCCGAATTGCGTTATTTGAGTTTTCATCGCTATGTATCCACCGTAAGCCACTACATTCGATATCAGGTACCTAAGAAAGCGGGTGGCCACCGTAAAATAGCAGCGCCCATGCCTCGATTAAAGAAGGTCCAGCGAGCGATTTTAGACAAGCTGCTTTCTAAAGTAAAGGTTAGCGATTATGCACATGGATTTACGGAAAACAGATCTATCGTTACCAATGCTAAGCCACATATCAATCAAGCGATTGTGGTGAACATGGACTTAAAGGACTTCTTCCCAACGCTCGACTACAAACGAGTTTTTGGGATGTTCAAGGCACTCGGCTTCAGTCCGCAACAATCCACGGTGTTAACATTGGTTTGTACCGAAACGGTGGAGGAAAAAATAAAGGTAGATGGAGCGGTCTATTATGTGAATGAAGGCGAACGCGTCTTGCCACAAGGCGCACCAACCTCTCCAGCAATCACCAACATCATTTGCCGGAAAATGGATCAACGCCTTGCCGGTATTGCAAAGAAACTAGGCTTCACTTATACCCGCTACGCGGATGACATGACTTTCTCTGGACCAAAAGAACTACGCAGTTCCTTAAACAAGCTGATGTGGCAAGTAAAAGCCGTCATCAAAAATGAAGACTTCCAGCTACACCCGATGAAAACGCGGATCATGACCACCGGCGCACGCAAGGAAGTCACGGGTATTGTCGTCAATGAAAAAGCGAGTGTGCCCAGGAAAAAACTCAAAGCTTTCAGAGCCTTACTCTTCCAAATAGAAAAGGATGGACCAGCCAATAAGTCCTGGGGGAATTCTCCTGATTTGCTGGCGTCAATAGAAGGTTTTGCTCGCTTCGTGTACATGGTAGACCCTAAAAAGGGGAGCGAATTCCTTGCGCGAGTTGCGGTAATTAATAATCGGTACAAGCCGAAAAAAACTATTATTGAGCGTGGTATTGATCGCGGGATAAAAGAAATTAAAAAACGAATAGATCGGTCCAAAAAAGACCAGGATCAAAGCGGCAAACCATGGTGGAAAATCTGGTAGAAATGGCAAACAGATTAGTTAAAGTAGATTTAAAGAATCACTATAGAGTCTGTGCGGAAAAGTTGGGTTCTCCAAAACCCCAGTTAAATTAAAAATAATTACACGAATGCTGTTTTCATTAGTTAGATGGTTTGTAGACTGTTTTTGAAGCAACCAAGCGGGAACCTACTCAGAAAGTTGCTTTAAATTAATGGAATAAGCACTTAGATATGGGGAAATACACTTATGTTAATGAAGGAATTAAAAAAGGACTAAAAGAAAACCCAACCAATGTACGATCAACAAGAAGAAACAATCAACGAACTAGATACCCTGCAAACCTACTGGGAAACCAGCGAACAACTCACCTTGATCTTCAAACAAGGAGGAGATATCCAAGTTGACGATCTCTCCTTTGTAGTGACCATAGAATTGATGGACCAATTGACCGAAGAGGCGATTGGAAAACTGGATGAAACAATTGGTAAATCCGTAAATCTGATACTATATGAAGAGGTAGACGAACAGAAATTACGTCTAGAACAAATAGAAATCCGTTTTACAGATTACAAAGAAAGATACACCAACCAAAGTGAAGAAGACTGGAAACACAGTTATCTTGCCCTTCGAAAAAAATACATCCAAGCACTTACCGACAAGCAAATGGACAACTAACAGATAAATGAGTGTGCCAATTGCTACGATTAGATTGACCAACCTCATGATTCATGGAGCAAAAGCAATTGTAAGCTGACTGTTGCTCTTTTCGAAACATTAAATTTCCGTTCATAACTTCTTGAAATGGTTAACTTTTGAAGTTGCTCAAATATTTTTCACTTTTTTTTTGAAAAAAACGGAAATTTGATCTCCTTGATCAACAACTATTTACAAAAAGTTTGCATTCTGTTAATACTGTCACATAGGGATATTGATTCCTTCAAAATCTTACAGAATACTCAATATATGATTTATTTCTATTGCTTCTAATGGGCGAATTTTTCTTAATGCTCCATATTACGGTATGGCTTGTTTTTAACAATTAATACCCATTTTTCATATTCTAATTTCTTGTTGCCTAATAGCTACCTCTATACACATTAAACTATCTAATAGGGTGTTTTATTATTTGAATTTGGAGGTATATGACAATAATTAGATGTGAAGTTTTTAGCGCTTGTATTTGTTGGAAAATTAAGAATTCATAATAGATTATTTTTTACCAAGCTTAAAATTGTGGTGTCACAAATTGCCAAAAACATTCAGATTTGGTAGTTGATATTATCCAAAATTGAAGGAGTAAATCAATTGGTGCAAAAGTGAACACAATTTTAAAATGAGTCAGAGAAGCAAACAACTGCCAAAGTTTAAGAGTAAGAAGATAACCAAAACATTCCCCTTAAATATTAGAATTAATGAACTGATTTTTAGAGTCTACTCCTTGAGGAAGTATTATGCTCTTATTATTCTGGTCACAGTTCTGACGAATACTGCGTATTCAGAAACATCCACCTTCCCAAAATCAACAATCAATAAAACCTCGGAATTTAAGACGACAAATTCCCCATCCCATTCCAACAAGTCTACCCTTCACAACCAACAAACCACTAAATCAAACAATACACAAAACAAGGTGTATCCCCTTGCGGCAGAAGCCAAACAATCAACAACAGATCCGTGTGATGCAGCCGCCTCAGGTAATACAGACACCGATCTAGACGGAATCGCTGACCTCTGCGATTTAGATGACGACAATGATGGAATCCTCGATGTAGACGAAATCGCCTGCACGCCGACTCCTGAGTTTGCAAATATCGGATGGATACCAATGTTCAATCTCGGAGGAGGACTTTTTAATTGTCCACAAGGGCCAGATTTCACCTTCACCATTACAAACTACAACACTATTGAAATAGATAGTGTAGCCGTTTTTGACGACGCGAACCAATCATTCGAATCTACGTATACACAAGCAGACAACGCTAAAAATATTCATATCAGCTCGAATAGCTGTACCGGAAATCCAGGAGACCCAATTACCCAATTCACCCAATTGGAAATCAATTTCAACGACCCAACCCCCATCGGAGGCTGGGCATTTGCAATAGTAGACATCGATGTCAGCCAAGTACAAGTAGAAGCTATTGACGCCCTCGGATTTCAAGTACCTAGTGAAATAATCAACCTTTGGCTCCAAGAAGTTTTTGATGCCAATCCCGCCAACGGAGGGAATAACCTTCCGTACTGGGATGAGAACAATAATGCGATCGTAGGCAGTACAGACAACGACGGCATTTTTAATACCAACAATATCGGAACGACAACAGAAAACGAGGCCGCTAGCGCTTGGTTTGAAGCCAATGTTTCTATCGACAAACTGATTCTTACCTTTTCACCAATATCAACAAACAACGATCCTTCCTACCATTTTTATATTGTTTCCAACTGTTGCGATTACGACACAGATACAGACAATGATGGTCTGGTCAATCGTCTGGATACTGACGCAGATAATGACGGCTGTCCAGACGCAGAAGAAGGTGGAGGAAATTTCACAGTAGCAGCAGGAGATATTCTCAATGATGCGCTTACTGGAGGAGTAAATGCAGATGGCATTCCCATTCTAGCAACTACCGCTGGCCAAACAACAGGCAATAGCCAAGATGATACCATGCAGTCTTGCCCTTGCCCATTTGCCTTGGGAACAGATATGGACAATGATGGGACAGATGACGCTTGCGATTTAGACAATGACAATGATGGAATACTGGATACGGAGGAAGGTAGATCCTGCAGAAGCTCCGCTGAATGGGGCGTGGCTCCGTTTATCTGGACGACTTCTCTTGAAAATGGAATAATATCCGATGTGATTCCAGGTATGAATATGGAAGTAGATATTACTACGAATGCGCTAGGAAGTTTTGAAGCTTATGGCGGCACACAATTGGACGGCTCAAATGGCTTTTTTGGTGGTGTCGACGATCTTGGGGTGTTTTTTGATCCAGATGCGAATCAGAGTACCTCACCTTTTAATATTACCATTACTTTTTCTAAGCCAATTAGCACTGGATCTTTTTTGATTACAGATATAGACGCTGGAGCTGATAGATTAGAGCAAGTAGTCGTTACTACGGATATTGGAAATCCTACCTTAAGTTTAGTACAAGGAAGTCTGGTGGTCATCTCAGGAAATACGGTGTCTTCACCGAATACACTTTCCTCGGATAACGATTCAAAGGGCAGCGTCTTGGTTACCTTACCAAAAGGAACCACGCAAGTCACTATTATTTGTAATGAAATGAGTAATGCTGCCAATCCCTACACAAGGGGAATTGGCGTGCTGGGTGAATTGAGTATCTGTACATTTGAAGATTTTGATGAAGACACAGTTCCTGATTATCTGGATACCGATTCTGATGGGGACGGTTGCCCAGACGCATTGGAAGGAGACGGTGGATTTACATTTGCCAATATTCAGAATGAAGTATTAAATAGCAGTGTTGGTCTGGATGGAGTTCCTGTTATTGCATTTTCCGGACAAGGAATCGGGAGTGCCTTTAACATCCAACAAAAAGCATTGGCCTGCACCACAACCGCAGAAAACGATATCAATCAAACTCCACAGGATGCCAATGTTTCAGGCAATATTTTAACGAATGATAATGATCCAACAGGAAATAATCAAGCCGTACAACAAGTCACTGGTTTAGATGCCGCAGGTAACGAAATAAACATTCCAACAGACAATACGCCAACCCCCGTTTTTAGCACAGATGGCCACCTAGCAGGAAATATTTCGATCGACAAATACGGCGCATATGACTTTGGCCCATTTCCATCATTTATCGGCAGTATTCCCATAAAATACATCGTAGAAAACGAAAACGGAAGTACCGCCAACGCCACACTGGAAATTAAGGTGATTAGTAACCCCGATCCAGTCAATAATGACGCTCCAATTGCCAACAACGATACCAACACCACTCCTCAAAATACACCCGTAAGTGGTCAAATTATCCACTCAAACGATTCCGATCCTGATAGTGATCCATTGTCCATATTTGCCGCATTGGCAGATACCGACGGGGATGGCGCTTTGGACAATTCATTGGCACTCGGATCAGCCACTGCTGTTTATGGTGTTGATGAGGAGGGCGTTCAAGCACTGGCAGGCCAGCTAACCCTAGCTTCTGATGGCAGTTATTCCCTTGATTCATCGCCGGATTTCAGAGGCAAATTACCCATAAAATATACAATAGTTGATCCTTCTGGAGCGGTTAGTTCTGCAGGGTTGACCATTACAATAGAACGAGAACAAGAGAATGTTACTTACGGGAATGATGATGCAAATCTAGGACAGGAAGGCAAAAATCAAACAGGCAATTTGCTAGACAATGATTATGATCCTGAAGGTAATACACAGAGAATAGTCGGAGCGACGGACAAAACTGGGAAATCCCTATTTGTAGATGGTACGACTGCGAATCTATTGCCAGGAGGAGGGACTTTTATACTAGGAGATGATGGTACGTACAATTATGCTCCTATCCGCGGATATATTGGTACAGAGGTACTGATCTACCAGGTCTGTGATGATGGAGCGATGATCGCCTGTGAACGGCAAACCTTATACTTAACTACGTTGCCAGAGAACACCACCAGTGCTACAGACGATTTCAATAATACACTGATCAATACTCCAGTAACCAGCAATGTGTTAACCAACGACAACGATCAGGAAGGAGACGGCCAAACAGTTACCTTACTTGCTGCTGTTCCTGCTTCAGAAGGGAGCATTACCCTAAATTCAAACGGAACATATACCTATACTCCTGCCCTTGGTTTTTCAGGAGAAACGACCTTTGTTTATGAAGTTTGTGATGACAAAATACCAGCAGCTTGCGAACAAGCAACCGTCTATCTGGAAGTACTGCGAGCGGTAGACCATGAAATTACCTCCGTCATTGCAAACCCTGATTTCGTAACAACGGAACAAGACCTGATCTTAAATAATAGTGTGTTGACCAATGATTACGATCCAGAAGAAACCTCCTTTTCCATCACTACTATCCAAGGAGATACTAATGGAGACGGCTTGTTGGATGATTTGGTTCCTGTAGGAATTGCTACGTCTATCTATGGAAATGATGAAGACGGAAATAGGAACCTAGCAGGTACTCTTCTAATGAATACAAATGGGACATATTCCTATCGACCAGCACCTGGTTTCCTAGGTGAAGTATCCGCAAAGTATGAACTAACAGACGGAAACAACGATACAGATAGCACTCTTCTCACCATCCAAATAGTAGAAGCAGCAAACAACAATACCTTTGCCGCAGACGACGCCGGACTAACAGACGCCAACCTTCCATTAAATGGAAATTTACTGGCAAACGACAAAGATCCGGAAGGGGATGACTGTCCAGTTGAGGCACTCTTGGTTGATGCAGACGGGAATTCAGCGGCCAACGATCCTGCGCTCTTAGGAATACCAACCTCCGTTTTTGGTTATGACGATTATGGTGATTTAGTACCAGCTGGAATGCTGGTGGTGCACACAAATGGAAACTATACCTTTACTCCAGCGACTAATTTTGTTGGAAATGTGGTGGCAGTCTATACCATTTGTGATGACGCTATCCCGCAAGCCTGTGATAAGGCTACCTTGGATATTACTGTGAATGGGGCATTCCGGGATTATGGAGATGCACCCGCAATGTATCCAGAAGCCTGGCACAAACGACTGGCAGACAATGATGGAAACAATATACCAGATGCTGGTTCTTCGGTCTGGCTTGGCAAAAAAATCGATTTTGAATCGGAGACGGCTTCTAGTCCTGCTGCGGAGGGTGATGCTTTTGAGGATGGAATTTCCTTCGGTGCAAATGCTGGACAATTTCCTGAAGTTATTACAAGAGGAAAATCGTATGAAGTTACAGTAACGCTAAATGGAAATCAGTCAGGAATGGAAGTATATCTTGGTATGTGGATCGATTGGAATGTAGATGGCATTTTTGATGAGTTTCTGAATAGTTCGGCGATAGTAGATGGAGAGACGGATGTTTTGGTAGGAATAACTCCGCCACTGGACTTTGCAGATGGGAGTTCGCCTGTTGTTAGATTGAGAGTGGACGACAGCCCACTGAACGAGGCAGATTTTGAAGACGGAAAGACGAATGGGGAGGTGGAAGATTACAAGCATAAAATCATTTATTCAGAAGAGTTGGAAACCTTTACGGCAGTAGAAAATAACTGCACCACCCTTTTTAAATGGAACACCAATTCCGAACTAAATACCAGACATTTTGAAGTCCAGTCGAGCAGTGATGGGGTTAATTTTTCCATAGTAGAAGTAATAATGGCAAACGGTTCTACCCTGCTGCCACAGTCCTACAGTTTCAACCTCGAAGTAACTCGAAGAAAGACATACTACCGATTGAAAACAGTTGAATTTGACGGGAGTTATAGCCTTTCTGACGTGATTTTGGTAACAACGAATTGCAGCACCATGGAAGAAGAGGTCGGACTATTCCCAAATCCTACAAAAGACGAACTCTTTATGACGATAGATGCCCCAATTACAGCGGCGGGTACAATAAAAATTATCGACGGATTAGGAAGAGTTGTACAAAGAGAAAACAGAGTAATCAATACAGGATACAACAAATTGGAGTTAAGTACCTCACGATTGGAAGCCGGAGTTTATTATATAACGCTCAGCTTTGGAGCGCACAAAATTCGATATCGAAAATTTGTGAAAGTAACAGAATAGTGTTTAGAATGTTTTTATATGTAAAGAGGCGTTTTCCCCAAGACGACCTCTTTTTTTATTCCTGAAAGTAGACCCTTTTCACTCGCCCAGAAACCAGCGTGAAAACTTCGTAAGGAATCGTCCCCAGCTCCCTCGAAAAATCTTGAATCGTCTTGTGGTTGCCAAATATTTCGACCTCATCGCCCTCTTTGGCTTCCTGGATATCTGATAAGTCAATCATCGTCATATCCATGCAGACCTTCCCAATGACCGGAGCCAGCTTTCCATGCAGCCAAACCGAACCGACTCCTAGGCTCAATTGCCGCATAAATCCGTCTGCATAACCAATACTCATCGTCCCAATTTTTACTTTTTTGTCGGCAGTAGTGGCTCGACCATAGCCGACCGAATCACCCTTGTTCAACCACTTGATTTGAGAGATAGTTGCCTTTAGCGAACTTACCGTTTGCAACTGATCCTGCATTGTACCACTCGCATCAATTCCATAAAGCCCAATCCCTAAACGGACCATATTCAGCTGGTTTTCAGGAAAACGAACAATCCCAGCAGAGTTAAGTATATGAAGCATCGGGTTTATTTTTAGGCTTTCGCGAATACGTCCTGCTAAGCTTTGAAAAAGTTCGATCTGCCCTCTCGAAAAAAGATCATGCTTCTTCGTCTCACTCCCCGAAAGGTGCGAAAAAATAGAAACCACTTCAAGGCCTGGCATCTCCTTCAAACTTGCAATCAGACGTTCCAAATCCTGTTCTTCAAAACCAAGCCGCTTCATCCCGGTATCCAGTTTCAGGTGGATAGGGTAGGGCGCTTTCAAATCATGATGTTGAATGGCGTCATTAAAATCACTCAGCAAGGACAATTGATAAATTTCCGGCTCCAATTGATGTTGGATCATGGTGTCAAATCCAGCAGATTCAGGATTCATCACCATTATGGGCAGTTGTATCCCCGCCTTTCTCAACTCCACCCCTTCATCCGTATAAGCCACCGCGAGATAATCTACTTGTTGAAATTCAAGTAGTTTGGCGACTTCAAAGCTGCCGCTTCCATAGCCGGAGGCTTTGACCATTACCATGATTTTTGTTGCTGGTTGGAGTTGGTTGCGGTAAATGTTGAGGTTGTGCGTCAG
This sequence comes from uncultured Saprospiraceae bacterium, assembly GCA_938016265.1. GTDB lineage: Bacteria > Bacteroidota > Bacteroidia > Chitinophagales > Saprospiraceae > JAHDHB01. Next base: position 15,511 of record CALLWB010000065.1, read on the forward strand.
GGCACTCAAATTGATTTCGAGGGAAGTTTTATGGGCTTTGAGTGACAAGGCGTTTGCAATCTGTTCAAATCTGAATTTTCGAGCTCCTTTCAGGAGGATGGCCGCATCCTTGAAACGGTGAGCAGCTTGCTCGATAAAAGATGCGGTATCTGGGTAGAATGTGGATAGTACCTGTTTGGGTAAAAACGCGGCAGTAGCCTGGATTTCAGCACCAATACCAATGAATTGATTAATTGATTTACTAGCCACTAAATTGGCCACCTCCTTGTATAGTTTTTCCTTAGAAAGTCCACTTTGCAGGATGTCTGAGACCACCAATATCTTGCTTGGGTGATTGGTTTGTTGAAGCAAAAAATCGAGGGCGATTTCCAGTGAATTCAGGTCGTTGTTGTAGCTGTCATTTATCAAGGTGCAATTGTTGGTTGCGGCCTTGAGTTCTAGTCGTAAAGGTATTGCCTGGAGGTTGGATAGTCGTTTTTCTATTTCTTCGGTATCCGTATTCAAAACTAATAAAATTGTCCAACAATGAATACAGTTTTCCAAGTACGCCTCATCTGTAAACGGGACGGTAATTTTATAGGTTTGTTCTTTGTAAACACCGGTCAATATCGTTGTTCGAAAGGAGGTGTCGATATGTGTGATTTGCAGGTCCGCCTTCTTTTTAGTCGACCAGGTAATTAATTTTTTTTCTGGATATTTTGAATGAATCGCGGCATCGATCTCCTGGTATTCAGCTCGATAAATTAGTGTTTCTGTCTTTTCAAACAACTTTAATTTTTCCTGAATTTTCTGTTGTTTGCTTTCGAATCCTTCGTTGTGGGCGTCGCCGATGTTTGTGAATATCCCGATGTTGCAGTCTATTATGGGAGCGATTCGTTCCATCTCTTTTGTCGTGGAGATACCTGCTTCAAAAATACCGAGTTCGTGGTGTTGGTCAATGGCCCAAATGGATAGCGGCACGCCGACTTGAGAGTTGTAACTTTTTGGACTTTTGACGATGGTATAATCGGGTGCTAACAGTTGGGCGAGCCATTCTTTGATGATGGTTTTACCGTTGCTACCTGTTACGCCGATGACCGTGAGGTCAAATTGGTGGCGATGGTGGATGGTGAGTTGTTGCAGGGCCGTCTTTACATTTTGTACCAGCAAAAAATTCCCGGAAGGAAAATCTTCTAGTACTACTTGATTGCTGATGACAAAATTTCGGATTCCTTTTTCGTAACAATCGTTAATGTAGGCATGCCCATCATGGGTTTCTCCTACGATTGCGAAAAACAGTGTACCCTTTGTCGGCGTACTTGTCCGGCTATCAATGGATAGGTAGTTGATTTCTTCGGTAGAAACTGCCTGGAGTAGTTTTCCTTGCACAATGCTCGCAATGTTGTCGATTTTGTATCCCATTTCGTTGGCAGCTTACCAGTTATTACAAATCAAATCCAATATCCTTACGGTAATTTTTCCCTTCAAAGTTAATGATTGCAGCATTTTTGTAAGACAACTCCAAGGCCGCTTTAAAATCAGTTCCGTAGGAAGTCAACGCAATAACCCGACCACCATTGGTGACAATCGCGCCCTCCTTTTCTGCTGTTCCCGCTTGGAAAACAAGGCTATCAGACACTTCTTTGATCCCAGATATCTCCTTGCCTTTTTCATAGGCTTCAGGATAACCACCCGACACCAGCATCACGGTACAAGCTGCCTGTTCATCAATTTCAATGGATTGTTCCTCCAAAGTTCCCTTTGCTACGGCATCAAAAAGCCCCAACAAATCAGACTTTAATCTCGGCAAAACGACTTCCGTTTCTGGATCACCCATCCTACAATTGTACTCAATCACCATCGGTTCACCATCTACCCGAATCAAACCTATAAATACAAATCCTTTGTAGGCTATTTTTCGATCTTGCAGGCCTTTGATGGTTGGTTCTACGACATTGGAAATGACTTTTTCCATTAGTTTATCGTCTAGAAAGGGTACGGGAGAAACGGCACCCATTCCACCTGTATTCAACCCGGTATCTCCTTCGCCAATGCGCTTATAGTCCTTGGCTACGGGCAATATTTTGTAGGAATTGCCATCGGTCAATACAAAAACAGAAAACTCAATGCCGTCCAGAAATTCTTCGATGACCACTTTGTTGCTAGCTGCGCCAAATTTGCCTTCCAGCATTTCTTTTAGCGCCTGTTTTGCTTCTTGCCGATCGTCTAAAATCAGCACGCCCTTTCCTGCTGCCAGCCCATCCGCTTTCAGTACAATTGGAGTCGCTTGTTGATCAATAAACTGATATCCTTCTTCCAGGTTTTCTAAGGTAAATTCCTGATAAGCGGCAGTCGGAATGTTGTAATCTGCCATAAATTTTTTGGCGAAGGCTTTACTCCCTTCCAGCTGTGCTCCTTGTTTTGAAGGACCAATAACTGGGATGTTATGTAAGTCCTTATTCTCTAGGAAAAAATCATAAATCCCTCGGACCAGCGGTTCTTCAGGACCAACAATGACCATGTCTATTTGCTGTTTAACGCAGAATTGGCCGATACTTTCGAAGTCATTAGGATTTAGGGGGATGTTATTGGCTATCTGTGCAGTCCCTGCATTTCCAGGAGCGACGAATAGCTGTTTGCAATGTTGGCTTTGGGTTAATTTCCAGGCGAAGGCGTGTTCTCGTCCGCCACTTCCAAGCAACAGTAAATTCATATGAAAAGGTTTGTGCAAAGATAAAAAAATCTGTGGGAGGGACCAGAAGGTGGTATTCAGTATAAGAATAATTTAAATGTCCAAAATACAAGCAATTAACAAGGCCTTAATTGAAGGAATTTCAACATGCAGTGAAAAGAAAACAAGCACCCAACCACCATTGTCAATCCTGAATTTCGTCTTCAATGTGGTCGCAGTGATACAAATGTTCTTCCTTTTTCTCCACTTTTTGTGTGGGTTTGCCGTCTTTTTTTGCTTGGATCAGCTTTTGGACGAGTCTGGTGCGTTCTGATTTTATAGCTGCTCGTTTTTGGAGATCTTCCTCCTTATTGTAAAAGCGGATGCCATCCACAAAAGTGTGTTCAGCTTGTGCGTAGATGGAAAGTGGGTTATCGCTCCAAACTACAAGATCTGCGTCTTTGCCGACTTTGATACTGCCGACTTTGTCGTCTACCCGTAGCAATTTGGCAGGATTGAGGGTGACAAATTTCCAGGCGTCCTCTTCAGAGGCATTGCCGTACATGACTGCTTTGGCGGCTTCTTGATTCAAGCGACGGCCCATCTCTGCGTCGTCAGAGTTGAAGGCGGTTACGATGCCTTGTTCGTTGAGCAGGGCTCCGTTGTAGGCGATGGCGTCGATGACTTCATATTTGTAAGCCCACCAATCCGAGAAGGTAGAGCCTCCCGCGCCGTGTGCTTTCATTTTGTCCGCAATTTTGTAGCCTTCCAGAATATGGGTAAAGGTATTGATCTTAAAATCGAAGGCTTCTGCGGTCTTCATCAACATGTTTATTTCGCTTTGCACGTAAGAGTGACAAGTGATAAACATCTTGCTTTCAATGATGTCCTTTATCGCATCGAGCTCTAAATCACGGCGGACTGGCTTACCGGATTTTAGGGCCTGACTGTATTCTTTTGCTCTTGTAAAGTGATCAACAAACACTTGTTCCACACCCATCCTTGTCTGCGGAAATCGAACACTATAATCCTCTCCCCAATTGGATTGTTTTACATTTTCTCCCAGAGCAAATTTGATGAATTTTGGTGCGTTGGCGAATTTGATTTGTTCAGGAGTGAAACCCCATCGCATTTTGATCAGTGCTGCCTGGCCACCAATCGGATTGGCAGAGCCGTGCAGTAGTTGCGCCATAGTCACTCCACCAGCCAACTGTCGGTACATGTTGACGTCTTCTGAATTTACTACATCTCTTATGTTTACTTCGGCAGAACTGTTTTGTGTACCTTCATTTACTCCACGACTGATACAAATGTGGGAGTGCTCGTCAATAATTCCGGAGGTCAGATGTTTCCCTTTTGCGTCAATTACTTTGCAGCCGGAGGCGCTTAGCCCCTTGCCGACTTTTGCAATTTTCCCATTTTGAATAAGGACGTCGGTTTCTTCCAGGATGCCCTCCTTTTCGTTGGTCCAGACTGTTGCGTTTTGGATGAGGAACGTCTCTTGTTTTGGAATGGACGTATTCCCGTAAGGCATAAATGGGTAGACAATTGGTCCTGGTTCAGATTTGTCTTCTTCCTTATCTTCGTCTTTTTCGTCTTCTTTTTTCTTGTCGTCTTTTTTATCTTCGACGTCGCCTGTTCTGGAGGCTGTCCAGTTGAGCCAGTTGCCTTCGTTGTCTGTTCCTTTGCCGGTCCAGGTGGTGCCGTCTGCTAGGCCGCTAAGGCTGTAGAATCCTTCTTTTTTGGTTAGTTCAAAACTCAATGAAAGCAAATTCCCAGAAAGGGTATGACTGACGTCTACTTTTGTAGAATCGTCGATGACAAGTTGCCATTTGGGTTTGGCTTCTGTTCCGGTGATCTCCATGTTGTAGGCTGTTCTGCCGACGGTCAGGTTGTAGGCGCCTAATACGTCTACTGCTTCAAGGTTTTTAATAACATGGGCTTTGCCATTTACCCAATTGTGGTAGATCTTTGTTTTTTTATCGAAAACATTACCGGAGGTAATAATAAAATTAGCTCGTTTCCCTCGTTCCAAGCTACCCAACTCGTTGCTGGCATTTATTATTTTGGCGGGAGTGGCGGTCAATGCTTTTAATGCTGCCTCTTCTGATAAACCCAAATCAATGGACTCTTTTATATTTTTCAGGAAATCTCCCTTGTCTTCAAGTCCATGGGTAGTGAAGGCAAATTCAATTCCCTCCTTGGATAACACCTGAGCGTTGTTAGGTGCCAATTCCCAGTGTTTCATCTGGTGAATGTGTATCTGAAGGGCAGCGTAAGGATCCTCTACGTCGTATACTTTTGGATAGTTTACGGGTATTATAAAAGGCTGTCCTGTTGCTTTTAGCTCTTTGGCTCGCTTGTATTCGTCTCCAGTTCCTTTCATTACATATTTCAATCCGAATTCCTGTCCTACTTTGGTGGCACGGAGCGCTTCCTGCCAGTCCCGTACTTCGAAAAATTGTGGGTAAGACTTGTTATTATTCCAAGCTTGAAGAGACTGGTTATATTCTTCTTTAGAACCGTGATTTTTGTACCATTCGGCATCCATATAGGTTTGTCTCAATAACGCGATTGCTCCCATCAAGGAGCTTGGATATCCCTGGGTAGATTTGCCTTTAGAAAATGAAAAATGATTAGATGCCTTGTCCTTTACTATCAGTAAATGGGATCGTTCTTCTCCTAGTAAAATCAAACTTCCGGTGCCTCGGGAAATACCATTCATCTGGTGGCTGAGGACGGCTCCAAACCCCTGTTTGCGCAAGCCTTTTGCCTGATCTTTGTTGATGGTGAAGTTTTCGATGGTGTTGTATTCTGGTCGGAGTGCTTCATTCCAACTATAAGGGCCTTTTTTATTGGAAAATTCTTGTGGTTTCCACTTGCCAGGAACGATTGCTACTGGTTTTGGTAAGCCATAGCTGACATACAGATCAATGAACGACGGATAGATAAACTTGCCGTTAAGATCAATTGTTACTGCATCTTTTGGAATGGAGACTCCCTTTCCTGCACTGACGACTTTACCTTCTTTTATGATTAATGTTCCACCTTCGATTTTGGTATTGTAATTTGTATAAATGGTGGCGTTGGTAAACGCATAGTGCCCATCGCGCTGATCATAGACGGCATCCTGTGGGAAGGTCTTTTGGGCAAAAATCAAGCACGCTGATAGTAGACAATAGGCGAGTACTAATAATTTTTTCATTTCGTATTATATCTAATAATGAAGTTCTTTTTTCTACTTTTGAGAATTCTTCCTACAAAATAAGAATGCTTCGAAGTTTGTCAAAAGGAAGTTCAAAGATAGTTTTTTCAGACCATGATTTTATTACATAAATATGAATATTCTTAGAAATGGCCGCAGAATAACCTACCAGAAGATCGGTAAGGGAACGACGATTGTTTTTCTACATGGTTTTTGCGAAGACTTGTCGATGTGGGATGATTTTGAACCGGGCTGGACGTCAGACGATTATCAAGTTATAGCGATTGATTTGGCAGGTTTCGGCCATTCAGATTTGGATCCTGCCCTTAGTATGGACAGCATGGCGCAGGATGTTCGTGCAGTTCTGAAGGAGGAGGCGGTGGAGTCTTGTATACTGATTGGGCATTCGATGGGAGGCTATGTGGGTTTGGCTTTCGCTGAATTGTATCCTGGATTTTTGAAGGGGCTTTGTTTGTTTCATTCGCATCCATTTGCAGATACCGAGGCTAAAAAACCTGCCCGCAAAAAATCGATTGACTTTGTACGAAGACGAGGGGCTAGATTGTTTGTTCATCAGTTGATTCCTGATTTGTTCCCGCCGGCGTTTAATAAAGCGCGGCCTGACTTTGTAAAAGAATTGGTATTGGCAGCAGAGCAAATTGATTCGGAGGCGGTAGCGTTGGCTTCGCAGGCGATGCTTGATCGCAAAGATCGGTCGGCGGTGTTGGAACAAATTGATTGTCCGGTGCTGTTTATTGTAGGGGATGAAGATAATGCCGTACCCTTTGAATTGAGTTTATCAATGGTGTATTTGCCAAAAATCGCGAATATAAAGATACTGAGAGGGGTTGGCCATATGGGCATGTTTGAGGCGAAAGGGGAAACGGAGACGATGGTGAGGGAATTTGTTGAATTTTGTGGATGAAAAATTGGAGGGGAGGAAAGTCCTTCCTGAACTCATAACCGAGGCAAGGACTATAGAGTACCGGAGGAATGGTATTGTTTTCCAGTATGGCTAATCGAGCTTTTCGATATCCAGTTTTTTTAATACTGCGTTTAATTTTTGGTGGAGAAGCTGGACGTCTTTTTTTAGAATTTTTCTGTCGTCGACATGTATTTCGAGGGCAGCTTGCTTGAAACGGTCTATAAATTGATTGGATTCTGCTTTTAGAAAGATATTTAGCAGTTCACTAGGGTGAAGGATTTTATTGCGACCGTCTTCCCGGACTTTGTAGGTGCCACTAGCAGTACAATAGGGCTTGCTTTCGCCGGATTCTATTTCGATTCGGTAAAAAGGTATGTCGGCATTATTCTCAATATAAATCTCGATTGGAACAGGCGGAAAACAGGAAAATGCCCGGTTGATGACTAGCAATTTCATCGCGTCAGAAACTTCACAGCCGACAATTTTACCACGCTGTCTACCTTTTGCGTCAGTAGTGTCTTCGATGCCAGCAAGCAAAGCGCCGCCTGTCTCAGAATTAGCAAAACTGACCAGGTCGTCCGCAGAAACACTTTTTACCGTCCGTTTGAAATCGACATTCAGCCCCTCATCCCCTGCCAGGAGTTCAGCTGCTCTTTTCGAAATTCCGTCGAATATTTTTTTTACTGACACAAGCATTTTTTTAGTCAAAATGAAATTTGAAGTACTACACAAAGAAACTAAAAAGTTTAAAGTTGCACCAATTTACCGTTACGGATTAGTCCGGGAAAGGTTAGGTGGGTGCCAAAATAGATAGCTTTCCCATCTTTGTTTCTAGATTTTATTTTGCTGATGGAGCCCCACCAGTCGGCCGGTTTGGAGTCGTATTTGGAATGCAGTTCTGTGTTTTCTAGTTGGAAAGGATGGCGGAAAGCGTCTGCTATCGCAATCAGTGTTTCCTCGCCCGATTTGATCGTTACACAGTAATGGTCGCTGCGATGACCTGGGGTATAAAACATACTTATACCAGATAAAAACGCCTGATCTTCATTGACCAATACCAGTCTGTTTCCTAGCATTGGCAGCGTGTAGGTGCCAAATTGTTCCTTGGCCGCGCAACCTAGTTTCATTTGTTCTTCAGGAAAAAGTCGGATCAAGGCCGTATAAAATTCGTCAATCAACTGTTGTCTCGAAGTGGAATCCGTCCACAAATTGTAAGCGAGTTTTGGGAAAACGACTTTTGCTTTTTTGAATAAATGAAGGCCGCCCATGTGGTCATTGTCTGCATGGGTTAAGATCACATAATGAATATCATCAGGAGAGTATCCCGCATCTGCCAAACACTGGACGAGTTGATCACTGCCTCGGCCGGTGTCTATGAGGATGTTGTGTTTTCCTTTATTTATCAATAGATAGTTGAATCCGATTTCTACTTCTTCACTGGTCGCTCCTGCTTCTTCGAGGGCTTTGCGGAGGTCGGGTAGTTGTTTGTCTTCGAACTCTCTGGCGATAGGGGTGGTGACAGAACCTTCTTCTAATACGGTACAGTGAAGAGCTCCTAATTGGAATTTATAATGGCGCATAACTTTTTTGGAAAATTAAAATTGTTTTTATTTGAAATTGGAAAAAGTACTTGACACTTTATGGAAAGTTATTAAACTAAAAGGTAAAGAAAAATTGTCATTTTATAATACATTACGTAAACAAGCGTTTATCTCTTGGTTTTGTAATTTAATTCTACTGTTGAACATTTTTTTTTTTTAAAAACATAATTTTTGATAACAATAATGAAATGCTTACGATTAGTAGGTAAAGCAAAAAGTTAGAAGATTACTTCTATTTCCTAACTATTCTTGTTTTTATCTTTCTAAGAAAATTGACTCCGGGTGCACATACAGATCTAACTGATTAATTAGTAGATCTTTTGTATCAAAATGACTAATAATGTCAGTTTGTCTAATTCTATGTTCGTGCACAAATCAAAAAAAATACATTTTATACTATTATTGATTTTTAGATACTGATATCTAGATGAATTAGATTGTTTAGCTTGAACATTCTAGATACCAAAATGGTATTTATAAAGATCATCATTGGATTGACATGGGAATGGTAGGTCTGACTTTCAGATTGCAAGTCTCAAAATTGAAATGAGAAAATTATATTTTTCAGCCATAAAAACATATGGATTTATGGTATAAAAAATAGTTTTCATTTGAATTGGTTTGCCTGTTTCTTATTGAAGGCACCCCTCTCTATGCAGCAATGTTACAGATAGTAGTTAAAATCAAAGATGGATTTAATCAAAAATATTTTATAACACATTTTATTAAACTTTTTAAAACAATTTTTATGAAAAATTTCAAAGTAAAATCAGTACTATTTAGCTTGTTGGCAATGCTTACTGTTTCTGTATTTCTAACGTCTTGTTCCAAGGAAGAGGCTATTACAGATCAGTTTGTCGATTCTGTAGAACAAATGGAGGCTACTTCGCAAGACCAGGAAGCGTTCAACATTTTATTGCCAGAATCAATTACTGCTTTAGAGCCGGATGTAGCTAAAGATTACATTGCTAAAATGACTCCTGAAGCACTTGCATCGGCTGCAAAAGAGTATGCAACTATGCAGTTTTTGAAAGAAAGAAACAAGTTGGATCAGTATCAAGACTATTTTGCAAAAAATGGTACTTTTCAAGGAGCAGACTTGTCTGGAAATCTTTCATCTGCAGAGATGAGAACACTAAGATCAGCGCTTTCTGTCATCACTCCAGAACTAGCCCAAGCTAGATGCAGACATTATGTTTGTTACTATGTACAACAGATTGTTGGAACAACTTGGTTCTACAAAAAAGTATGCTACTGGATTTAAAAAAGTAGAGTTAAGAAAGTAAAACTCTAAAAATATTTATGAGCAATCAGTTGGTTTTCCAGCCGGTTGCTCATAAGTACTTACTAACTGCGTGATTTTTTGACTTGGCAGATGTATTAACCGTTTAGATGATTGGGTGAATATATGGCCATAGGTTGACTTTGTTGCTTGCGAAAGTTCATTTTAAAGTAATGGCAAAGATCAATGTACGGGTAGACTCTATTGAATGTTGCCAAAGAATAGCGTTCATAAAAAAGAGTGCCCGGAGAAATCCAGACACTCTATGTTTAATTCAATTCCTTCTCCTTGTTTATTTTTGTGTACCAGTAGAGTTGGAAGGGGTATTTGCTTCTTCCACATCGATGCCAAGGGCTGCTTTGATTTTCAGTAATTCTGATTTTAGGAAATCTACTTCATTTTGAAGGGCGTCGTTTTTGGTTTTTAGTGTATCGATTTCGGTTTGTTGTTCCTGCGTTCCTTTTACGAGATGTGGGACAAGCCCTGGATAATTGACAGCATCGAACTCAATTTCTTTTTCCTCTTTCGGGGCGTTGTCTGCCTTTGGTTGAACCGCAAAACGCACCAATTCAGGATAAAGCGTCTTTACATTGTCAGACATAAAACCAGTATGGGTGCCTTTTTGTAAATTCATGTGTGTAAGTTCGTCTGTTTTGTATTCGTATTCCATAACTTCCAGCTGCATGAGTTTTGTAATTGCTGAAGAGGAGTTGCGGATGTTACGTTTTAACTCTCTAAATGAAGGTGTAAAAGATCCTGTAGCATATACACTGCCTGCAAAATAACCTGCCCAGGCAGATCCACCAGCTGGACCATTATTTTGAGTCCAGGTACTATACAAACCATACGTATAAGCAGGTGAACCAGCACGTTCAGCAGTAGAGTATAAACCAACTAGTCCAGAAGAGAATCCAAACGCTTCGGCGCGGATACCCTGAATATACTGTGTGTAACCAGTGGTTAGTGATGGAGTGGTCGCCACTGACCATGTTCCAACACCAGTAGTACCTCCACCACCAGAATAGATGCCCCTTGACTCAAGACAAGAAGTGAATGGTCCGCTACCAGTTGTAAGATTAATCGAGGCGGCTCCGGTGTGATTGCTCGCCTCTACATAAAGTGGATCTGCCGGATTGGCTGTTCCTATACCCAAAAATCCTCCATTGATGAAAGAGTTGCCATTCCCATTTATCCGGGCACGTACGACATTATTTTGATAAACATCAATAACCCCATCATCAGAAGAGTCGTACATTCTAACCAAATAGTCTCCTGAACCTACAGCACCATCTCTTAAATAAATATCATCTGAAAAGAAAGAATTTCCAGTAACATTAAACATGCCTGCGGTGGCTGTTCCTCCTACAGCAGTTCGTCCATTATCTAATACCGCAAATCTATTGGTTCCATTATCCCTAACCAGAAAATCTCCCGTACTATTTAGGTTGTGTATCATACTATAGATGCCATTTGTTATTGTTGTTGTTTCTGTAAGCAGTCCGCCTAGTTGAATTCTGTCAGCTGCGGCATCTACATTTAGCCCATTGTTTGCTGATGCAGTAATAGTTGGAGTACCTGTTGTACCTCCACCAATCAGCCCTGCCCCTGCAGTAACTCCTGAAATGTCTCCAGTGGGGATTGTTTGTGTCAATAAATCACCACTAACATTGGCAACAACCATTCGATTTCCAACTCCTGCCAGGGCAGAAAAACGTCCGGTACCTACAACATGCAGTTTTTGAGCTGGCGCTGTTGTTCCCAACCCCAAATTACCACCATTAATAAAAGAGTTGCCATTTCCGTGAATTCGATTGACAACAGCCCCTGCACGATACACATCAATAATGCCATCGTCGCTGCTATCAAACAATCGAATCAGGTTAGTACCAGTTACAGAACCGTCTCTTAAGTACAAATCATTAGAATAAAATGAGGTTCCAGTTACGTTAAAGTTGCCAGCTGTTTGGTTGGAGCCAACAGAGACCCTGCCATTGGAGCCCTCCACCATCATTCGGATGATTCCTGCATCACTAATGATAAAATCTCCAGTAGTTGTGAGGTCATGGAATAGGGAATTGGCTCCGTAAGTCAGTGTTGTGTTTTTTAGGAGGTTGCCGCCTAGTTGAATTCTATCCGCTGTTGCATCTACAGATATTCCATTGTTTGCTGCAGCATTAATAGTTGGAGTACCTGAGGTACCTCCACCAGTAAGTCCCACGCCAGCAGTCACCCCAGTAACATCTCCTCCAATGGAGGCGAGGCTAACTGTCTGAGAACCGCCACCATCAATGACGTTCAGGTCTGTACCTGATAACGTTACTCCCGTGTTATATTCATTCCCAATCACCGCATCTGCATCATTTACGTTATCGGTGGAGTTGATTGTGAAGTTTGGATGTGTCCCTGTTACTGTTGTTGCTCCAGTTCCTGTAAGAGATATTGATTGACTCTGTGCAGTATTTGTGATCACACCTGCAGCTGAAACAGCAATCCCAGTTCCAGCAGTATAGTTTGTAGAATTGATGGTATAATTTGGGTAGGTTCCGGATACTGAAGATCCTCCAGCTCCTGTGATAGACACTGGTAGGTCTGGAGATGTATTAGTAATCGTATTGCCCATTATCGAAATACCTGGACCAGATAGTAAGTCAAGAAAAATGGTATCTCCAGATATAGTAACACCAGGGCCCGTCACAAAGTCAACGCCCAGGATTTTCTTAAGGTCTGAAGGATATAGGTACCTGACCAGTCCGGTGCTGTTGTCGACAACAACAATACTAGTATCTGATTGAGAAAAATAGTTGAGTCCATCAATTCGGACAGGGTCATCTCCAGTATTTAATGGAGTGACATGAAGGGTGTTTGTGGGTACCGTTTGCCCAATACCCACATTTTGACCATGTCCAATTGAATAGAAGAGGCAAATTAGAGTAAAAAGGAGAAAGAGCTTAATGTTTTTCATAGGTGGATTTTTGAATAGGCTTGAAAAGAATGGACGTGCAACAGAAGCGAAGTTTTGTTATTTGTTAATTTTCTATGTCACGTTCCGTTTGATTTTCATTAAATTAATGTTTTTATACATGAATTTTAAATCCAGTACCTTTTTTATTTTGTAAAAATTAGAAGTTTATTTGGCTAAATAAACGGACTATCTAGCTATTTTTTGAACCCCTGATAGGAAAGCGCTAATCCCATTGCAACACTGTTGAAGTTGTCACCAGACTTTAATTTATGCGCTCCGAAACGCTCCATAAATTGTTGTTTTAGTGGGCGGACCATGGAAGACCCACCAGTCAAAAAGACGGTATCTATTTGATTGTAAGTATAGTTGTTTCTACTTAGGAAATCATCGAGGTAGGCAGTTATTTTTTCCACTTCAAGTGGAATAATCGTTGTTGCTAGTTCCTTGATAGAAATCTCTTCGTTTAGATTGATCGTTTGTGGATCAAAAACTAAATTGGTGGTATCTGAATTAGTCAGATCGATCTTTGCCTTTTCGATTTGTTTGAATAATAGATAGCCCAGATTTTGTTCGATTAAGGTCAGCAAATTTTTGACTCTGTAGTCTCTGCCAGAAAAAACATAGGACTTTTCAATGGCCTCTTTCATTTTCAAGGTGTTGAGGAAATTCATTTTTTCCCAGGAGGTGATCTTTGTAAAATAGGATAGGGAAAGGTCCAGCCATTTGTCGTCAAACTGTTCTTTTACCCCACGACCAAAATGAGGGGTACCACGGTGCCACATGATTTTAGAGTCGAAATTGTCACCGCCTATGTAGATCCCTCCTTTAGCGATCATATCCTCCGTTCGGTTTGTAGCCGAAGTGGCGTTTGGTCTAAGATTCATCAAGGTAAAATCAGACGTTCCACCACCAAAATCACCAACAAGGACCAATTCTTTCTTTTGAATCTGCCGTTCGTATGTGTAGGCAGCGGCTATCGGCTCCATTTGAAAATAAAACCGCTCAAAACCAGCCAGCTGAACAGCCTTCTGAAGTCGGTCTTGTGCCAGCGCTTCTTTATCAGGGTTTTTACTAAATACGACAGGTCGGCCGATCACGGCTTCAGTGATGGTTTCTCCTAGAAAATCGTCCGCCTGCTTTTTTAAAAAGCTAATAATCAATGCGACCAAGTCTTCTGCCATAAAAGTTCTGTTAGATATCCAGGTTTTTGTAAAACTCGGATTGGGCAAGACTGCTTTAATGGACTTCATAAATCGTCCTTGCATTTTGCTTTCTACATAGGTTTCTACGGCCTTGTGACCGACTTCAAAGTAGAAGGTTTTAAAGGATTTTTGATACTCCGGGAAAAACAACAAAGATGGAGTCGTAAATAGTTTTACAATTTCGTTTGAGCTCGTATCCAGAATTGCCAGTGAAGAGTTGGAGGTACCAAAGTCCACACCATAAATATACTTGCTCATAGGGTTCGATTTGTTGGTTTTTCATCAAAAAGGGGAGCTAAGGTAGGCGATATTTATATAATTGTCAATAGGGAAGTATATGCAAGTAAGCCCTATATGGCCAATGTGCTAAAAGCTTTGTTGAAAAAGGAATTTTCGGTCTAAGATAGATGCCTCCTTAAAAAGTAACTTCAGGGTGTTCCAATTCCAATAACGCCTGTTTTCTTTCTAGACCGCCAGCATAACCTCGTAGTTTGCCATCCCGACCAATCAGACGATGGCAGGGGATGATGATGGAGATGGGGTTGTCGCCGTTTGCTTTTCCGACAGCGCGGGCGGCTTTTGGTTGATTGATTTTTGTGGCAACGTCAGAATAGGTAAGGACGTTCCCATAAGGAATTTGTAGGAGCTGTTGCCAAACTTTGCGCTCAAATGGAGTGGCCTGTTGAAGGTCTAGGGAAACACCAAACTTTTGCCGCTGTCCAGTGAAATACTCATCCAATTCGCGTTTGCACTGAATCAGAAAGTGGTGGTCGGACCATGGTTTTGGAGGAACTTGGTCTACAAATCGGATTTCTGTAATACCAATGTCAGACGCACCGATCATTAGCCAACCGAGGGGCGAATTGTAGTAGATTTTGTGGGAATCATTCACAGTAAATACCTATTTAATTTAGTTGTTTTTACGTAGCGCGTAGGAAGAATCTACTAAAACAATGACGTTTGCTTGCCAAAAACCATTGGGTTTTCCAGCATCAATAAATCTCGTTTGTGGTTGAGCCCGCCTGCATATCCGGTGAGATTGCCGTTGATACCAATGACCCGATGACAGGGCGCAATGATCGGTATTGGGTTTTGCCCACAAGCCTGGCCGACTGCCCGAACGGCTTTTCGATCTCCAAGTGCTTGTGCAATGGCAAGGTAAGAGGTCGTCCGACCATAGCCAATCGTCATCAATTGTTCCCAAACGGCAATTTGAAAATCGGAGCCTTTGAAGGAAAGCGGGATCGTGAATTGAGTACGCTTTTTAGCAAAATACTCTTCCAATTGTTCGAGGCATTGATCAAGGAAAGCAGGGATTTCTTTGTCGCGTTCGGCAGCAGGGATCTCCTGAATAAAAGAAATCTCTGTAATTCCCTTGGGAATACCGCCAATTTTTATCCCTCCGACTGGAGAATCGTAATATGCGTATTGCGTCATTTGCTAGTGGATTTTATCCAAACATACCAGGGATATTCATTCCTGGAGGCAGTAAGCTGCTCATGATGGACTGCGTTTCTGCTGCTGCTTTGGTCTCTGCAATATCGAGTACCCGATTGATGGCTACCAGCAGTAAATCTTCGAGTTCGTCAGCTTCCCCTTGTAGTAATTCAGGAGCGACCACGATATTCAAAATTTTACGATTGGCATTGGCCTGGACTTTTATTTTTCCTTCGCCGGCTTCTGCGTCTACGGTAATACCATCAAGTTGGATCTTGATGTTCTTTTGCATTTCTTCTAATTTGTCTAACATAGGATTATACTTTTTCCATTACGCTACTGCATTTGTTGCAGGTGCGCAATTCTTCAGAGTTCATAAAATTATTCATTACTGGCGGCAATTGATTGACAATGTCGCTCATTTCGAAAGTGGCTTCGTGTAGTTTGTGGTTGCAACTTTCGCAAAACCACATCAGTTTATCGATTTCCCCTTCTTTTCTGTAGCGTTCGATCACCAATCCGATGGTATTTGCTGGTCGTTGGGGAGAGTGGGGGATTCTAGGAGGCAATAGGAACATCTCGCCTTCTTTTATCGAAATATCTTCTGGTGTGCCGTCTTCATTGATGATTTTGAGCGTAATGTCTCCTTCTATTTGGTAGAACAGTTCTTCTCCATCTTCAAAGTGGTAGTCTTTTCTGCCATTTGGTCCGCCGACAATCATGACAATGTAGTCCTCATTTTCCAGGTAGACTTGTTTGTTGCCAACGGGTGGTTTCAAAAGGTGGCGGTGTTCTTCTACCCAGGCATTTAAGTTAAACGGTTTTGCAATTCCCATAGGTGTGTTTGTTTAATGTTTGAGCTAAAAATAATGAATATTTGTAAGGATGTGTGGAAATTGAATGTTTTTAATGCGAGAACGCCTGAATGCAAGAAGGAGTGAATGTTTTTCGTTGAGATGGATCGCACTAAGTATCCACTGTCGCCGATCCTTTACGTTTTTTTGCTGAACGTCGGACCACCTTCAACGCTCCTCGAGATTGGGAAGGAATCTTCTTCCTTATTAAAAACAAAATGTTACTTTTGGGAAAAAAAAACTGCTATGAAACACTTGTATCTTCTATTACCCGTTCTGATCCTTTTTTCGATGTCTGCTTGTAAAAAGCCGGCTCAACCAGAATTCAAGAAATTAAATAATGTAAAATTTGGGTCTTTGATCAAAATCGATAATGGATATGGGGTGAAAATGAAGGGGGATGCCGTGTTGTTCAACCCAAATTCTGTGGGGGTGCCGATATCGGGGATGGACTTTGATTTGTATGCGGATGGGAAAAAGGTGTCTAGAATAACTCAGGAGGTTACTGCTCAAATGCCTGCGAATGGGGAATTTACCCTTCCGCTTAATTTTGGTATTCCTTTAGAGGAAGTTTTTCGTGGCTTCAAGCCCAAAATCAGAGATCTGATGAATAAACGGACCATAAAAGTGAAAGTGGATGGACATCTTGTTGTGAAACCCGCTGGAGTAGAGCTCAAAATACCCATCACGTATGAGGATGATTATGAAGTAGCTTTGAAAGATTTAATTAATTTTTAGATAAATAGGCCGCTTTGCTGACCGCCCGTTTGCTTGGAGTAGTTATAACGTCTCGCTTTCCGCAGTCTCGCAGAGACGATCTCACTTCTCGCTTCTTTTACTAAGAATTTGCGGTTTATTTTCTTAATTTTGAGACTCATTAATAAAAGAACTTACAGGAAGTTATATGTCAAAATTTGTCGTTTCCGCACGAAAATACCGTCCAGCTAAATTTGATGAAGTTGTTGGACAACAGCACGTTTCTCAAACATTAAAAAATGCGTTGAAGAACGAGCAGTTGGCCCATGCATTTTTGTTTTGTGGGCCTAGGGGCGTTGGTAAAACAACGTGTGCAAGGATATTGGCAAAAGTGATCAACTGTATGAATATTACGCCTGAATTTGAGGCTTGTAACGAATGCAGTTCTTGTAAGTCTTTTGATGAGAATGCTTCCTTCAATATTCATGAGTTGGATGCCGCGTCAAACAACAGTGTGGATCATATTCGGGCGCTGGTAGAGCAAGTGCGATTTCAGCCACAACAAGGGAAATACAAGATTTATATCATTGATGAGGTGCACATGTTATCTCAAGCGGCTTTTAATGCATTTTTGAAGACGCTGGAAGAGCCACCACCGTATGCTATTTTCATATTGGCAACGACGGAAAAACATAAGATCATCCCTACGATTCTTAGCCGGTGTCAGATTTTTGATTTTTATCGGATTCAGGTGCCTGCAATTATGGACCACCTGCAACATATCTGCAAAAGCGAAGGCATCGAAACAGACAATGACGCCCTGCGAATTGTAGCACAAAAGGCAGACGGTGCCTTGAGAGATGCCCTTTCTATTTTTGACCGACTGGTTAGTTTTTCAGGGAAGTCGCTTTCTTATGATGATGTGATTACCAACCTAAATATCCTGGATTACGACTATTATTTTAAGCTGGTGGATGCGATGGTGATGGAAGATTTGCCGACGGTGATGAATATATTCGATGAGATTCTAGCAAAAGGATTTGAATCGGATATTTTTATCAATGGATTTGCTGGCCACTTGCGCAATTTGCTGGTTTGCAAAGATCCAGCGACGCTCCGACTACTCGAAGTGGGAGAAACAATAAAGGAACGATATGCTCAGCAAGCCGCCTTGTCTTCTACTTCATTTTTATTGACGGGCTTGAGCCTGGCCAATGAATGTGATGTGCAATACAAAATGGCTCGAAATAAGCGACTGCATGTGGAGATGGCAATTATCAAAATGACGTACATCAACCGAGCGGTGAAAATGGCAGGCAATCCATCCATGGAAAAAAAAACTCCTGACCAAAGTGTAAATCCTCCTAGTGCTAATCCTGGCCCGAAAGAAGAAATTCCTGAACCAAAAAATGAAGTAGCTCCTACTCCTCCAATTGCTACTGGGAACCCTGAACCAAGTAAAGAAAATGTAGCAACGTCTACTACAGCAGTTCCCAAAATGGCGGAGACACCTCCCACATCGATCGCCAATGAACCACCACCGAAAGAGCTAAAAAAGGAACCTTCAATTCTCGAAAAGAGACCAGCTAAAATGTCACTTGCTAGTTTGATGAGCGAGGTGGAAGCAGAAGAAACCGAAAAGGAAAACGCGGTAACCACCATGACCCAAGAAGCACTAGTGGAAGCCTGGAAAAAATTTACCGCTCAAATACAAAGCCCCTCCGTCAAGTCCAGATTTGAACAAATGAAGGTGGAGTTGGACGGACAAAAAATCAATGTGACAGTAGGTAGTCAGGTCGCAAAAGGAAGTATTCAGTCAGAACACGAACTCATGCCTTTTTTAAGAAGGGAATTGGGCACGGACAAATTGCTGATGGATATTAAAATTGACTTAAGCCTTCAGCCTCAGGTGGAGCGTCCCAAAGCACCAAAGGTATTAGGCAATAAGGATAAATACATCGCTCTTAAAGAGGCAAATCCTTTGGTGGATGAGTTGCGGAAGCGGCTTGATTTGGGGTTTGATCAATAATTTTTGAGTTTGTTCTTAAAAGTCGGTTACGATTTTTTTAGTATTAAAATCCCCCTGCCTCCGCCAGCGGGGATAGCATGGATTCAATAAATTTCTGGTACTATGAATGTCTATATTTCTATACTGCGTGGTATTAACGTAAGTGGCAAGAAAAAAATAAAAATGGTAGAACTCAAAGCGATGTACGAACGTATGGGGTTTGAGGATGTGGTGACATATATCCAAAGTGGGAATGTGCTTTTTCGAGCAGCCGCTGCGGATTTGGAGGAAATGGCTGGACGTATTCGGGCAGAAATATTGGAAACGTTTGGGCATGAAGTACCAGTTTTAGTGTTGACGAAGGACTATTTGGAGCAAGTGGCTGCTCGTCATCCGTTTATAAAAACGGGGGAGGAACCGCTGAATCAGTTGGTGGTTACTTTTTTGGCTTCGGCGCCTGATCGGGTATTGGTGGAGGCGCTTGCTGATTTTGTTTATAAGGACGACCGGTTTTTGATTGCGGATCAGGCGGTCTACGCGTATTGTCCCGGCGGATACGGGACTACGAAATTGTCGAATAATTTTTTTGAGCGGAAGTTGAAGGTGACGGCTACTACGAGGAATTGGAAGACGGTAGGGAAGTTGGTGGAATTGGGTTTGGGAATGTAGGAAATATGAAGGTTTTGATGGAACTGGAGCAGTTATTTTTTCCATTGATGAAGTCTACTTGCATTGAGTTGAGGTTGGGGAGCTTGGGAATTGATTTTTGTTTGTTAATTCTCCATGAAATCAAATCGGTTCAAGTCCAGGCTAGGTTTCAAAAAATAAGAACAATTATCCCTAAGGTCATCATCGCAAATTTTTAAGGAGTCTTTGTCGAAAAACAAAACTTTAATGGAGCTGAATGCTGCCTTTATTTCCTTTTTTGGCAACGATAGGTGGTTGTTTTTGAAAGGGGATTTTCTACTTGATTTCTAGTTTGTCAGGATTCTGACGGGTGTCGAAGATTTGAACGATTATTACTTGGTTTCCTTCTATCTCGTAAACGATTTTATAATTCTATTTACTAACTGATCTGAAGTTTCTAGAAGTTTTTAAAAGGCGCTCGAAAATTCAACAGGGGGTATTTACCTTGTGTTGTAGCTTTAGAGCGCTCGACTAGTGCCGTAAATGAGCGGTTAATAAGTCGCTAGCGGTGCCGCATTCGGATGTGGAGTGTTTGGCCTTATGCATTAGCTGCTAGCGAAT
>CALLWB010000066.1 GCA_938016265.1 uncultured Saprospiraceae bacterium
TACCTGTCTAGCATTAGTTACTGTATTAGACAATACACCACCAACAGCAATGTGCAAAAACATAACTGTACCATTGAATGCTAGTGGAATGGTTTCCATTACAGAAGCAGACATAGACAATGGTTCAACAGACAATTGTGGCGTTGCTTCTCTTTCTATAGATAATGCTTCTTTTAATTGTAATAATATCGGAGCAAACACAGTAATTTTGACCGTAACAGATGTAAATGGAAACACTTCTACTTGTAGCGCCACGGTAACGGTAGAAGACAATGAAGCCCCAACTTTCGCCACCTGTCCTACTAACCAAACCGTGAATAATGTCCCAGGAGATTGCTCTGCGCTAGTTTCATGGGCAATACCTACCGTCGATGACAACTGTTCCACATCCAATCCAGTATTCAACGCACCAGGTGTAAATGTATTTGCATTTGGATCAAGTGCGCTTGGATTATTCCCAGTGGGAACAACTACTGTATCTATGACAGTAACAGACGAACATGGAAACTCATCAAGTTGTTCCTTCGATATTACGGTCAATGATATTGAACCACCTACCATTACCAATTGTCCTGCAGATATTATTGTGAATAATGATCCTGGTCAATGCGATGCTGAAGTTATGTACGGAGTAATTACAGCAAGTGACAATTGCTCAGGTGTAATTTTGGATGCAACTACAGGACACGATATCCAGGGAGAAACATTCCCAGTTGGAACAACCATGGTTAGTTTCCTAGCTACGGATGCTTCAGGATTGACATCCACTTGTAGTTTTAATGTCACCGTTAATGACAATGAAGATCCAACAATTGCTTGTCCTGGAGATATAACTCAAACAGCAGATGCAGGAGTTTGCGGGGCAACCGTTATGCTAGGAAATGCAACTTCTACGGACAATTGTTTAGGCGAAGTAGTTTCAAATGACGCTCCAGCCTTATTCCCTGTTGGAGTAACTACCGTAATATGGACGGCGACAGATGTTGCTGGCAATACTGCTACCTGTACGCAGATAGTCACAATTACAGACGATGAGGCGCCAACGATTGTATGCCCAACACCTGTCAATCAAACAGCAGATACAGGTGCCTGCGAAGCAACCAATGTGGACTTAGGAATGCCGATGAGTGAGGATAATTGTCCAGGGTCTACCGTTGCTAATGATGCACCGAGTTCCTTCCCTGTTGGTACAACAACGGTAACATGGACAGTGACTGATGCCGCTGGTAATACTGCAACCTGTGAACAACTGGTAACAATTACAGACGATGAAGATCCAACGATTGCTTGCCCAGCACCTGTCAATCAAACAGCCGATGCAGGAGCTTGCGAAGCAACCAATGTGGACTTAGGTACACCAATGACGGATGATAATTGCGCAGTGTCTGCGGTTGCTAATGATGCACCAAATTCCTATCCAGTTGGAACCACAACTGTCACTTGGACCGTAACGGATGCAGCTGGTAATACCGCAACTTGTGAACAACTGGTAACTATCACTGATGATGAAGATCCAACAATTACTTGCCCAGCACCTGTCAATCAATCGGCAGATGCAGGAGCGTGCGATGCCGGAAGTGTTGATTTAGGAATGCCAACTAGTGCTGACAATTGTGCTGGTTCTATGGTAACGAATGATGCACCAGCCTCCTACCCTGTTGGTACAACAACTGTAACCTGGACTGTAACAGACGCTGCGGGGACCACAGCAACTTGTGCACAAGTAGTAACAATAACGGACGATGAAAACCCAACGATTGCTTGTCCAGCACCCATAACTCTAACCGCAGATGCAGGAGCTTGTGCAGCTACAAATTGTAGTCCGACGTTTGTAAAAACATATGGGGCAGGCAATCTGGATGAAGCGGGAAGTGTTGTTCTTCCTATGTCAGGAAGCACAAATCTTCTAGTAGCAGGATATCGACAGGATAGTTCGCTATTAATTATGATAGACGAAAATGGCGAGCTCATCTGGGAACGAACCTTTAAATTTGGGAACACCTCAGAACAGATTACTAATATGATTTTTGATTCAAATAATAATTTGATCATTGGAGGACAGGCTGCATCAGGGGCTTTCAATAAAGGTTTTGTTTTTAAATACAACTATACGACAAACACCATACTCTGGACGAAATCCTTGAATGGTATTAACACAAATGTCTTTAGCATTTTAGAGCCAGGAGCTGCAAGTGACTATATAATAGTTACAAGAATGGATCAAGCCTCTTCTCCTGGTTTGTTTGATGACGCCACCTTCCTCGAACTGGATAGAACCACAGGAGCATTCACAGGAAATCTAAACCGAAATTATAACTTTGGTTCCAGTGAGACCTTTTTATCCGCTCAGATTTACAACAACCATATTTATACAAGTGGTCGGTATACTAGTGGTGTAAACTTTGCTAAATTCAGAGGGTCAAATTCTAAATTTGATTTGGCAGGAAATGAAATTTGGTCGAGGATGAATTTAATACCAATTGCTCAAAATGCCAGAATGTATGCAGGCGATTTCACTATTGATAATGACTCGATAATTACTTCGTATTATGGGGATGACAATGGTACCAATGGAGGTACAAGTGACTTCTTTGTAAGTAAAGCCGACATAGATGGTAATATCGATTGGGCCAACAAATATACAGTCGCAGGCTTTAATACTATCCTGGTTAGCAAAATCGTAGCCGTTAGCGATGGATATGTAATACAAGGAGCAAACCGAGTAAATAGTCCATTGCGATACTTCTTGTCTAAAATAGATAAGGATGGTAACGAGGTTTGGACAAAAAGTTACTTCAATTCTTCTAATGATGGATCATTATTGCGAAATCAACAATTAGCAGTTCAAAACGATTATCTAGTCTTTACAGGATTCACAGAGACAATTGGAAGTAACAAAGACCTATTTATTGTAAAAACAGATGCTCAAGGAGGGATCAATGACAATTGCGTTCTTGTCAATCAACTTAGCGTGACAACAACATCAATTGCCAACCCAACAGATGATCAGATGAATCTAATCATCTACCCTTCTCCAACAACACTTAGTAACGAGAATCTAACAGAACAGGCCTCCTTCCTTGAAGAGACTTCTCATTGTGAGGAATCTTGTACGCCGATCATTTTAGGAGTGCCAATTGCGGCAGACAACTGTACGGGATCTGTAATATCAAATGATGCTCCATTATCCTACCCAGTTGGAACTACAGCAGTAACCTGGACCGTAACAGACGCAGCAGGAAACACAGCAACTTGCGAGCAACTTGTAACCGTAACGGATGACGAAGATCCAACGATTACTTGTCCAGCAGCAATAAATCAAACAGCAGATGCTGGTGCTTGCGAAGCGACCAATGTTGCTCTAGGAACACCGATGAGCGATGACAATTGTCCGGGCTCTACCGTTACGAATGATGCTCCTGCTGCTTATCCTGTAGGAACTACGACAGTAACATGGACCATAACAGATGCTGCTGGTAACTCCGCAACTTGCGAGCAACTTGTAACAATAACGGATGATGAAAATCCGACTATTGCTTGCCCGGCTCCTGTCAACCAAACAGCAGACACCGGATCATGTGAAGCAGCAAGTGTTGATTTAGGAATGCCAATTAGTGCTGACAATTGTCCTGGTTCTATGGTAACGAATGATGCACCAACCTCCTACCCTGTTGGTACAACTACAGTTACATGGACCATAACAGACGCTGCTGGTAACACAGCAACTTGTGCACAAGAAGTAACAATTACAGATGATGAAAATCCAATGATTACTTGCCCAGCACCTGTCAACCAAACAGCAGATACCGGATCATGTGAAGCAGCAAATGTGGACTTAGGAATGCCAACTAGTTCAGACAATTGCCCAGGTTCTATAGTAACAAATGATGCACCTGCTTCCTACCCAGTTGGAACTACAGCAGTAACCTGGACCGTAACAGACGCAGCAGGAAACACAGCAACTTGCGAGCAACTTGTAACCGTAACGGATGACGAAGATCCAACGATTACTTGTCCCGCAGCAATAAATCAAACAGCAGATGCTGGTGCTTGCGAAGCGACCAATGTTGCTCTAGGAACACCGATGAGCGATGACAATTGTCCTGGCTCTACCGTTACGAATGATGCTCCTGCTGCTTATCCTGTAGGAACTACGACAGTAACATGGACCATAACAGATGCTGCTGGTAACTCCGCTACTTGCGAGCAACTTGTAACAATAACGGATGATGAAAATCCGACTATTGCTTGCCCGGCTCCTGTCAACCAAACGACAGATACCGGATCATGTGAAGCAGCAAGTGTTGATTTAGGAATGCCAATTAGTGCTGACAATTGTCCTGGTTCTATGGTAACGAATGACGCACCGACCTTCTACCCTGTTGGTACAACTACAGTTACCTGGACAGTAACGGATGCAGTAGGAAATTCGGCGACCTGTGAACAGGTGGTTACCATAACGGATGATGAAGCACCTACCTATGCTGGGTGCCCAAGCAACCAAAGTATCGATGCTGTTACTGGAGATTGTTCTGCTTTAGCAGGATGGGAATTCCCAACAGTAGATGACAATTGTGGTGTAGCAAGTACCGTTTTCAGCGCTCCTGGAGTAAATATTCTCCCTTTTGGTTCTAATGCATTTGGATTATTCCCAGTAGGAACTACAGCTGTTACCATGACGGTAACTGATGTAAATGGAAACATAGCTACTTGCTCATTCGATATAACAGTCAATGATACACAAGTACCTATTATCACGAATTGCCCAGGGGATATTGTTGTAGATAATGACCCAGGACAATGTGATGCAGATGTTATGTATGGTATTATTACTGCAAGTGACAACTGTCCAGGGGTATTCCTAGATGCAACCACTGGTCATAGTATCGAAGGGGAAACATTCCCAATAGGTACAACAATGGTTAGTTTCCTTGCAACGGATGCTTCAGGATTAACAACTACCTGTAGTTTCAGTGTCACGGTAAATGACAATGAGGCACCAACGATAGCTTGTCCGGGAGATATCAGCCAATCAGCGGACCAAGGAATGTGCGAAGCCACTGTGAATTTAGGAGACCCAACCACCACTGACAACTGTGCAGTGATGGGAGTTAGCAACGACGCACCTGCTTCTTTCCCTGTTGGAATGACAACTGTTACCTGGACAGTAACGGATGCAGCGGGGAATACAGCAACTTGTGCACAGATAGTAACTATCACTGACGATGAAGCACCGATGCTTGTATGCCCTGATGACATTAGTCAATCTGCAGATACAGGATTGTGTGAAGCGACAAGTGTAGATCTTAGAACTACCACTAGTTCTGACAACTGTCAGGTTGCGTCTGTTACGAATAATGCCCCAAGTTCTTATCCCGTTGGTACAACATCAGTAATTTGGACCGCCACAGATGCAGCTGGGAACACCACAACCTGCGAGCAATTGGTCACAATTACCGATGACGAAGATCCTAAACTGACTTGTCCTGACGACCTCAATCTATCAGCAGATGCTGGAGCTTGCGAAGCGACAAACGTAAACTTAGGCCAGGCAACAAATTCTGATAACTGTCCGGGAGCAACTGTTTCTAATAATGCACCAGCTTCGTTCCCAGTAGGTACAACTATGGTAACTTGGACAGCCACGGATGCAGCGGGTAATACATCAACTTGTACACAATTAGTTACGGTAACAGATAATGAACATCCTATGCTTGCTTGCCCTGCCAATGTTAATGCGTCTACCGATGCAGGAACGTGCGTAGCAACAAATGTAAACTTAGGAACACCATCAAATTCAGACAATTGTCCTGGAGTTGTTCTTACTAATAATGCACCGGCTACTTATTCGTTAGGTACAACATCAGTAATTTGGACAGCAACAGATGCTAATGGAAACACCAATACTTGTGAGCAATTGGTTATTGTAAAAGATGGGGAAGCTCCTGTCGTACCAAGTATAGCAAATGTCTCTGAAGAATGCAATGCAACAGTTACCGCACCTATTGCGATGGATAACTGCGCAGGACCAATAACTGGTACTACCGCTGATCCATTGACCTATACTACACAGGGAACATATACTATTACCTGGACATTTAATGATGGAAATGGGAATACAAGTACTGCCAGTCAGATGGTGGAAGTTGATGATCAAACAGCACCAGTACCTGATATGGCAATGCTGGCAAATGTCGTTGGAGAATGCAGTGCAACAGCAACCCCTCCAACTGCTACAGACAATTGTGAAGGTAGCATCACAGCAACTACTACTGATATAACCACTTATACTACACAAGGTACTTATTCAGTTACCTGGAATTATGATGATGGAAATGGGAATACCCACTCGCAAACACAGACGATCATTGTGGATGATGTAACTCCACCGACTGCAGTTTGCCAAAACATTTTGGTGACACTTGACGCAGCAGGCAATGGCAGTATTACTGCAGCAGACATTGAGTCTGGAAGCAATGACAACTGTACGGCGTCTTCCAACCTAACCTACTCTATTGATGTATCCAGTTTTGATTGTTCCAATGTTGGAGCCAATACGGTGATACTCACAGTTGATGATGGAAATGGGAATGTTGGCACTTGTTCAGCGATGGTGACTGTTGAAGGATTGGATGCTGACCAGGATGGTTATAGCCTTTGTGAAGGAGATTGTAACGATAATGATGCTACTGTCTATAATGGTGCACCAGAACTTTGTGATGGAATTGATAATAACTGCAATGGTTCCATCGATGAGCCTAGTAATATCAATACGCATTATGAATGGATTCAGGCAGTACGATTTAATGATCTAAACAATATATCTGGAAACAATGGAGGGTATGCAGATTTCACAAATTTAAGTGCTACCGTTTCTACTGGAGAGACGCACACCATACGTTTGACGCCGGGATTCTCCGGTCAACGTTATGTTGAAAAATGGAGAGTTTATATTGATTATAATCAAGATGGTATTTTCCAACATCCACAGGAACGAGTTGCTCAAGCATCCGGTAAATGGCCAAAAAACAGAAACATTACCATACCGAATAATGCTCAAAGTGGGCCAACACGCATGCGGGTTATCATGAGTTACGGAGGACACAAGTTCCCATGTAGTGACAATTTTTATGGGGAAGTGGAAGATTACACCATAATAATTAACTCTTGTAATAACGTGACTTCAGGTGGCAGCATTACCGACCATGAGACCGTTTGTCCTGACATGAATGATCCTTCAATGATGACCAATACTGCACTTCCTTCAGGTGGAAGTGGAGCACTTGAATACATTTGGATGAAGAGCACGAATGGCAGCACACCACCAAGCCAGAATTCTAATAATTGGACGTTGATATCAGGCGCTACTGGAGCAGGTTACGATCCTGGACCAATTTCGCAGACCACTTGGTATATACGTTGTGCAAGAAGGAATGGATGTACCGCTTATCTTGGAGAATCGAATGTAATACGGAAAAAATACAAATCCAATTGCTGTGATAATGTAACTGCAGGCGGTAGTATTGGAGATGATGAAACGCTATGTCCTGATATGAATGATCCTGATTTGATTACGAATATTACCTATCCATCAGGTGGTAGTGGCGCATTAGAATATCAATGGTTTAGAAGTACAACTACGAATACGCCTCCTGGGCCATCTATGAATGGCTGGACGTTGATAAATGGAGCGACAAATGCTAATCACAATCCAGGTCCAATATCACAGACTACCTGGTACCTGCGTTGCTCAAGAAGAAGTGGCTGTACGGATTATCTAGGAGAATCGAACATTGTCGAAAAGACCTTTATTCCAAGTTGCGATATATACTGTGATGCGCAAGGAATTAGCACCACCTACGAATGGATCAGAAAAGTACGAGTGGGTTGGATCAACAATAATTCTGGTAACGATGGTGGGTATGGAGACTACACACATCTTACTACGAACGTCCAGAAAGGAAACAGTTATTACACGCAGTTAAGACCTGGATTTGCTGGATCTTCTTATAGAGAATATTGGAAAGTTTGGGTGGATTGGAACCAAGATGGTCTATTTGATCCTTACTATGAATTAGCGCTTTATGGAAATGGGTATGGTACTTTACATGGCAATATTTACGTGCCAAATTGGGCAAGCAATGGGCCTACACGTATGCGCGTTGCGATGAAGTACGGAGGATACCCGCACCCATGCGAAACATTTGGAGAAGGTGAAGTAGAAGATTATACCTTGAATGTTGTTAATCCATGGTCGAAAGAAGGAGCGGCAATTGTTTCTACTCCTACTCCATTAGATCCTGAGCAGCAGTTATTGTCTGATCTTAAAGACAAATCATTGACTGTTGTTTCTAAGGATGAGGATAGAGTTGCCCCTACTGAGACTGGTGTAGACGAGCAATTTACGTCTGAATTAGAGGAAATTAGTATCGCTGTTTATCCTAATCCTGCTGCTGACTATGCAATTGTTAAGATGCAGGCAGTAGGAGAAGATGGCGTACTTACTATTTTTAATCAGATGGGGCGGGTGATGTATACCAAGCAACTCACCAACGGGCAGGACTTATTACGAATTGAGCTAGATGATCGATTTGTAGATGGGACTTATTTGGTGACGGTTGGTTCTGAAGGAAGACGCGAGACCAAACAGCTTATTGTTGTGCGATAGTTGAAGTTTTGATAACTAGAAACAACTACATGAGTTATTTCTAGTTTGGGGCAGCACTTTTTTGTGCTGCCCCTTTTTTATTTCCAAAAGGAAATGACATGCCTCCTGCTATTTCAACGTTTCACTTTATAGTTGATTGAAAGTCATGTTGTTCATTTCTATATTCCTAAGCAAAAATGAATTGTAAACTGGTGGCTTTTTGTTTTACAAAGAATTATATCTTTAGATGGAAGTTGATTATTCGTCTTGAATAATTTTCAGAAACTTGAAGGTACATATAGAATATTCCAAGTCCTTTACTTAGATTAGTTTAATTATGAAATTCAGTTTACAAGATATATTTCAACAAAACTATTCCTCCCTTTGCAATTATGCCACTGCACTTGTAAAGGATCGACATGCCGCTGAAGATATTGTCCAGTCTGTTTTTGTCCAATTGTGGGAAAACGTAAAAATAGAGCACCTTGAAAATCCAGCACCCTATCTCCTAAAATGTGTGCGGTACAAATGTATAGACTACCTAAGAAATCCAAGACGAAAACAAGAGGTATTCCCTAAGAGCTTACCTGATATTGGGACAGAAGAAACTACTAATCTAAAGGAGGAGGATATCTTGCCTCTATTGCACTATTTTGCGAGCAAACTGCCTGTAAAAATGCGGCAGGTATTTTTGTTGAGTCGACAACAAAAGATGACTTATAGGGAAATAGCTCAAGAACTGAATATCTCTATCAAAACGGTGGAGAACCAAATGGGAACTGCGCTAAAAAAATTGAGAATTCTCTTGAAGGAGTATCACTACTTACCGGTTTTGGTGCTTTTTTTACAATAAATTTGGTCTACATTTTATCCCTGACTAGGGGTATCCCTGTTTTTTATCGAGTTATAAGTAATCGCGGCCTTTTTGCTGCACTAAAACAGATTGCTTATGTCCGATATTTATGAATTATTATCCAAACACTTCCTAGGAGAGACGACCAAGGAAGAAGAGCTTTTGGTCCAGCAGTTTAAGTTGGAAAATCTGCAGGAATACGAAACGCTTCAGTCTTTCTGGAAAAAGGAAGAAATTGTCCTTGTCAATGTAAATACTGAACAAGCTTGGGGAAAAGTGGTAAAAAAAGCTCAGTCTTCTCCGCCCATTGCCGTCTACCGATATTTGAAGTTTGTGGCCTCTGCTGCTGCTATTTTTCTATTGGTCTCGGTTGCTTTTTTCATTTACAACTCCTATAGTTCTACTCAATTGTATGTGAAAGTAGAAGCGAAGGAACAAAATAAGAAAATGCTTCTTGAGGATGGATCCATTGTTTATTTGGCTGCTGGTGCTTCTTTTTTGTTTCCTAAAAGCTTTTCAACAGATCAGCGAGAAGTACATCTTGAAGGAGAAGCGTTTTTTGATGTTGCGAAAGATACTAACCGACCATTTATTATTCATACCAATCATTCTGATATAGAGGTAGTGGGTACTTCTTTTAATATCAAAACGGTAGTCGATCATACGGAGATAGCTGTTGCCACTGGAAAAGTGGAAGTTCGCTCGTTGTTTGACGAACAATCGTCTCTTCTTACTCCCAACCAATCTGCCAGAGTTACCAAAGACACCTTATCTGTTTATGCATCTAACAATCAGAACTATCTGGCTTGGAAAACTGGTGTCTTTCATTTTGAAAAAACGCCTATTAAACAGGTTGTAGAAGAACTGAACACCTATTACAATGACCAAATTCTGCTATCTCAAAAAGAGGTGGATTGTTTGTTGTCTTCTTCCTTTCATAAGTTGAAGCTAAAAGAGGTTATCGAAATAATTGAGCTTAGTTGTAATCTTAAATTAACCCAAAATAAGGAGATCTATGAACTACATTAATATAAAAAGATGCTTATTATTTGGTGTTTTCTGGGTAGTATTAGGGTTCTCTGCTAGTGCGCAAAATGGACTATTGAATAAGGAAATCACTATTGCATTTGAAGATTTATCGATAAAAGAATCCCTTGAAAAACTGGAAAAAACAGCCGGATTCACAACCGCCTATAATGATCGGGCGTTGGCAGATTCTAAAATCACGATCACGTTTGAGAAGGAGTTATTGAGTGAAGTGCTGGACGCTTTATTAGCCAACAAAAATTTATCCTATAAGGTCATCGGTAACACGATTACGATTTTCCCTACCAAACAAGAAGAAAGTAGCAAATCTAAGGAATCTAAGCCTTCTCTAAAAGAAAGCCCTCCTCAAAGAACCAAGGAAAAGTACACCATCAACGGGTATATCATGGATATAGAAAGCAACGAAACACTTCTAGGAGCGACAGTATATTGCAAGGAGTTAGAACTAGGTACGGCCACCAACGAATATGGGTTTTACAGTATCACTCTGCCTGAGGGAACCTACGAACTTGTTTTTTCGTATGTGGGCTATTCATCAAAAAGTGAAAAATTTAGTTTAGATAAAAATATTGAATACGCTGCTTTTTTAAGCCTTGGGGAACAGTTAAAAGAAGTAGTGGTGGTGGCTGATGAGAAAACACTTCGACATTCGGAAACACAAATGAGTAGCAACAAAATCTCCCTGGAAAAGGTAAAATCGATTCCTGCATTAATGGGTGAAAGAGATGTGCTAAAAATCATACAGTTAATGCCTGGTGTACAATCGGGTTCGGAAGGTACTACCGGCTTATATGTGCGAGGGGGTGGGCCAGATCAAAACCTGATGCTTTTGGATGGGGTACCAGTCTATAATGCAAGCCATTTATTTGGGTTTATGAGCACCTTCAATGGAGATGCGATCAAAAGTGTAGAGCTCATTAAGGGCGGATTTCCTGCTCGTTATGGCGGACGTTTATCTTCTATAATCGATGTTCGAATGAAAGAAGGAAATATGAAAAAAATCCATGGAGATTTGACAATAGGTTTAGTTTCTGGAAGATTTAACCTCGAAGGTCCAATAATTAAGGACAAAACCTCCTTTAGTTTTTCAGGTCGAAGAACCTGGTTCGATTTGATCACTACGCCCGTACAGAATAGCATAAATAAAAACGCCCAGTCTACGGAAAACAAGCAATTCAACGCGTATAATCTATATGATATCAATGCAAAAATCAATCATAAATTTTCAAACAAAAGCAGACTGTATTTAAGCACCTATCTTGGGAATGATAAACTTATTAACGTTGAAAAAGGGGCCACCTCTAGTGAGGATGGAAAAATGACGTGGGGCAATAAATTGGTCACCGCCAGATGGAATTATCAATTAGCGCCGAAGTTGTTTAGCAATACTACGCTCTATTTTAGTGCCTATGATTTTGATTTTGAAAATGAGTTTATTTCTGACACAAACACCTCTAATCCAGTAAAAGAATATTATTCATCCAATTCAAATATTCGTGATTACGCTGGCAAAATCGATCTCAACTACAATCCTCATCCCAATCATTATATCCGTACAGGAATAAAATTCGGTCATTACAAGTTTACACCGACTACCTCCTATCAAGAACTTAAAACAGGCGAAGATCCAGCAGTTGCAACAACCAACGGTAGTGACAAAATCGGTGGAATTGAAATGAATGCCTACATCGAAGATGATGTTATCTTGACGAAAAAAATCAAAATAAATGCAGGGATTCATTTAGTAAATTTTTCTGTGCAAAACTCAAATTATTTTTCTTTCCAACCGAGATTAGCGCTTAGTTATTTAGTAACTGAACGATCTTCGTTGAAGTTTTCTGCTACTAAGATGACTCAGTTCCTGCACTTATTGGCAAGCCCTGGATTAGGCTTACCTACTGACTTATGGGTTGCGAGTACGGACAAAGTCAAGCCTGAAAACTCCTGGCAGTTTGGCCTTGGATATACCCAAAGCCTAGGAAAAGGATATGAATTAACCGTAGAAGGGTTTTATAAGGACATGAATAACCTGCTAGCTTATAAAGCAGGGTTTAATTTCTTCTCTAATAGCGGAGACTGGGAAAACAGGGTGGATATCGGTGATGGAGTAAGTTATGGTGGAGAAATATTGCTGGAGAAAACAACAGGAAAAACTACCGGATGGATTGGCTATACGCTATCCAAATCAACAAGGAAATTTCCAAATATCAACAATGGCAAAGCATTCCCTTATAAGTATGATAGACGGCACGACATAGGTGCGGCAATCATCCATAAAAAAAGCGATCGCTTAGATTTTGGTTTGGTTTGGGTTTATGGTACGGGTAATACCTACACTTTGGGAACAACAAATTATAATGCTTTAGGAATAAATACACCGCAAACAGGTAATGGTTCCCTTTTTGAAAGCATGGGCACAGCCAATTATATTGAAACCAGAAACAATCAACGAATGCCAGCCTATCACCGACTGGACTTGTCGGCAAATTTTCACAAAGTAAAAAAACGGGGAAAGCGCACCTGGAGTTTAGGAGTTTACAATGCCTACGCTCGACAAAATCCATTTGTAGTTTACAACACGTTTAATTCTAGCGGAGATCCCATATTAAAGCAACAAAGTCTTTTGCCAATCCTCCCCTATTTTTCTTATTCCTTTAAATTTTAAACAATCAAAATAATGAAAAATATACCCCTTCTTTTACTGGTAATTTGCCTGGTGGCATTAAATTCTTGTTCCAAAGAATTGCCTTACCCTGATGCGGATGCAACGGATGTTTTGGTGATGAATGGCCTACTAAGCCCGGAAACTGGTGCCATCGTATATTTGAGCCAAAGCTGCCACATAACTGATCGCAATTGTAATCAAAAGACAATAGAAACTGCGCAGGTTATGTTAAAAGATGAGTCAGGGAACGACTTGGTTGAATTGACTCATGACCTCAACGGAATCTACAAAGCGGATGGATATCAAGTACTTCACAATAAAAAATATACCATCGAGGCTAAAAATGCTGGTTTTGAACCGATCAAGTCAAAGGCCAGTGTGCCGAATCCCTTCAATTGCTCCTTGACCGATCAGGGTGAGGCTATGATTGCCAATTATGTTTGCTGGACATTTGAAATTGAAATTGAAGATAATCCAGAGGAAACCAATTATTATTTAATTGATGGTTGGATAGACATCTTAAATGGGAATCATGAGGAATTCAATAATGAGCTAAATGGATTTTCCGTGCCTCATTCCGGGTTCATTACCAATGATATCAATGCAGAAAATAACACGTTGATATCACCGGTGGATATAGTCGCCTATCCCTTGAGTTTTGTTTTTCTAAAAGACGATAGTTTTAATGGCCAAACGTACCAATTAGAGTTTGGACTAGTAGAGGAAGATACCCGGTATGACAAGGATTTTGAACTAGAGGCTCATATTCGGGTCAAATCGGCGAGCAAGGAACTGTACGACTATTACAAATCAGTCACCACTTATAAATTGACTTCTTCAAATATTCTATCTGAACCCCAACAAATATTTTCTAACATTGAAAAAGGAATTGGGATTTTCGCAGGTTTTACAGAACGCGAATTTGTAGTAGATCTGCCACAAACGGAATTCTACCCTGCTACTGATATTCTATTTGAGAATGCTGGCTGCACAAGCCCTTGTACGGTCCAGTTTTTTGCAGATATCGGCGACCAGGTAAATTTCATTTGGGATTTTGGAGATGGGAATACTTCTACGGAGGAAAATCCCGAGCATCAATACCAGGCACCTGGTAACTATCTGGTGTCGTTGAATATGTCGCTTGGTCAAAGTTCTTACGTCTATTCTGCAGAGGTTGAAATTTTTTAACCTAGTCATTTTAACAACTGGTAACATCGATTTATACGTTATTTCTTTTGCAAAAAGGAGGTCTGCAAAAACCT
The DNA here is from genome assembly GCA_938016265.1 of uncultured Saprospiraceae bacterium. Classification (GTDB taxonomy): domain Bacteria; phylum Bacteroidota; class Bacteroidia; order Chitinophagales; family Saprospiraceae; genus JAHDHB01. The sequence continues at coordinate 14,475 of CALLWB010000066.1, forward strand.
TTGGCACCATTGGTTAGATAGGGCTTTGTCCCCTCCTTTCCATTTTGTTCTCTATAATTTATTATTCATAGTTAATTTCCATAACTTACAAATACGAATTAACTATAATATTGAACTAGAATCGAACAGATATGGAAACTAAACGGAGGACAAAAGACCGGGTAAAATTGCCTTTTACTTTTGATACGGCAAAATTGATTGAAGAATTTGAGGCCTTAAAGTTAAATCAATTCACCTATTATGATGTGATCCCATTGCGTGCGCCAGCACATTTAATAGATACGTCGCTACCATTTCCACCGCCCTCTGATAATTATGCAGATGGTTCTTGGACAGAATGGCTGGACACTTCCTACCTATTGGAGTCCTCCTATTTAACAAGCGTGGTGGATACCTTCCGCAAACATACGAAGGTAACCTTGGTTCGGATGTTGCGGCTGGAGGCAGGTGGCATCGTAAAAGAGCACACGGATCCTACCCTTGGATTGGAAATATCAGAATCCGTTATTCGACTTACCATACCCGTTCTTACGAATGATGAAGTAACTTTTTATTTGAATGATGTCCCTGTCGACATGAAACCTGGAGAATGCTGGTACCTAAGACTCACAGATCCCCACCGAATCACGAACTTTGGAAAAACAGAACGAATAAACGTATCGATAGATATAATTCCTAATGATTGGGTTCGAGGTTTGATAGAAAATAGTTAGTTTAATGGGATGAAAATCATCTCTTGGAATTGCAATATGGCTTTTAGAAAAAAATGGCCGCAGATTATGAAATTCCAGCCTGACTTATTGGTCGTTCAGGAGTGTGAGCAGGAATCTAAATACAAAAAATCGCAGTTAATTTCGGGGTATACTGATTTCCTTTGGTTTGGTGATAATCCAAACAAAGGGTTGGCAGTGCTTTCTTTTAATGACTATAAGGTTGCCCTGGCAGAAAATTATAATCAAGCTTTCCAATACATCGTCCCCATCCTACTTAGCAAGGGGAAAAATGAAATTCGGGTGTATATTGTTTGGGCTATGCCCCATCCGAAAAGCAGTATTAAAAGCTATGTCGGCCAAATTTGGGATGCTATAAACTATTACAACGAGCCGGCGTTCAGCAAGGAAAGTTTGTGGATCGGAGACTGGAACAGTAATGCCATTTGGGATAATCAAAGAAAAGCCAGCAACCATACTTCGATCGTCAACAAACTAGAAGCATCTGGTATTGTCAGTCTTTATCACACACTTCGAAAGGAGCCCCCTGGACAAGAAAAAGAACCGACGCTTTATTTGCTTAAAAATAGAGACAAGCCTTACCATATGGACTATTGTTTTGCTCCTAGACATTGTATCAGTGATCACACAACGGTGGAAGTTGGAAAATTTGAGCAATGGATAACGCTAAGTGATCACATGCCTCTGATTATTGACGGTTTAACATTACCTTTGTAGGATGAGAGTCTTTAATGTTTGTATACTATTATTGTGTTTTTTTAATGTGAACGGGCAAGAGGTAAGAGAATATATCGACTTACAAATGCATCCGACTATTCATGTCCCCTATTCTTTTATTGGAAAGGGATTTGAATCCTTCCCTCCTGAGAAAGAACCGAAACTCACCTACAAGCACCAATTTAAGAACGTGAATTATTCAAATTATTGGATAAATAACAAAGGAGCCAGAATTATCGTGACTGGCGCACTTACAAAAGAAGGAATTAAAAACAATAAAAAAGCAAAACGTGTAATTTCCGAGCAAGTTGAATATGTGAATAATTTTGCCCTAGAAAATTCCGATGATTTTGTAGTCGCAAAATCGCCTGGTGAGATAAGAACTCTTTTGAAGACCACTGAAAAAACGATTATTGTTCATTCTATTGAAGGCGCAAAAAAACTGATCACCAATCAGGCGGATGCGGACTATTGGGCGAGTCAGGGAGTTGCGTTTATCACTTTGATTCATCTGGTCGATTCGGATTTGGGAAGTTCCGCAATCAAACCGAGTATAGTCACCAAATTAATCAACCTGAAAGGAACATTGAAAAAGACCAAAAAAAGAGGCGGATTGACAGAAAAAGGGAAAGAGACTATTCTTTGGCTGGCGAATGCTGGTATCATGACAGACATTACCCACATGTCGGATCAATGCAGGACGGAGGCGCTTGACTTTATGGAGGAACACCAAATCCCACCTATAGTGACACACGATGTATTCCGACCGATACAAAACCACCCAAGAGGCATATCAGAAAAGGAGATATTAAAAATTTATCAGAACAACGGATTTATCAGCCTGCCAATCAGCGGAGCATCCTTGAAACCGCATAATCCAGCACCTAAGTATCAACAGCAATTAGACAGTCTGGACTGCTATTGCAATGGCTCCATCGATACGTATAAATTCACCTACCAAGCTGTTAAAAATCTGATCGAGTCCAACCACCAATTCATAGCTGAAAAAACCGGATCTTCTGACCATTTTTCCGATTTATCTGAAGCAGAAAAAGTAGATTTCTCGATTGGGTTTCAAAGCGATTTTAATGGTTTCCTAAATCATAGTAGACCGAGATATGGCAAGAAGGGCTGCTATGAACCCGTTGAAGGCGTCACCTATGAGCCGATAGAGTTGGACGGAATGCCTCATCCAGGCTATCTGGAGTCGCAATGGAGGTTGCTTGAAAAAGAAGGGGTTGATCTGGAACCTATTAAACGGAATTCAGAGAAATTTTTGCAGCTATGGGAATATTTTCTAGAGCACAAAGGAACATTTGGCAAGTCATTGGGAACATTCCAATAATAGCCTCATCAGAATTTCATTGTCGTTATTATTAATTATATTCAATGTATAATTGGTCGTTACTCAAAAAAATACAACATGAAGTTTACTATTTGCTTATTTGCTCTATTCTCCACACTTCTTTTATTTACTAATTGTAGTGAAAGACTACACCAGGATACTTCCAGCTCCCAAGTAGAAACTTCCGCTAACCACATAGAATCATCCACCCAAATGGTAGATGGGAAATGTTATGAACGATGTTTTAATACCAGTCCTTACCTAACAGAAATTGAAGAAATAGCAGTTTTTACTGGCAATTCCCGGGAGGAAGACGTCGATTTAGAACATCGAATCATCGAAGCCCCTACAAACCAAGGTTATAATTCGACCGACGAACTTCCTAACGCCAAAGAATATGTCATTCTGAAAGACACCAGCCAATCTCCAAACTTTGTACTGCGACAAATATTTGTGCAAAAAAAGGCCACAGAGGAAGACCAATACACCATGAAACGCGTCGTCTGCCAAAGTAACATCAACTCTACGCTTATCGGAAAAGTGCAGCAGGGACTTAGAACAAACGGCTACTATGATCACCCCACTAATACCTCCGTGATGGACAATCAAACCCTTACTGCTTTAAGAGCATTCAAAAAACAACGTTCCCTGTCTTGCGGCGATAGGTTGGATGTTGAAACACTGGAGTTATTGGGAATTTCCTTAGAGAAAAAATATACGGAGTATAATTGGTGATTGAGGTATTGTTTTTTGTCGGGGAGTTAATTTTTGCAGTGAAACAAGGCATCACGAAGCTTAGTTAATGGTAAACTTAACGAAAACATTTTCTTTTTTTATTTTCCCCTCTATTGCAAATTCAGATTCTGATAATTTTATCATTCGACCTGGTGAAAGCCTGTTGATTTCATTTCCTGCTACCGAGGGTACATCTCCACTATTTATTATTGAAATTTTGCTAGACTCTCCAGTTTTGTCGTTTACCTTATATGCCGTTAATATCCCCTTACTCCCTCCATAATAAACCGGACGTTCGTCCATAGCCTTATCCATGTTTTCAATATGATCATTATAGAAAAAATAGTGATTTCCATTCGTGAAAAAATATTTAAAACCAAAGTTGCGGTTCTGTCGTTTGGGCAATCTTTTCATCCATACAAGGTTATCTTCTGCATCAAATTTGGATACCAAAATGTCATTGTAATGATATATCGTGCTGCTAGAAGTAAAAAAAGATAAATCCTGTGTACTAATAAGTAACATACTACCGTCCTCCCAAAAACCAACTTTTTTTGTAAAAAGATAATATGGTTCTGTTATTTTTTCTTGGTCTAATTTCGCCAATCTATCATTTATTGGTTTATATTGATTGATTACATCGGGTGGAAAATCTGATAAAATTGGAGTCCCAAAGCTCATGTTTTTATCAATTTTCACTATAAGTGTCCTCATCGATTCTTCAGAATCTGATTGAAAACCAGCCATAAGTAATTCATCATTTGGAGCTTCTGAAAGAAACCGAAAATAAAGTGGATCGTCAGACAAATTAATTGGAGTTAAGATCGGTTTTTGATCGGCCGAGTTCATTGTCGCTATATTGGTTGGCCAGGTGCGGAGCTTAGTTTCTTCATCATAGTTTGCTAAAGCATATAATCTGCCTTTATTGTTTACAGAAAATTCAATAAAATCCAAATCTTTTTCAGGATAGGGCATCGTGGTTTCTTTTTGCCAAATAAGATCAAGATTTTGGTCATAAACACTTATGTTGGACTCATCATAGTTTTTGCCATCACTGTTTTTCAATTCATTATACTTGGTTTGAATTAAGACTTTACTCGTATCAGATGATTGACTAACCAGGTATTTGGGGTTTTCGTCAGTTAACTTTCTTTTTCCTTTTACAAGCAAATTCCCATCTCCAATAAATTCCCCTGTTTTGAAATCAATTTCACGATAATACACATCATCCACTGCTTTTGTAGAAGTCAAATAAAAGAAAAATAATTTATCCTTTGTTCTAACTATTTCCCAATCGGAAGTCCAATGGTCTTTTATGTCGTCATATTCAGAAGTAGAAATTAATTTAAAGGATTTTGAATCAAATTTTTCGATTACTATTTTTTTAAATAAAACAGATACGACAAGGAGATTTCTGTCTTCAATAAAATAATGATAATGATAGGAGTTGACATGCGGATGTGGAGGCCCTACCTTATAAGTTACCTCTTTAGAAGAGACAACTTGCGCGTTGTTGATGATTGGCAGCAACAACAACAACAATAGGATCAAGTTATACTTGAATAATTTCATAGATTATGCGGTTTAAATTTGTGTCTACTGTCAATATACGCATAAATCGATATATTCCATTTTTTAGTTCTGTAATTTTATAAATTGCTTTTTGATTTAAATTCATTTCTTGATATCCATTTTTTATATTCATTCAACTACAATTTCAGGTCGCCAGCCTATTGACAGAAAACTCTAGTAGGCTGTTAACAGATGGCTGCGAGATGTTGGATATCAGTAATCAACGGTATTGGGTATGTTAAGTCTATTATGTATATTGAGTTATTAAGTGGATTGAGTACAACAGGCGCAAACTATGAAAAACAATCAGCCCAACAACTCGACAACCTAATGATTTGATAACCAAATACCTATATGAAGGATTACCATTATATCCTTGGAGTTCCTAAGACAGCCACCAAGAAAGAAATTAAGGCGGCTTACAGAAAACTGTCAAAGAAATTTCACCCGGACCTCAACGAAGGGGATAAGTTTTTTGAAGACCGTTTCAAAGACATCAACGAAGCTTACGAGACCTTGCTAAACGATGGCGCATATAGCACTACAACTAGCAGCGAACCATCTACCACCTCCGAAGATACAAATGGCAACAACATAGAATACCCAGTAATCAAGCAGTTTTATGCAAACAAAAAGACTGTTTTCGTCAATGACCCTATCAAAATTGTCTGGTCGACAGAACACTGCAATCTAGTTCGGCTCAACATCATGGGAGAAGTCGATCTTTCAGGACACAAAAACTTAAAATTTAAAAAACCGAACGCCAATTTGGTCATTGAACTTGTCGCCTCTAATCAATTGAATGAAAAGGTCGCTCAACGATTGACAATTCAAATTATCAAAGACACTTCTGAAACAACATCGGAACCATCCACAAACCCTGTTGATCAATCCCAAAATGACCAATCGACTGACGAAGACGAAGATGCTATTATCCGGCCACAAAAATCAAACAAAACAAATAAAAAATCCAGTAACAATCTGGTATTTATTGCCGTGACTGCAATGCTACTCGGAGCCGCTTTTTTGTTTAAAGACATTATTGCTTCTACCTTTAACAGGGCACAAAGCACCACCAGCCAACTAACAACGCCCCCTACTCCATCTGCGAATGAAACGGCTGATTCAGACAAATTGGAGGAAACTAAAAAAATTAAAGAGGAGAATAAACCGCCCGTTTATTCCTTAAAAAATTCATTTTGTATTGGCTCAAGCAGAAACAAAGTCATTGCTGTACAAGGTGCGCCATCTGAAATTAATAAAATTGGAGCTGATGAACTTTTGTATTATGGCCAAAGTTCCATTACAATACAAGATGGAAAAGTAATTGAATATTCTAATTCAAGTAAAAATTTGAAAGTGAGATTTAAAACGAGCCCTTCCAAAAGCAAATCCAACAATCTTTTTGCAATTGGAGATTCACGGCAAACTGTACTAGACTTGCAAGGCACACCAACCAAAGTAAAATGGGATGCTCCCTACGAAACTTTTCATTATGGGTATAGTACGATAACCCTAAAAGAAGCTGTTATTGTTGACTACTCTAACTCTGACAATAATCTTAAAGCAAAATTAAAATAATTTCCTGTTCATAGGCAAGGTAACAACCTGCGCTACCAAATAGAAAGGCTCGAAAAAGAAAACGAATTGTTAAAAAAGCAAAAGGAATAAAGCACGAGAGGGCAGGAAAGTCAACTGCGTTAGGGTTGTTCCCCGTTTAATTTATCCTCCTTTTTAGGGAACCAGATTTTGAGAACGGTAGTGCCATCTTCCTCTTCATCTATCAACAAATGCCCACCATGAAGATTGATAATCTTACGGACAAAGGCAAACCCCATTTCAATTTTGCCGCTAGCGATCAAGTCAGATTGAAAAAACTCCTTAAACCAAAACCGTGCATAGGTAATTGCTTTCCCATTGTCAGTAACAATAAACAACTCATCATTGACATCTGATTTATGTCTGATTTTTATACGTTTAATGGTCTCCTCATTATATTTAAAGATAAAACGGAATAACAATTCAAACATCCTCCTAATCGCCATTTGATCTGCGAAGATGAAAGGTAATTCGTGTTCTACTTCAATGCTAACTGTATCTTTATCAAATAAACGGACCACCGTTTCAATAATTCTATTTAAATCTACCTGAGATTTATTTTTAGACAGCTTGAAATTCAGGTATTGTTCTGTGATATCTAATTTTTGATACATCTCATGCGCACCGGAGGAAATAAAATCCAGGCACTCTCTAATCGCCGGATCTTCTGACGACTCCAATTTTTTGTTTAGCAAACCGCTAAAAGAGCCGACCGTTCTTGTAGGGGTTTTCAAATCATGCGCAAGCAATTTGCTTACTACTTCTAGCTCTCTGTTCTGCAGTTCGATGGCCGCATTTTTTTTCTGGTATCCCTCAATTTCCTGTTCTCTGAATTTTAGTATGTCTTCGAGGTCATTTTTATTATCTATTTCATTTAAATCTGATTTCAAAAAAACGACATATTCCTCATAGCTTTCCGCTATTTTTTCAGGACTGAGTTTACTAATGATTTTTATTTTCAACTCGTAAGCATCCTGATAAATCTTCTTCATCCCTCCTGTAATCGCGCTAAAAGTGTGCTCTAATGCCTCTAGAGCAGGGGCTAATTGATCAAGATAAAAATAAGCCGTTGCTTTCGCTAAAGATCCATTTACCAAACTATCAGGAGATTTATATTTTATTGAATAATCTACAGATTTGGTACTATAGGCAAGTGCCTGTTCATAATTCTCTAAACTTATATAGGCAAAAGCAATGTTTGAGTAGGTATACCCTAACAAGGTATTGAAGTTATATTTTTCGACGACTTCAAGACTTTCCAGATAAGTAGAAAGTGCTTCTTTGTGTCTTTTTTGCTTCGTATAGTTTTCAGCAATATTTCTCAGATCGGTGACGACCATTCTCTTCTCTCCCGATTTCTCATTCAGGGACTTTGCCTTCATCTGGTATTCCAGCTGTTTTTCCTCATTACCCAAGGCACTATAGATCAATGCCAAATTATTGTATGTCATCGAGTTTAGCCGATCAAACTTATACTTTAAACTGTCAAAGGCATATTCTAGTGCAATATTGTACCGCTTAAACCGGATGTACAAACAGGAGATGTTCACCAAAATTTTGGTCTCCAACTCTTTGAAATCATGACTTTTACTTAGGGAAATTGCTTTTTTGAACTGGTCAAGCGCAGTAAGATATTCACTTCGCCAAAATCGGATCAGGCCGATCATGTTATATTTGTTAGCAATAATAAATGGATCCTCACTTTCAATTTTAGCCAAAATAGTCAGACATTTGTCCGGATCCGTCATATAGTTGAGACGAACCCATTCAATCTTGTCATGATTACTTTGTTTTATTTTCGTTGATGGCATTGGGCGAACAATCCGATTAAAAATTTACTTGAAAAAATCATCCATACTTATACTACGTAGAATTGGGGAAATTGTTTATAATTCCCTTGATTTATTGACATAGAACTGCATAAATTGTTACTAAAAGTACAATAAAAACATTAAGATCAATATTATTCAGTCGATTGAATATTTTCGATTTTCATATTCAAAAACTCGCCTTTCGTATATTTTTGTACTTGGTAGATTTTCTACCAGTTTCAGATAAAAATAAAAACCCCATAGCTCTTATTAACTATGGGGTGCTGACAATTTATTGAAGGCGAGGTCTACTTAAACACCTTTAGTTTTTTAGTCCCCCGATTAGAAGGGGTGATCACTTCCACCAAATACAAGCCAGTTGTCAAATCATCTAGCAACAGGCGTTCTTGTACAAACGAATTGGCAGAATAATAAGTCATTTCAGAGTGCAGCAATGTTCCCTGCAAACTGTACAGATTGATTGTTACTGTCCCTTCAGTTAGGTTTTTTACTTCTATAGTCACCGCTTCAGTAGTCGGATTAGGGTAGACGGTTAGCTCAATATCCCGCAAACTCAGTTTTTCCGTCCTTGTTTCTGAATACTGGAAACTACCATCCATATCCACTATTTTCAAACGATAATAAACTTGTGTGGTATGCACTCTGGAAAGGTCGTCGGTGAAATGATAAAGGGTAAGACTGGTGGATTCCCCTTCTGCATTGAGCTCCCCAACTTTTGAAAACGACGGTTCCTGTTCAAGGCGCCGTTCTATTTCGAAATGAGATAAACTTTGTTCAGATAACGTGCTCCAATCCAAGGATATTGTTTGGTTTTCTTCCAGGGATGTTTCGAAGTCATTTAGTTCTATTGGCAATACAACATCAAATCTGACAAGTTTTGCTCCAGCAAACAAATTGGAGCACAAAAAGAAATAGCCCTCACTAAAATTTGTGATGCTCCCACTTTCGAAATTTCCACCCAGATATTTTACGTCGTTCAACTCAGCATAAGCTGGTACACTGCCTCCCACCGTTGTATCAAAATCTTCATCTTCAGTATTACTCTGACTGAATCTTGCGTGGGTGGTATTTCCTACACTGTAAACAAATTGACCAGGATTTGAGCTTCCAGAGCTGCTATACATCGAGGTGGTCCTTCCACTATAATAAGGCATGTTCGTGCTAACAGGTCCTAAGCTGAGCAGATCACCCCCATAGTACCAGGATGCAGGTTCAAAGGCCACCAGATCATCGCCTCCAATCATCAATAAATTCTGATGAACAACCATGTTATCCACAAAAGTAAGTGTTCCTGACAAACTAGGCTTATACCAACTGGTGCCTGTCCAAAAAGCAAAACCCTCCAGATTGTTGATGGTGGTGCTGCTTCCTGCATTGGTAAATGTCCCTCCAATTGCCAGTGCACCATTGTATATTTCTAGAGCATTTACCTTCCCATCTACTGTCATTAATGTAGAGGAAACGCCACCAGTACAGTTTACTGGGCTTTGTGTCCAACTATTGCCATTCCAAGCAGCCAGATAGTTCATACTTGCTCCATTAACTGTTGTGAAATCCCCTGCGGCATAAAGCTGGCACCTAAACTGTTTAATATCCCTGATCACGCCGCCCATCTGGCCAGTTTGTAGTCCTTGCCATCCAGAACCATTCCACCAGGCAATATTATAAAAATTTGTCCCCTGGATATTAAAATCTCCAGCCACATATACGACTCCATTTATATATTCAATATCATAAACAGTTCCTATCAAAGAATTTCCAAAACCAACCCATTCTACACCATCATAACCAGCGACTGTTCTATATTGGTTATCAATGTTAAAATTGCCGCCAACGATGATCATACTTTGATCTGGCAGCGTCAGCATAGTTTCTATTTTCTGAGTTGCTATATCCATGGGGAATCCATTTGTTGTCCAGTTTGGTGTGATTACTTCCGGGACCAAACAATACGTGCCTTGGTAGGTAGGCTGTATCCATGCCAATTCTTGCTTAGAAAATCCATTTTCATTTGCCCAGGAGCTCAATTTGGGATGCGCGATCTCTTCGATAAAAGAGAAATTTTGTTCTTCAGCTACCTTTTCGGCAAAGTCTTCTTGTCCGCTAGTTTGTAGTAGGTGACCTACCGCACAAGCAGTACCATAGTTGTCTATAAAGTAAGGCTGCCGCCCTGTATGACCAGTGTTCTTAGGAAAACGGCCTGTTTGCCAATAGGATTGCAACGAAGTCAAATTGTGGAGTCGATTTTTTATTTGCTCCTTGTCAAGGTTGGCATGTAATCTTGCACGTAGCGTTCTTTCTACTAGTTTTAAATGAAGTTGGATGCGTTCATCATCATTTTTAAATGCTATTGGGAAGGCTAGTAGATTTGTAGAAATGTCTGCTTGATTGCTCCACTCCTTATTCACGTGGTGAAGATGTTCAAACAACGGAGCGGTAGTCTGAGGACTTAGGCTTTCGCCGAATACTGCTGCATTCATTAAAAAAAGAATTCCCACAAGGAGAAAACCCGTATTAAAATAGTTGTTTTTCATGATGTTTGGGTTTGGTAGATTTTTAAACGTTCTTGGTTAAAGAAATAATGAATGATCCAAGTTTTACAAAAACTAGCTTTGTCAACTTCCTTTTCAAAGGATCACTTTAATGTTGAAAGTTTTTGAAGACCAGACAGGCATTCGAGATATAACTTGTTGTGTGGTGGAATAGTGCGAACTCAATCTCTTGCTGCAATTTAAAAAAAAAATCAGGATTCTACAATAATAATCAGCTACCGAGTTCCACAAGTGGATGATCGTGCTTCCTTGGAGTTAAGTGTTTGATATACCAACGTTTAGGCTTAATTCAATTTCACTTCTAACACATCCTGGCCTTGCACAAAAAAGATAGTCAACTGGAGCAGGTGGATTTGCTCAAATGTTTGTGTTAACAAAAAATTAACAAATAGATGTCCTATTTTATTGTAACTATGGTTATTTTAAATCAATATTTCTACATTTTGAGCAAACATCAACTCTCTTGAGCAAGATTGCATCCAGGATAAAAATAAGGAGGTATAGCCATAACGATGCAGTTCGTCATTGCAAATGGTGGGGCTTTTGTATGCTGCTATTTCTTTCTTTTGAAGGATATGCCGGCTTTCAAATCAAAGGACAGTTAAACTTATCGGAAGAGTGGCAATCTCAGGTTTTCCTGTCTACGATCAATAAGTTGGACGACTATTATTCTGCTAATCCAGAGGATATTATCCAAGTTGGCTATGTACAGGAAGACGGAAGTTTTTCTATTTCAGGGAATAATTTGCCGCCAGAAGATCGGTTTTACCGCTTGTATACCATAAAGAAAGATAATTCAGAGTTTGACGCCTGCTTGTACGGAGAAGACCACAATTTCATTCACCTTATCCTAAACAACAATACAGAAGTTGAGGTACATACGGATCCTGATCATTTTGCCCCTTTCGGGAATTATTCCGTCATCGGCAACTCCCCAAATGTCGGTTTACAACGACTCAGCACGCTGATTTACCCAAGTTTTTATTTTCATAAAATCAAATTTCACTCTGAACTTCAATTTTCTCAGGAAAAACTCAACCGCGATTTGTTTGAGTTTGCTGATACCTGCCAACAAAGCCTTGTCGCGCTGGCGGCAATTATCAACACCGATATGGACAAATACTATCCCATCGAAGAAAACAGATATTCCGAGCTCGGCCAACAACTACAGGAAACAATGCCAGGCCACAATTACACCCGAGACTATTTCAGGAAAATAAATTACCATAAAGGAGATTCCGCAGAAGCTCATTTACCAATTTGGGTGTTTCTGATGTTTGGCGCATTTGCTTGTTTTTTCATCTGGGCAGTTGCAACAATCAATTCCCTAAAGAAAAAAATAGCTACCATTCCTAAAACTGCGCCTTCTACTCCAACACCAATAAAACCACAATTCACCCCACAAGAAGAAAAGATCCTTCAACTTATCCTTGAAGAAAAATCAAACAAGGAAATCGCTGCCACCTTGTTCATCGAATTGAGCACCGTGAAAACACACATCAACAAATTGTACAGCAAACTAGGAGCAAAAAACAGAGCAGAGGCAAAACTAATTGCCAGAAAAACCAATCTGCAAACCCAGTAAAATAAGGGGTCTAGTCCTCAATTCAACCCTGGCTTACGCACAATACCAACCCCATTTTTCTTGATTCCCCCTTGGTTCAACCTTAGTTTTGATGCGATAACTATTTAATCATAGGTAGAAAAATTGCTTAGATCAATCAAGTAGAATCCTACCTTTAAATTTTTCGTATTATGAATTTTAGACTAATCCTTTTGTCCGTTTGTATCTTATGTTTCTGCTGTGCGCAGCAAAGTTGTGTAAACAAAGCGTCTGCTGATGCCAACGCTATTGCACCTATCGCTACTTGGACAAGCATCGAAGAAGCAGCAGAATTATCAAAAACCAATGACAAAAAAATGCTGGTTGACATTTACACAGACTGGTGCAAATGGTGCAAAGAAATGGACAAACAGACCTTTTCCAATTCTTCTGTCAAAAGTTATTTGGCAAAGAACTACAATCTGGCCAAACTAAATGCTGAACAGAAGAAAACCATCCTATTCAACAACAAAGAATACAAGTGGGTACAAGGTAGTAGAAATGGCTACAATCAACTTGCCAATGAGATCCTGGATGGTCGAATGGCGTATCCATCAGTAGCCGTTTTTGATAGCAAAGGAAACAAACTGGAGGTGATCCGTGGCTTCAAATCTCCCGAGCAGCTAATGACACTATTGCAGAACGCAGAGCTCTAGCAGTGCCCTCCATTGAAGATCTGCCTTTATGATTGGCCATAACCCCTCTCTATTCTTTCCAACGAATAAAGAGGGGTTATTGTAGTTGCGACCTTTCGTTTATACATCCAAAATATAAATTACCAGAATGTGTATCTTTGAGGACATTAATTTGAGCTATGTCTTTAAAATCATTCCTATATATTTTGGTTGGTGCATTGATCCTGATGATCCCTGCATTTTACAATGGTTATCCTATGGTGTACTCAGACACGGGAACCTATATAGGTAGTGGAATGAACCTTTTGCTACCGAAAGATCGTCCAATCATGTACGGGCTTTTTATTCGAATTACAAGTTTGCAGCTTTCCTTGTGGCCAGTCATTTTTGTGCAGTCGATGCTCATCACCTATACCCTTTGGCATTTGTTGCGGTTGGGCGTGAAGTCGATTTCCAGAAAAGTGTTTATCGTCATTCTGTTTTTATTGTCCTGGTTTACCGGATTGGGTTGGTATGTGAGCCAGATTATGCCTGACATCTACACATTTACAACGATTGGCGCATTACTCCTTCTGATTTTTGAAAGAGATTTAAAATTATATCAAAAAGGAATTTTCGGGTTTATTTTTGTCCTTTCGGTGAATGTTCATTTTTCTAATGTGCTGATTGGTAGTTTGACTTTGCTAGGATTGGTCGTGGCTGTTAAACGTAAGTTTATTGCTATACAAGAAGAAAAATCGCTTTCCTTTTCTATTCCAGCACTATTGATCCTACTTTCATTGGCGATAGCTTCTTTGACTAATTTTAAAGTAGGTGGTAGTTTTGGAGTGAGTCAGGGAAGTCATGTCTTTTTGATGGGAAAAATGCTGGATAGCGGTGTTTTAAAGTCCTTTTTGGATGATAAATGCCAAGGAGACAATTACATCCTTTGTGGGTATAAAGATAACTTGCCCGCCGACAACAGAGACCTGCTATGGGGAAAGGAGGGACCATTACGCGATCACGGAGGTTGGGAAAAAGCCAAGGGGCCATACAACAAAATTTTACTAGGGATTTTCACTAGCCCCAAACACGTCCTCCAATACTTATACAATTGCGGGACCTCAACAATTAGTCAGCTCTTTCAAAATGAAATTGGCTCTGGTATTGCCTCAGAATGGTATCGACAGCCCAACAGCCCTCCCTACGAGCGTATCGCGAAACATTTCCCATTTGAGCTCAATCAGTACAATCAATCCCGGCAAAACAAAAACCTATGGGGACAGGAGCTCAATTTTACAAGTATCAACCATGTTTATCATTTACTACTGCTGATTGCAGTGCTCTTTTTGTTTTTGGTGGTTGGTTCTGCCTCTTTGCGCTCCTTACTCCCTGACAGAACAAAACTGGTCGTCGCGACCTTAATATTGGGTGTTTTAAGCAATGCACTGGTCGCTGCCTCCCTCGCCAATGTATACGATCGGCTGCAAGCAAGGATTGGCTGGGTGTTTATTCTAGCAAGTATTATTATTTTCCTTACCAATAGAGCTTTATTTTTGGAGCGGCTGAAAGAGTGGTTTCGAAAGTAGGTAGGGAGCCTCAAAAAATCCAAAACGAAGCAGGATTAATTTATTTCCCCTATATTTAGGGCACAATCCAGTCGTTTTGGAAACATTAAAAAGAAAAATTTCATGGGGTTATTAGAATGGCCAATCCTTATTTGGGTAGATCTCGTAAAAGGTAAACCAACTGACCAGTCGTACGGACTTTTAGAAAAAACTCAGATTGCAGCGGATGTAGCAAACGGCAACTGGGCTTCGATGGAGTCAAAAATTGAGAAACTAAGTGGAGATGATCTGACAAAAGTAATTGATGGTCTCACCCAAATAGATAAGGACTACAGTAAAATTTTAGACTATGTAAATGCTCATGATTCAGAGGTTCAGCGGGTAATTGCTGGTGCACTGTATACCCAGATCGCATGGCTGGTACGCAGTGGCAAAAGGGCAGTAGACATCACTGACGACCAAGCGCTTGGTTTTTTGAACTACCTGGATAAAGCAGAATTATTTTTAATAAATGAGTTTAAAAACCCAGCACTTCAAATAGAAGGACTGGCCAGGAGAGTTCGGGTTTATTTGGGCATGGGAGAAGAGTTTCAAGCTTTAGAAGCCTTTAAAGAATGTACGGCGCTTGCTCCGAATCAAACACTCGCACATATTGCTTATCTCATCGTAGTCACCCCAAAGTGGATGGGCAACAGAGAAGAGATGATGGACTTTGCAAACTCACCAAAAGATCCGCAGGTCAGAACCCTCACCAGATTGATGGCTGCTGTTGAAATTTATAGTGATTATCATTTTGACGACATGGAAAGTGCCAAGGTGGTCTTTCAGTCCAGAGAACAGGAACTCTGTAAAAAAGTACTCGGCAATTTGCAAATAGCAGAAGATGATTCGCTTCTCGCTATTCATACCAGAAATTATCTCGCTTGTTTGTATAATGCCCTTGGATACACTAAAAAACGTAATGAGGTCATCAACCAACTTAAAGGTCAGGTTACCTCGCGCCCATGGGTTTATTTTGGGGTACAGTCCGAGCGTGATCTATTTTTGTACAAACTCGGAGGAATGTTATAACTTTACGCTATGAGAGATTCGATTAATCTACTTTGCGGGCTAGCCTTATTGCCTTCTCACCTTTTTTCAAATAGGTCAGATGGGTGGGCGGCAATGACATTTGTTTTGTTTCTGTTTATTAGTTATCACCTATTTCAGACCCGTAAAACGATTAAGAACTACAACTATTCGATTGGCGTAAAAAAGAGCTTACAAGTGAGTATAATAGGGTTGTTTATTAATTTTTTTTTCGCACTAGTAATAAGCGGCACTATAGAAAGTCAAAACAGAGGCTACAATGCGGAGGAGTTTGTTGGTGGAATTTTGGATTACCTCCCACTCGCTATGACAAATACATTGGTCATAATTCCTATAGCCGTAGCGCTTTCCTTTCTTATTCCATTGGCTATGCAATTTTTCATACCGATCCCTGACATGGATGGAAGTGAAGACATCTTGGATAAGGATGAATTGAAATTATGAGAGCAATACCGTCCTTTATCGTTTTGTGCTTGTTGATTTCTTGCAAGCACGGACCGGTAAAAAAGCCAGCTTTGATCCCGAACCCTTTCAAATCTGTAACAACGTATCAATACCAGTCTACTGGGATCCCAGATTTTTTTGAGGCATTAATCAGCAACCATCTTACCGACTTCAAGGATGTTTGTGAAGAGGAATATCAGCAATTCTGTCAACAGAATACCATAAACGCTCAGGATTCTGTCAATGAACGAATGTATTATTCCTTAAAAATACTACACGAGTTATTCACTAGTCAGACAGCGGCTAATTGTTCTACTGGAGAAATTTTAAACATGCCGTATCAATGGCATTGGGTAACTCCAAATCCGCGACATATGATCCAATTTTCAAAGGACAAAAAACTGCTCGTTGCTACCAAACCGACGAAGGAGTTTGGCAAATACAAATCTTGGGCGGATATAGATCGTACACCGTACTTGTTTCTGCGGGATATGGTGAGTGAACAACCTGGTTACTATTCAAAGTCCTGCGGGACCTTTAGTACTTTTGGCTGGTGTAGTGAGCGGGAAATGGCGTTTGTGGCCCTAACTGCTCTGCTTGGTATGAAGGGAAAAGTGGTCGCTGAGAATAATCATAGCTGGTCAGAATTTTGTATTTCGATGACTGGAGAAAAGGGCAAGGTGAAGTATTTTCAGGTAAAAATTGACAATACCTTCAAGCAATTCTCCTGGTCGGCCCTCCGTAAAACGGAGATTGGTAAATGGGAAAATTATATTGGGAATGCTGGCCATTCTAAATGGTACAATGACCAAGCTACAAGTGCCCGTTTGCATACTAAGATCAAGAATCACAAGGTACCAGTTGCTGCTAGCGCACGAATAGAGCGTCAGGTAGTTCGGTATTTGAAGCGGTTTTAAATGATTGTTCGCTATTGGTTTACTCTAAAAATCAATCAAATGGTGGGTTTTTGATTTACTAGTTTCAAATTATTAAGCAAGACTTGATTAGATGGCCTTACTTTTAGGAAGCTCCTTAATCTGTGGGTGCTGCCCCAGAATGGGCAAATTGTTTATAGCAATTCTAGTCAATAATAATCCTCTTGGAGACGTTTTGCCCTTCCATTTGAAGTAGAAGAATATACAATCCCGATGAGAGGTGCTGCACATCAATGTATTCATCTTTTGTTACGTTTAGTGTCTCAATAAATTGACCGGAGGAATTATAGATAGAAGCTTCTATTGCCCCTTGATCGTTCTTTACGTCGAGCATAATCTGTCCTGTATTGACCGGATTTGGATAAATTAAAACACTCGGGCTGGTTGTCTCCTGAGGATTGGTATTGGAGCTGGGGACGGGGATGTCTACTGCATTATCGCAGTCCATTTGCGTAAAATCATTATCAAGATAAACAAGACCAGAATGATTACCATAGCATACCATGTAAAAACTACCAAGACCTCCGTAACTATAATAAAGTCCTCCGTGTAAATCTCCTATTCCTTCTACCCACCAAATTGTCCAGCTGGGAATGACAATGTTCTGCAACTCAATCGTTTTCCTGAGTATTCCATCTAGGAACATTGTATCAAAAACGGCCGTGACAATCAACTCATTAAAATAATCAAGCCTAAATGTATCACCAACAACTAGGTCAAAGTCGTAGATCAATTCTTCATCTGCTAAATCCCAGGAAAGTACTGAATAGATTTTATTGCCATCTTGTTTGATCCATCTTCCATGGGGGTTATAGGGCAAAAAGGAGGAATAAGTAAATCCATTAATTATCGTATCCTTATCATGCCAATATCCATTCGCGAAATCTGGTTCTCCTATTACATCATTCGTAATATATACTCCGTAAGTCGCCATCGGTTCAGGTATATTTAGTACCGTTTGCCCGAAGAGGAACGCGGAGGAACAAGTCATAAAAAGGAGGAAGAATAAGGCTTTCATAGTGATTGGTGTTTTAAATCATATATTTATTACTATCAATAACGTATGCGGCCATTAGATCGTTGCCTGGTGTTTGCTTTTCCTAGGTTTTTAGTGAGCTTACCAATCCTTTTGGGCTTTGTGTCGAGGGATTGGCTTTAAGGTATTCCTGTAAGAAATGCCCTAGTAGCGGTTGGTATCACGTTGGACGAATTTAGGGGGAGGAGGGACGTCTGTAGTTACCTTAGCTTGCACTGGTCAAAAATCGAACATCCTCCCAAATCCGTATTAATTTTTAATTTGCATAAGGTAAATATAACGCATCGTCTGTTATTGATTGAAGGCCTTAGGAATTCATTATCAGGAGAAAAATAAATGATGCCATCAATTGGAAAGGGAACAAATAGTTATAAGTAAAAACCAGACAACAAAGTAGCCAGATTGCCTTTTGCCACCTATTCCAAAGCGCAGAAGATTTATCATTTACAACAAAATAAATTGGTTTGATCTCCCGTTTTGACAAGACAAAACCTAACCATGAAAAGACTTAATTTCTATCCTCTATTCATTTTTCTATTCTTTACATCTCAAATATTGGAAGCTCAAGAACGTCGGTTTGGTGCGGGAATTGCCTTGGGTGCCAACTATAGTCAGTTAAATGAAACGAATCAGTTTGGAGCTTATTATGGTCTGAACACGGGATTGATTGGGACGATGACATTGAGCAAACGATTGCAATTGGGAATAGAAATGCTTTATTCGATGAATGGTGATTATGTCCAGCCCTTTTCTTTTCCTGAAACGGAATATAGAAATGTATTACTTCATCATCTGGAAGTCCCCATACATATTGACTATCTACTAAAAAAACCGGATAAACAATGGTTTTATAAATTCGATGCAAGTCTGGGAGCGGCTTATGCGACCCTACTAGCCTTCCATGCGGAGGACATTGCAGGAACGAATCTCACAGAGCGGATTGCTTATCAAGACAGATATTCGATTATGGTACAAGGTGGGCTGACTTACTACGTAAGCAAGCATATAGGATTAAACACCAGAATAACCGTACCCGTCACCGAAAAAGGTAGATTGTATACCTTATCTGCGAGGTTGTTATTTCTGATCTAAACAACAGAATGCCGGAAATATCCTGTCCTGATCAGGAAACGGAGGAACAAAAAAATAGCCGAAAAGAAGTTCTTTTCAGCTATTAAATATAAATCATTTTTTGTCTTCTGTCTCTTCGAAACTTTTACCGTTCCATTTTCCTAACCATGTACAATTTTTTCCTATTTGTTTGTAATTTTGGAAAACATGGTCAGCTTCTGATCGAGTATCTCTTGAGAAAACAATGCTGTTTCCACCTGATTTGATACTCATATAATAACAGTTAACTTTGTATTTGTAGCTTTTTTTTATTGCCATTCTAAATATATTAATTATAAAAATTCGGTCTAAGTAATATTAAACAGACTAATCTTGGTTACAAAATGTATCAATACCCGTGCCGTCTTTTAAAACCAATCGTATTTAAAAGTATAAGGTGTAGGTATTAATCAACTACCTACAGCTTAATCAATTTAACATTGATATTGCCTCTGGTAATAATATCTTCACTAAAGCGATAGTGGCCTTTAGGAGCAAGGATGTGCAATGCGCCGCCTTTTCTATTGGCTAATTGGCTCAATATCATCCACTTGCTTATCAAAATATCCGTATCTGGAGTTTTGATTGCAATTTCGAAATAGCTTTTTAAGTCATTTTTCGTAGCAGTGATATCTGGTGTTAGAAAATCTCCAGAACTAGGACGTTCGATTTTTGCCGTTTCAGGATATTCTTCCCCCATTCTTGATTTGATATCTTTGAACCCCTTGTTGGCAACATAGTTTTTAATCACGTGCGATAATAGTTCTTCTGTTTTTTCAGTAACCTTCATTTCTGTTAATTTATGAATTGTCTTAGTTTGGAAATACGAGTATTTAATTTTTTTTAGACCTGCAAGTTAGGTTTTTTACAAGGAGAATCTAAATAATTTGCTGTTTAATTACATCTTCTTTTTAAACAAATTAAAAGAAGGAAAAGTTCAACCCCTCACCGGAGCGACTGATAATCAGCAAATTAAGTTTCAGTTGAAATGAATTGTCAGTAATAACATTGCCAAAACCTGCATCGAAAAATACAAATTTATTAAGTCCTATCCAAAAATTAGAAGAAATAAATTTTCTAATATAAATTCATAATATTTAAAACGTACTCACTGACAACGAAATATACCAAGCTATAATGTTACCCTAAGGTATTCTTCTGCTAAATGATATCCCTTTCCTTCTATCAATTTTCGCTCCGGGCTATTCTTTTTTATCACTGGATTGGTATGATTGAAGTGAATAAAGTATACTTTTTCCTTAAGTTCTGGTGGCAGGTGTTTAAACTTCTCCATGCTTTCTTCAATAAAGGGATGGGGGATTTGTGCCATGTCTCTTCCGGGAATTTCTCCATTCTTGTAAAATGTTCCATCCAAAAATAAAACATCGTTTTTATCGATCTGTTTCAAAATTGATGCTTCCCACTTTTCCCATTTATCGATATCAGGTATGAAAAGCACCGATTTTTCCGGCCCTTCAATTTGGAAGCCAACTGTTTCTGTAAATTCATCCCGATGAGGAACCAGAATCGGTGTTACTTTGATCCGCTCATTGATTCGCACAGGTATCCGCTCTTCTAAAGGCGCTAACTCAATATTCTTTAAAGCGACTAATTGACTCCATGGACCATTATTCCTAAGATAGGAAGTCATTCGAGGCATCGCATAGACCTTTACATTCTTACTTCCCATTGCCTCCCTGCCAAGATCTGACAACCCAGTATAATGTCCCATATGGCCATGTGTCAAAAAGACACCAGATGGCAGCTTAAATGAAGTTTGGTCTAGTTCATTGCTTAATATTGTCATTTGCTCCTTGAAGTCAGGAGTGGCATCAAATATCCATGTTTGTCTGGAGATTGGATCAACTAGGCCGAGGCAACTGACCATTTTTTTCGAAGCAGGGTTACCCATAGTGCTTTACAACAAGACTTATAGCATCCCGCTTGTGGATATCCAGCATCTTGCGCCACTCCTAGGACAATCAAATAGGGAGTCTGCTCATTGCTGGTTGATTTTAGAAGTGTCTCAGACTGGCATCCTGAAAACAGACCAACCAATCCCACAAAGAAAACATATAGAAGCTTATTCATTTTATAAGAGTTGTTTCAATCTGATTGATTTCAACTAAAGTAAAGCATAATAAATTAAAGGGATTAGATTCTTTATAAAATTTGTAATTTTACCATGTAATTATTGATTGCCATGCAATAGCAACTATTTATGAAAACAAGTATTCTGGCTTTTGGAATCGCGAAGGACATCCTAGGTAACAACCGTCTTTCTTTTGAATGGGATGCGGGTACTTCTGTAAAGGATTTTAAAAAAGCATTAATCCAAAAGTATCCTGATTTTGAAAAATTGGCCTCGTTGAATATTGCGGTAAATACGGATTACGTAGACGATGATTTTCAATTATCTAATTTGGATGAGGTTGTGCTAATCCCCCCAGTAAGTGGAGGCTAAATAATGAGTATATGATTGACATCCACCTTACTGACCAACCACTTTCTACTCCAAAATGCCAGGAGTTTGTAACCACTGACGAGGCTGGAGGGATTTCTATTTTTGTAGGAACCGTCCGCAATCAAACTAAAGGAAAAACTGTTCTCCGTCTCGAATTTGAAGCCTACAAACCAATGGCCGTATCCGAAATGACTAAAATTGCCAATCAAATAAAATCCAATTGGCCAGCACATCGTGTGTCCATTCATCACCGGGTTGGAACCTTACAAATCGGAGAGATTGCAGTAATAATTGCGGTTTCTTGTGCGCATCGGAATGCTGCGTTTGAGGCCTGCCAATTTGCCATTGACACCCTAAAGGAAACTGTACCAATTTGGAAAAAAGAAATCTTTGAGGATGGAGATTGTTGGGTAGCGGCACACCCTTAAAAAAAAGTAGTTTTTCAAAATAAATGCTAGTGATAGGGTCAATCTCCTTGAGGAATATAATGCTATTTATATGTAAACCTGTATTGATACAGGTAGGCCAATGCCTGAAAGTTAACCCCCATTCCGATTAAGGAATGTTACCACTAGCTTTTGTTCAAATTAATATTTTGACGAAAATGCTAATATTCGATACATAATTTTAATTCACATGTAAAAAATAAACGATAATTTCCTACAGTGAGCAAATCTATCCAATTAAAGAATAACATAACTAGTGCAAAAAGGAAAACTTTAGGGTGCAAATGTGCCAAAAAAATGATAAATTTATGGAAAAAGAGATTTAGTGACATAACTCATCCCTAAATCCTTGAATACGCAAGAATCAATCTACCTTATGAAAAAAATCTCCTTTCTACTCCCAGAGAGATGCATGCCAACGGGACTTACTGGTCCTTATGAAATGTTTAACGCCGCTAGTGAATACATGACCATGAAAGGACTTTCAGATGGGCCCTTTTTCCAGATAGAGACGGTCGGCCTTTCAAAAAACAGAGTCCACCTTGGTTCTAATATAACGGTAAAGTGTGACCGGACGATAAACAATCTGGATTCTACTGATTTAATAATCATCCCTCCATCCAGATTGGAAGACCCTGAGGTATTTAAACGCAACCTAAATTTCGTTCCATGGATAAAATACCATTATCGGAATTCGAATGCCGAAATAGCAAGTCTTTGCCTTGGCTCCTTTTTACTTGCATCCACAGGACTTCTGGATGGAAAAGTCTGTACGACACACTGGAACGCTAGTGATCAGTTTGAGAGTATGTTCCCAAATGTCAATTTCTGCCAGAATCTAATCCTGACCAATGAAGAACGGCTATACACCTCTGGAGGCGTTACCTCTTTTTTGAGTCTTGTTGTTTTGTTGATTGAGAAGTATTGCGGGCGGGAAACAGCTATTTGGGTATCCAAACGGTTTTTGGTGGACGTAGATCGAGTGACTCAATCTTATTTCGCAATATTCAATACACAAAAGAAACACCAGGACACCTCGATTAAAATAGCCCAAGAATACATTGAGAACAATTATCATAATGAAATCTCTGTAGAAGGAATTGCAAAAAAAGTATCCATTAGCCGTCGAAACTTCATTAGAAGATTTAAAAAAGCAACCAAAAACACCCCCCTCGAATACATACAACGAGTCAAAATAGAAGCCGCTAAAAAACAATTGGAAAACTCCTCTGAAACCATCTACAACATTATGTTTAGCGTTGGATACAATGACAACAAATCCTTCCGAAACCGATTCAAAAAAATAACCGGACTAACACCAAAGGAATACCGAAAAAAGTACAATTCCGCTTACATCATTCACCCTTCCAACAATTAATGGGTGAATATTCAATAGGTTTATGTTGTTATAAAGTACCCTTCAGCTTCATAATACGATCATACGCTTCTCGGATTCGGTCATTGCTAATCTTGCCATCGTAGACCATATCCTTGATTAGTTGGATAGATTTTGGTACAATCTCCCCATCATATTCTCCTGGAATATTATTAGAGAAAATGAGAATATCCACCCCAGCGTTTATCGCCAATTCTAAAGCAGTTTCCAGGCCATAATGTTTAGCAATCGCGCCCATCTGCATATCGTCGGAAATAATGACCCCCTTCCAACCAAACTTCTTACGAAGTAAATCGCCCATCACCTTAGAAGACAACGTAGCCGGATATTTGGCGTCCAATTTTTCATTAAACACATGAGCAGTCATAATCATGTCGCAAGTCTTGGAATTGATCAACGATTGATAGGGTTCCAATTCTGATTCTATCCACGTAGTGGAAACATCCGTAAATCCTTTGTGAGAGTCCGCCAATGCACTTCCGTGACCAGGAAAATGCTTGATACAAGACAATACCCCCTTTTTTCTATACTCCTGAATCGCCCAACCTGCATGCATAGCCACCACCTTAGGATCGGCAGAATAACTGCGCTCCAACTTTCCGATAGCCGGAGATGCTGGGTTTGTATTCAGATCAACTACCGGCGCGAAGTTGAGATTGATGCCATGCTCTTCCAAACGATCAGCAATCGTCCCTGTCCAATAGCGCGTCGAATCTTCTAAATTTAGAGCCCCCAAATATTGCGCAGATTTGGAAGCGGAATAGCCATACGACTCCTTCAATCGAGTGATTCGCCCTCCTTCCTCATCGATGGCTACAAACAGTGGGCGTTTGCTAGCAGACTTCAGTTCTTGAACCAATTTTTTCACCTGCTCTTTGGAAGCAATATTACGGGGTCTTGATTTTGAAGGAACGTCATATTCATACAAGATGACGCCTCCAATACCATGCTCCTCCAAATCTCTTTTTATGTGCTCCGACTCCTTGATCGACAGTCCTCGAAAACCGACAAGCATCATTTGGGCAATTTGTTCTTCCAGTGACACGGTATTGGCAGATTGCTGTTCTGTGCAAGAAGTTTGCCCAAGGAATACGATGATCAATAAGGCTAATAACGGTTGTTTCATGTAGTTCTTGTGTTTTATTAATAGTACCCCCTAGGCATCCTTTCTTTGCAAGATCATGGACTCAAAAGGCAATAAGGTAAGTTTTGTCTTTGATAAAGTAATGATTTCTTCCTTGTCGGTCAGATTGGCGACTGCTGTATACTTTTGGCCTTTATTCGTAAAATAAATTTGATACAGATCGCCAGTAGATGCTACCGTTTCTACTTCGCTATCCAGCCATTTATAAACCATAGAAAATTCACTCAATTCTTCCTCATCATAGTCTCCAACAAAATCTGAGGTAAACAATAAATCGCCTAATAAAACATTAATCAATAATATAGTGTATTGCTGAGTAGGTGTTAGATTGTTTTTTGCTTTACGCAGAATAAATACATCAGGATCATTCCGAAAGGCACGTCCCGACAAATGACGACGGCCAATACTATTTCGGAGTGCCAAAATTGTAGACACCCGTTCGCGAAGATTCAAAAAAGCAAGCAATCGATGCTCCCAGCGCAGATGAATGTCCGCTCCAACTCGACAATAATCCACCAACCCGAAAGCACTGCCCAGCGGCACTCCACACCCAAGAATCAGTTTGTCCCCTACAATTTTGCGGAGAAACGCCATCGCTTCGTGCATGATTTGCCCTCTGGTTTTGTTTTTTCTTGGAAGAATGGCTACTGCATATAAAAAATCCAGTTTCACTAAGTCAAAATGCCACTTGGATAAAACAGTAAAAAAGACACCCGTCAAATATTTTTGGACTTCAGGGTGGTAAAAATCAAGCACATAAAACCAACCACTCCACAATGGATTGTACCCGGCTTTGACTGGATTTCCAGCTTCATCTTTTAGCAACCAATCTTTTTTGTTTTGGAATAGGCCCGATTTTGCTTCGCAGATGAAGGGCGCCAACCATAAACCGGCCTGGTGCCCTTTCTCATGAATCTTATGCGCTACACTTGCCATCCCATTTGGGAAAGTTGGTTTGATCTCCATCCAATCCCCTACCCTAGTTTGATACCCATCATCAATTTGAAAAATAGAAATAGGCAGTTCTTTTTCCGCGAAAGCGGCCAAATTGTCCAGAATAATTTGCTCGGAAATCTTTGTATAATAATGATACCAACTGGTCCACCCAATCGCTGGTTTCGCAGCAGGTGGTTTCACTTCCATTAGTTTAAAATACTCATCAAAAACGGTATTTTCGGAGCCACTCGCAAGGTAGATATCCAAGGCTGGATAACTGTGGTCCAGCTGCAGTCCCTTGCAGTCTTTTTCAATAGTGGTCTGATGAAAAGGCGCCTCATGTCGGAACAGCGTGAAGCCAGTAAATTCATTAAGGGAGCCTGCAAATTGGATGTCGGTTTTCCCTTCCCGGATATAGGTATAGGTCCAGGAGTGCAGATGCCCCGGCAGTGCTGGATAATCGGTAAAATTGTAATCCCCAAATGGTCCAAAAAGTCCCTTCGACATTTTCAGAATTGGAGACATTTTTTCCGATATGTTGAACTCCCTGCTTTCTGTCCAGGACTGATATCCATTGCAAAACAGGAGCTCTTGTTCCTTGTAAGTATGCCTAAGTTTAACAACTAATTTGTGGATCGTAATCTGTTGTTTCGGATGAACAGTAAGCTGGATTCTCGAAGCAGCGTTTTCCAGCTTTTCGATAGTAAAATCAACGAATAGTTCGTCTAAAAAAGCTTTTTTCCCCGCTTCTATTTCGACGGTTTGATCGTTAAAAATAAGAGTAGCCCCAGTTACTTCCATCCACGAATATACTGTTTAATTTAGTTTTTAGGAATATTGGTTATTGAGTTATTTGGGTCGTCCAGCTTTACTTAAAAAACCTAACAGCTTAATACATTCAATAACTTAAACTCAAAATCCTTAACTTTACAAAAAAAAAAGTAATGGCTGAAGTACTTTCTCCAAAAAATACAACCTTGTTTGACCCAAACCATCCCAAGGTGTTAAAGACAATAAAACAGGCAAAAAACCCTTTGCTGTTTAAACTTTATTTGATTGGGAATCTGCCAATGGCCTGGTTCATGGGATTGAAAATGAAGTCCCTGACACCTTACAAATCGGAGGTGACCATTCCTTATGGTTGGCGGTCTCAAAATCCGTTTAAGTCGATCTACTTTATTGCACAGGCAGGTGCTGCAGAATTTCCAGCAGGGATTATGGCCAGTTTAGCGATTGCAGGAAGTGGCAAAAAAGTGTCCATGCTAGTCCGTCATGTAGAGTCAGAGTTTTTTAAGAAAGCCACCAAAACGACTACATTTACTTGTGAAGATGGGTTGTTGATTCAAGAGACCGTGCAAAAGGCGATAGAAACTGGAGAGGGCCAAACTTGTGTTATTACCAGTACTGGTCGTGCGCCGGATGGTGAAGTGATGTCGGTTACAAAATTGACGTGGTCCTTTAAGGTGAAGGGCGCCTGAATGATCTCGAAGACTTTTGGAGGTGGTCCGACTTTCGGCAATTCAAAAGGGAAGGAACTGCGACTGCGTCTCCCAAACGATCCACAGCAAACTATAAACAATGAGCATCCCGATTGGTCGGCCATCCGATAACATGATAATTTGTCCTTCAGCAAAGTGGACGCTCAACCGGAAACCTTCACATTAAAAACATTCATTCTAACATTATCAAAAACAATCTCCCATAAAAACACCTTTGGGAACCATTTCAAAAAAAGATTGGTTCTTTTTTTACGAGTCGCTTGCAAGTTCGAAAACAAACGCTTAGATTTGCGCCTCGATAATTGGTCCAGTAGCTCAGCTGGATAGAGCAACAGACTTCTAATCTGTAGGTCCCAGGTTCGAATCCTGGCTGGATCACATCGTTTCAACGCAACTGTCTATTTTAGGCGGTTGCGTTTTTATTTTGCCTCCATTTGCTAAATGATGGCTTTCTACTGAACAAATCCCTTCGGCCCATCGTCTTCTTTGCCCAGATCATTCCATAGAGACGCTGCAAAGTTTCTTCATTGCAGCTTCTCCACATCAAATCTACAATTGATCCATTCATCCTTCCAACACCACCCTATTATATTAAAAAACACTCATACGACCCATTGACTTTCAATTGAATAAAAATTCCATAGACTTGATGATTGCGGCAAAAGAACTATAATAAATTAAAAAATAAGTTGTATTTTCAGTAATTACCTTAGGCACACAAATCAAACCCATGCAATCTCTATTCCACCACCTAGTAATTCATAAATTCGTATTTTCAAAAAAAATATGGATACTTTTCCTCATCAGTACTTCTTTTTTCAATGGTACTTTTGCCAAAAATGATGCTCCTCTTCCAAGCAGTTACTGCTCCTACTCAATAAACAACTCCGGCCTTATCATCAACTTGCTGGCAAACAGTACTTCCTGCTACATCAACAATGGATCAGTAACTGCCAGTGTAACCGGAGGAGACAACAATTACACCTACCTTTGGTCTACAGGAGCAATAACCCCAACCATCTCCAACCAAGCCACTGGCAATTATTCATTAACAGTAACAGACGGAACCGGCTGCACGGCCACAGCAAACACCGTCCTCTCCTTCAACGAAGAACCAATCATCGAATGGCAAAAAACATTTGGAGGCAGTAATGATGAAAAAGCCTATTCCATCAAACAAACACAAGATGGAGGATTTATAGTAGCGGGTTGGTCAGAGTCGAATGATGGGGATGTGTCTGGAAATAACGGAACTTATGATTATTGGATAGTAAAACTAGACAACACAGGAACGCTAGAATGGCAAAAAACATTTGGAGGAAGTGATCATGAATTCAGTCGATCCATCCAACAAACGCAAGACGGAGGATTTATTATAGCAGGTTGGTCAAATTCAAACGATGGCAATGTTACCGTTAACAATGGATATTATGACTATTGGATAATAAAACTGGACAACTTAGGCAGTCTTGTTTGGCAGAAATCTTATGGGGGTTCTAGTACAGAAAGAACATCCTCGATCATTCAAATCAATGATGGAAGATTCGTAGTAACGGGGAGTTCCTATTCTAATGATGGAGATGTGTCAGGAAACAAAGGCAATGCCGATTCCTGGATATTAATGCTGGACAATTCTGGCAATCTTGAATGGCAAAAAACCTATGGCGGAAGTGACTTGGATGTTTCCGTTTCGATCCAACAAACGCCAGACAATGGATTCATTGTAGTCGGCAATTCCAGTTCAAATGATGGGGATGTATCAGGAAACAAGGGACTCGCTGATTATTGGCTAAAAAAACTTGATAATTCAGGAAATCTTTTGTGGCAAAAAACTTACGGAGGGAGCGGTACCGAATTTGTCTATTCCATACAATTAACTCAAGATGGTGGATACATTGTAGCAGGTAGTTCAAATTCAATTGATGGGGATATTTCAGCAAACATTGGAGGTTACGATTATTGGATAATAAAACTAGACAATTTGGGAAGTCTGGACTGGGAAAAATCATACGGCGGGAGCAACGATGACTTTCCAATTATGATTCAACAAACGCCAGATGGAGGATTTATGGCTGCCGGTTATTCCTTTTCCAATGATGGTGATATTACCGGGAACAATGGGACTATGGACTATTGGGTAATAAAATTAGACAACACAGGAAACCTTATTTGGGAAAAATCCCTAGGAGGAAGTGGAGAAGAGAATGCTCGGGCTATCCTTCAAACCCAAGATGGTGGTATTATTGTAGCTGGTTTTACAGCCTCCAACAATGGGAATGTTTCTGGAAACCATGGAAACGATGACTATTGGATCGTCAAACTCAACCAACCACAAATGCCCATTTCAATAGCTTGCGCTGCAAACAATTCACAAGGAGAAATAACCACAACAGGCGGAGTTCCCCCATACACCATCAATTGGTCAAACGCTCTAGGAATCGTAGATACACTATTCAATGGAAATGGTACCGACACCCTCCTTATGCTTGCAGATGGCAACTACAATGTTACCGTCACCGACGCAAATGGCTGCGGAGAAACTTGCACTTTCATAATCAGCACTTGTGCTCTAATGATTGACATTTCCTCCTTAAGCACCTCCTGCTACATCAACAATGGAGGCGTTTCAGCAACCGTATCTGGAGGAGACGGCAACTATCAATATCTTTGGTCTACAGGAGCAACAACCCCAACCATCTCCAATCAAGCCTCTGGAAATTACACCTTGACTGTAACAGACGGGACAGGATGTTCAGCCACCGCAAACACCGTTCTCTCCTTCACAGGAATACCATCCATAGAGTGGGAGACAACCCACGGTGGGCCTGACATCGATGATGCTAGTTCTGTTGTCGAAATTTCAAGCGGTGGCTATATTGTAGCGGGCTCAAGAGGATTGTCAACAAATCCTGAATACTTGATCGTAAAACTTGATATTTTCGGAAATTTTGTTTGGGAAAGAGCAATGGGAAATGGGTTTACTAATTGGGCTCTTGAAATCCAAGAAACAACTGATGGAGGATTTATTGTCGTTGGATTTTCAAGTGCAACAGGATATAATGATGACGATTGGTACATCGTAAAACTAAATAGTTTTGGAACCATAGAATGGCAAAACACCTATGGTGGTTCTGGTGTGGATTTGGCTTATTCCATCAAACAGACACCTGATGGTGGTTTTATAGTAGCTGGAGCTACTGATTCTCAGGATGGAGATGTCACCACAGGCACCAACGGAGTAGAAGATGTTTGGGTGGTAAAGTTGGATGATTTAGGAACTATAGAATGGCAAAATACATATGGTGGTTCTGCTTTCGATAGTGCAAGAGACATTCATTTGACAGAAGATGGCGGATATATTGTCGGAGGCATATCTGCCTCTACTGATGGAGATGTAACTGGTGTCCAAGGAATAAACGATCAATGGGTATTAAAATTAGATAATGCTGGAGCTATAGAATGGCAAAAAACTTATGGTGGTACTGGACTTGAATACCTCGATGAAATACAACTAACTCAAGATGGTGGATACGTCACAGTCGGCCGATCCTGGTCGAGCGATGGAGATGTTACCAGCAATCAAGGTAGATCAGACTACTTGATTATAAAATTAGACAATTTAGGTAATCTTATCTGGTCGAAATCCTATGGTGGTTCAACTTCGGACGATGCGCACTCTATAAAACAGCTTGCAGACGGAACCTACATTGTAGCTGGAAATTCGCAATCAATCGATGGAGAAATCACTTACAACCAAGGTTACTATGATTTTTGGTTGATCAAACTCGATACAAATGGTGACCTGCTCTGGCAAAAAACATTTGGTGGCTCTGAGTTTGACATAGCTGCAAATTTACAATTAACTCGGGATGGTGGATATATTGTTTGTGGCTATACAGACTCTCAAGATGGAGACATCAGTACGATGAATAATACCCCAGGGATATCTGATATGTGGATCGTCAAATTCAACCAGGCAGGAATGCCCATTTCTACTTCTTGTTCTTCAGACGATTCAAATGCTGAAATACTCACAACAGGCGGTGTTCCCCCGTACACCATCAATTGGTCAAACTCTCTAGGAATGGTAGATACACTATTCAATGGAAATGGAACCGACACCCTCCATATGCTTGCAGACGGCAACTACAATGTTACCGTCACCGACGCAAATGGCTGCGGAGAAACTTGCTCTTTCATAATCAGCACTTGTCAATTGAGCATTGATTTCATTTCAGTAAGTACTTCTTGTTACCAAG
Organism: uncultured Saprospiraceae bacterium; assembly: GCA_938016265.1. Lineage (GTDB taxonomy): Bacteria > Bacteroidota > Bacteroidia > Chitinophagales > Saprospiraceae > JAHDHB01. Next base: position 46,101 of record CALLWB010000066.1, read on the forward strand.
ACAATGGTGCCCTGACTGCAATGACCTCTGGAGGTGATGGCAACTACTCTTATCAATGGTCTACTGGTGCGTCAACTCCAATACTCACCAATTTGCCTGAAGGCGGATACGAGGTTACCGTTACAGACGGCGCTGGTTGTTCTGGTACGGCAAGATCCGTAGTTTCCTTCACTAGCCAACCAGATATAGAATGGCAACATTCCTTCGGCGGCACAGTAAACGAAACACCCTACGTAGTAAAACAAACCCTCGATGGTGGAACCGTCATAGCAGGAACCGTCTCCTCCATGAACGGCGACGTAACCAGCCACAATGGCAATTTCGACTATTGGGTAATCAAACTGGATGCTGCTGGAAATATGCTCTGGCAAAATACATTCGGAGGCAGTGCTTCAGAGTTAGCTTACGATATTGTTGAGCTATCTGATGGATTTGTCGTCGCAGGAGGTGCCTCCTCCCCAAACACCGGACAAGTAACCGGAAACCAGGGAAGCTATGATGTTTGGATTATAAAAATTGATCTTAGTGGAAATCTCCTCTGGCAAAAAACTTACGGAGGTCAGAATTCTGATCTAGCCTACGCCATTCAACAGACCCCAGATGGCGGATTTATAGTAGGAGCAAGAACCAACTCGATAGATGGAGACATCACCGTCTACAATGGAGGTGCAGATTATTGGCTACTAAAACTAGACAATGCCGGAGACTTAATCTGGCAAAAATCATACGGCGGTTCACAAAATGAATATACCAGCTCCCTCCAGCTTACTGCAGATGGCGGATACCTC
>CALLWB010000067.1 GCA_938016265.1 uncultured Saprospiraceae bacterium
TAATTGGTGATGTTTAACTGGAAAAACTGTTCTGATTTTTTGAGTTGTTTTGCTTCTAATAACTGGTATCCCAGGTTATTGACGAGTTCTTCGGCTGGGGATATTTCGCGGCCAAATTCCTGGGAGAGTTTTTTGGAGTGATTGATCACTTTATTGTAAATGTCGCTCTCCGGATCCATCATTTCCTGTCGTTTAATACTTAGTGGATAGAAGTCAAAGATATAACGCAGGGCATCGTATTCTGAAATTAATGGAACGGACCCGTGATCGTCCTCACTATAATACTTTCCTTGGTATTTAAAAGAACCGGAGGCCGTTTTTTTCAAATAGTCGTCGAGTTTCAAAATGCTTCGAATGTGTTCTGAACCAAAGGTGGTATCTTCTTTAATGGTTTCGAATTCCATTCCATCTTCTAAGGTATTGGCAATCGCTAAATACAAGGATTTATTATCAAATTTTTCGTCTAGTGGGGTGTTTTTAATTTCATTAAGCAGCGATTCATTCGCCCACCACATCGAAGGATCAATGGAGAGATAGGAATTAAACAACTCGGTATGCTTCAGAAAGGCATTCATGACAGTAAGTCCTCCAAACGAATGCCCGATCAACATTTTGTAGGGTTCTGTTGGATATTTTGATTCGATGAAAGGCATCAATTCTTTTTCCATAAACGCCATAAAATTTGCTCCTCCTCCGGAGGCTGCTGCTCTGTTTTCATTGACATATGGATGACTGACGTCACCTTTGTTTGGGGTCAGGTCTCGGTCTCGATTGGTATTCAATATTCCAACCACAATCATCTTAGGACACAGATTATTCCCATTTACAGCACTTAACTGGCGGATCATACCAGTGACAGAATGAAAATTGCTTCTTGCATCTAACAGATAAACAACGGGATAGGTTGTTTTGCCGAAAATATTGCCAGGTCCTTCGTCGGGAGAATAGACCCAAACGGTCCGTTCTTCTCCTAGTATTTTGGAGTCGATGGTTTCTATGGTTCCAATGTTGATTTTGTTGTCTGATTGGGCGTAGGTGGAGTAGGAGAGTAGGGTGACAAAGAGGAGCAGGACAAGTTTTTTCATTTTTTCATTTTTGTTTGTGCTTGGCAACATCCAAGCAACAGAAGTAAAGGTAAGCAATCCATTAAAACTAAACTCAAGTCCAATTCATTTTCGTCTTTTAATCTCCACCTGATATTTCTCCACAAATCCGTCAATCACTTGTTCATTTATACCGTTTTTTCTCAATTTCCGTACTGATTTTCCGCTCCCAAATTTAGCGACATCGATAAACATGTCTTCCACTTCTATAGGGGCTGATTTGGTGGCAATTTCACTTAGTTGAGTTACAGAATCTGCTAAACAATTTGACAACGGTCGACTTCTTGATAGTGTTCTTGGAATGGCTAGTACTTCATCACTGATTGATTTTGGAAGTCCTTCTTGGTCTTCTATTTCATTTAGGATTTCTCTTAAAGATTCCGGTTTTAATTTCCGTAAAGCAGCAAAAAAGTACTTGGTAGAGGTCTTCGTTTTCCCATCTCTTCTACTTTGAGATTCCGCTAAGGCCAATGCATCTTCTAATCCTGGAGAAAGGTCGAATTCAAATTGTGGGGATACTTTTATATCTATATTGTCGGCTAATTCCAGTAAAGCCCAGCAAATTTTAGTTTTTTCACAATTGATCTCTTCTCTTGTCAATGATCGAATTCGCTCTAATTTTAAGACATCACTATATTTGAAGGAATGAATAACTAGTTCATTTTCAATACCTTTCCCATGCGCTTTCAGTAGGTCGATTGCCGAATAAACATCTCCTTTTGCTATTCTATTTTTTATTTCTTCGACGATCTCTTTTTTAGTCATCTTCTTATTTCTTATGCATGTGGATAACGTCCTAGCAACCTCGACGGGCTGACCGAATGGGAAGCATGGTCGTGGTTGCTTTTGTTGTACTCTTTATTTTATTCTTAATGATAATTGTTTTCAATTCTTTTCATCAAAAACATTCCTTCAGAATCAAAAACTTTAATAATTATTTTTGAGTTCTTTTCTGTACAAATTTCATAACGTTCAAGATTTCCTTCCAAATCAAAGAATTCTATTCTTCGGTAATTGATCTGGCCTAGTTTATAGTTCTTTTTTAATCGTTTTCTGCCATTTTCTCTATAATACGTAACTTCTATCGGTTTCCCGTCCTTAAAAATACCTGATAATCTTTGATTCCCATTAGCATGGTAATCAACTTCTTTTCCAGTACATATTTTATCGCAATTGAAAAAACTCCAATCCTTATCAAGCAAGTTTTTATTTACTGTGAATCGTATTTTAGGAATGAATAATGTATCTATATATGTTTTTGGTGAAGGCTGCAAATAAATTGTATCGTTAACTCTATTTTCGCGATTTCCCTCAATTATACTTGCCGAAACAAGGTACAATCCTTCCGATTTAATTGATACTTTTGAATTCACAGAAGACAAAACCTCATTGCCACTATCAAATTTGATTAAATTATAGTCAAGCATTTCAACGCTATTCGTACAATCATTATAAAAGTACAATTTTACCTCAAATGTTTCTTTTTGAGTAAAAGCTAAAACACCAATCAAAATAAAGGTCATTATATCAAACATGAAAGTTCGTTTTTTTACAAAAATGCATTATTTACTTTTTCTATTTTATTGGGTACAACTTTTTGCTACCCGAAACATACGCAATCTCCACCACATTTCAAATAAAATTATACATAGTGTTAAAGGACCTCTTTATTTAATATTCCTAATAAAAGTGAAAACAAACAATGTGCACCACAACAATAATCAAAGTGACTAGAGAAGCAACCCTCAAAAACCACCTTCCAAATTTATAGCCTACAAAGCCCTAAAATCAACGATAAAATTGTATGTTTATATATAAAACATTACAATCATGAATCGTTTTCATTGAACGAATGGTAAGAAACACCCCTCTACTTGCCATTACCTGCTGAATATTAACCGATTACAATTTTATACCATGAGTTTCACTACCAAGAACATCCCCGACCTGCAAGGGAAAGTAATGATCGTCACCGGCGCCATCGGTTTTAAAGAAATGAAAGGTAAGCCAGGTAAAGCGACCGTTGCCCCTCATTCAAGAGACAAGGACGTCGCGCAAAAACTCTGGCAAGTATCGGAGGAGTTAACAGGGTTCAATTATTCATTTTAAGTAAAGAGCTTCCCAAGCCAAAAGGAATAGTAAGCGCATTGCCTACTCCCCACAATATTTCTCCTTCATAGTCTTTGCAAACTTGATCGGCAAAGTGTACGTCTCGAAAAATATTGCTTTTTGATTTTCAATGGCTGGATCCCAATCGGGCATGTTGTTGACGATTTTATTGGCGATGGCGGCGTGGTGTGGTGTGGTTTCGGCAAATTGATTTTCGTTGACAATTCCTTTGTTGATGACCTTTCCCGCTTTGTCGATAGAGAATTGTAGGAGGATGGTTGGGGTGTTATTGTTTTCAGAAAGTAGCTCATCGGGAAGATTGCAGTAAATATAGGCTAGGAATTCCTTTTTTTCTCCTTTATATTTTGCTGGTCGGTCGCCGAGCCCGATAGCATATAGACTATCTACTTTACGGTTTATTTTTTTGAAGGCGTCTTCTCCAAATTTTTCTTTGATTTTTGCCCTCATTATTCTGTTGTAGCAATCTCCTTCCTGGCTTGAAATATCACCTCCGCCTTTTATTTTTAATTGTAATTCTTCTTGTGCTACACGGACCCAAGTTGTATATCTAGGGCTGTAATTTCCATAAAAGTAAAAGCCCCAATCACCTTTTTTGTCATCTTTTTTTGCTGCTTTTATTCCTTTTTTGCATTGGGGGCTCGTTTTGATTTTTCCTTGATTTTTGTTGTTGGTTTCTGTTTGAATGATGTGTTGAGCGGTTGCCTCGGTAAATCCACAAATTGTGAGTAAAAGGAGAATTATTGTTAGACTTCTATTCATTGGAGAGCTGTTTCTTTTATAGATGCAGTTTTTGCTAGGAATGGTGTCCTTATCTTAAAAAGCTTTTTATATCGTGGAGCAACCTTATGATGTAAAACCCAATATAAAAAGGCCCATTAAACAAGTTTAAAGGGCCTTAATAATTTTAGAAAGAAGCAATTGTTACAAAATAGAAACATTTACTGCATTCAATCCTTTTTTACCTTCTTCGACATCATAAGAGACTTTATCGCCTTCTCTGATTTCAAGTCCATTTAAGCCATTTGCATGAACAAAAACGTCTCTATCACCATTGTCTGGTGTAATGAATCCAAATCCTTTGCTGTCGTTAAAAAATTTTACTGTACCCTCGCTCATTGTTGATATATTGTTAAACATTATAAAATAAAGCGCAAGATACTAGATATATTCCTATAAATGAGATTATTTGGTTAATGATTGAAAGTTTCGTTGTTTATTCCTCGAAACTAGCACAGAAAAAGGACACTTTGTTTATGGATATCCGTAATAATCTTCCCCTTCTTTTAGTAGGAGGAATCCTTCCTTTTTTAATGCCTTATAAATAAATGTTTGAAATCGTTCTAATTCTGAAGACGCTGCTCCATAGCCAACAGCACATTTCCCGTTTGCGGATGCGGTGACGTTGCTTTTTTTTATTGGAATGCTGAGTTATCTTTTTGCGTACGAAGGAACCAGGAATCGGAGACGTTTTTTACCACAATAGAATAGGTTCCTCCTTCCATAAAATCAACCTAAATTCTTCATAATGATTGCCGTTTCCTATAGTATGATTGTCCCTATGCCCGCTGTCAAGTCTCAATTTATGAATCATTCCAGTACAAGAACCTACCCACAAGGTCTTTTCATTATCAGAAATAGCAAGACCTCCAATCGTAGAACCTAAAAAATGCCGCCATTTGCAAACGCCTTCTTTGTTGAAGGCTTTAATATATCCATAAGCATCCCCTAGGATATACAGGTCTTTTGTAGCTAAACCTGCATAAACGCGCATTTCCTCATTGATTGTTTTGTAATCATCACTTTCTTCGTAGGCTTCTATCTTTAAGCCCTCGATATTAGCGGTAGAAACTCCTATCGTAATTCCATTATAAAAATGGCAGGAGTTAGTGATTAACTGTTCATCATCCTTTGAAAAGAGGCAGTAGTGCGGATAAGATGATTGTGATCCAATTTCTCCTATTTGTTTTCCGTTTTGATCTAATATTCGGTGGTCTGTATCTTGATCCCCTGCTACAATATATTTATTGTCGTTTGATAGAGTGGCATTTTCCATATCCATCCTTGGTTCCCATTCCTCATCGTGGATGTCAGGTACTGGATGAATCATAGTTTCTCCTTCTTTTGATATAATATAAATTCCTTCTGAAGTGGTCAAAAGAATTTGGCGTCCATCATTGAATGGGAGGATGTCTGTTGCTCCTAGTCCTTTGGTATCTGTTAGTTCGAAGGTCTCTATAATACTTCCTTGCCAGCCTTGCGTAGTAACAATTTTATTGTTTGATAATATGGAAAACACGTTATTCCGCTTTGACTTTCCGATAGCATCAATTGAAGAATCGAGGGGTGTTGCTGTTTCTCCATTCAATAGATACGCTTGTCGTTTTTGATAAGCGGTACCCGTCAAAAAGACTATTTTCTCGTTTTCGATGAAGTGCAATTGCTCGATACTTTGCCCCTTAGATTCAAAGAATTTTACGAAAGGAGAATGAGCTGGAGGAAAGTCTCGTCGAAATTCAGCAATAGCATTATTCTTATTTGCTTGTTTTAACAGGCGATACACTTCATCTGCCAAGTGGTCTCTATTGTCCTTAGGTTCTTTTCCTTTCCAGTTTTCCCAACCATGTTTCTCTCCAAATTCGACCATTTCATTGACCTCCTTAGCAAAATTGCTCCCGATAGTATTCCATTCTTCTTTAATATCGATGGGCGGTTTTTTCTTTTTAAAAAAGTTAAATTTCATATTGTTAATGTTAGTGATATAGGTTGTATTCCAATTAATAATCCATCCTTGTTTTGTAGTAACTTTCAATACGTTTATAGTGTTATGCTAGTATAAGATCATAAAGTAATAAACGTTAAACAATTCGCTATGAATTTTCTTAGAACTTTAATTTAATACATTATTGAAGAAAGAATGGTTGATCTGATGTTAGTAGCTTGCCAATCCCTTGGTATTACTATTTATTTCCTGGCTTTCTTTTCTAAAATCACCCTGATATCAATGTAAATAAATCTTTCATATCTAGTTTTACATGGAGCTAAAGCCTTTTTAAACCTACAAAAATTCCCAAACTTCCAAATAATCAATCCGACCAACCGCACACTCACTACAAACCGCCCCCAAATAGCCATCCGCCACCACCAAATCCCTCAAAAACCAACGACGCCCATCAATTTCAAAATGATCCAGCGAAGCATCCAACTCAATCCGATGCAAATAGTCCAACTTCAACCCCAATGCTTTAATGATACTCTCCTTTCGCGTCCAATACCAATAAAATGAACGCATTGGATCCACTGCACCTTTTATAGAAAACCATTCTTTTGGAGTAAACATGGAGGTAAAATCATCAAAAGAAATCGGCTGAATTTTCTCTATATCAATCCCCAATGCTCCGTCTTCAGAAAAACCACAAATCACCTGATCCGCCGAATGAGAAATATTAAAATTAACAGCTGGCAAAAAAGGCTTCCCTGTTTCCTGATACTCAATCTCCTCTAAATCAGAAGAAAGATCAAAATCCGAAAGCCCTTGTTTCAACAACAATCGACCAATCACATAATTGTAAGCTGCTTGATCCTTACGATAACGTAATGCCCTTTCATGCATAGTCGTAGGCAACAAGCCCAATAGTTGAGGCAATTCTTTTTTTTTCAGAAATAGTAGAGCATTCGCTCTATAAATCGTTATCGTCATATCTGTTTTTCCAAGTACTAAAAACAAAATTAACATTTAAATAAGAGTAGAAAATATGAAATCCAATTATTTCTTCTTTTCTTTGAGCGGTAACAGTAGAACTTTTAAATTACCACTTGGTGCTATTTATTCCTTTGATATATGATTACAAAAGAACTCATCTTAGAAACAGCAACTAGATTATTCATGCAAAATGGCGTAAAAACCATTACCATAAATCGAATTGTCAAGGAGCTACGTACTTCTAAAAGAACAATTTATAATCACTTTGAAGACAAAGTAACCTTACTTACTGCTTGCCTAGATGTCTACAATGCCAGAATTCGCAAAGAAAATGAAGAGACCATAAAGTCAGCAGACAATGTGATCGAAGCAATGGGCTATTTGCATCAAAAAATAGTCCGCCGCGCCCATCAAATCAACCCTAACTTTTTTAATGACATCATCCACTACTATCCAGGATTATTAAATGAGTCCTACGAAAGAAATGGAAATTATGCCCATCAACAATTAGTTGAATTGGCCGCTGAGGGAATACAAGACGGCATTTTCCTAAAAGACATGGATATCGAAGTGGTCGGAAAAACAGTGTTAGCCCTACTCAAATTGCTAAAGGACAACGAACAATTTCCCGTCTCTGAATTCAGCAAAGAACGATTGACCTTCGGAATAATGGTCCCTTATCTCAGAGGACAATGCACCGCAAAAGGAATAGAATTGCTACAAATTCAAGAAGAACTTTTTAAGGTGACCATTTAAAATTATCAGTACAAACAACTTGTTTAAAACTATATAGATTGATGAATCTGAACTCCTCTTTAAAGAAAACACCAATTGCCGTCATCGGCTTATCTGCCATGTTTGCAGATGCAAAAAACGTCGAAGAATTTTGGACCAATATCATCCAATCTCGAGATAGCATAGTCGATGTACCTGCCAATCGATGGCTCATCGATGATTACTACGATGCAGACATGACAGCTCCGGATAAAACGTATTGCAAACGTGGTGGTTTCCTTCCAGAAATAGATTTTAATCCAATGGAATTTGGGTTGCCCCCAAACATTTTGGAAGTGACTGATGCTTCTCAATTGCTAGGCTTAGTCGCTGCACGCGATGCCTTCGAAGATGCAGGATACGGACAAAAATCGGCTAGTTTTACCAAAGAACTCAAGGAGAAAACAGGCGTATTACTTGGAGTAGGCGGTGGACAAAAACTGATCACACCACTAATCGCCAGACTACAATACCCAATTTGGGAACGCGCCTTACGCGCAAGCGGAATCGTAGAAGAAGATATTCCAAAGATCATAGAGAAAATGAAAACCGCCTATGTCGGGTGGAATGAAAACGCCTTTCCTGGCCTACTAGGAAATGTGATTTCAGGTCGTATAACAAATCGATTTGACTTAGGAGGCATCAATAGTGTCGTCGATGCGGCCTGTGCTGCATCATTGAGCGCCATCAAAATGTCATTGAGCGAGCTGGTAGAAGGCCGATGCGATATGATGTTGACGGGCGGAGTAGATACCGACAACTCCCCATTTATGTACATGTCGTTCAGTAAAACACCTGCCTTTTCAAAATCAGGAAACATCAGCCCATTTAGCGACAAAGCAGATGGCATGTTGATCGGTGAAGGCTTGGGCATGCTGGTCCTAAAAAGATTGGAAGATGCAGAAAGAGACGGAGACCGAATCTACGCCGTGATAAAAGGAGTAGGAACCTCCAGTGATGGCCGTTTCAAATCCGTTTATGCGCCACGTCCTTCCGGGCAAGCTTTGGCGATGAATCGCGCGTACGAAGATGCGGGTTATGCGGCATCTACGGTTGGTTTGATAGAAGGACATGGCACTGGAACTGGTGCTGGCGATCCGACAGAGTTTACTTCCATGAATATGGTATTCAGCGCCAACAATCCTAAAAAGCAACACATTGCCCTGGGATCTGTTAAGTCTCAAATTGGACACACCAAATCGGCAGCTGGTGCAGCTGGGATCATCAAAGCGGTGCTAGCCCTCCACCACAAAGTATTGCCACCAACCATAAATGTCGAGCAGCCCAACTCCAAATTTAACATCAAAGATTCTCCTTTATATATCAATACAGAAGCACGGCCTTGGTCTAAAAATGGACATCCGCGACGCAGCGGAGTGAGCGCTTTTGGTTTCGGCGGCATCAATGTCCACATCACCATGGAAGAGTACAGTGGCCAAGGGAAGACGGATTATAGATTGCACGAGCCATTTAAAGCGGTGCTCTTACAAGCAAGCAACGGTGCAGCTTTACTGCAACAATGTCAGGATATTTTAGCAAAACTAAATGGCGCAGAAAGTGAATTAACTTTTAAAGCGTTAGTCGATCAAAGTAAGACGATTTCATTGGTTCAACAGCAGCCTCGTGTCGGTTTTGTAGCAAGGACTAAGGGTGAATGCATCAATTTGCTGGAAACGGCTTTAGCCCAAGGTTTTTCATCGAAGGAATGGACGCATCCTAAAGGGATTTATTTCCGACCTTCAGGAGTTGATCTACTAACTAATAAAGTGGTGGCACTTTTTGCAGGACAAGGAGCACAATACGTAGGGATGGGTAGGGAGTTAGCAAATGCTTTTCCTTCCGTTTCGCAGACGTTTGCGCAAATAGATGACTTATACAAGGCTGGTGGCGAAAGCCCATTGTCCAAGAGTATTTTCCCGATTCCTGTATTTTCAAAAGAAGAGAAAGTGCAGCAGCAGCTGGAATTGACTAAAACTCAATTTGCGCAACCTGCCATCGGTGCATTTAGTATGGGGCAGTTCAAAACCCTGCAAAATGCTGGGTTCACTCCTCAATTTACCGCTGGACATAGCTTTGGAGAATTGACCGCTTTATGGGCCGCTGGCGCTTACGACGATGCTACCTTCTTGAAGTTAGCAAAAACGCGTGGAGCCGCCATGGCCATTCAAAATACATCAGAGGATGCCGGTGCAATGCTAGCCGTAAAAGCACCGGAAGCAGAAGTTCAGCAAGCCATCAATGGGATAGCAGGTGTCATAATTGCAAACATCAATTCGAACAATCAGGTAGTTTTGGGAGGGAGCACTGCTGCTATCAAATTAGCAGAAACGCAATTGAAAACACAAGGCTTTTCTGTGGTCCAACTTCCAGTTTCCGCTGCTTTTCACACTGAGTTTGTAAAACACGCGCAACTGCCTTTCTCCAAATTTGTAGACAGTCAAAGTTTTACTGCGCCCCAAATTCCTGTTTATTCGAATACCACTGGGATTGCTTATCCTAGTGATCTAAATGATTTAAAATCAATCCTTAAGAATCAGATTTTAAATCCGGTACGCTTCAAAAATCAAATCGAGAATATCTACGATGCAGGAGGTCGGATTTTTGTAGAGTTTGGTCCTAAGGGAATTCTGACCAACTTGGTAGGAAATATCTTAGCAGGAAAAGAACATGCAGCAATTGCCATAAATGCGAGCGCTAAAAAAGATAGCGACTTACAATTCCGCCAAGCTGCACTGCAATTGCAGGTACTCGGCCTGCCACTATCGAATATTGATCCTTACAAAAAAGAACTAACCGCCCTTCCACCAAAATCAAAATTAACGGTAGCACTGAGCGGTAACAACTATGTTTCTGCCGCTACGCAAAAAAAATATCAAGACCACTTAACCGATGGGTTTAAGATAACTGGAGGCGAGACGAAAATTGTAGAAAAAATCGTCACTGTCGAAAAAATCGTCCCAACACCATCAACAAGTTTGACCTCTACTCATCTAGAAAATGAAGAAGAAATTATGAATAAGGAAGTATTCCAATTATTACAAGCCACCATCGATTCATTTCAAACCAATCAAACAAAATCCCTTGCGATATTTGAACGGTTTATGAATGAACAAAATAAACAGTCGCAACAATTACTGAATATTCTGTCTCAACAAATGAGCAACCAAAATAGTGTAGTTAGTACAGCTCCAGTAGCGACAAACAGCAGTACACAAGTTGATCCAAACGTACATTTTGCGAAAAATGGGACAAATGGATCAAGTGCAAAAAACACAACGACTTTAGTCAATGGCACCAATGGAAAAGCGACAGCAACTATGGTGGCACCACCGCCGCCTCCGCCTTCCAATGGAACAGGGATGAACTTGGAAACATTGACGAGTTCACTCCTAGAAGTAGTCAGCGAAAAAACGGGCTACCCAGCAGAAATGCTAGAATTATCAATGGATATGGAAGCCGACCTAGGTATTGATTCCATCAAACGAGTAGAAATATTTGGTGCCTTAACCAAGAAACATCCCGAGATGTCCGGCATCAATCCCAACGAATTGACCGAGTTAAGAACACTAGCAGAAATCGTCAGTTTCGTAACTGCCAATACTGGTTCAACAAACGGACATGCACCAAACCCAACATCGGTTCCACAACCAGTTGTTGCTGCAGCAGTTCCAGTGCAAACTACCGCACCAATTACAA
>CALLWB010000068.1 GCA_938016265.1 uncultured Saprospiraceae bacterium
ACAATTCCATTTGATGAAGTAATCAATACCTCAAGAGCGTCGATTGCCGCCGTAGAATCCTTGAAGCAGGGAAAGTGGATAGATGTTAGATAAACTAAAGCTCTATTTCCATACACTCCGGTACTTAAAATCCCGCCAAATTGGCTATCGGTTGAAGTATATGCTTCGGCGAAGGGTAAGAAAAATTACCGGGTTTAGCTATAATTTCAATTTGACAAAAAAGGGTACTCAAAACTTAAACTTCACCCAACCCTTTCCCCATTTAAAAACCTGGACAACTGCCAAGACGTTTCATTTTCTAAATCTTGAGAAAAGGTTTGACGCAGAAATTGACTGGAACTATCCCCAGTTTGGCAAATTGTGGACTTATAATCTTAATTACTTCGAGTTTTTACACCAGCCAGATATTAATACACCATCAGGCCTTCAGCTTATTCGTACTCATATAAAACAAACCAAAAATCTCAAGGACGGACTTGAACCTTTTCCGATTTCCTTACGGATAATAAATTGGATTAAATTTATTGTACAAAACAATATTCAGGATACGGAAATTGATAATTCAATATTCTGCCAGTTAAAAATACTAGAAGACAATCTTGAATATCATTTACTAGGAAACCATTTATTGGAAAATGGTTTTTGTTTATTGTTCGCGGGCGTTTATTTCAACGATGAACATCGAATAAAACAAGCCTACCAATTACTCAAGGAGCAATTGGAAGAACAAACACTAGATGACGGCGGCCATTTCGAGCGTAGTCCAATGTATCATCAACTAATGCTTTATCGAGTGTTGGATTGTATCCAATTGGTGCGGCAGGTGGAAGATCAAAAAATAATAAACACTTTCCTGACGGAAGTGGCAAGCAAAATGCTCGGTTGGCTGCAGGCAATGACGTTTGCAAACGGGACAGTCCCCCGATTGAACGATAGCGCAGTAAACGTCGCACCATCAAGCAAGCAGCTATTCTCCTACGCCAAGCAACTGAATATCACACCAACCAATACAAAACTAAATGGGTCCGGCTATCGAAAAATGGACGGCAACCGATTTGAAATGATTGTAGACGTGGGCGATATTGGCCCGGATTACCTGCCTGGACACGCCCATAGTGACACCTTCAATTTTGTGGTTCAGGTAGATCAGCAGCCATTCATAGTAGATACCGGAATATCGACCTATGAAGCAAATGACCAACGACAAGTAGAACGGAGCACGAGTTCTCACAATACAGTTGCCGTCAATGATCAGGAACAGTCTCAAATCTGGGGGAGCTTTCGAGTGGCGAAACGAGCAAAAATCACTGCGCTAAAGGCAACTGAAAACAACATCACTGCGACACATAATGGCTACAAGGAAATAGGAGTGTTACACACAAGAAGCTTTTCTACCACACAAAACAACATAAGGATTGAAGATCAACTATCCGCAAAACCGGGTACTTCTGGTAAAGCATACTTTCACTTTCACCCGACTGCCCAAGTCGAACTTATAGATAACGTATTGACTGCTGCTAACGCAACAATAAAATGGGATGGAGCCACTGCGATTAAGTTGGAATCTTATAAATTTGCAGCAGAGTTCAACAAACTTCAGGAAGCACAAAAAGTTATTATTACCTTTGCAGGAAATTTAAACTCATACATTCAATTTAATGAAAATTCTATTTCTAACGGATAATTTCATTCCCGAAGTAAATGCACCAGCTAACCGTACGTACGAGCATTGCTTAGAGTGGGTAAAAAAAGGAGCAGACGTAACTGTTATTACCTGCGCGCCGAATTTTCCTCAAGGGAAAGTATACGAAGGTTACAAAAACAAAATCTACCAGAAAGAAACTATTCAAGGAATAAAAGTAATTAGAGTTTGGAGCTATATTACTTCGAATAAAGGGTTTGCAAAACGAATTCTTGACTACCTAAGTTTTGCTTTTATGGGCTTCTGGGCAAGTCTTTTTGTCAAAACAGACTTAATTGTTGCCACCTCTCCACAGTTTTTTACAGCAGTTAGTGGATACCTTTCTTCTGTATTCAAAAGACGACCATGGGTAATGGAAGTCCGCGACCTATGGCCGGAATCCATCAAAGCCGTTAACGCCATTAAAGAAGATAGTTTTGTGATTACCTGGCTCGAAAAGCTAGAACTGTTTCTATACAGAAAAGCAAAAAGAGTTGTGGTGGTAACCGATGCTTTTAAAAAGAACTTGATCGACAGAAATATCCCTGCGGCAAAGATTAATGTCATAAAAAATGGGGTGAATGCAAACAAGTTTTTTCCAGTGGACAAAAACGAAGAACTTATCGCCTCCCTAGGACTTCAGGGCAAGTTTATCATTGGTTATTTGGGCACGCACGGAATGGCACACAAACTTGATTTCATTTTAAATAGTGTAGATGGGGTAGATCCCAATGTTCATTTCCTTTTTATTGGAGACGGCGCAGAAAAAGAAAAATTAGTTCAACTAAAAGAAAAATTGCAGCTGCAGAATGTAACCATGCTGAGTTCTGTTCCTAAAAGTGAGGTCATGAACTATCTTAGCATAGTTGACCTTTCCCTAGTCCCACTAAAAAAATCAGATACGTTTAAGACCGTTATACCGTCAAAAATATTTGAATGTGCCGCAATGAAAATACCAATCCTTTTAGGTGTAGAGGGAGAATCGAAAGAAATAATCGAAAGTTATGGTGCTGGAATATGTTTCGAGCCAGAAAATAAAAATGACTTGCTTGAAAAGATAAAAGAAATCCAGAGTAATCAACAATTTTATAAAAAATGCCAAATAGGATGCGAAAAATTGGCTGCTGATTTTGAACGAAAAACACTAGCAAATCGCATGTATACTATTTTGGAAAAATTACCAAAAGTCTAATGAAAGTAGCTTTAATTACAGGAATAACCGGCCAAGACGGCGCCTACCTGGCAGAATTACTCCTTGCAAAAGGATATCAAGTACATGGCATCAAGCGCCGTAGCTCTATGTTTAATACCGGAAGGATTGATCATATCTATGAAGATCCGCATGTCGACAACCGCAACTTCATCTTACACTACGGAGATCTGACAGATTCTACCAATATCATTCGCATTATCCAGGAAGTACAGCCAGACGAGATTTACAACCTGGCTGCTATGTCGCACGTCCACGTCAGTTTTCAAACACCAGAGTACACAGCCAATGTTGATGGCCTGGGTACCCTGAGAGTCTTGGAGGCCGTTCGATTGTTAGGATTGACGGGCAAAACCAAAATCTACCAGGCTTCCACTTCGGAATTGTACGGTTTGGTACAAGAAGTACCACAATCAGAAACCACCCCATTTTACCCACGATCGCCCTATGCAGTCGCAAAAATGTACGCCTACTGGATCACCGTCAATTACCGGGAAGCTTATAACATGTTTGCTTGTAATGGCATCCTGTTCAACCACGAAAGTCCTAGGAGAGGAGAGACATTCGTCACCAGAAAAATAACAAGAGCCGTCGCGAAAATCGGCCTCAACATGCAGAAAAAACTGTACCTCGGAAATCTCAACGCGCAAAGAGATTGGGGACATGCCAAAGACTATGTCGAAGCAATGTGGCGAATCCTACAACAAGACGTAGCAGAGGATTTCGTAATCGCAACTGGAGTCACCACCACCGTCCGCAAGTTTGTACAAATGGCATTTGCAGAAGTAGGGATCGAAGTAGCTTTCAAAGGAGAAAACGAAGAAGAAGTCGGCTATGTCGTCTCTTGCACCAACTCAGAATACCAAATCGAAACAGGCACAGAAGTGGTCGCCGTAGACCCAAGATACTTCCGCCCTACAGAAGTCGAACTACTAATCGGAGACCCAACAAAATCCAAAACTAAACTAGGTTGGGAACCCAAATACGACCTCCAGGCACTTGTCAAAGAAATGGTCGCTCATGACACCCAAATTTTCAAAAAAGAAAAATACTTAAAGAAAGGCGGCTACGCCCTGTAATTGAAGTCTATGTGGATTGATGTCCTTTTATAATTGGATTGATCGGGGTGTTGTTTATCATCAACATTTTGACAATCAAAAAAAGTGACCATTTTCAGGAATCCATTCTAGAACTCCCCAATATCAACTAAATAAAACGTGAGTCGAATGGCTGCATCTCCACTAGTCACCATCATCACAGTGGTTCTGAACCAGCCCGCAAAGCTTGAAGCCACCCTCAAAAGCATCAGTTCGCAAACCTACCCCAACAAAGAACTGATTGTCATCGATGGCGGATCTATGGAAGCTGGCCAAGCCGTTTTAAAAAAACACACCCAAGCAATTACCCACCTGGTCAGTGAGCCCGACAAGGGCATTTATGACGCCATGAACAAGGGACTCGCCTTGGCAAATGGTGATTGGGTGCAATTTATCAATGCCGGAGACGAATACAAGGACAAAGAGTCATTAGCTACTTTTTTAGCTTCCGCGAATACTTCCACCAGCCTTGTTTACAGTGATCTGTATCTCCGAAATGAGAAAGGTATTCAAGAAAAGAAGCAGAAAAAAATTTACAGTAAAGGCCTTTTCACCAATGTCTGCCATCAAACGGTTTTGTACAATCGAGCAAAACTGAACATGTTGAATTTTCGCACGGAATATGAAGTAAGTGCAGACTTCGATTTATTGATGGAGATTTACTTTTTTGATGAGGAATCCTTTGCGGTGAAAATAGATGATCCGTTGATTGTTTATGAGCAAGGCGGTTTTTCAGACCAAAATCTGGGGCAAGCACTCCAGGAAAGAACACTTCAATTTCAGCATCATCTTAAAAACCCCGTTATCCAAAAGCTCAATTTGCTAAACTTAAAACGGCAGCAGATAAAACACCAAAACAGCCAATGACAAACATGAAGTTGAGCGTGATTATAATTGGCAAGGATAGTGCTAAAACGCTCGATTTGTGTATCACATCTGTCAAAAAAGCGATCACCAACACTCCATTTATCACGGATCACGAATTGATTTATGTCGACGCGATCTCCAAGGATAATTCCCTTGATATCGCTAACAAACAAGATTGCCAAACAATAAAAATCACTAAAGGATTTACTTCGGCTGCATTAGGAAGAAATCTGGGTTTGCTAGCGGCAAACTACGATGCACTGTTGTTTCTAGATGGCGATATGGAGTTGAATGAACATTGGTTTACTGCTTCAGAAAACTACTATCAAAAATACCGAGCCCTTCGAGGTCAACGGCACGAACTTACCTATCAACAAACAAAACTGGTAAAGGAAAACAGCACCTTCGATCAAATAGAAACAGTAGAACCGGTCAAACGGCCAGGCGGATTTTTGATGATAGACAAAGCGTTAATAAGAAATGTAAAATTTAGTTCAGATTTATTGGATGAAGAAGAATCCGATTTTTACGCCAAGATTTACAGAGAAAACAAAATAACGCAAGTCCCGATTCCTGCATATAAACACCACAATTACAAAGAGATACAGTCAAAAATTTTAAACTATCTTTTGCCATTCAAAAACATAGGTTTCCTGGTATCTATGATCAAATCTGTTCGAAGTGGGTATTTTAGTGGTTACTTTTTCGTGCAAAAGAAATATATTTTAGCGATATTAGCTTCGATTCTCTTGTATTTCGCATTTTTCCTTAACCAACCGATTTTAATGGTGGCATGGGGATTGATTTGTTTATACAACCTTGGGTTACGTTTTATAAGTGTGGTGTTAACTTCTATTTTTTTGCCATACAAGTTTATCACGTCCCTGATTTTTATAGGAATGAAAAAAGAGACAACCTTCGAAGTGGCTGGAAAATCATTTAGTATGAATGCCTCCAATCCCAACTTTGAAGAGTTAGCAAAAGTACTGCAAAACTAGTATGCGCAAAAGATACAAAATAGCAATTGTTGCCAATTCATCCTGGAATGTATATAATTTCAGGCTCAACCTTCTGCAAAAATTTAAGTCAGAAGGCTTTGAGGTAATTGTGATTGCTCCTGTAGATGAATACATTGCACATCTGGACAAATTTCACTGCGACAAACATATTCCGTTAAAATCACTTTCCAGAAAAAGTACATTACCTACCAGAGACTTATCCCTGGTCTGGGAACTGTTTAGAATCTATTCGGAAGAAAAACCGGATTTGGTGATTCATTACACCATCAAACCTAACATCTTCGGAAATATCGCCGCCAAATTGGCAAACGTCAAATCAATTTGTGTGGTGACAGGCCTTGGCTATACTTTCCTGAAAGAAGGACTACTAAAGTCTATCGCCAACCAACTCTACAAATTGTCCTTCCGCTTTGCAAACAAAGTCGTCTTCGAAAATCAAGACGACCGCGCGTTATTCATAAAAAAGAAACTAGTCAATCAACAAAAAGCAATCGCCGTAAAAGGCTGCGGAATTAACACCAGCCACTACCGCCCTACAAAATCGAAGGAAAACAAACACCTCGTTTTCACCTTCATCGCCAGACTCCTTTACGACAAGGGAATCGTCGAATTTGTAGAAGCTGCTAAAATTGTAAAAAAACAATACCCCGACACGCAATTTTGGGTCATCGGTGAACTAGATATCCAAAACCCGTCCACCATTTCCCGAGACCAACTTGTCGAATGGATTGATAAAGAATACATTCAATATCAAGGTACCACCAACGATATTCGCAAATACATCAAAAAGTCAGACGTCGTCACCCTTCCCTCTTATCGTGAAGGTCTTCCGAAAGTGATCCTCGAAGGTATGGCAATGGGCAAACCGATAATAACGACGGATACTGCAGGCTGCCGCGAGACAGTAGACCATGGATCAAACGGTCTGATTGTACCTTTAAAAGATGCCACTGCGCTAGCTTCGGCAATGGTCACTATGATCGAAATCCCATCAGAGGAAAGACAATCCATGGGTCAGAAAAGCAGAGAAATGGCCGTCAACCTCTTCGACGACGCCATTATTACGGAGTTCTATCTCCAGGTTATTGATAATGTCATGACCGGAAAACCAATGGCATTACCTACTCCTTCCAAAAAATTGATCGACAAGAATCTTTAGTCGATTTTCCCCTTCCTTTTCATTTCAATATTTTTTAATTCTAATCAAATTTTATTCGGGTTAGCCGATTAGCCAATTTTTTTATTGGTAAATCAATTCTGCGTTACCTACTGATTATTAACAATTTTTACATTATTCTTCCCTTTTGTCAACCCAAAGTTCCATTTCGGAAATCCATTTTTCATACATTAATCATTTCCCATATGTTTGTGGTAGATCAATCTAAAGAACCATTGAGTATAGGCTACTTTATACTCCCCTGATTATTTACCAATAAAAACTACGCGATGAGAACGAACCTATTTTTTGCAGTCATATTTATGATCGCAACTTTCCAGAAAGCAAATGCCACTACCTTTTTTGTAGATATCGACGCCACAGGCGCAAACGATGGCTCCTCCTGGACAGACGCTTACACCGAACTCCAATTGGCCATCAACGCTTCCGCTACAGACGATGAGATTTGGGTAGCTGCCGGCACCTACCATCCGACAAGGGATGCAAACAACTCTCCCACCCCTGCTGACCCGCGCACCAAATACTTCACCATCAAGTACAAAGGCATACAAATCTATGGAGGATTCAATGGAACAGAGACCACCAAAGAAGAGCGAGATCACAAAGCAAACATTACCATCCTAAGTGGAGACACAGGGGTGATTGGAGACGATACCGACAACACTTATCGGGTGATGTACATGCTAGAAACTGGAACTAAGTTTCTGCTTGATGGTGTAACCATCACAAAAGGCCGTGGTACTTCTGGCAGCTCAGGCGGAGGAGTCTACAATGATGTGAATGCGACATTCGCAGTATCCAGTCCTACCTTCAGGAACTGCATATTCATCGACAATTTTGCGGGTCAATCTGGCGGTGGTTATGTAAGCGTTTCTGACCTCCAAGGCAGAAATGTTACCACATTTTACAATTGTAAGTTCCTTGGTAATACAGCCAACTATGCTGGTGGAGCAATTGCAAGTTTGACAGGATGGGGCGGTTTCGATGCAAGTATGTTTCTCTACAATTGTGTGATTTCAGGGAATACCTGCCCGGATGCAGCATTGTACATCGAAGGAAGGTCCTGGAATCTTCCAAATGTTTCTAACAACTCAAAAGCCCACCTGATAAATACCGTGGTAGCGTTCAATTCAGGCAAAGGAATCCATTCCAGTTCTGGTGGTGCTAAATCACCAACACAAGCAGTTCTTAACAACTCAATTGTCTGGGGACATCCATCAAACGAAATTCAAGGAGGAATTTCCGGTAACAATAATATTACAAACACAGGCGGCACAATTCCTGGGACAAACAACCACACTACCAACCCACTTTTTTCTCAGGTAGGTACTGGATACGACGGTGCAGGCCCTGACAATACATATGGAACATTGGATGACGACTACTCACTTGTCCCTCAGTACCAGTTTGATTTTTCTGAGGCGATTAATGGAGGGATGGACTCGATCGTGATTCCTGAGGCATATAGTGATCTGGCATGCAATGCTCGCTTTTTTGGTTCTGCTGTAGATATAGGAGCTTATGAATATGGTGCACCATCAGCAGACAGGGCTATTGTTTACGTGCGACAAGTCTCTACTAGCGGAGCAAACGACGGGACTTCATGGGGCAATGCCTACACAGATTTGTCAACCGCGTTGACCAATGTACATCGCGGTTATGAAGTATGGGTCGCCCAAGGCACCTATCACCCTTCTGTTCCAATAGATATGGATGGAGACGGAGTGGAGCCACGAGAGGCTACTTTTTTCATAGACAAATCAGACGTCAAAATACTTGGTGGCTTCCGGGGTACAGAATTCTCTAGCGAAACCCGGCAGATTAATATATTTGAAACTATTTTGGATGGAGACATTGGTATGGTTGGAGATAGCTCCGACAATTCATTCCATGTAGTAACTTTTTGGGACAATGTAGAAAACACAGTGTTTGATGGATTCACTATCCAAAATGGAAGAACAGAAGATTTTATCAATCATACCTATCCGCTCAATACGCTTGGTGGCGGAATACTACTCAACGGTAAGGATGGTGGTATTTGTAATCCGACCATCCGAAATTGCAAAATCATCAACAATACCGGGGAGATCGCTCCTGGTTTGGGCGCTCATTCTTCTTACTTTGGAGAAACGAGTCCCGTTATTGAAAATTGCTATTTTGGTATGAATGAAGCAGGCTCAAGTTTTCCAGCTATGTATTTTTATGGTCAACATGATGGCACCATGGAGACGCTTATTGTAAATAACATTTTTAATGGGAATACAGTACTAGGCGGTGGCTCGCACAGAATGATCGGGTTTTATGCAGAAGGGCATGGCTCTATGAATTTCAACTTCCACCACAACACTACGGTCAATACTGGGCCGAACTCAGCAGACCGAACTGTAGGTATTTATGCTGCCTTAATGGCAAATGGTAAAAAAGTATGGCGATTCTCCAACAATATTTTTTACGGTGGTTATATAGGAATAAACCAAGGCTCAACCACTACTGGAATTCTAACTAATAATATCAACCCGAACTTCAGCGGCCCCTTGTTTGCGGACCTTGATGGAGCCGATGACATTCAGGGAAACCTGGACGACAACCTAAATTTGATTTGCAGTTCAACCGCAGTAGGTTACGGAGATGCAGCTATTGGAAGCCAATATCCTTTAGACTATAACGGTAATGAACGACTTGCCAATGGCACCTATGATCCAGGTGCACTTGAATATGGAACCACCTGCGACCCAAGAACGTCTTCTATTCCTACAGCACCAGGCACCTACACGTCTTCTTATTCGATGATAGACGCAGCAGGAAATCAGTCTTTTTGTGATTGTAATGGGAATCTTTTACTATCGCTTAATGTTGGAACCAGTGGAGCTGTTGTACCTGACAATGGTGTTCAAATCAAAGTGAATAGTACAACAGCAACTTACCATGCTCCAGGTACAAGTTTTATTACCAACCCTACTGGAGGAGTTGTTCTAGATCGCTACTGGGAAGTTACACCAACCACCCAACCTTCAAATGGTAATGTAGAGGTCTTCCATTACTTTACAGATAAAGAGTATGAGGATGTAAACCAGCTGCTTACAACTTATGGGTTTACGCCCTTGACTTCTCCGACGGAATTATCTTTTTACAAAGTGGTAACGCCCGGCTTGGTTTTCCCTGATCCCGCCACGCTAACACCTGCGGATGTGATCGTGATAGACAACATAATTGCACCACGTCCACTACTTACAACAGAATGGACCTATCAATCCTATGACTACTTTAACAACCCTACGGTCAACGCTGCTCGGATGTTGGTCAACTCTTTTTCTGGTGGTGGTGGAGGCGGTTCTTCTAATGGAGAATCACTTGCAGAGGACGGTACGAAGATAAAAGCATTCCTGGAAGGTCCTTTTAATGTAAATTCTAGTAGTATGTTTGATGACCTTCGAGTAAATCAGGAAATACCAACTATGGAACCTTTTACTGCTCTCGGATACATACATACCGGAGGAGGTGGTGGAGAAACGGTCTCCCCAGCTGTTCTTGAAAATCAAAGTGGCAGAAATGCTATTATTGATTGGGTATTAGTCGAGTTAAGAGCACAAGGAAGCACAACAGTTGTCGAGTCTCAATCTGCCCTACTGCAGGCGGATGGGGAAGTGGTGTCAGTAAATGGCGTATCTCCTGTATTTTTTGCCGGTAAAACAGGTGGCAATTACCACATCACTATTGCCCACAGAAACCACCTTAGCGTGACCAGTCTAAACGGTGTCACCTTAAATGATGACCAGCTTATTGATTTCACGAATCCCTCTACTCCAGTTTTTGGTAACAATGCCAGAGCGACTCAAGGGTCAAAATCGGTATTGCACATGGGAGATGCTACTTTTGATGGCGCTGTTGATGCCGCCGACCGAAGCGAAACCTGGAACGTACGAAACCAGACCGGCTACCTCGGATCGGATTTAAACCTTGATGGAGCAACCGATGCAGCAGACCGCAGCGCCGCATGGAATAAACGTAATACCGTACAACAAATACCTTAAAGATAGTGCAGTTGTTTTAGTATAGTTTTTATGAACGCCTGGTTTTGCCAGGCGTTTTTTTCAATCTAACATAAAAGTTACGAGGTTTCTATTGTCAAAAACCAAAAATAATTACCTTGTACCCATGTCTGCATCGAATTTATTAGTACAAGCCTTTCAGCATTTTAAATTAGGTCTTCAAACACAACGAAAAGCAATAGATTTTATCAAGGAACATCGTATTTGGGATGGATTCTGGACCTATGGCTGGGCTACACGAATTTTTGTGATTTTGGGATTGGTGGTTGGATTCAAGTTTTTGAGTGTAATTTTCTCCTTAGTTAGCAGCTTTGGTTTGGAGGGACCTTTATCATTTACTTCCAATGTTGGTGGATTGCTTCAGGATGTTACCTCTGAAGGATTTGGTATCTTCTATGTAGGAGGGCTCAAATACTTCATCCTTATATTGATGGAAGTTCTGATCTTCCATTTTGCACGTAAGACCCTAGAAATTACTAGGAAAACGGAAGTCGACTCCAGTTTCAAAACCTTCCTGAAAGCCGAATACCGAATGATAAAGGTAGTGATTGGAGCTTTTTTCTTGGAAATTGCAGCAACCATAATTATGCGCATAGTTTTCAAAATATTTGATCTTGAATTTCTTGAATACCCGCTTTCCTTTATTATCCAATGTTACTTTATTGGGTTTGTGGTGATTGACAACTACAATGAGATCTTTGGTATGACTATTCGAGAAAGTGAGCGGTTTACTCGTCAGTATCTTGGGCTAGCTGTAGCGATAGGATTGGTGACTTATTTATTGTTGTTTATTCCAATTTTAGGGGCGGCGATTGCGCCCTTGTTGGCGGGAGTTTCTGCTACTTTAGCGATGAATGAATTGACGAAGGACATTGCTTCTCACTCTACAGAAGCTATTAAATTGGAGGAGGTTCATTGATTTTACTTGTTTGGACTTTTCACCTCCCAATTGTCTCCCAATGCCACCCGTTTTTGGGTAATCAAATCCACCATTTCCTCAAATACTTGTTTGCTGGGAAGCATTGAATGCGGGATAGACAACTTTCCATCGTTGTGGGTGATATTTAAAATGTGTTGTCCCGAAACTTCTTGTCTTTCCATCATCAGAATATCTGCATAGGCAACAGTTATCACCTTACTACTGACGCCACTTTTAGGAGAAGAAATGCTTGTATCTCCAACGACAATCTCCCGTTTGGTTGTAAATCGCTTGAACATCGAAAGCAAGCCAATCAGCACAAACCCTAGAGAAAGTGCCGCCAAAACTCCATAAAATATAGTCGCCCCATTCTGCGAAAGCTCCAATAGTCCATTGATTATCAACCCCACTTCGTTGTTGATCGCCTGATAAATAAAAAAGGAGGCGCAACTTCCAAACATAGCGATCACAAGCAAAAACGTTACAATTTTTGGTTGATATGGATATCGAGTTTCAGACATTCTTTGGTTATTTATTTACGGAGTTGTTTTGAGGATTTTTATTCAAACAGTCTCAAATTGAAATTTTGATCTGGTATTGGGAGTTCAAAATTTGGAGGTAGCAATTCGACCCTCGCTTCTAGCCGAACCCGTCCAGAAGTTAGCACTCTAGCAGTTATCCCCCCCTTTCCTTCCATTGCCTGCAGTCCCCCAGGTCCAAGATTCTCCTCCATTTGCTTACAAGGAAAACAATCACCGGTATATTCCAAAATAGCCCCTCCGACTTTAAATCGACGCCCCCTAAATGTTAGTAGATCAATCCCGCTTACTACAATATTTCTGCGTGTTTGATTAGGGTCAATTGGTCCTCTTCCAAGCACCAAAGCAACTTCCTCCAAATGTTCCTTCTGAATTAAAGTCACCTGTCTCTTCTTATTTTTCCCCTTGTAATGGTCTCCAACTATTCCATCATTCAGAGTGATATTGATTTCCTTTACAGGAATAATAGCGCCTTTTCTTTTTGGACGAACCCCTAACCATGTTATTTGACCGAACTCAGTAATATTCATTTTCAATTCTTTCATAAACAGTCATAATTTGTGGTAGAGAGGCAATTCAATTCGTCTGTACGGTTCGACCAGCAAATTACCCGTCCATTCTAAACATAAATCCCTAAAAAAACCATGTACTATATAATAAACATAAATATCATTTACCCAAACGACTAACTAATTCGGCCCCAAGTAGTCAGATACTTTTTGTCTTTTTCTAGGTATCTCCTCAAGGGAGAATGATGCGGTTTTTCCAATTTCGGATCGTCCTCCAACACGCGAGTAGCAATCTCCCGTGCCGTTTGCAAAATCCTGCCATCCGTCGCCAAATTAGCGATATGAAAATCCACCATCCCGCTCTGTTCCGTCCCTTGTATATTCCCAGGACCGCGCAATTCCATATCGACTTCAGATATTTCAAAGCCGTTGTTGGTGCGGCACATGGTTTCTATCCGTTTTTTGCCATCCTTGCTTAGTTTGAAACTGGACATCAAAATGCAGTAGGACTGTTCTGCGCCACGCCCTACTCTACCGCGCAGCTGGTGCAACTGAGAAAGACCAAAACGCTCTGTATTTTCAATGACCATAACGCTCGCATTAGGCACATTCACACCAACTTCAATGACTGTGGTAGCGATCATAATTTGTGTTTCGCCCTTCACAAATCGCTGCATCTCAAAATCTTTGTCCTTCGCTTTCATACGGCCATGCACGACGCTAATTTGATAATCTGGCTTTGGAAAATCTCTGGACAGCGACTCATACCCTTCCATCAGGTTATTTAAATCTGCCAGTTGTTCGGACTCGGACTCTTCAATCAGCGGATAGACGACGTAGACTTGTCGGCCCTTCGCAATCTCTTCTTTCATAAAACCAAATACACGAAGTCTTCCGTTTTCTGTTTTATGAAGGGTGACGATGTCTTTTCTTCCTGGAGGAAGTTCATCAATGACCGAAATGTCCAAATCGCCATACAACGTCATGGCTAACGTCCTTGGTATTGGAGTTGCGGTCATCACTAAGATATGTGGTGGAGCGCCAATTCCTTTTTTCCAAAGAGATGCTCGTTGTGCTACTCCGAAGCGATGTTGTTCATCAATTATTGCCAGACCTAGGTTTTTATAAACCACCCAGTCTTCTATCAATGCATGCGTACCGATCAGGATATGAATGTCCCCATTTGCCAGTACCTCCAGTAGTTGTTTTCTTTTTTTCCCTTTCACACTACCAGATAGAAAGGCAACCTGAATTCCTAATCCTTCTACACTTTCAGATATGGATTCGTAATGTTGCTGGGCGAGAATTTCTGTAGGCGCCATCAGGCAACATTGGAACCCATTGTCCATTGCGATCAGCATACACATTAGACCGACGATGGTCTTTCCACTTCCTACGTCTCCTTGCAGTAGACGGTTCATCTGTGCACCAGAGCCCATGTCTCGTCTGATTTCTTTGATGACTCTTTTTTGGGCATCTGTAAGTTCGAAGGGTAGTTTTTCCTTGTAAAAGGAGTTAAAATATTCTCCAACCTGACTAAACACATGTCCCTTCAACGCTGTCTGTCGCTTGGTTTTTAAGGATAATAACTTTAATTGTAAGAAGAATAATTCTTCAAATTTTAGTCGATTTTGAGCGGTGGCTAAGAGGGCGGTGCTTCCTGGGAAATGGATATCAGTTAGGGCCTTTTTGCGAGCAGGAAATTTGAATTTTTCCAGAAAATACGTGGGTAGATTTTCTGCAATTGGTGCATCTCTTAGCTTGTTTTGTAGGATGCGCTGTACCTTCATTATTCCTCGACTGTCCAGGCCTTTGTTCTCCAGTTTTCCTGTGGAGTGATAAACGGGTTCCAAGGTGAGTGCGTGTTCGGTGTTGGCCGTTGTTGCTGGTTCTACTTCTGGGTGGGTGATATTCAACCTACCTTTATACAACGTCGGTTTACCATATACAACGTACTGCACTCCTACGACTAGCTTCTTCTCTATCCAGGTTACGCCTTTAAACCAGACTAACTCGATAGTCCCCGTTTCATCTCTAAACCGACCGACCAATCTCCGTCCTCGCCCACTTCCTACAGAATCCAACCGTCTAAGCACCCCTTTCAATTGGACGGCATAATTGTCCGCTACCAATCCTTTTATGGTGTGAAACTTCGTCTTATCAACATACCTAAACGGGTAATGCTGAAGTAGGTCTCCAAATTTAAAAATCTGAAGCTCTGTCTTCAGTATATCGGCCCGCTGGGGCCCGACACCTTTAAGAAATTCGATTTTTGTATCCAATATATTCTGAGACATGGCGCGAAGATAAGGAAGAAGTTTTAGAGTTGTGTGTTCATTTTTCTACTAGGATGTCTATAGAATCCTGATAATACTCCAAAACAAAACTAGCCTTGGGTTGGCCTGTTTGATTGAAGGTATTTCTACTTTTTTTGACGACCGACATCGTGCCCTTTCCAGGTTCGACCTTCTTCAATTGAGGAGGGATGACTTCTATTGTGTTTGTTTTACTTGGGCCCAGTCGATTCATTGTTTGGGTATTTCCTTTACTGTCGGTGAGCAGGATGACTAACGTTTCATTTTTTGTGAGTGGTTTGCCTTCCCATGTTAAATTAAACCCTTTTGATTTGCTAATATTTCCGACTGGTCCATACTTTCCGATAGGAGACATTGCCAAGGAGAAGGTCGATTCTTTTTTGTTATTTCTTATCAATTTTACGACATGGTTTTCTTCAAAAGGGGTGGATCCCTGGAAGGTATATTTAGGATCGAACCCTTTTATTTGTTTCAGCATCATTTTATTATCCTGAAAATATACCGATCCATCCACTGCAATTGTTTTTTGAGGTTTTGTGGTATCTGCAGAAAAAAATGATGCTTCTACTTTCCAGCTATTGGTGTTGGCCAAATATCTGCCATAAATATTGACGTATTGTTCGTTTTTGACGGATTGTTCCTGTAAAGTAGAATTAGGAGCATTACACGAAAGTGTGCAAAAAAGAAAATTGAAAATCATAAAAATAACACCGTTCTTTGCAGATAGATTTTCCAAATTGAAGTAAGACATTTCTAAGACGAGTTAAATATTTTATAAAAAAAGTAAAAAAGAACGTTTTAGTCTGGTTTTTGTAGCACAAATATAATGAAGTTAACTATTAATATCATCGCTTTTTTATTCCTCCTCACTTCCTTTGCCGCCTGTGAAAATGACATGGCGGAAATCAAACGAGTAATCAATGAAGAAGAAGTAGCTATCGAACGCGCCAAAGATGTAGAAATGCTCTACAGTGACTCCGCCATGGTAAAAGTCCGCATCAAAGCTTCCGAGATGCTCAATTATCTGGACAAAAAAGAACCCCGCCGTGAATTTCAAAAAGGCCTCAATGTCGATGTTTTCAATGAACGCCAGCAAATAATCAGCAGATTATCTGCCAAATACGCCATTCAATACGAAAAACAAGACAAAGTAATCCTTCAAGACAGCGTTCGTGTAAAAACCGAAAATCAAGAAGAATTAAAAACAGAAGAACTCATTTGGAATGAAAAAGAAGAACGGGTTTACTGCGAAAAAAACACCTTTGTCACCATGTCGACTCCAAAGGAAACCATTCAGGGCTACGGCTTTGACTCCAATCTCGAGTTTACAAAATGGAAAATTCTGAACGTGACCGGAGTCATCGACGCAAAGGACATTATGGGCAATGTGCCAAAATAGCCAACCAACTTTCCCTAAAATTGATTACTTTCGAATATGTTACTGTATATTTTTCTTGGAATACTGACGCTTATCATCTCTGCCTTTTTCTCTGGCATAGAGATGGCCTACGTGTCGGCTAACAAGCTACAGATAAAAACAAAGTCAGGAACAAAGAAGGACGAAACCCTTTCTATGTTTTTTGATAAACCTTCTAAGTTTTTAGGAACCACCCTTGTCGGCAATAACATCGCGCTTGTATTCTTTGGGATTATTGTAGGAGACCTTATACTGAAGGACAGACTTACAGCGATTATGCCTTCCTACTTCCAGAATGACTTTCTGGTTTTACTGATCATCACTTTAATAACCACCGTGATTGTGTTGATTTTTGGCGAATTCCTACCAAAAGCAATTTTTAGAGTGAATGCCGTAAAAGTAATGAGTTTTATGACCTGGCCACTATATGGTATCTGGTTGCTGCTTTCTCCTTTGGTGTACATCACTGTTGAATTGTCTTATCTCCTGTTGCGCGTGATTTTGAGAACGGAGATCCGCCCGGATGAACAGGTGTTTACCAAACTCGATTTAGAAAATTTCATCAGAAATGTCCAACCGGAATCGGAAGAGGAAATAGACAGAGATCTTTTTGAAAATGCGCTTTACCTGCCAACACTGAAGGTAAAAGAAAGTATGGTCCCCAGAACAGAAATCATAGGAATGGATGTCAATGACGGAGTGGATGTGCTCCGGCAGACTTTTATTGACAAAAGACTATCACGGGTAATAATATATGATGATACGCTCGACGATGTTCTAGGATATGCCCATCATCAGCAGATGTTGAAAAATCCAAAAAATATTCGTCGGATGATTCTCCCTATACAAATCGTCCCAGAGGTAATGCCTGTCCGTGAACTGATGAATCTGTTTATCAAACTTCGGGTTAGCATTGCTTGCGTTGTAGACGAATTTGGGGGTACCGCTGGAATAATTACCATGGAAGATATTGTAGAAGAAATCGTAGGAGAAATTGAAGATGAACACGACGACCAAGGACGACTAGAAACAGTAATCAGTGAATCAGAGTTTCTGTTTTCTGGTAGATTGGAGGTGGATTATCTAAATGAAAAATACGATTTTGATATTCCTGATGGCGAATATCACACCCTATCGGGATACATAGTGACTATGGCTGAAACCATTCCCGAAGAAAAACAACAATTCGAGTTTGACCAATACAAGTTTATCCTGGAAGAAGTGGGTGAAACAAAAATTGAGAAGATCCGAATGTTTAAAATCGAGCAGGAAGAATCTTAGAATCCTGCTAAAAACCACCCTCTGCGACTTGCAAACAGGCGCTAAAAAATTTTGAATTTCCAGTTTAAACTACGTTCTTTGCAGAACATTTTGCCGAAACTAAAAATTTGGCAGAATTTGCTGTCTCGTTTTTAAAAGATTTTTCAGCACAGCCAGTTAAAAATCAAAAACTTACAGATTGCAATTTATTTTTACTGTACGAAGTAGCAATTCTTAAAGTGCTTACTTTGTCTAACCCATTTTAAGTATAAAGCAAGAAAAAATTAAAGAATAATGGCAATAATTGGTGACATTAGAAGAAAAAGTTGGATTCTTATCCTCGGCGTTGGACTGGGAATGGGAGGTTTTATCCTGATGGATATGCTCCAAAACAGATCCAGAATGGGAGGAAGAAGTAATACAGTTGGAATGGTAAATGGTAAAGAAATTACCTACAACGATTTCGCAAGCAAAGAGCAACTTCGAAACACCCAAGGTGGAGATTCTTATCAAAACCGTAAAGATTTGTGGGACTATATGGTCTCTGAATCTATTATCAACGACGAAGCCAAAGAATTAGGACTAGGCGTTGGAGGTGAAGAGCTGAAAGACATGCTCTATGGTCAAAACTTAAGTGGAGTAATCTATCGTACGTTTTACAACAGACAAACCGGACAATTTGACCCAGCTACGGTAAAGCAATCACACGATCAGTTTCTCACAGGTCAAAACCCACAATTGAACGTAGTATGGAGAGATCTAGAAGATCAAGTGGTCACTGACGGTCTTGGCAACAAGCTAAACACAATCGTCAGCAAAGCGCTGTACACGCCAACATGGATGGCAGAAGAAGCCAACAAAAGAGACAATCAAACCGCCAACTTAACGTATGTAAAAATACCTTACGATAGAATTCCTGATGCAGATGTTCCCGTTTCTGATGATGAAGTGCTTGGTTACATGAAAAGCAACAAAGCCTTGTATTCTCAAGAAGAGGAGTCAAGAACAATTGAATTTGTATCGTTTGATGTTTTCCCAACTGCTAGTGACTCCGCTGAAATCAGAGGACGAATTGCAGAACTTGCTAATAAATTTAAGACGGTAGAGGATGACTCAGTATTCATTCAAAACAATGACGGTATTTACGATACACAGTACTTTAACAAAAGTGCACTTAGCCCTGCAGTTGCTGAACAATTGTTTAGTGCAGCCCCTGGGACTGTAGTTGGCCCTTACCTAGACAATGGCTACTACCGTGCAGCAAAATTAGTAGACAGAAGACAAGTAAGAGATTCCGTAAAAATTCGTCAGATTTTCCGTTCTGTAGAAAATACAAAATTCAACGCATCAGGACTTGCTGCTGCTAAAAAATTCCTACGAGATAGTGTGGAGAACGTATTGGCTTCTGGAGGAGATTTTGCAGCGTTGGCTCGTCAATATAGCCAAAGTCAAGATGCACAAACAGGAGGAGATGTTCCAATTTTTGGTGGTAGTTTCCCGATTCCTGCTTTGAGAAATGGAGCTTTGTATTCTGCTAAACCAAACGCAATCAATTATGCGGTAACAGAACAAGGTATTCACCTTTACGAAGTAACTAAAGTAGTAGACTCTGGTAAAACAGGAGTTCGTGTTGCTTACGTAGAAGAAGTGATCGTTCCTAGCGAAGAAACTCAAAATAAAAAATACAACGACGCACTTAAATACTTAAGAGACAACCGATCGCTGGAAGTAATGAGGAATTCTGCTAAAGAATCCGGATATACAGTTGGACAGTCTACTGTCTTTGCAAACGACTTTCAACTTATCGGTACACAGTTGCCTTCTGGGCAATCTGCTCGCGATATGATCAAATGGGCGTATTCTGGCAATGCTGGAGATGTATCTGCAGATGTATATTCTTTCGACGATCAAGTCGAATTTTATAATAGCAACTACGTAATTGCTGCTGTTGCAAATGTTAATCCTGCTGGTCTTCAACCAATGACTTCAGATGTGAAAAACCCTGTTGCTCTTAAATTAAGAAACCAGAAGAAGGCAGAAAAACTAATCAGCCAATTGTCTGGCAAAGGAATTGACGCTGCTGCTTCAGCTTTCCAAACTACTACAGATGCCGTAACAGGTGTTGTTTTTAGAGGTGGACCTGCTGCTGGCGCAATTGCCAATGAGCCACGAGTTTTGGCTACTGCATTTGGCTTACAGCCAGGTCAAGAATCTAAGCCAATTGCTGGCGAAACAGGTGTTTATATTGTAAAAATGGATGGCGCACCAGTTGATGTTCCAGCAACCAACATCGCTCAAATCAGAAAACAAGAATCTACTGATCTACAAAGAGCTATTGGTGCCTTCGGAACTGGTGGTGGACTAATTGATGCACTTAAGAAAAATGCAGAGGTTAGCGACAACAGAACAACTTTCTTCTAACGAGGGAAATTACAAAGAAAAAGAAATCCCTCCATCGTTCAATCGGTGGAGGGATTTTTTTGTTTTGAATCATTCGACGTGAGTTTAACCTAGGACGATTGCCACCTAAAGGACTATTTATCAATTGTAATGTGGATATTTATGTAATTATCAAGCTACTTCTTACTGAAAAAAGTAGTATATTTCGTCTTTAGAATTGGATCCAAGTAACAATCCAATCGTTCTCCAACAATCAGACTCGTCATTTACCAATTTTTTACTAGTAAAAACCAATGATAGCAAGCTATTCTTGGATATTACCATTAAAAACCGAAAAAGAAGCCCTCTTTGACGGATTGGACTATATCTGAACAAATATTTAAAACGAAGTTAAAATTCAGAAAAACAAAACTAATCATTATTAATTTCCGTTTATTGCATAGAACATTTCTAAACTCGCCAGTAAAAAAATATGGATAAGCCGCTAGTAAACAGAGTCGCCAACAGTGGACTGATAACAATAAATTTGGAAGACTTTTTTCCTACAGAAAAATTGATGTCTTTTGATTTACACGAGTATTTGTTTAAAGGACTAATACTCAAGGAAAAAGATTTTCGAGCTGCACTAAAAGAACATGATTGGTCGCAGTATCAAGATCAGAATCTTGCTATCTTTTGTTCTACGGATGCTATCATACCTGTCTGGGCATTTATGTTGGTTGCCACCTATGCCGAACCTTATGCACACCGGATTATTCAAGGAAATGCAGAGACATTTTATACCACAATTTACAACCAATCCCTTGAAAAAATAGACCCAACAATCTATCAGGATAAACGTATTGTAATAAAAGGATGCAGTAATAAACCCGTCCCAACGTCTGCTTATGTAGAGTTGGCTCGTTTGTTGCGTCCTTATGCTCAGAGTATTATGTATGGAGAGCCCTGTTCTACTGTACCCATTTTCAAAAGACCCCGAGTAATAACCAAGAGCCCCAAGTAGAAATTGAATAAAGGAGATCAAAAAAAATAAGTATGTCAAAATCTGTATCTATTTATGCATTCTTAATCGTTGCATTTATGTCTTTTCTGTTTTTTTCTTCCTACACTGAGGAGCCTGCAACAGGCAAGGAAGAAACAACAAACAACAAACAAACCGCCAACAAAAAAGCAGACGGCACAGGGCTGTCTCAAGTCGTCGAGGCTATAAAAGCACCACACGATGCCAATCTCGCTGGCGAATTAGTCCCTCTTCATAACTTCGATGCCAAAGAACGACTAGACAGAGAGCTGATGGTCAATAGCTACTGGCACTCATCAACTCTTATGCTGATCAAATTATCTAACCGATATTTTCCAGTCATTGAGCCGATTCTTGCAGAACAAGGAGTTCCTGATGATTTTAAATACCTGGCGGTTATTGAAAGTAGCCTTCGAAATGCGGTTTCACCTGCGGGCGCTAGAGGATTATGGCAATTTATGCCTGCTACCGGTAAGGGATACGGGATGATCATCAACACAGAAGTAGATCAACGTTATCATGTAGAAAAAGCAACCAAAATTGCTTGTAAATACTTAAAACACCTGAAGTCGGAATTTGGCACCTGGACGAATGCTGCTGCTGCCTACAACATGGGCGAAACTCGCATGCGCAACCTGATGAAAAACCAGCAGGAAAAAAATTATTACGATATTGAAATGAATGCTGAATCTGCTCGATATGTTTCCAGAATAATCGCTGTGAAAGAAATCATGAGCAATCCTACTCAGTATGGCTTTTATCTGGACCAAGAGGACTTATACCCGCCCCTTACAAGCTACAAAATCGTAGAAGTAAAAACGGCAATTCCAAGCTGGGCTGATTTTGCAAAAAAACAAGGTATTACTTATCGTATGCTGAAGGTTTACAATCCTTGGCTGCGAGAAGGCAAATTGACTAATACGGCTAAGAGAACGTACGAGATTAAAATTCCTGTGTAATTTTGTAGAGAGACTTTTTGTAGAGGGTAGGTAAATATTCCTCTGCAAAGATAATGGCTACATCTAACTTTAGCCTGCCTTCCGAAGCGCAGCAGGCCTCTATTTTATACTGCCAATTCCTTTTCAACACGGATCACAATTCACCACTGGGCTGGCTTCCATGGAATGCTATTCCTTCAGAGAACAAATTCAATAGCTCATATTTTAATATACGAGAGACAAATCTTGGACTATTAACCAAGATCCCTTGGACTTTGTTGAAAAAAACGAAAGGCTTCCAGAATTCTTTAATTCTGAAAGCCTTTACAACCCATAATTCATGACTTCTTTTCTCCTTTTAGGAGTATATTTTTATTGATAATTAAAGCATAATTATCCTTGAATAGTTATTGTTTGATCGCACTACAAATATAGTCAAATTAATTACAAATGCACAAAAAATAAACAAATTAATTATGTTTTATTTGCGCTTTTCTATTTCTGCCTCAAGTCATCTAAACAAGCTTCTTAGATCTCCAAACTCTCTACAAAATGCACGCATCATTAATTAAAAAATTGTAATTTTGCCGGATGCAATCGAATGAGCTAAAAATATTCAATACACTTTCAAGAACAAAGGAAGTTTTTAAGCCTGTAAACGCGCCGTTTGTCGGCATGTATGTTTGCGGCCCAACCGTTTACAGCAATGTACATTTAGGCAACTGCAGAACCTTCATCAGCTTTGATGTGGTCTACCGTTATCTGATGCATGCAGGTTTTAAGGTTCGTTATGTTAGGAATATCACTGACGTTGGTCACCTAACGGGAGATGTAGATATCGGGTCGGAAGATAAAATTGGCAAAATGGCCCGCTTGCAAAAGCTGGAACCCATGGAAATTGTACAGCAATATACCAATGGATTTCACGACATGATGCGTGTCTTCAATACACTACCACCTAGTATTGAGCCAACGGCAACCGGCCATATCGTGGAACAAGTAGAAATGGTAAAAGAGATCATAGACAATGGGTTAGCCTATGTCCAAAATGGTTCCGTCTATCTGGATACTCAAGCATTTATAGGGAAATATCCAGGTGTGTACGGCAAACTATCCGGCAAGGACCAGGACAACCTCCAAACCGAAACAAGAGCCCTCAAAAATCAAAGTGAAAAGAAACACCCATCCGATTTTGCCATTTGGGTAAAAGCACCAGAAGACCATCTGATGCACTGGCCATCTCCTTGGTCGACCGGATTTCCTGGCTGGCACCTGGAGTGTTCTGTGATGAGTACCAAGTACCTCGGCAGTCCATTTGATATCCATGGAGGAGGAATGGACTTGCAATTCCCGCATCATGAAAATGAGATCGCGCAAAACTTCAGTGCTTGCGGTTGTGCGCCTTCCAACTACTGGATGCATGGCAATATGTTACTGATGAATGGTAAAAAGATGTCAAAGAGTGATGGCAATTCAGTGATGCCAGAAGAGTTATTCTCTGGAGATTCCCCCTTGTTGACGAAGGGCTATAGCCCGATGGCAGTTCGCTTTTTTATGTTGCAAACGCACTATCGGAGTACGCTTGACATTTCTGATGGCGCATTACAAGCTGCAGAAAAAGGATTCAAACGGCTAATGGACGCCTACAAAACGCTATTCGCCTTAAAACACAGCGATGGCAGCATTAACGAAAGTGAAGAAGTAGAAATAACGGCCGCTTGTGATGCTTGCTACACCCACATGAATGATGATTTTAATACGCCAATGACACTCGCCTCCTTGTTTACGCTAGTGAATAAGATAAACACCTATAAAGACGGCGGCAGTGTAGTATCAAACATCAGTCAGGCAGCATTGGAAAAATTGCAGCAAACATTTAAAGAATTTATTGAAGATGTGCTGGGATTGAAGGAAGAGGCTAGCACCGATGACAAAATTGTAGATGGATTGATGGAACTGATCATTGACATCCGTCAGGAATCGCGCATCAATAAAGACTGGTCGACCTCAGACAAAATCCGGGATACTTTAAACGAACTCGAAGTCCAGCTGAAAGATGGAAAAGAAGGAACTTCCTGGAGCAAACTATAATTAAAAAATATGAGTACCGAAAAAACATCATTGCCGAAATCCATCGCCAAAGTAGCAGGAAAAATAATCTTTCAAATTGGCATGTTCTTCCTTATTGGGGTGATTGTCAACTGGATTTATGGATTCCGCATATTGTTTGATTTGGGAGATGGAGCGGCAGGTATCAAATTGTTGCTCGTAGCTGTTTTTTTTGTAGGATTTCCGTTTATCTATGTTTGGCAGGCAAAGGGTTATGCGATTTCAGTTGGACTCAACCAATTGTACTCTAATAGTCAGGGATTTTTTAAAGGGATTGTCAACAAAGTGACTAGTGGTGTAGTAAATGGAATGGATAAAACAGGAGGCAGCAGCGGGATAACAAGCACGTTGTTTAACGGTGCGATAGGCGTCGCTAAGACCTCAGAAAAACTGCCCGCCCCGATAAAGTGGGTGCTCAATTTTTTCCTCAACCAGATTCCCCTTCGAGAATCGCTGGGAGAAGTTGGAAAAGAAGTGGACCTGACCCCTGCCAATATAAATGCCATCAACGACAAGGTGTTTGACAAAGTGGATGACTATATGAAAAATGAATTATTGAACACTGGTTTAAGTTGGTTTTGGATACTTTTGATAATTAATATCCTAGCGATTGCTGCGAGTCATTACTTTTTTATTGCAGGCTAAACAACATACTTATGGACGATCACTGCCCTAATTGCGAAGCGGAAATACAAGTAAAATACAAGGAAGATGGCCTAGAGGAAATGGAGCTAAAAACAAAGCACCAACACAAAGGGTACCTTGATCTGGAAAACTGTCCGGAGTGCGGATTCAATTTTCAACCCGGAGAGTTGGCACTGATAGAAGACAAACGGACAAAACTCCCTGTAGAACCACCAGAAGGCAGTAAAATTGACAGCTTTCGCTATAGTGACTCTATCTTGGAAATCACCGTTCCGAAGGAGGGTTTTAGTGCTAAGGTGATGGGGCCTTTGATTTTTGGTGTACTGTGGTTGACTTTTGTAGCGTTTTGGACCTTGATGGCCATGCAGGGAAGTATTCTCTTTGCGATGTTTTCCATCCCATTTTGGACCGCTGGTGTATCAATGATCTATGGGGTGACAAAAGCCATATTCGAAAGCCAAAAGATAGAACTCAACGGAAATACACTCAAAATCACCAAGGGCAGATTGCTCAACTCTCAGGAAGAAGAATTCCCCTTGGCTAGCATCCGTAAAATTGAAATGAAAAGAGTCTCTAGGACAAAGCAGGTAACCTCCATGTCCAAACCAGCAAGTATTATCAACCGCAAGCAAAAAGTACCGACAATTATATTCAATGACGGAACGGAAGAAACTATACTCAACTATGGTTCTGAAAAAGAAAAAATTTGGATTACACGATTGTTAAATGAGTACCTCACTCATGTACACGGTGAAGTATAAAACCAATTAATTTTGCTTTCGCGAATAATATGCATTAATAAACCAAGAACCCTGATAATACGATAGAATGAACAAGATATCTCCTTTATTACTTTTAATAGCCTGCCTCCTTGCGATCTCTGCTTGTAAGAATGATCCAAAACCAGCACCTCCGCCCCCCAAACCGCCAAAACCACAAGTAAATATTCCAAAATTCAATGTAGACAACGCCTACAATTTCGTAGACAAACAAGTTGCATTCGGTCCTCGGTTTATGAATACAAAGGCCCATGATGACTGTGCCAAATGGATGGCAGAGAAATTGAGCGCATTCGGCGCAACAGTGATCGAACAGAAGGCAACACTGAAAGCATACAATGGGAAAGACCTCAAAGCAACCAATATCATTGCCAGCTTCAATGTCCCACAAAAAAACAGAATTTTACTTTGTGCGCACTGGGATACCCGACACATCGCAGACTATGACCCTGATCCCTCCAAAAGAGATCAGCCAATCCTAGGAGCAGACGACGGGGCTAGTGGAGTTGGTGTCCTAATGGAAGTCGCAAGAATACTAGGAGAAAATGGGATGAAGGATGTAGGGGTGGACATTGTATTGTTTGATGCCGAAGACTATGGCCAACCGAGAGATGGTGGTGGATTTCCACAGATGAGAGACTCTTATGCATTGGGGTCTCAGTATTGGGCTAGAACTCCACACAAACCTGGATATCGAGCAAAGTTTGGTATTTTATTGGATATGGTCGGTGCTGAAAACGCTCGGTTTACCATGGATGGGACTTCTATGAAGTATGCGCCACATATTATGAACAAGGTTTGGGATGTCGCTCATAAAAGCGGCTACGGACGGTACTTCAGCTATGAGAAATCAGGTGAGTTGCAGGATGATCATTTATATGTGAATACCATCGCAAAAATACCAACCATCGACATCATCAACCGGCAGCCAGGAGATAAATTTGGTGAACACTGGCACACCTTAAGCGACAACATGGACGTCATCAACAAAACGACACTAAATGCGGTCGGTCAAACGGTACTGAACGTCGTATATCAGGAATCTATAAATTGATTTTATTATGAGAATCACCTTGATTTCAATCCTTGTTTTTTGTTTTGTAATGCTGCTTAGTTGTGCTGACACAAACAACAACAAACCATTCGTCCACCCCATCAATCCTAATGGAGACAGTGAGTTGGCACTCTTGATGCGCGACATGTTTGAGGAAGGAATGAATATGAGAGAGGAAGTCAAACAAGGCAAAATACCAACGTCAATTCTAGAATTTGAAAAGATTCATTCTGCAAAAGCGACAGAACCAGAAAAAGCCGCTTCGGACGAATACAAGGAATATTCTGCTTCTTTTCTCCAAACGATTGCTGCCTTAAAAACTGGGGATGAAGAAGATGCTACCCATTTGTATACCGCGATGGTCAATAGTTGTATGAGTTGCCATCAGGCAATGTGTCCGGGCCCAATGGTCAGAATCAAAAAAATGTATTTAGAATAGAAGGCAAGCGTATTTCAAGGAGTTTTGTCGGAATTTTCGAGGTTTAGGTAGAATTCTTTAGTATCTTCCGTGCCATTTTGCCAATTTCAAAGAATATAATAGTAGATACAATATATGAATGTACTGGAACTTGATCAGGTAGTCAAGCAATACGAAAATCACACTGCCGTCGACAATGTCAGTTTTGCCGTCCCGGAAGGAAGCATTTACGGACTGCTGGGGCCCAATGGCGCAGGAAAAACTTCGTTGATTCGTATTATCACTACGATCACAAAAGCGGATAGTGGAGTAGTTTACCTCAATGGGGAAAAGCTGAATAGCAACACCCCTTCTCAGATCGGATATATGCCCGAAGAACGCGGCCTATACAAAAAAATGAAGGTAGGAGAACAGCTGATGTACCTTGCTCAACTAAAAGGGCTAAGCAAAGCCAATGCAAAAAAAGAAATCAATAGCTGGTTAGAAAAATTTGAAATCACCTCGTGGTGGGACAAAAAAGTGGACGAACTTTCTAAGGGAATGCAGCAGAAAATCCAGTTTATCTCTACCATTGTACACCGCCCAAAGTTATTGATACTAGATGAGCCCTTTTCCGGCTTGGACCCCATCAACACCAATCTGATAAAAGATGAAATCTATCAACTAAATCAGGAAGGAACAAGTATTATTTTTTCTACCCACCGAATGGAACAAGTAGAAGAAATCTGCGAACAAATTGTATTGATCAACAAGGGAAAAAAGGTGCTGGACGGCAAAGTAAAAGATGTCAAATTTGAGAACAAGGAGAACCTATTCCGAATCATTTTTGAAGGAACGCTGCCTGCACACATTGGTGATCACTTTAAGTTAGAATCCCTTTCGGAGAATGAATTGCTGATAAAAGTGCCACAAGGAGAAGACTCCAACCAACTATTGGCAGAATTGATTAAAAATAATGTTCACGTTGTTTCGTTTAGCGAAGTACTACCAACGCTGAATGAAATATTCATTAAACAAGTAGGAGAAAGCGATGAGTAAACTTTGGCTGATTATAAAACGAGAATATTTTACACGGGTAACGAAGAAGACGTTTATCCTCGCCACATTAGGTACTCCCCTGGCTATTGCACTCTTCCTGGCAGTAGAGATCTACGTATTGAGTTATGAAAGCGAGAGTAACCGTATTGCAGTAGTAGACGACTCTGGTCTTGTAAAAGGTACAACAAAAGCACTAGGTGATAATAAAACGGTTAAGTTTTTCCTAAAGAATGAAACCTTTGAAGAACTCCAAAAGACCTACAAAGAACAAAACTACGACGGGATTCTCCATCTGCCGGCAAAGCTTACCACCAGCAAAAACAAAGACCTAGACATCGTTTATTTCTCTGAAGACAAATTAGGTATCGTCTCCAAAGATTTCATAGAAAAGAAAATCGGTACTCGGCTAGAAGAATACCGCATTGAACAATCCGGCTACGACCGAAAAGTCCTCGACGGGTTTGAAACACAAATCGCCCTCAATCAAAAAACAGGTAACAAGGAAGAAGACGACAAGAGTTTTAGCGCAGAAATAGCCTCTTTTATTGGGTTATTGGTTGGTTATATCATGTTTTTTGTAGTCCTCATCTACGGATCGATGGTCATGCGGAGCGTGATGGAGGAAAAAACGAATCGTATTGTAGAAGTCATTATTTCTTCAGTCAAACCCTTTCAGTTGATGTTAGGGAAAATAATTGGTGTTGGAATGGTCGGTCTTACCCAGTTGGGTATTTGGGCGATATTGATTCCTGCGATTGTGATGCTGACCTCTATGGTAATCGGCGGAAATGTGGATCCAGATTCGATGCAAGATATGGGTGCGCTTGGAGGAGGCGATATTGATCCTGAAGAAACGCTCCATAAAATAACAAAAATCATAGAAGAATTGTCCAACCTTAATTGGTGGGCGATTATACCAATTTGCCTTGCGTTTTTCCTAGGAGGCTACTTTTTGTATTCTTCGATTTTTGCGGCACTTGGTTCTGCAGTTGGCGATGATGCGGCAGAAGCTCAATCCCTTACCATTCCGATCACGGGAATATTGATGCTTGGATTTTTGTTGATGATTGCTGCGGTCCGTAATCCTAATAGTGGGCTCGCGTTTTGGTCCTCTATGATTCCATTTTTCTCTCCCATACTGATCCCTGCGAGACTGGCGTTTAATCCGCCTTGGTGGGAGATCCTGCTTTCGTTTGTTTTGTTGGTGGGGGCTGCCTTGTTTTTTGTCTGGCTGTCTGCTCGAATTTATCGTGTTGGAATATTGATGTACGGTAAGAAGGCAACGATGAAGGAGATTGCGAAATGGATGTTTTATAAGGATTGATTTGGGTAGATTTCTGAACGATCTCGTAGAGTTTTGAATGTGGTCTGACTTTCGGCAATTCAAAAGTGATGGAACCATGACGGCGGATATCAGTGCGATCCCTTCTTTGCGTTAAACTCCGTACCTCCGTGTCTCCGCATTTAAAAACACTCCAGTGCGATCCATTCTTTGCGTTAAAACCTTTGCTTCATTGCGTCTTTGCGTTCAAAATTATTCATTCTGGCATTAAACCCTACAAGAAAAAACCAAGACCAATAGCACCAAATATCAGCAAATACCCCGGCACTTTACCAAACTCCAACAACAAAAAAGCCAGGATAGCCAAACCGTACGACCACCAAACCACTTCCAGACTACCGCCTAAAATAAACACCGCCGCCAGAATCAGACCACCCGCAGTCGCATTCACACCAGGCATCGCGCGCTGGATCACAGGATACTGCTTTAGGTACGTCCAAACTGGATAAACAAAAAAGATGAGCAGTGTCCCTGGAAGAAAAATTGCCAATGCACCAAGTAGACAGCCCATCAGTTGAGCACCATCACGCATGGCCAACCCACCAGCAAATGCACTAAATGAAAAAACAGGTCCGGGCATGCCTTGCACCAACCCATATCCAGTAAGGA
Organism: uncultured Saprospiraceae bacterium; assembly: GCA_938016265.1. Classification (GTDB taxonomy): domain Bacteria; phylum Bacteroidota; class Bacteroidia; order Chitinophagales; family Saprospiraceae; genus JAHDHB01. Next base: position 30,413 of record CALLWB010000068.1, read on the forward strand.
ACTCTTCGTTAGTTAGGTAATTTTTGACATCAACCATCTCTGTTTGCATGACAGGAATAAGGACTTGCCCTCCGCCAAAGATGATACTTCCAAACCGATAAAAACTTTCGAAAAGCACTAGCAATTTATCGTCTGAAAACTCAACCGCTACTCTCCCGCCTATTAAGATCAGTAAAAACAAACCCAAAAATTTCCATTGGATTGCTGGACGCTCTACTAAATTTTGTGTGGCAGATTTCCCTAAAAAGTTGGTCGTGATCCCGCCTAGGATGATTAGTAACGGAAAAATCCAGGCTTGTCGTATTAATATTGCAGCAATGCCAGACAAAAGAAAGAGCATTCCCGTAAGGGAAGATTTAATCACCTTCCTTCCAATTTTGTAGGCCGCATAGATGATAAATCCTACGGCAACCGCAGGTACATACTTGAAGATGTTACTACTGTCGTAGGTTTCAGTGAGCCACAAATATCCAAAACTAAGCAACGACATCCCAATGACAGCGGGCATCACCCAGGTCATTAGTGTCAGAAAGGCGAGGGTTGGCCCTCCAAGTTTATAGCCGATGGAGGTAATGGTTTGTGTAGATGTTGGCCCTGGGAGAATAGAACAGAGTGCCATCAATTCGATTAATTCTTCTTCGGTCAGGTAGTTTTTCCGCTTTACAAGGTGCTCTAATGCTAGCGCGATATGCGCACTTGGTCCACCAAATGCAGAAAAAGAAAGGATCAAAATATCTTTCAGAAATGCAGTGTTCATCTAATCAATTATTTGCTCGAAAGATAATTATATTTTACGTACTCAAGAAAACATACAGCCGTAAAAAAAATCCTTCCCCAAAAAACTTTGAAGAAGGACTTTCTTATTAATACACTAGTTAAACTACTTAAGTAATTCTTCGAATTTAACGTCTTTATATTTGGCAGTAATGACTTCTTTTAGCTCCTTTCGGGCAAAGAAGATCCTACTTTTCACAGTGCCAAGTGGCAAATCCAATTGTTCGGCGATCTCCTGATATTTATATCCGTGGAAATGCATCATAAAAGGAATTTTAATCCCGTCGTCCAGATTGTCGATAATCTTCGTCAGCTCCTTCATGATGATATTCGAATTGGCTTGATTGCCAACTATTGATTTTCCAGAATTTATGTAAAATAAATTGTCTGTTGAATCTATAATTGTCTTGGCCTTCGATTTTTTTCGGTAGTTATTAATGAAGATATTCTTCATAATCGTAAACAACCATGCCTTGAAATTGGTACCAGGTCTAAACTTATCTTTATTCGTAATTGCTCTGAAAGCAGTCTCTTGAAACAAATCTTTCGCGTCCTCTACGTTCTTTGTCAAATTGTATGCAAATGAATTTAGAACCGCGGTCATTTGATCAAACTTTGTATGAAATTCTACTGTTGACATATCTCCTTGTTTTGTTTAACCAAATATAGGCAAAGATTAAACAAAACACAAGTATTCTCAACAAAATGATAACTAAACCCTACGCATAAAGAGTGCCAAAACGCAATATTTAATACTTAAACCTCTATTAAACAAATCATTGTGTTACAATTTGCAATTCCGCGACAAAACGTTAAACTTTCAAAAAATAATGAAAGATCGTTGTTTCCTATTTGGCCATAGACAAAGGCTATCAAAAATATATACGGTTTTTACTGTTTTAATGGTGTCACAAAAGGAAAAAGGTAGGCCTTCACACCAAAATCTAATCTGAAGCGCATCTTATATTAAATTCTAATTATGAAAACATCCCCAAAGCCTCCACAGATAAAATGGTGCTTCGATATTCGGTGAAATATCCGAAAGGCAGGACCATCGATTTAGAATAAATATGGTTGTAAGTGTTGTTGCAGCTTGAGATTAAAGCTTTTCTGGAAGCCAGCCCAGTGGAAGCCAGCCCAGTGGAAGCCAGCCCAGTGGAAGCCAGCCCAGTGGAAGCCCCTTAGTCGAGTCATTAGCCTAACTCAAGAATATTGCCTTCAATAACCTGCCCAGCATCGTCCGTGATAAAGTATCCATCTTTTGTATAGGAATTGCTTGTCGCGAACGGTGCCTGGTTCCAATAGCCGCTAGACAATTGTGTCCCTTTTAAAGCAAGCAGTCCTGAGTCTTCCATCTTTACTTCTAAACCAGAAAGGATTGCACCGATACAGGACAGCTCTTTTCTGCCTGGAAGATTGCAAGAGACGATGCCACAAGCTTCTGTCAATACATAAGCGTGGAGAATATTAAGGCCGCAAGCGCGTAAAAACTCAGCCGTCTCCTTGGGAATTGGGTCTCCGCCAGAGATTAAAAACCGAAGTCGGTCTCCGAATTTTTGCTGGATTTTATTGAGTATTAATTTTTTAGCAAGGTTGTGCTTGACTCCCAGCATTGCAGGGATTGATTTTTTCTCATATTGAATCTCCCGAATTTGCTTGCCGACTTCAATCGCCCAGGAAAACTTATTCTTTGCAGAAAACTGATCAACAATAGTTTCGCGCAGCTGGTCGTAATACCCAGGATTCGCAAAAACAACATTTGGCTTTAGCTCAATGTAAGACTGATCGGCAATAGAGGGTGGAGCCAAAACCAGCGTCCGCCCAGAGGCAAATATGAAATACAAATCAGCCATAAAAGGCAGTATTCCCGAAAGGGAAGAAACACAAAGCTGGCGAGTCATACCAGTCATTTGCTTTTCAAAATGTTTATTCAACGCAGTAACCGAACTCAGGATATTTTTATGGGACAATAAGACGCCTTTCGGCGAATTGGTCCTTCCTTTGGTATACAGGATCGCAGCAGTATCATCCTCCTTGTTAAGCTCCGCGACTTCGTGGATTGTGCCGAAGGCTTCCGGTCGGGTTTTGAAATCAAACAACCAACTAAATGGGGCGATCCAGTCTGCTTGTTGCTCCACTTCTTCATAAACCAATACCTTCTCAAAGGAAGGCAGTTGATCCTTGATCCGAGTAACCAGATCAAGTTGTTGCTGATTTTCAACAAAAATAAATTTTGGGTCTAAATCTTTGAGGATATGTATCGCCTCTTCATCAGTAGCATCCGGTTTTATAGCAGAATGGATGCCTCCGCCTAGCAAAATCCCAAGGCTTGTCCAAACCCACTCCACCCTGTTTTGCGACCAAATCAGGGTTCGGTCTTGCGGTTCGAGGCCAAACAGAAAATTGACAACACGAAGTGCTTTTGCCTTCAGATCCCTGTAGGTAAGCGTAGCCTTTTGTCCATCTTTAGTGTATTCCAGGGCTATCCGCCGATCGTAGGCTTCAAATTTTTCTAGTAGAAAGTGGTTTAAATTCACAAGCGTTGGGGTAAATTTTTGATCTGCAAATTTATATCTTTTAACTTATTATTTATAAATAAAATACACCTTTGCGATTTTACCGTCTTCAATTTTGTAAATGGCAGTGCAATGCATCGCGTCGCGATTTGCAAAACCGGTCACTCGTTCCTGATCAATGACGGTATTGCCCATCACAATTCTATTGACCAATTCGCAATGCAGCTCTGGCAATTTTTCAAACATGGAGGCGTAGTTTGGACGGATTACCTCTTTTCCTTTTGCCGTGAGTTTATCCGGGAAATTGTAAATTTCTACGTCGTCACTGTAGGGCTCGAGGAACGCATCGATGTCTCCTGCATTGTAGGCGTTTAGCTGTTCTTGCGCCAATTGTTCCGGTGTCGATTGTATAATGGTGTCCGGAGACATAAGGTGGCCGCTTTTTATTACTGTGTGAATATCCTTCAAAGCATCCAGGTCTGCGATTGGGTTTTGGTTGAGTAACACCAAATCTGCTATTTTTCCTGTTTCGATGCTTCCCAGTTCTTTGTCTTTTCCTAGTGTTTTTGCTCCGTTGATGGTGGAGGCTTTGAGAATTTGTTGGTTGGTGAGTCCTGATTTTTTCATTTCATCCAGCTCCTGGTAGTAAGAACTCGCATGCAGTGTCCCTATATTTCCAGCATCTGTTCCTGTGGAGACGACGACTCCAGCATCTGTCAATGTTTTCAGGTTTTTGTTTCTGGCTGGATTTTGTTTTGCAAGGTTTGTCTTCATTCTAGGTGTATAGTCCAAATATTCAATTATCTCTTGTTCTTCCTGCAAATGTTTGGTGTCAAACAAGGAACCTAGCGGAATTGGACTAGAAATGGCCAGGTCTTCCTTTGAAGGAGAAAACTGCTGACTGAATACCTGATAATAATTGCCGTGTACGACTAATGTTGGAATATAAATGACGTTGTTCTCCTTGACCATTCTCAAAAAATCATCATCCACTTCCGTCTCAACGCTGTGCACTAAGATGTCTGCCCCTGCCTTAATTGCAAGTTTTGCCGTGTTCAATTGGGTGGCATGGACGGCTACCAGCAAATTATTCTTATGACTTTCCTCAATGGTGGCTTTTACGATCTCGTAGTTGGACTCTGCCGTCTGTGTACGAAGGGTGATGTACCATATTTTTATAAAATCCGGTTGGTAAGGCAATTGTTTTCGGACCAATTCGCGCGCCTCTTCTGCTGTTTTTATTTTGATAATTGGCGGCTCTTCAATATCGAATGCTTTTGGCTGGTAGGTGGAGATGAGTGGGCCTGTCAAAAATACATTGGGGTGTTGATTAGATCCTTTGTATTGATCTCTGATTTTGTAGTTGTACATCGGTCCTCCGACATCGATGACCGTTGTAATCCCACATTTTAAATACCGTTGTAGCAGATCGCCAGCATTGTCGACCAGCCATTTTCTTTCTTCCTCATAACTTCTAATATGGGAAAGGGCGATGGCATCCGGCCGAGTGTACAACCCGCCTGACTGAAACAAGTGAATGTGGGCGTCTACCAATCCAGGAATCAGCCATTTGCCGTTTCCATCTACTAAAGTCATCGTTTTTTTTGCTCTTATTTTTGAGGCGATTTTATTAATTCGTTCCCCTTCTATCAGAATGTCTCCTACATTAATTTCGCCAGTATTCACATCAATATAATTGACTTTCTGTATTAATGTTTCTTGTTGCTGGGCATTAATATTCACCATAAAAAAAAGCAGAAATATAGATAGGACAAAAAATCTCATGTTGGTATTAATTTTCATTTTTATGGAATAGTTTTCCTGATTTTGCATAGTCGACCAGCATATCACAGGCAGTAAAGCGGGCACCATTCTTTTCTTTCAGTTCGTCCAATTTCGAAACAATATCAGCAGCTCCCCTAGCATCAATGTACCGAAACGGCCCTCCTGAGAATGGTCGGAATCCTAGTCCAAAGATGGCACCGATATCTCCTTCCAAAGGATTGCGCAACACCTCTTCTTCTAAGCAGCGCACTGCCTCGTTGACCATGATCAGGCCCATTCGTTCTTGAATATTGGCATCCTCCATTTTCTTTCGGTCCTTTCCTCCAAAATAGGAATAGATAGCTTCATTGACAACCCCTTTTTTCTTTTTTCCCTTTTCGTCGTACTGGAAAAATCCTTTGTTGTTTTTCCGACCTTTGTAGCCATCCGCTGCTAGTTTCCCCATCACATCACTCGTTTGCAGCTTGACCACTTCCATAGGAAAACCAGCCTCTTTGAACCGTTTGTGAATCATATCTCTGAGATCTCCCTCTTGTACATGTGCACCAACATCAATCCCAACTTCATCCAATAAAGTGATTGGGCCGACGGGGAATCCCCATTTTTTCATGGCGCGGTCTATTTGTTGGATGTCTCCCCCTTCTTCCAGGAGCAACAGGGCTTCATTGAGGTAGGGTGCAAGGATTCTGGTGGTATAAAAACCAGGTTTGTCTTTTACTACAATACAGGTTTTTCCTTGTTTTACCCCAATCGCCAAAGCGGTTGCAGTCACCCAATCGGCAGTTTGATCGGTGATGACAATTTCCAGCAATGGCATTTTGGGCACTGGAGAGAAATAGTGCATACCAATGACATTTTCCGGTCGTTTGGCGTGTTGGGCGATTGCTGTAACTGGCAGTGCAGAGGTATTCGTAGCAAAAATGCATTTATCATTCGTCACCGCTTCTACTTCGGCAATGATCTTTTGTTTTAGGGAAAGGTCTTCGAAAACGGCTTCGATAACGATATCTGCCTGCTCGAATTGATGGTAATCTAGCTGCGTCGTTATTCTATTGAGAATGGCTTCTGCTTTTACTTTGTTGAGCGATTTTCGTTTTACTTTTTTGGAAAAGCTTTTCCACAAAGACGCCTTTGCAGAGGACAAGGTTTCTTCTGAAATATCTTTTAATATAATGTCAATTCCTTTGGTAATGGTCACTTCTGCAATCCCCTCTCCCATAAATCCCGCTCCCAGGATAGCGGCTTTATTGATGGGGACGGCCTGGTCCTTCATTGGATTTTTCTTGAGGGCGGTCATTCCGAAAAACACGTTGATCAATTGTTTAGATTCGGGTGTTTTCATTAACTCGACGAATAGTTCAGCCTCTCTTGCCAATCCTTTTTGTAGTGTAGTACCCATTCCAAACTCCACTGCCTTTAGAATATTGATCGGTGCTGGATAATTTCCGTAGGTTTGCTTTAAGACCAGTTCCTTGGCCTTTTTGTAAATAATGTTTCTTGTGATTGGATTTCCTTCTAGGAGTTTTTCCTGAAGAGCACGTTTGTCTTTTCTTGTGAACTTCCCTGCTACCAAGTCAAGCGCCATCTTTTTTGCAGCAAGCAATAAACTTTCTTCGGGAGCGATTCTATCTGCTAGTCCGATTTTGTAGGCTTTGCTGGCATAAATGTTCTTACCGGTCAGCATGATGTCCAGCGCTTTTTGAATACCGATCAATCTGGGTAGACGTTGTGTCCCGCCCATTCCCGGCAGTAGGCCGAGTTGAACTTCAGGCAACGCCATCATCGTTCTTTTCGAACTGGCGATCACTCTGGCATCACAGCACAAGGCAATTTCAGTGCCTGCCCCCATACATGCGCCATGAATTGCAGCAATGAATGGTTTTTTCATATTGACCATTCTAGTAGACATGGCGTGTCCTTCCATGGTGGTTGGCAGCATTTCCTCCTCTTTTAGTTGACCAAACATATTGATGTCTGCTCCGACTAAGAAGTCTTTTTTTCTACTAATGAATACCGCACTTGTGATATCGTTGTCGCTTTCTATCCGATCAAGCATGCTTACAAAGTCCGTCATCACATCGGTAGAGATCTTATTCACTGGGGAATTTTCCTGATCCATCCAAATAATTGCAACTCCCTGCTGATTGTCTATTTCGAAATTGGCCATTTGATTTGTCGTTTATCCCAATTCATTAAGTTTAACCCAATTCATGCAATAGAAAATTCATTTTATGCTGAAACCTCTGCAAAACTGCGCACGTCCGTCAATTTTGATTCTCACCGTAATCTTACTACGTCTGCGAGTCAAAATCACCGTAGAGTGCACATTTTTATTGAGTTTTCAACCTAAAACAAACTTCCTATTGCATGAATTGGGTTTAATATAATTATCAAAAATAATATTTTTTTGATGACGAATAGACCTGTTCTTGTTTTGCAAGCAACATTTTATACATGACCGTGGGATATTCTATATATTTGTCCGAATAGTAAAAATTAAAACAGATGTTAAATTTCATTAAAAAACTCCTAGGAATGCCTGTTGCAGATCTTCAGCAAATTGCAGCTGATGGTGCAATAATTTTAGATGTCCGATCTCCAGGGGAATTTGCGAGTGGTCATGTAAAGGGCGCGATCAATGTACCTGTTGACAAAATTGGCAGCAAGCTGGCGATGTTGCAGAAAAAAAATTCTCCAATCATCGCTTATTGCCAATCCGGCATGAGAAGTCGGATGGCCGTCTCCCAATTGAAAGGTAATGGGATAGAAGCCTACAATGCTGGCTCCTTGTCTGCTGCTCGCAAATTATTTAATTGACCTTATAGCTCTTTGCGGAGCCTTGCTACAGGGATGTTAAGTTGTTCTCTGTATTTGGCGACAGTACGTCGGGCAATATTGTATCCTTTCTCTCTGAGTTGATCTTTGAGTTTCTCGTCGGAAAGTGGTTTGCGTTTTGATTCTTTTTCAATCAGTTCCGTCAGGATTTTTTTGACTTCCAGGGTAGAAACTTCTTCCCCGGAATCTGTTTGTAGGGATTCTGAGAAAAACCCTTTGAGTCGTTTTGTCCCGAACTCGGTTTGCACATACTTGCTGTTTGCGACTCTGGAAACGGTAGAGATATCCAATCCTGTTATTTCAGCTATATCCTTTAGGATCATTGGTCGTAGCACTTTTTGATCTCCAGTTAGGAAAAAGTCGTGCTGATACTGTAGTATCGAATACATCGTTTTGTACATGGTCTGCTGACGTTGGCGTATTGCATCAATAAACCATTTTGCGGCATCAATTTTTTGTTTGATAAACATCACCGCGTCGCGTTGTTTTTTGTCTTTTTTCTTCTTGGTCAATACGCCGTATGATTTTAGCATGTCTTTGTATTGATCACTAATTCTCAGGTCGGGCGCATTTCTGGAGTTGAGGATTAGTTCGAGCTCACCGTTTTCATTTTTGATAATGAAATCCGGTACGATATAGTGTTGTATTCTAGCGGCACCACCATAGCCACTTGCTGGTTTAGGGTTGAGTTTTAGAATTTCATCTATTGCAATTTTGAGCTCATTTTCAGTGATACTCATTTGTTTTTGAAGTTTTTCGTAATGCTTTTTAGAAAACTCTTCAAAATGATCAGATATTAATTTTACTGCCCTTTCCAGGCTTACGATTTCTTCGGCTTCCAGCTCGTCGTTAGTTAATTTCCGTTTTAGCTGAATGACTAGGCATTCCTGCAGATCGCGAGAGCCGATTCCTGCGGGGTCGAATTGTTGAACGACGCCTAGTAGTTCTAAGACCTCTTTTTCTGTTGTTGTTATGTTTTGGGAGAAAGCCAAGTCATCTACCATAGCAATAGTATCCCGACGCAAATATCCATCATCATCAATACTACCGATAATTTGCTTGGCAACAGCCGCCTGATGGTCTGAAAGCTTGACCAACCCCAGCTGTGCTTCTAAGTGTTCATGAAAGGTATCGTGTACTGCAATCGGGATAGATTTATCTTCGTCGTCGGAAGAATAGTTATCTGACTTCAATTTGTAGCTAGCCGTATCATCTTCTAGATAATCTGACAAGTAATCAGATAGTTCAAGATCATCATCTCTGGTTGGTTCTTCTGCTTCTGCTTCTGCTTCAGTTTGTTCTTTCTCTTTCTCTTTTGCTTTTTCTTCCTTTGTTTCAGAAAAGAATTCATCCTGATTTTCTTCGTCTGTTTCAAGACCTTCCTCCAATGCAGGATTCCCTTCCATCTCTTCCTTTATCCGTTGCTCCAGGGCAGCAGTAGGTACTTGCAACAATTTCATTAATTGAATTTGTTGCGGAGATAATTTTTGTGTTTGTCTCTGGGATAAATTTTGTCTTAACATAACTCACATTTTTATTCTACTCCACCTTCGGTTGTCACTCTAAATATAGGAGATAAAAAGCGGTAACGCCACAAAAAGTTGTTTTTTTATCAAAAATCACACCAAAAATGATGTTATGTAAACAAAAAGACCAACCTCAGCCTATGATAGAACATGCGAATTGGTAAAATGGATAACTATGTTAAAGTTTTGTTATGGTCTTTAAATCAATGATTAACCGGCTCTTTTTGCTCCGAAACAGCAGCTACTTTTTTCTTACCCAAACGGTCAAACCCAATTTTGATGACAAAAATAAGGATGGCGATGAACCCTACCAGGTGCCAGATACTTGCACCGACAAAAATCCATATTCTCGTTTTTTGCAACAACATGATCAATATGAATGCCGCTGCAATAACCAATATCAATCCACTGATTTTATCAAAACCGGGGATAGATGTCAGATCAACACGTTGTTTGATAATTGCTAATGTGGACACCATGGAAAGAATAGGAAGAAAATAAACGATTATATTGACTTCCAATAGGTTTTGTCGCTCAAAAAACATCGAGTAAATACACAACAATACAGAAAAAATTCCAGGAATACATACCAGGTAGATTAGTACAGAAAAAATATACTTCCAGGGATCCTGATAGCCATCTTTGCCACTAAGAAATCCGAACAATGCCGCTAGGATGGGCATTACTATAAAGAAATAAATCAGTAGAAAACTGTTGTTGGTTACCGATTCAAAAAGTGCTTGTAATGTCATGATTGTGATTGTGTGAGTACTTCCCAAAAGTAATAAATATCTTCAACAAAGGATTTTACGTGGCTAGAGACACTACGTTGCTAATTGCTGGGTTATTTTTTTGATCGTTTTAAATCTCGCTTCCATTCAGGATTCCCTGACCAGAATTTTTTGGCTATTGGATTGGATCTTGACATTTTTAGTATCTCCTGTACAAGCAAATCGTTTTCTTGCTTTTTTGCTTCGTAAGCTTCAATAAAAGAAAAATCGCCTTGTAGTATTGGTTGGCAGTGTTTTTCTATGAATTTGCCCCAGACTTCTATTTGTGCTCTTAGTTTTTTAGCGCCTTTGTATCTTCGAGTAGGAAGAAATTGGTATACGTATTTGGGGTCTTCGCATTCTACGATTTGACCGACGCCGTATTTTTTCTTATCTATTAATATAAAGACGTCCATTTGATCCTCATAGCGCTCAAATTGATAGCGAATAGTGCATGGTTCTAATTGGATGTCTAGACGGCTAGTATCAGCCGTGTCTACTTCGAATGTCGGTATAAACTCCAGGCTGTTTTCTATGTCTTTACGAAAGATTTCTGGTTTTATCATTCCACTAGATTTTTGTCCTTATTGGCAAAGGCTTGAAGTAATTCCAAGTAAAATCGATCTACGAAATAATTGACCCAATGTGGGTATTCCAAAACGATACGCCCAGATTCATGTTCAAAATTATCAAACTTTTCCCAATCAATTTCAGGGATATCATCTTCATCAGAGAACTCTATGGTTTCCAACAATGGTTTTATTGAATCGTACAATGCAACGCTTATATCTGTGTTTCTCCAGGGATGAAATGTAAATTTATCCAAATGTTTCCCTGATTCGGACATCGGTGGTGTTTTAAAGGCGGGCATACCGTTATCCCAGAGTTCCTTCAGAAACTTTAAATCATTCACCAGTGCCTTAGTACTATTAAAATAGACCAAGTGGGCATTCATTGGTTGATACAACCCTTCTGCTGAAAAAGACTTTATCATCTTTACAGATGGCAAATATGCAATTTGGAAGAGTACCTGTTGAATTAGTTCCAGGTTTTTTTCTACGTAATCATTAACTCTTTTAATTTCTTCGGTTTCCTCCTTATTCACTAAGGCAGTGAACGGACCAGTTTTGTCGACCAATAGATTTGCATCGCCCTCTAAGTTATAATCACTTTCATAAAAATCAATGTGTTTTTGGTCCCAAAATACTAGGACAATAGGAATGTACTCGAAACTTGCTTTTGCACCTTGAAAACGCCAACACTTCATATAACTCCACGCAGAAAAATAAACAGATTGATCTTTGTAAGTATCAGTATATTCTAGTAACTCACTAGTAGAAATTGGTCCTTCTTTTTCTAGAATTCTATCTGACAACTTAAATCCCTTAACGGAAAGGCTTGTCCATTCTTTTGCAACAAAGTCGAGTTGACCAAGGGCAGTGGTTATATCTTCTAACTTACTTCGAAGACTTTTTTCTTCGACAAACCAAATTTTGTTAACAAGTTCTATACTCATTTATCCAACTGAAATTTAAGGCGTAGTGGTAGTAATATAAACTTGTTTACCATGAATCAAGTGTGGCTTACCATCGAGGTGCAAAATACGATTTTCAATTGTAAATCCTTTTGATTTTATTTCATTGCCAACAACCATTTCAAATCGGATTACTTTTTCCTTGCCAAGTGCATTAGCAGAGTCTTCAAGTTGTTTTAAGCCTTTATTAATTTCTGTTCCTTTTGCTTCACTAATAATATATTTCCCTTGCCGCGTTACCGCAATTGTATCCGCAGAAGGCTTAGTCCCTAATCTAGCTCCTGGGTTAATAAATCGGTCTGCCTCTGCCCCCATGTATACTGTTTCAACATTGCTTCTATCTGCAGCTTTTGTGGCTGATAGTGCTTCTCTTGCAGCGTCAGGAGCAATTAATGCCTCCGGGTCTCCTATGATTTTATTCCCATTTGGTACTTTCTTGCGATTAAGCATGAATAATCCATTCTTTGGATATACCAGGTGCGCTGGGTTGCCTCCATATGTACCATTTTTCAGGTATTCAATCCAGCTTGTTTTTGCTGAGGAAGGTAGATTATTATACTCATCAACATGGTCAATAAACGACTTCAATTGATTAGCATTGAGCTCGCTTAGAATTGGACCCAATTCCTCAGGAGTAACTTTATCTAAAAGTATGGTTAATTGTCCCGGATCTGTTTTCTCTAGAAGGGAAATCAGCTGGTTCGCATCTGTTGTATTGTCTAATAGTCGCTCCAGTTGAGCCATGTCCGTCACGGAGCCAGCTAATGTCTCTAATTGCGACGAACTTGTCACTTTGCCACCAGACAATAAACGCTCTACAAGCGCAGCATCACCTCCATACAGCCCGACAATACGTTCTGCATCAGCTACGTCATCAAACAAGTGCTTGAATGGTGTGAGTTGATGTGGTACCATTTGACTAGTCCCCGGCACGTAAGTATACCAGTTTTGTGTCAGGAAGTCTATTTCTCTACCAAAGCCTGTCATCTCTCCTGCTCCATTGACCAATGCACCACTCGCTGAAGGAGGAGTTGCTAGGATGATAGTATCTCCACGATTGATCGCTGCTTGCAGCCATGGCTGATTGACGGTATCCCAGAACTGACTTGGATTGCCCCAGAAAATATCTGGCGCATTCAATATGTTATAGTCTCCAATACCACCGCCGAAGTGCAGCGTTTTGTCGAATTGTACAATATCCAGAACGTCTTTAATATCATCACCATATCGGCCAAGAATAGTTGTCGTACCTCCAACATCCGGCACAATCGAAACCCCAGAATTAGAACTAAAGGCGTTCGTTACCATTCTACTCAAAGTGGCCGGGTCTGAGAATTCATCAATGATTCTTAATAATTCATCAGATGAAGGTATTTTCGTTTCATTTAATATTCTATTAATCTGAGATGCATCGGAGATGAGATCCGTATCCATCAATCTTGTAATATGATTGACATCGGACACTTTATCACTGTTTAGGATTTTGACGACCATTGCTGGATCGACTTTATCAAGGACAGCGATTAATCCTGGAATATCGTCCGTTTTATTTAATAAGATTTTAAGCTGTGCGGCATCTGTTTTTCCTAGTAAAGAAATTAACTGTGTTGCATCTGTTTTTTCGAAGAACAACAATAGTTGCTGTGGTGTTGCTTTTTCGAACAAGACAACCAATTGTCCGGCGTCTGCTTTCTCAAACAAGGAGACTAACTGTGCGGGGCTTGCTTTCTCGAACAGTGCTATCAATTGTGCAGCATCTGCCTTCTCAAACAAGGCGACTAGTTGACCAGCATCGGCTTTCTCAAATAGCGCGACCAATTGTGCGGCATCCGCTTTCTCAAATAAGGCGACTAGTTGACCAGCATCTGCTTTCTCAAATAAAGCAATTAGTTGACCGGCGTCTGCCTTCTCGAACAAGGCAATCAGTTGGCCAGCATCGGCTTTCTCAAACAACGTAATTAATTGCCCAGCATCCGCTTTCTCAAATAAGGTGATTAATTGGCCAGCGTCAGCTTTCTCGAACAAGGAGATCAGTTGGCCAGCGTCGGCTTTCTCGAACAAGGCGATCAGTTGACCAGCATCCGCTTTCTCAAATAAGGCGATCAGTTGACCAGCGTCGGCTTTTTCGAATAAAGAGATGAGTTGACCGGCATCTGCTTTTTCGAACAGGGAGATGAGTTGACCAGCATCCGCTTTTTCAAACAATGCGATCAGTTGACCAGCGTCAGCTTTTTCGAATAGGGCAATTAGTTGGCCACCGTCTGCTTTCTCAAATAAGGAGATTAACTGACCGGCATCTGCTTTACTAAACAACGTAATTAGTTGTCCAGCATCCGCTTTTCCGAGTAATGTAAACAGATCTGCTGGAGTCGATTTATTCAATAGGGTTAGAAGATCAGGTGGAGATGCTTTGTCTAAGAGCTTAAGCAAGTCGCCAGCATCATCAACATGGTCTAGCAATTTCAGTAAGTCATCTATTTGTGGCACTTTAGTTACCACTCTAGTTATTTTTTCAACTGGCCGTACTCTTCTGACCAACTGTAAAAGTTTTGCAGGATTTTTAATTTTCCCAGCTAACCAAATGATTTTATTAATACTCAGACGGCTCTCCAAAATCTTTAGGAGCACATCAGGTTTTAGAAGTTTTACAGCCTCGATCAATTTGCTTAGACCAGGTACTTTATCAATAAGTCGTAGAAGTACTGGAACCTCTGTTACTTTGTCGACTAGTTTGAGGAGGTTTGGAATATCTGTTGTTTTATCTACTAATTTTATTACATCATCAATAGATTTCACTTTATCCAACAGCTTCATTACGTTACCTGAATCCCCAACTCTATCTATTACGCTCAGGAATTTTGCTGGATCATCGACGTACTTTAATACCTTATTAACATCTCCAATTTCATCTAGTACAGATATTAACCGATTTATATCGCCAGCTTCATCCAAAAATTTAGTCAATTTTCCAGCATCTGCCGCTTGATTAATTATTCTAGAAAATGCTGCGCCATCAGTTACTTTATCAACCAGTCTTAATGCCGTGGGGATATCAGAAATTTTATCTAGGATAGGCAGGAATCGCTGCATTCCTCCCACTTTGCTCATTATTTTAGTAAATGTTCCTACTCTTCCTGACCAAGCAATCAGTCTGACACCAACACCCGTACCAATAAATGCAGTTAAGAATTCAAACAATCCTCGACCTACCAGACGTCCACGCTCTCTTGGCGATAAGCCTTCAGTTGTGATTGCCTGATAGATGAAATTAGCCGCCATTATAATACCAAGCACCAATCCTACCAACGCCAATGCTGCTAACCATCCCAGACTTGTAAATGCGACGATGAGGCCTACAACAATTGCGATTAGCACTACGCCTACAATCAGGAATATCCACTTTGCAGGGGTTTTAATCAACTCCCAGAGTCCTTTGAAGATATCAATGAATGCAAAGAACATCCCTTCAACAACTCCTACAAAGAAAGAACCGACGTCTTTAACACCGTCCCAGGCTCTACCCAGGAGACCACGATCCTTGTTCGTTAGGCTGTTAAATTCGCTATCTAGCTTGCTTGAGAAATCAGAAAGTGCTTCGTTTTGAGTTTCTTCTGTTGCCTCTACTTTTGCGGTGATTTCTGTTTCCCTTTCTTCGACTTGTTCTTCCCAAGTTTGATCGGCATCTTCAATTGCAGCATCTAGCTCTGGTTCGAGGTCTGGGACCAGACTTTCCATATGTTCTGTAACCTCCTCTACCAACTCATCCACTTCTTCGATCTTGTCGTCTTTTGTATTGTTGGCCTCCGTAGTGAGTTCCTCCTTCATCTCTGTAAGCGCCTCGTCGACAGCATCAACAAGCTTTACAGTTTCAGCCTCTACCTTAGTTTTGTGTTCTGAGAGTTTAGGAGTTACTTCGTTGATGTACCCGTCGATTTCGGTTTCATGCTCAGTAATTGCATTATTGAGGTCCGTGTATGCTTTGTCTAATTCTTCTGGGTGCCAGCCAATTTCTTCTAGTGACGTGACAAACTCATCAATTTCTGCTTTCGCTTTTTCTGCCTCCTGATCAAGAACCGGAGTGGCCTTAGTCATGACTTCATCGAGATTTTCTTTGGCGCCTTCGCCCATCTCTGTGAGTCCTGTTTCAGTGTCTGTTTTTCCATTATCAAGCGCCGCGATGACTTCTTGGATTTCCGTATTTAGCCCTTCTAGGTATGCGTCGACGTTTGTAGTTACTTCATCTTTAAACTCGTCTCTGCTTTTCCTTAGTCCAGCAATACCATCTCTCCTTGGGGTTTCGAATTCCGCGGCGGTATCTGTTGCTTCTTTATTGATATCTGTAGAAAGAGTTTGCCCATCGGTACGGATATAACTAGCCGCCTCATCTCCGCTTTTGTTTATTTCACCTTTTATATCCCCCGATTTGCCTGAAGCTTCGCGTCTAAGTTCGTCGTGGCCTTCCTTGTGGGTGTACCTGCTAGCTGTATCGGAAATAGTGGAGTCTACTCTTCCAGAATTGGCGGTACTAATATTTACTACCCTGGTCCCTTCGTTATCAGCGTGGGTTACGATTCTTGTCCCTTGCGCTTCACCTTTTCCAATTAGTTCTTCTTTCTTTCCGTCTATTAGGTTGTTTAAGTTTTCAATTTCAGTAGTTGCTACACCTCTAATTTCAACAATCTTGGTAGATCGATGACTTTTTAGTTCTGTAGAGATGTCTCTCTTCAGTTGATTGATGTCATTTTTAGTTGTACTGATAATGGTGGTCAGCCTTGATTTTTGTGTAGTGACTAATCCATCAATGCCTGTTTTTTCAGCGTCGATACTTGCCTGCAGTTGGGTTTTTCGTTCAGTAGTTTTTGTATCAACCCCCTGTTTCGCAGTTTCTGCATCCTGAAGGAATTGCTGATACCTAGCGAATAGATGGTCGTACCCACCGCCGCCTTGTCTCTGAATGACCTTTCTTTGCGATGCTTTTTGAAGTTTTGATTTGTTAATTTTCCTTTTCGAAACCTTTGAAGAGTCGTCAGGCGCTCGATGTTCCATCGCTTTCCGGCCTTTTGCATCTGCATCCTTCTCCAGTTTTTGATCAGCGTTGATGGCCATGCCGTCGATCTCGAATTCTGGATTTACCTTGCCTTCTGATTGTTGTATTATATGTGCAAGCTCATGACCGATCAACTCTTGTCCTTGTCTGGTATTCGGGTTGAATTTGCCAGGAGCAAAGTGAATATCACTTCCTTGAGCAAATGCCTGCGCACCAATTCTATTTGCCTGCTGGCTATTTTTGATGATATTGACATCAGAGAAATCGAACTTATAGGCACTCTCCATTTTAGCCATTACATCAGCAGACGCTTGATTTGCCTTTGGTTCTGGGAATCCAGCAACTTTCTTTTTAGGCTTTTTAGGGGCTTCAACCTTATAGGGGTTTTCTTTTTCTGTTGCCGCTCGTTGTCCTAATTTTCCAGCATTTGCTGATTTAGATTTTTCTGATTTAAATGCATCAATTGGTTGATTAGGAGTAGAATCAGTAGGTTTTTTGTTTTCTGGTGAAAAAACAACCTTCCCTTTTCTGGCTTCTTTAGTTTTGAAATCTAGTTTGGCCTTGGGTTTGTCACCTCCTGGGGCGGAAGGCGGTGCTATTGGGGTGTCGGGTGGTGCTATTGAAACGCCGCCACCAGAGGCTTCACTTTTGCCATTGTCACCTTTCTCTTCGGTAGTGCTTTCTTCACCAGAATCGCCTGTTACTTTTTGACTTCTTGCAGATAGGTTAACCATGGGAGGAGGAGATATACTTTTCCCCTTAGGCTCTTTTTCCTTTTCAGCCAAATGGTCGGCATTCGCGTTAGACTTTTCTTTTTCTTGCCCTTTTTTCTTTCGGGCAAGCTGATGGTTTTTATTCTTGTCCATCGTATGGATTAGTATATTCCGCAATCATTTCTGAACGGAATACTTTTAAAAATTCTGGTAAATTAGTTGGTTTCACACTAGGTTTTAATTATTTACTGGCCCCCTGTACTTCAAATTCAGCGTACAACAAATTAAAATTACGCTAAAGTATAATGTGTGAGTAAATAGTACATTAAATTACTACTATTTTAGACAAAAGACAATTTTTCAACATTCTTTTTGTCTAGAAACTACAATACTCGGCCAAAATAAAACTGATAAATAAATTGTTTTACTATTGTTATCTTTGCCCACCGTAAGGAATTTAATCATTATTAATATCTTCTACTATGTCTGAATGGAATGTTGGTAAGCAGAAAAAAACTGGAGTTAAAAAAGGTGTAGAATACGCAGTTTTAGTAGGTGTGGTTTCTCAAAACCAGACACTTGAGCAAGTTGAAGAGTATTTAGATGAGCTTCAGTTCCTTGCTGAAACAGCGGGGGCTATTGCCAAAAAGCGGTTTATTCAAAAACTAAACAGACCTGAATCCAGAACTTATGTAGGGAAAGGGAAATTGGAAGAAATTCAGGAATATGTAGAAGCAAACGACATCAATCTTGTCATTTTTGATGATGACCTTTCAGGAAAACAAACCAACATTATAGAAGAAGAATTGAAAGTAAAAATATTGGATCGTAGTAGTTTGATTCTTGATATTTTTGCTTCTCGTGCGCAAACCGCGCAAGCTAGAGCTCAAGTAGAACTTGCACAAATGCAATACCTCCTTCCTAGACTTCGTGGTTTATGGACACACCTTGAACGACAACGTGGAGGGATCGGGATGAGAGGTCCGGGGGAAAAAGAAATTGAGACGGATCGCCGGATCATTCGTGATAAAATTGCTTTGTTGAAGAAAAAGTTGGAGAAAATTGAGCTGCAAGGAGAAACCAGGCGAAAAAACAGAGGCGATTTAATCCGGTTATCTCTGGTTGGGTACACCAACGTTGGTAAATCGACCTTGATGAATTTCTTGAGTAAGTCCGACGTTTTTGCTGAAGATAAATTGTTTGCAACACTAGACACAACTGTACGTAAAGTAGTATTGGACAGAATTCCATTTTTACTTTCTGATACGGTTGGATTTATTAGAAAACTCCCTACACACTTGATTGAAAGCTTCAAGTCAACACTGGATGAAGTTCGCGAAAGCGATATATTAATACATGTTGTGGATATTGCTCATCCTCAATTTGAAGATCAAATCAGTGTCGTGTCAAAAACGATAGCAGACATCAAAGCTGACGGCAAAAAGACAATTATTGTTTTCAACAAAATGGATCTTTACCGGACGCGCTATTTTGATAAAATGTTAGACCCTGAAACAAAGACAGAGATAGAAGAAGAATTAAAAAAATCATTAATAAAAAAACATGGCGATGACGTTGTTTTCATCGCTGCATTAGAAAAGGAGAATCTGGATGGACTAAGAACGGTATTAAAGAAAGAGGTGGAAGCCTTTTATCTAGAAAGATACCCTCACCGAGCAAAATTTTGGTAGCCTCCTGATTTTCAGAAAAAAAGAATAGAGATGAATCCGATATTGAAAAAGTACGCACACCTTTTGATCAACTATTGTGTAAGCCTGAAACCAGGAGAAAAAGTGTTGATCAAATCTACCACGCTTGCAGAACCTTTGGTAAGAGAAGTTTATAGAGCAGCATTGCAAGCAGGTGGTCATGCCGAAATCCAACTGAGTGTAAGAGAACAGGACCGCATATTGATAGATGCTGCCAACGACAAGCAGTTAAAACATATTTCTCCGCTATATCAATTGGCTATGGAGAGTTATGATGCTTATGTATTCATAAGAGCGCCTTATAATCTGCGAGAACTCGCTAGCGCGGATGTCGAAAAACAAAAGGTGAGAAAAGAGGCGCACAAAGATATAATGAAGACTTACTTCAAGCGCACTGCTACCAGAGAAATGAAACGCACGCTCTGCCAATACCCCACGATAGCCAATGCACAAG
Source organism: uncultured Saprospiraceae bacterium (assembly GCA_938016265.1). GTDB lineage: Bacteria > Bacteroidota > Bacteroidia > Chitinophagales > Saprospiraceae > JAHDHB01. Next base: position 50,076 of record CALLWB010000068.1, read on the forward strand.
AAGCAGGCATGTCTCTGGAAGAATACGAACACTTTGTATTCAGTGCTTGCAATCTTTTCCATAAAGATCCGATCAGCGAATGGTTGGGAGTAAGAAAATACCAACAAAAAATCGTTGACCTGCTTAACCAGCGAGAAAATATTCGATACCGAAATCCGAATTTTGATATTAAATTTTCTACGAAAGGCAGAACCTGGATCAATTCCGACGGTCAGACTAATATGCCTTCAGGTGAAGTCTATACTTCTCCGGTAGAAAATTCGGTAAACGGTACGGTTCACTTTAGTTTGCCTGCGATTCATGGAGGAGTAGAGGTAGAGGACGTTACCTTATGGGTGAAAGAAGGAGAAATTCAAAAATGGGAAGCTAAAAAGGGACAAAAATACCTCGACAAAGTATTCCAAATACCAGGAGCTAGAAGGTTCGGTGAGGCAGCCATTGGAACGAATGGCAACATTCAGCGGGTAACGAACAACATCTTGTTTGATGAAAAAATGGGGGGTACCATCCATATGGCCATTGGACAATCTTACTTGCAAGCTGGAGGAAAAAATCAGTCGTCTATTCACTGGGATATGATCACTGACATGAAAAATGGAGGCAAAATCTTTGCTGACGATGAATTGATTTATAATAACGGAAAATTCTTGTTTCTCTAGTCGATTATGCCACAAAGTCCAAAAAAAGTCGGGTTATTTTTCGGGTCTTTCAACCCTGTACATGTTGGCCACATGATCATTGCCAACCATATGATCAATTGGACGGATCTCGATCATGTATGGATGGTTATTACCCCACACAACCCTCATAAAAATAAAAGCACCTTAGCTAAAGACTATGATCGTTTGAATCTGGTAGCAGATGCAATTGGAGACAATCCAAGGTTGAAAGCATCTAACATCGAGTTTAATCTTCCAAAGCCGTCCTATACTATTGATACGCTTACTTATTTGGTGGAGAAGTACCCTATTCATGATTTTTCGATTATCATGGGCGGAGATAATCTTGGCACCTTACATAAATGGAAAAACTACGAACAGATTTTGAAGAATCACAAAATTTATGTCTATCAACGCCCTAATTATGAGTTAGGCGAACTCGAAAACCATCCTCAAGTCACTATTCTAGAGGCTCCTTTGCTGAACATCTCTGCCAGCTATGTCAGAAAGTGTATCAAAGAAGACAAGTCCATACGTTATTTAGTACCGGATGCGGTCTATGAATCGATAAAGGCAAGTCATTTATATCAGTAGGAAACGAAGGCCTACCTTAAGAAGGGTATCTTTCCCATTAAGGAACTAATTTACTATTCTGTAGATATTTATTATTCTACTAATGTTCCAATTCGTTCTCCCTGGATGATTTTCATCAAATTATTTTCCGTGTTAATATCAAAAACAATAATCGGACGATTGTTTTCTTTGCAAAGTGTGAATGCCGTCATGTCCATCACATTCAGGTTGGCACTGATGACTTTGTCAAAAGAGATAACATCATACTTAGTGGCTGTAGGATCTTTTTCCGGATCTGCAGAATAGATACCGTCTACTCGTGTCCCTTTCAAGATAACATCGGCGTTGATCTCGTTAGCTCTTAGTGCTGCGGCAGAATCTGTAGTAAAATAGGGGTTTCCAGTTCCAGCACTAAAGATGACAACCCTTCCCTTTTGCAGGTGTCGGATGGCTCTTCGTCGGATATATGGTTCAGCAACTTGATTCATCTCGAGCGCGGATACCAATCTGGTATACAATCCAATATTTTCGAGTGCGGCCTGCAGTGCCATGCCATTCATGACTGTAGCGAGCATGCCCATATAGTCTCCTTGCGCTCTTGGAATACCCGCCTCTGCTGCTTGTAGTCCGCGAAAGATATTTCCACCACCGATGACGACTGCTACCTGCACCCCCTCATCCACAATTTGCTTGATCTGTTTTGAGTAGTGCACTAACATATCAGGATCAATGCCATATTGTTTTTTGCCCATCAAGGACTCTCCGCTCAATTTAAGCAGGATTCTTTTAAATCGAATTGCCATAGTAGTACCTTACGTGTTAAAAATAGTTTTGGCTATAAAAAAGCCCAAAAAAAAGAGCGAATTAAAAAATTCGCTCTTTAAAAAATTAACTTCCTAAGCCCATGTGCTTGAAATCTGTAACAGTTAAGTCCTTGTCTACAGATTTAAGATACGCGCCAACTGTTTCTTTGTTTGTTGCTTTCACGTATTCTTGATTGAGCAGGGTATTTTCTTTATAGAACTTGCCCAACTTTCCTTGAGCGATTCGCTCTAGTAAGTTGTCAGGCTTTCCTTCCTGACGTGCTTGTTCCATTCCTATTTCAATTTCTTTTTCTACTAGAGAAGCGTCTACACCATCTTTATCTACAGCGATAGGGTTCATTGCTGCAACTTGCATTGCGACATTTCTTCCTACTTCTGAAAAATCGCCTTCCTGGCTAAGTCCGATTAGTACACCTCTTCTGTATCCTGCGTGGATATAAGGTACTACACTAGGAGCTTCAAGATTGTCATATTTAGAAACCTCTACTTTTTCTCCGATTACACCGACTTGCTCAGTAACTTTATCACCAATAGAAATGCTGCCATCGTAAGTTAATGCAAGCAATTCATCTTTTGAAGTTGGGAATTTTTCTAATGCTATGTTAGCGATACTCTTTGCAAAGTTTACAAAGTCTTCATTCTTTGCAACGAAATCAGTTTCGCAACTCAAATTTACTACAACTCCTTTTTTGTTGTCAGAAGTAGTTAGTGCAATAACAACGCCTTCGTTGGCGTCACGATCTGCTCTTTTAGCGGACAATTTTTGACCTGTTTTTCTAAGGTTGTCTTTTGCCAATTCGAGATCGCCATTTGCTTCTACTAGTGCTTTTTTGCAATCCATCATACCTGCGCCTGTTTCGCGGCGCAATAATGCTACATCTTTAGCTGTAATGTTCATGATATATAATTAATGTTTAGATTGTTTAATTGATTAGCTACTTGCCTTTTCTTTTTCAGATTTATCTCTCTTTCTTGCGTCAAGACCTTCCTTGATACAACCAGTGACATAATTCGTGATCAATGCGATTGATTTAGAAGCATCGTCATTTGCAGGAATTGGGAAGTCTACTTGATTAGGATCAGAGTTCGTATCCACAATTGCGAATGTTCGAATTCCTAATTTGTGTGCTTCTGCCAATGCAATGTGTTCATGTGTGATATCGACAATAAACATTGCAGAAGGAAGACGGTTTAATTGAGCAATACCACCCAATACGCTTTCTAATTTTGCTTTTTGACGAGTAATCATCAACCGTTCTTTCTTAGTAACGTTTGTCAATGTGCCATCTGCAAGCATTTTTTCGTAGTTCTGCATCTTCTTGATCGACTTTCTAATCGTAGAGAAGTTGGTCATCATACCTCCTAACCAACGCTCTGTGACGTAAGGCATATTTACCGTTTGCGCAGCTTCAGAAACGAGAATTCGTGCTTGTTTTTTAGTTGCAACATAAAGGATTTTCTTCCCTGATTTTGCAATATTTTTAAGCGCCAATCCTGCGCGTTCCATACAATCTGCTGTACGATTGAGATCAATGATGTGAATCCCTTTCTTCTCCATGAAGATGTAAGGAAGCATTTTAGGATTCCATTTTTTCTTAAGGTGGCCGAAGTGAGAACCTGCTTCGAGCAACTCTTTATATGTAGGTTTTTCCATGTTTTAAATTTCTTAAAATTGATATTCAAATAAAAATTAACGTTTAGAGAACTGGAAGCTTTTTCTAGCTTTAGGCTTACCGTATTTTTTACGTTCTACCACTCTGGAGTCTCTTCTAAGATATTTCTTAGCTTTTAATGGTGGTCGGAATTCTTCATTGATTTTGATCAGTGCTCTGGAAATCCCTAAACGGACTGCCTCTGCTTGACCTTTGAATCCACCTCCATTTACATTAACGTTAATATTATAAAGCGTTGCTACATCTACTGTTTGCAACGGATCAATAACGTAGTGTTGTATGTGTGATTGAGGAAAATATTCTTTATAAGTTTTGCCATTCACTGTAATAGTGCCATCACCCTGAGTAAGATAAACTCTGGCAACAGAAGCTTTTCTTCTTCCTAATGCATTAATCATTTCCATTTCTTAGAATTTAAAGGGTTCTGGTTTCTGAGCGCCATGCTTGTGCTCTGTTCCACCGTAAACATATAGTTTCTTAAACATTGCACGTCCAAGCTTGTTTTTAGGAAGCATGCCTCGTACACTATTTTCTACAAGTGCGTGTGGTTTTTTTGTCACCAATCTTTTTGCTGTGATTGATTTCTGACCACCTGGATATCCTGAGTACGACAAGTATACCTTGTCATCCATTTTATTTCCGGTTAGTTTTACCTTATCGGCATTGATTACGATGACGTTGTCACCACAATCTACGTGAGGAGTATAGGAAGGCTTGTGCTTTCCACGAAGAACTGTAGCAATCTTCGAACAAAGACGACCGAGCACTTCTCCCTCAGCATCAACGATAAACCACTTGCGATCTACTTCGCTGGCTTTCGTTGATTTTGTTTTATAACTTAATGTTTCCACGCTAAAATTGTTTTTATAAATAACTGGCTTAATATGCCGATATTTCTATCATTAGATTTATCGGACTGCAAAGGTAAATTTAATTCCTGCAAAATAAAAGGTTTTTACAAAAAAAGTCTTTCGGCCAACACTTAATCAATTGAAAATCAGTTCGATTTTCGCACAGAAATTTTGCCGACTGCCATTTTTATGTACATTTTTTCCTTCTCTATCCTTCCTTTTTTTCCCATTTTTAATAATAAACCTGCAATATTTATTTTTATTCGCTGTATCTAAGCTCTGGAAGTGCGTAACATAGATTCATTGCAATACATCTCTACTTTCTGCCCAACAACAAAAAACAAACAATCAGATTGTCGAACCTCAGACGTTCCTCACGAGGAATGAAAGGAAGTGGTTCAGATTATTTACCTTTGGCAAAAAATAAATGAAACTTTAATGATTCATTCCATCACTGACCACCCGCTAACGCTGGAAAAACTAAAGGAAATCTTAAACTCGGACACCCGTCTAGAGTTCTCTTCTGCATCAATAAAAAAAGTGGAGGCCTGTCGAGAATTCCTTGACCAAAAATTGTCAAATTCTAGTGATACTTTTTATGGAATAAACACCGGTTTTGGCTCCTTGTGCAATGTAAAAATATCTGCAGATGATACAGAATCCTTACAAAAGAAACTAGTGATGTCTCATGCATGTGGTGCAGGAAACGAAGTTCCAGAGGAAATAGTCAGAATTATGTTATTGTTGAAAATCCAGAACTTGTCTTATGGATTTTCTGGTGTGCGCCTTAAAATACTGGAAAGTCTCGCCCATCTTTATAATAACAAACTACACCCTGTCATTTTTCAGCAGGGCTCTCTTGGCGCATCTGGAGATTTAGCGCCCTTAGCTCATTTAGCGTTGCCCCTTTTGGGAATGGGCAAGGTTAATGAAAACGGAAATCCAGTTTCCTTTAGTCAGCTCACGGAAGCGGTAAAGTTTATGCCTATTCGCCTACAGGCAAAAGAAGGACTCGCAATGCTCAATGGGACACAATTCTCTAGTGCTTATGCAGTTTGGGCATTGATGAAATGTGAACGTCTGATTGCGCAGGCAGACATGATCGCCGCACTTTCTATTGATGCGTTTGATTGTCGATCGACACCTTATGACGAACGACTTCATCAAATTCGACCACATCACGGACAACTGCACACCGCCAAAACGATCCTTCAATGGACAAAAGGAAGCCCCCTTTCGCAAAGGGAGAAGAACGCAGTGCAGGACCCATATGCATTTCGGTGCGTTCCTCAAGTCCATGGAGCCACAAAAGACACCTTCGACCACGTAAAAAAAATTGTAACCACCGAAATCAATTCAGTAACTGACAATCCAACTCTTTTCTACGAAACGGACGCAATTTTGTCCGGTGGGAATTTTCATGCACAACCCTTGGCACTTGTCCTGGATTTCCTTGCAATAGCTATTGCAGAATTAGGCAGCATTTCCGAAAGGAGAACCTATCAATTGATCAGTGGACAACGTGATTTACCTCCATTTTTAATAAAAAATCCGGGACTGAACTCTGGTTTTATGATCCCTCAGTACACAGCGGCTTCCATCGTTAGCCAAAACAAACAACTTTGCACTCCGGCCTCTGTAGACTCGATTGTTTCCTCAAACGGCCAGGAAGACCACGTAAGCATGGCGGCTAATGCCGCGACCAAATTGTACTCTGTCGTGAATAACGTTGCACAGGTATTGGCCATAGAGCTGATGACAGCCGCACAAGCAATGTCATTCCGCAAAGAAAAAACATCAGACAAATTAGAAGCTGTAGTCTATCAATTTCGCAAAGTCGTTCCAGAACTTAATGAAGACAGAATTTTGCATGAAGACATGAAAAATGCACTTGATTTTGTTTGGAATAGTTCGCTGTAATTCAATCTAAAAAGTCATTCAACAAACAGAATACCATTCAAATTCTTTTTAAACATAGTTTTTTGGTTACTATTATAGGAATTCGCGTCTTTATAATATAGAAGTCATATTCTTCAAAAAATAGTTATTTTTGCACCTTAAATCAAAGCAGTAATCATGAGTAAAATAGATAATTTCGTACAGTCCATAAATGATGGATACAACTTCAAAGGAAAATCGCTCATCCTTGGTGGTGGTATGGTAGATGGAGAATGCCAATCTGAATGCCTCGTCCGCATACCATTAAAAACAATGAACAGACATGGTCTGATCGCTGGAGCTACCGGTGCAGGAAAAACAAAAACACTTCAAATTTTAGCAGAACAGCTTTCTGACCAGGGAGTTCCCGTATTATTGATGGACATCAAGGGAGACCTTAGTGGTATAGCAGCGGCAAGTGGTGGTCATCCAAAAATTGATGAACGGCATCAAAAAATCGGAATCCCATTCAAGCCAGGAGTTAGCCCTGTAGAGTTTCTTACACTTTCTGGAGAAAAAGGTGCCCGACTAAGAGCTACCGTTACAGAGTTTGGTCCAGTCTTGTTTTCTAAGATCTTGGGACTGAATGATACTCAAGGAGGGATGGTTGCTGTCGTCTTCAAATATTGTGATGACCGCGGATTGCCGTTATTAGATTTAAAAGATTTCAAGAAAACATTGCAGTTTCTCACCAACGAAGGCAAGGAAGAAGTAGAAGAAGAATATGGCCGGATGTCTACCGCTTCTGTAGGAGCCATCATGCGTAAAATACTAGAAATCGAACAACAAGGAGCAGACAAGTTTTTCGGAGAAACTTCTTTTGATGTGGAAGATTTGATCAGAACCAATCGATTGGACCAAGGTATGGTTTCCATTATCAGACTAACAGATATTCAGGATCGCCCTAAGCTGTTTAGTTCATTCATGTTGCAAATGTTGGCAGAGATTTATGCCACCTTCCCAGAGCAAGGAGATGCTGAAAAACCAAAGTTGGTCATTTTCATAGATGAGGCCCACCTAGTATTTGAAGAAGCTTCTAAAGCCTTATTGAATCAAATCGAAGCAATCATCAAACTAATCCGTTCTAAGGGAGTCGGGATTTACTTTTGCACACAAAACCCAGAAGATATCCCAGAAGACATTTTAGGACAACTAGGTCTTAAGATACAACATGCTTTACGTGCATTTACCGCAAAAGATCGTAAAGCGATAAAAATGGCCGCTCAAAACTATCCTGATTCTGAGTACTACAAAACGGAAGACCTGATTACCCAAATGGGTATCGGTGAAGCTCTAGTAACAGTATTGAATGAAAAAGGTATCCCTACTCCTCTTGTGCATACTTTACTACGTGCACCGCAATCAAGAATGGATGTCCTTAGTGATCACGAGATGGACGCTATCTTAAATGCTTCAAAAATAATTGACAAGTACAACAAAGAAGTAGACAGAGAAAGTGCTTATGAAATGCTTGGCGCAAAAATCGAAGAAGTAAACAAAGAAGAAAAACAAGCCGAGCTGAAAGAGCAGAATGAAAAAGCAAAAAAAACGACCACCAGAAAACGCACAGAAAAATCAGCGATAGAGAAGGTTATGGGAAATACCACTACCCGTCAAATCGGGCGAACAATCGCTAGAGAATTGACAAGAGGGTTGCTTGGTGTTCTCGGCATTGGAGGAAGAAGACGATAATTTGCAAATAAATTGAAAATTAATCGGTTGTTTTTTTGGAGAACCGAAAAAAGACTATAAATTTGCATCCGCTTCCTAAGAGCAACGGAGGGTACCATAGCTCAGTTGGTAGAGCAATGGACTGAAAATCCATGTGTCCCTGGTTCAAATCCAGGTGGTACCACTTTAAAAATCCTTTGTAGTTTATACTACAAGGGATTTTTTAGTTATTGGAGGATGGTTGTTGAGTTGTTTGGTTACTTGGTTATTAAGTTCTTCGGTGGTTTTTTTTACTTTTACTACAAACACAATGGATATGGAAGGACTTTTTGATCGTATACAAGAATCAATCGCTTATATCAATAAACAGACGACGGTAAAACCAATTTTTGGGATTGTGCTTGGGACTGGCTTGGGAAACCTGGTCAATGAAATGGAGGTGACCACAAGAATCCCCTACGAAAATATCCCCAACTTTCCGACCTCAACAGTAGAAAGCCATGCAGGAGAACTCGTCTTTGGCACATTAGCCACCCAGCCTATCGTCGCCATGTCTGGTCGGTTCCATTTTTACGAAGGATACACCATGCAACAAGTGACCTTCCCAATTCGGGTGATGAAATTTTTGGGAATTAAGCGACTTGTCCTTTCTAATGCATCTGGAGGATTGAATCCAAATTACAATGCAGGTGACTTGGTAGCGGTAAGAGATCACATCAATCTGCAACCAGAAAATCCATTACGTGGTGTAAATGACGAGCGCATTGGCCCTCGATTCCCGGACATGCTACACACTTATGACAAGGAGATCTTAGCCGCAGCGTTAACATTAGCGAAAGCAAACAATATAAAACTCCATACCGGTGTCTATGTCTCTTTGCAAGGCCCAAACCTGGAAACGCCAGCGGAATACCGGTATATGAATATTATTGGTGGCGATATTGTTGGTATGTCTACCGTGCCCGAGGTGATTGTTGCCCGACATATGGACTTGCCAGTGTTTGTGATTTCTGTTGTTTCTAATCAGTGTTTTCCTATTGACCAAATAACAGAAACGACAGTGGCAGAGGTTATTAAAGTTGCGCAAAATGCGGAACCCAAAATGACTACCATTGTCAAGGGGATCGTAGAAAAATTTACTTGATTCAGCAAAAAGCTTCAAAAAGGACTAGTTTCAGGATAAGCATTCCTAGTACTTTTTACTCAATAACCATTCAAAAAATTAGTAAGTTTGCAGACACTCACCTGCATTCGTATAAGTCAGAAAATTTATTGTTATGAAAAAAACACTTCTTTTACTAGTCGGAATAGTACTGTTTTTTGGAATTTCATTTGCCCAGGAAGATGAAGACGCTTTCAAAATTAGAGAAATCTATGATGTAGCGCTTACTGAAGGGCAATGTTACGATTGGCTGGAATACCTAACTCAAAAAGTTGGTCCAAGGCTAAGTGGCTCAACAGGAGCAGCAGCCGCCGTTGAATTTGGAAAACAAACCTTTGACAAAATGGGATTTGACTCTGTCTGGCTGCAGCCGTGTATGGTGCCGCACTGGGAAAGAGGAAAGCCGTCTTCTGCTCGTATCGTCAATAGCGGAGTCATTGGCACACAAGAACTAAAGGTCATCGCCCTTGGCGGATCTGGCAATTCTGGAGCGCTTGGCGTTTCTGCAGAGGTAATCGAGGTAAAAACAATAGATGAAGCAAAAGCGCTAGGACCAAGAGCACGTGGGAAAATCATTTTTTTCAACCGCCCAATGGATCCTAAACAAATCAGTACATTTGCAGCTTACGGAGGCGCAGTAGATCAGCGAGTGCATGGACCAAGGGAGGTCGGTGTACTAGGAGCTGTGGGTGCAATTGTTCGTTCGATGACGACCAGAATCGATGATGTGCCGCATAGCGGAGTTACTGTTTTTCGTGAAGAAACACCAATTCCTGCCGTTGCAATTAGTACCAACGACGCTAATATGCTGAGCGAACTGCTCAAAAAAGAATCCGTCAAAATCAACTTACAAACCAACTGCGAGTGGCTGGAAGATAAGCTATCGTACAATGTAATAGGGGAAATCAAAGGATCTGAGTTTCCTGATGAAATTATTTTAGTAGGAGGCCACCTTGACTCCTGGGATGTTAACCAGGGGGCACATGACGATGGCGCAGGGGTCGTTCAATCTCTCGAAGTGATCAATGTATTTAATAAGATGGGAATTAAGCCGAAGCGAACCTTGCGGTGTGTTTGGTTTATGAATGAGGAAAACGGACAGGCTGGAGCTAAAAAATATGCAGAATGGTCGAATGCTATTCCAGAAAAGCACATTGCCGCAATTGAGTCTGACCGAGGCGGATTTACACCTAGAGGGTTTACTACAGAAGCAGACGAAAAAGTCTATAAGACCAAATTCAAAACTGCCAAAGACTGGGAAGCTCTGCTGGGGCCGTATGGATTGACTATTTCGCCTGGTGGAAGTGGCGCGGACGTTACTCGACTCAAGCCACAGATGGGCTTGCTGTTTGGCTTAAAGCCGGATTCACAACGCTATTTTGACTATCACCATGCGAGAAATGACGTCTTTGAGAATGTCAATCGTAGAGAACTGGAATTGGGCGCAGCGGCGATGTCTGCCTTGGTTTATCTAATTGACAAACATGGACTGTAGGAAGCGATTCATAATAAAATTAAAAAACTTACGTTTAATCTGTTCACCTGTTAAAATATGAAATATCTATTTGTTTTGTTGGCGGTATTGCTACTGCTAATTTCTTGTGGCGAGGAGAGCTTCACTCCAAAGCCTCGCGCCTATCCAAGGATTGATTTCCCCAAGGGGCCAATGGATCGATTTGATGATTTTACGTGTTCGTTTTCCTTTGAAAAACCGTCTTATTATGAGGCGATTCAAGATACAACGTACTTTGATAAACGGCCAGAATCTCCTTGTTGGTTTAATTTGAGTGTGCCTTCCTTAAATGGAGAAATCCATTGTACCTACAAAAGTATTAGTTCGGTGAAGGATTTGACCAAGCTGGTGAATGACTCGTACACCTTTGCCAACAAGCATAATATTAAGGCGGAATACATTGATGATTATTTTATTGAAAAACCGAACAAAGTGTACTGCCGAGTGCTAGAAATTGAAGGCAATGTGGCCTCACCGTTTCAATTTTTTGTTACGGATAGTTCCAGTCACTTTTTTCGGGGGTCGCTTTATTTTAGAAGCCAGCCGAATCAGGATAGCCTTGGGCCTGTTGTTGATTTTGTGAAGAAAGACATCATGCACATGATAAATACCTTCGAATGGAAATAGCAATCTGCTATTCAACACCTACAAATTCTACGTTTTCAAAATTTAAATAGAATTAATATTATCTAATATTTCCTTGTTTTGTATCTTAACCCCCTCCTACTTACTTCTAATACACCATGAATTTAGCATCAAATTGTCCTTAGGAATTTGACAATTGACAAATTTGAGTGAAGGCATTCCAAAATATTGGTATATCTATTGCATAACAGAAGACAAACACCCTATTAGTATGATTAATAAACTGATTTTTTCCGTTCTTTTTGCTTGTTTACTGCTGGTAAATCAAGCAGTGGGGCAATCTTCAGACTGGTATGTAATGACGCATGAAGGAGATACCATAAAAAAGATATCCGCCAGCAGCCTAAAGCCAGGTGGTGAGTTTTTGGAAATAAAAAAAGCAGGCAAATACGGCTACATTGACTACGCAGGCAGAACACTCATCAAAACTCAATTTGATGAAGTAAAAGGGTATGCAAAAGGAGTAGCTTGTGTAAAACACCTCGAAAAATACGGGTTTATGGACGAGAAAGGGCGCATGGTGATCGGCGCTCGGTATGAAGATGCTGATGGTTTCCAAGACAACGTTGCCCGTGTAGAACTAGGACACAAATGGGGCTATATTGACGCATCAGGAAAGGTGATAGTCCAATTTAAGTACGAAGATGCTTCTAATTTTAGCGAAGGACTGGCAATGGTCAGAAAAACATATGACCGAACCTGGGCAATGATCAACAAAGAAGGAGAAGTGGTGGTTGAGAATAAATATCAGGCATTGGTTCCGCCGACTGATGGATTAATACCGAACAAATTGGAAGGGCGCTGGGGTTATCTAGATCTAGAAGGAAATGTAGTCATTGAAAATCAATACAAACTTGCTTATGGTTTTAATGAAGGGCTGGCTTTTGCTGGCTCAGACTATGAGTTTGGAGTAATTGACAAGGAAGGGAATATGCTTGGCAAACCTATCTATGAGAAAATAAAACACCCTGGATTTCAAGAAGGACATGCTCCTGTCAGAATAAGAGGCAAATGGGGATTTATCAACAAAGAAAACGAAGTAGTTGTTGAACCAGCATATGAAGATGCTGGCCATTTTTCAATGGGATTGGCGCCTGTAAAAAAAGAAAATTTGTGGGGATACATTGACAATACCGGTGAATTAGTCATCCCTTTCCAATACGAAGCAGCCTACCCAATTACAAAAGTCCGTGGACGGCCTGTAATTGTAGTCAAAGGTGCTCCAATGGCTCCGATCGTTCTTGAGCCAGAAGTCGAGGAGGAAGAAGAAACAGAAGAGGATGCAGAAGATGAAACCGAGGAAGGAACCGAAGAAACCACTGAAGAAAATGACAATGAAGCGTCGACAGAGGAGGAAGAAATAGCAGATACCAAAACGCCAGACGAAATAGAAGGCACTAAAACAGAAATAAAGGAAACAAAGGCGCCAAAAGAAATCGCAGAGCAACAAAAAGAAGAGACGCCTAAAGAACCTATCGCACCTGCCACAGACGAAGACTACTTAGCCTTTTTTGATGTCCTTAGCGAAATTGTTGACGATATAGATGCAGCTATGAAAACTTCTAAGACAAGCAACAAACTGATGGAAGAAGCGCACGATTCTGGCCAATTGGACGTCTATGCTGAAAATTCAGAGGCAGCAACAAAAGAACTATCCGACGCCAGTGCTAGCCTGAACGCTTGTAAGGAAAAAATAAAAGCCGCAAAATCGACTGCCAACAACTTAAAGAAATGCACCTCGCTATCACATCTTTTAAAAACGAGCAATAACAAAATAATAGCAGCAGAGACACTAATAGAAAAGGCAGAAACCCACCTCGCAAAAGCCTTCAAAGAAGAAGAATACGATGCCTACCAAGCAGAAATCAACAAACTAAATAAACAACTAGACGACGCTGCTTCAAGTATTGAAACGGTCAATTATTCATTGGAGGTTTGTTTGGGGATGGACTAATAGAAATCGGTAGCTATATTCTAATTGAATGTTTAAAAAGGAATTAGCAGTTTAGATAGAGCACATCTTTGTAGTAGGTTTTTTTCTGCCTGCTACTTTCTACTTACCAGCAACAACCTTGCTTATTCGCTGTAGTTGTTTGTAGTGGCTGTCAATGTGAATGGCCATAAAATTCAGGGTTTGCGGAAAGGTTAATGGCCCTGCCACTGGATGTTTCATGACGGTTCTGTTGAGTCTATCGGAAGGCATTCCTTTTGCTTCACTGATTATCTGGGAACGTACTTTTTCCAAACGTTCTTTATACACTTCGAGTGATTGGTCGCCTTTTGGTGGCTGGAGGGAACTCGGCGCTTTCACCCTTATTGGAGCCTTCATAACGATTCCTAGAAGTAAATTATTGAAGGATTGCCGAAAGTTTGTCTTGTATTCTGACAAAGAAGGTGGGCGTTTGATGAAATTTGCTGCTACAGCAGTTTCTGCCGTGACGATATGATCGATAACCTGCAACATATTCCAGGCGTCTGTTTGTGGCTGGAGCTGCCGCTGGCCCTCCTCATGCCTGGCTATAAACTCTATAAATCGAGTAGTCGATTTATCAAGTTGAGCAATTCTTTTAGCAATAAGATTATTCATTTTGAAACAATTTGTTTTGTCGTGTTATTTAATCGCTCTCTACTCCATCCTTTTCGGCTTTCCACACAAACACAACTATTAAAGCAGTTTACACATCAAAAATTAGTCGTTTTTATTTATAACTCTATATTAACGAATTAGAAAAATATAAATTAATTCACAAAATTAAGCACCAAAAAGTTGCAATTGAAAACAATTTGTTTTAAATTTACATTGTAATACGAAGAAACTTATTGTACCCAAACAATTATAGCAATTAGCTATACTCGTACCTTCCTCCGTTGTTGCTTTCTTAATCGGTGCCTGTCCCTCCTTTTGCAGGCACCATTTTTTTTGTCAAAAATAACCCTTTTTTATTTAATTTATTCCTTTTGAAATGGGATGGCACTCCCTAAATAGTTAAGATATCTGGACTTTTGCAGTGATTTCTCTTTTTTATGGCTTGAATTGTAGAGATTTGCAGCAACAAACCAAGAACAATCAAGTGGGAATTATTTCTGAAGGTATATTGTGGGGACTCGTTTTGAGCATTTTGGCAGGGCCAATATTTATTGCTTTGATCCAGCTTGGAATTGAGCGGGGCATCCGTGCTGGTATGTCTCTATCCATCGGCGTTTTATTCAGCGACCTGATTTACATCGTATTGGTTTATATGGGAATGAGTCAATTTGAAGAATCTTCCTCCTTCAAACTTTACGGAAGTATCATAGGAGGCATCATACTTATTTTGTTTGGAATTGGAAGTATGATAAGCAAATATCAGCCAGAGACCGACATCAAAATTTCTGCAAAAAACTATGCTGGTTATTTCATGAAAGGAGTAATGATCAATGTATCCAACCCTTTCGTTTTATTTCTTTGGATTGCTGTAACTAAAAAGATGTTTCAGGAAGATCTTGAATTTCCTATGCGTGTTACTTTTATAGCAGCTTTGCTGTTTACAGTTGCCGCGACGGATTTGGCAAAACTAGTTCTGGCTAAAAGAATCCGCAATTTTATGAAACCGCACCATTTCACTTGGATGCGCCGGATAGCAGGAGCCGCACTTGTTATATTTGGCATTTTGCTAATGGTTCGTGGGTATGTGGAATCTTAGGGTATATTGTAGTTGTATCAGGTAGAAGGTAGTAGGATTTCATTGTGATTTCGAAGATTCCTGAACGATCTCGAAGAGTTTTGAATGTGGATCGACTTTCGGCAATTCAAGAAGGGAGGGAACCGCGACAGCGGAAACTGAACGACAATTCAAAAAGTGAAAGAACAGCGACAACTATTCAATACAAATCATCAAGTTCGAAACTCCTAGTACAACTGCTGGATTGATTGACAAAAACACCACATTTAACTATGAGCTTTCCTGGAAGCCAGCCCAGTGGAAGCCAGCCCAGTGGAAGCCCATTGAAAGTAAGGTCCTTCGCCATTCAAATTTATCAACTTAGACACCTCACAAAGTAACCACGCTAGCAAGTAAACAGTTGTTTAAAGCTTTCTTTCAGGAAACCATAAACTCCGCCGACAACAACAAAGAAGCGTAGGCCGGACATTTGCTTATTGCAATATATCCAGCCGACGGTTCGGGAATATCTAGTCTTTAAATCGCATCTATTATTGCATTCAAAGTAGCACTTGGTCTCATAGCAGCTGTAGCTTTTTCAGTACTAGGAGAATAGTAACCTTCAATGTCCATTGCAACACCTTGCGCACCGTTTAACTCCTCAATTATTTTTGCTTCATTGCTAAGCAAGGATGCTGCTAAAGGAGCAAATTTTGCTTGTAATTCAGCATCATCGGTTTGATTTGCTAACTCTTGTGACCAGTATAAGGCCAAGTAGAAATGACTACCTCTATTGTCTAACTCATTTACTTTTCTAGAAGGCGACTTACCATTCTGAAGCAAAGAAACGGTCGCTCTATCCAAAGTGTCCGCAATTATTTGTGCTTTAGGATTGTTGTTTGTAGTGGCTTCGTGCTCGAAAGAAACTGCTAAGGCCAGGAACTCTCCTAGAGAATCCCATCTCAAGTGATTTTCTTTGTTGAACTGCTGAACGTGCTTAGGAGCAGAGCCACCAGCACCCGTTTCAAACAAACCACCACCATTCATCAAAGGAACAATAGACAACATCTTTGCACTTGTTCCCAACTCTAAAATCGGAAAAAGGTCCGTGTTGTAGTCTCTCAAAACATTACCCGTTACGGAGATGGTATCTTGACCATCTTTCATTCGTTTGATAGATACTTTAGTCGCCTCAACAGGAGAAAGGATTCGGATATCTAACCCCGTTGTATCGTGATTTGGAAGGTATGCTTTTACTTTTTGGATTAATTGTGCATCATGCGGTCTGTTTTCATTCAACCAAAAGATAGCAGGAACATTGGTTGCTTTTGCTCTGTTGACCGCCAATTTGACCCAATCCTGTATAGGAAGGTCTTTTACTTGACACATTCTCCAAATATCCCCTTCTTCTACGTCATGCTCGATCAATACCGTCCCATTATTATCAACCACCTGAACCTTACCAGATGAAGGAATTTCAAATGTCTTATCATGTGAACCATATTCCTCTGCTTTTTGAGCCATCAAACCAACGTTAGGCACGGTGCCCATTGTTGTAGGATCAAAAGCACCATTTTCAATACAGAAATCAATCGTCGCTTGATAGATGCCTGCGTAAGAACTGTCTGGAATAACGGCCTTTGTATCTTGCGACTTGCCGTCTTTGTTCCACATTTGACCTGAGTTTCTAATCATTGCCGGCATAGAAGCATCAATAATCACGTCACTAGGAACGTGCAAGTTGGTAATCCCTAGATCAGAATTAACCATTGCCAGATCTGGACCTTCAGCAAAACACTTTTCTATTTCAGCTTTTATAGCTGCTTGAACATCAGGTGCAAGCGCTTCTAAATTGCCTAGTAAATTACCAAAACCATTGTTTACATTGACGCCTATCCCCTCCAATTCTTTTCCAAATTTGTCAAACACAGATTTGAAAAACACTTTTACCGCATAACCGAAAATGATCGGGTCAGAAACCTTCATCATTGTCGCCTTCATATGAATTGAGAACAACACTCCTTTCGCCTTAGCATCTGCCATTTGCGCTTCTAAGAATGTAATCAATGCATTTTTACTCATGTAGGTACCATCGATAATCTCCCCTTCAAGAACAGGAACAGACTCTTTCAAGACAGTAGTCCCGGTAGAACTAACGTGTTGTATTTTCACGCTTCCTGCCTGAGTGATTGTAACTGATTTTTCGTTGGTTGCAAAATCTCCTGCCCCCATAGTCGATACATGTGAAGCACAGTCAGCAGACCATTTGCCCATAGAATGTGGATTTTTTCTTGCATAGGCCTTTACTGGCTTGGGCGCTCTTCTGTCTGAGTTACCTTCTCTTAGTACAGGATTTACCGCACTGCCTTTTATTTTGTCGTAAGTTGCTTTTATACTTTTTTCTTCATCGTTTGATGGCTCATCAGGATAGTTAGGTATCGCAAATCCATCCCCTTGCAACTCTTCGATCGTTTTTTTTAGTTGAGGAACTGAAGCCGATATGTTTGGCAATTTAATGATGTTTGCTTCTGGTTTTTTGACCAATTCACCTAATTCAACCAATGCATCGGTTACTTGTTGTTCTGGCTTCAAGTAGGTAGGGAAGTTCGCAAGGATTCTACCTGCTAGGGAAATATCTTTTGTTTCCATTTCGACTCCACACTGCTTGGCGAATGCTTGCACAATGGGTAGAAGAGATTTAGTAGCCAATGCAGGAGCTTCATCAGTATGCGTATAATAAATCTTAGACGACATGTTTTATTATTTAAAAACCGAAAAATCGGTCAAAGTGAACGATAATTATTTATTTAAGCAGCCAAAGATAGCACATTGACTGAAAACATTGTGATAAAAGTCTTTGAATCTTGTAACATGTATAAACATCATTACGGGGTAACCTCCGATTGAAATAAAAATAATCCCCGCAAAGAGGTTAAACTCGTGCAGGGATTATTTGTTCTGATGGGGTTATAGAACAACGCGAAGTACCTCTATCGAATACTTCACTTACCACCTAATAGTCATCTGAAAGGGAGAATCTGTTACCGACTTTCGCGAGTTATTTCAAAAATTAGAAAAGAATGAATGTCAAAGCTGCATTTTCATTTACTGAGGAACTTTTTAAGAGGCAAAACAGTTAAACATCAGGAGAAAATATTAATAATTAAAGCCTCCTTTTCCTATCTATGAAATTGGAAGGTGCCCATTCCAATTAATAAAGGATGATAGAACGATATAAATCGACAAGAAAAGGTGGCCTTGGCGCGCTGATGGATCTGTATGAGGAAGAAGCCACCTTCCTAATACAAACAATCAACCAAAAAGTAAAGGACCAACACTGGGATAAAATACTAGACAACAAGACAAAGGACCCCGATTGCCGCTCCATTAAAACCATTTGCCAACACATGATTGGCGCAGCAAATTATTACGTGGAGTTAATGAAAAAAGGGGAGGACCCTTCTTACAAAATACAAGACGATTTCCCTCGTATCGTTGCCCGAAAAGATTTTGAAATGGGTTTGGGAGAAGTGCTGGACAGACAAATCCAACACCTAGAAGGCCGATGGCAAATGTCCGACGAAGACATTGAGAAAATCGTAATCAAAACAGGCTGGGGAAATGTGTTAGACCCAGAAAGTCTACTTGAGCATGCAGTCATGCATATTATGCGTCATCACCGCCAAATCTTACAATTGATCAGCGTCTCTGAAGACCTGCACAGATAATTCCTTCATTTGGGACTAGACCAAGGACGAAGATCGCTTAATTTAGTGAACTGACATTCACCTTTGTGGCGAGCGATTTTGGGATATAAATCAACTGACCTTCGTCTTCTAACTTGATTTGAATGCTGCTTTCGTCCTGAGCAGTTACTTCAAACTCATCATCGGGACCAATACCCAACTTCCACAACCTTGAGACTAGATATTCATTGATTTGTAGAGGGTCGATTTTTGCTTTTTGATGAATGCTCAGTTTGCTTAGCGCATTAGCAGATTCTACTTGTTTTTGGGGGATTGGTGATCCATGCGGATCATTTGCAGGATAGTCCATATCTGCTTCCAGTTCGTCGAGGTGTTCTTCCGTAAGGATATGTTCATACTTTTCCGCTTCCTCGTGAATTTGCTCTTCTGTGAGTCCTAGGTTTTTCACTAGAAAGGTTTCCCAAAGTCGATGGGCTCTGACTAGTTTATTGGCTGCTGCATGACCATCGTCCGTCAGTTGTATTTCGTTTTGATTTACGATGACCAAGCCGCGTTGTTTCAACGTAGACAAATGACGCTTCACCGTTGCCGCATTGAAACCTAATCGATCTATTAGACTAGGAAGTGACAAATTATTGCGTTCATGAAGTTTTAATGCCTGCTTTAAGGTATCTTCGAATTGGATTTTTGCCTTGTTTTTTCTTCTGTGCAAATACTTAAACAACAATCCTTTCCCAGGAGCAAAAAATACCGCCAACAGATAAAACAGTGTCGCCATTAACACCATAGCAGGGCCAGGTGTCGTGTCAAAATAAGCAGCAAGGATCAACCCCAAAACAGCAGACAAAACACCTACCAAACCGGAAATCACCAGCACAAACTTTAATCGGTTTGACAGCAACAACGCAGTTGCAGCTGGGGTGATCAACATCGCCACCACCAAAATAACTCCTACCGCTTGCAAGGACGCCACCACCGCAAAAGAAAGCAGCAGCATTAAAAAATAATGGACCGTTTTTACAGAAATCCCCATCGTTTCAGCAATTACTGGTTGGAAAGTTGTGGCAAACAGGTAACGATAAAACAGCACCACACTTAGCAAAACATAGATGGTTATGAAACCAGTCAAATATAAATCAGTATCAGACAACCCAAGGACATTCCCAAACAAAAAATGGTCAAGATCTAAGTGTGCGCCATCCCGACTAACTTTAGAAATGGCCATCACCCCAACGGAAAACATGGCGGTAAACACAATTCCAATTGCCGCATCATTTTTAGTCTTCACATTGTGCTGGATCCAGGTCATAAAAACGGCTGCCAGCAAACCAGCAAACACCGCTCCTGTGAATATCGCTAGTGCACCAGACCCTGCAATGATAAACCCAACCACAACACCAGGAAGCACTGCATGTGAAAGCGCATCCCCAATCAGGGACATATTTCTAAGGACGATAAAACATCCTAGCACTCCGCACATCGCTCCAACCAACATCGAGGCAATCAAGGCACGAATTCCTACAGCATAATTAAAAATATCAAATAGTTCTCCCATGATCTTTTATTTATGAATGGCGGTTTTATGCAAAATTGGAAGCTGTCCTCCATAGGCTTTTGAAATATTTTCTTCCGTAAAGGTGGTCTTGGTATCTCCGACTACTACCAGGCGCTGATTGAGCAAAATAACCTGGTCAAAATAATCCCGCACCGTTGATAAATCGTGGTGCACCACCAATAGTGTTTTGCCATCTGCGGCTAGTTTTTGGAGGATCTGAATGATCTTCTGTTCTGTAGTAATATCTACGCCAACAAACGGCTCATCAAATAGGAAAATATCTGCTTGTTGGCAAATTGCTCTAGCCAAGAAAACACGTTGTTGTTGTCCACCGGAAAGCTCCCCAATTTGTCGGTCTTTAAACTGTGAGATGCCCATCATTTCCAACGAATCCATGGCGATTTTTCGATCCTCTGCATTTAGTCGTTGGAATATTTTTTTGAATGGGTATCTTCCCATCAACACCACATCCATTACGGTAGCTGGAAATTGCCAGTCTACTTCTCCGCGTTGTGGGATATAGACCATTTGTTTTCGTTGCTCTTTGATGGTTTTGCCGTTTATTTCGATTCTGCCTGAGTTGATATCGATCAATCCAAGGATCGACTTAAACAAGGTTGATTTTCCTGCGCCGTTTGGTCCCAGCACTCCATACAATTGCCCTGGCTGAATATCCAGATAGATATTACTCAGCACTGTTTTGCGATCATAGGAGACCGAAAGCCCTTTTATAGAAATACTAGAATTCATAGTTACCTGTTTTTAGAAAACATAAAGCCCATTCCCAGTAAAAACATAAGTCCGATGACGCCAGTCATGATGTAGCTGGCTTTGCTATTTTCGTCTTTTACAATGCTTGTTACATTACCTTGACTTTTTGTCAGGGCTTGTACGATAACGTCTGTATTCTGTTTCAACATCTTTACATACGTTTCTCCTCCAAGTTCTTCATCTCCAATAGAGTCAGAAAGTAGTTTTCCTCCTATCGCAATTTTGGTATCCTTTGCCAATTGCTGTAAGGTCTTGGGATTGACCGTAGATTCAATAAACACGGCAGGCACTTTCGACTTTTTAATTATTTTTTGAAGGTTGATAATATCATTAGTTTGCACCGCAGCGTCAGTGGAAGTCCCTAGGATCGACTCTAATTGCAATCCATATTTCCTTCCATAGTATTGAAAGGCGTCATGAGAAGTGATTAAAATTCTTTTTTCTTTTGGAATCGTATTGATTTGGGCAATTATGTATTGGTCCAATTCTTCGAGTTCTTTTTTGTAATTCTGAAAATTTTTCTCGAAATCTGCCTTGTATTTTGGGAGTAATTCAGTGAGACCTTTCATCACATTTTCTGCGTAGATGATTCCGTAGCTGGCATTCATCCAGGCGTGAGGGTCAGGTGCATCGTACGTCAGACTTTTTATTGGCTGGATACCATTTGTCACCAGGACAGATGCTGCTTTGGTCCCTGAGTTTTCAATTAATTCATTGAGCCATCCTTCAAAAGTAAGTCCGTTCTTAAGGATCAAATCACAATTGACCACCAGTTTGGCGTCACTCGGTGTTGGCTTGTAGGTATGCGGATCGCCTCCGATAGGTACAATGCATTTGACGGTTACATGTTCCTTTCCTATATTTTTGGCGATGTCGTAGATCATTGATGCAGTGGCAACAACGACCGGCTTTTCTTCTGCGGAAATTTGCTGCATCGAAAAGAAAAGAGCTATAAGTACTAAAGCAATTTTATTCATAATATTTAAGATGTGGTCGTTTTGATAAATAAATTCTGGCTGACTTTTTTAGAGATGATTTCCTCTTTTGTCTCGTTGATGAGCACTTTCACCGATTGATCGTAGTCTACTTTTTCCAATACTTTGATGTTAACCCCTAAGTTCAGTCCTAGTTTATCCAGGTATTGCAAGAATACTTTGGAGTGTTCGTAGACACCAACCAACACTCCGCACTCGTCCACCTCCAATTTAGAGATGAGGGTTTGCTGTCTGGATTGAATATTGCCGTCGGAGTCCGGGATTGGATCGCCGTGAGGATCAAACTTTGGAAAATCTAAAAATGAATCTAAACTATCGATGAGTTTATCTGATTTGATGTGTTCGAGTTCTTCGGCCACATCGTGCACCTCATCCCAGGCGAAGCCTAGTTTTTCAAGTAAAAACACTTCCCAGAGCCGATGTCTGCGAACCAGATCGGTGGCGATGGTTTTACCCTTTTGGCTAAGCTTGACTCCTTTGTACTTTTCATAATGAATCAACTCCTTGTCTGATAGCCTTTTGATCATATCAGTGACCGAAGCAGCCGCTGTATTCATTTCTACAGAAATTGCATTGGTGTTGATCGGCTTTTGAGTCGCTTCAGAAAGTTTGAAGATGGCTTTTAAGTAATTCTCTTCTGTTTGAGAAATCATAATTTTGACAGTCTTAGAAAAATTGTTGCACAAATATAAACATATTTTTAGACAAGTCTAAAAATATGTTTTCAGTACACCAATTTTAGGTTGCTGCCTACCAGGAAATCAATGTAAATCTATTGACAATTCAGGCCTTCAATGCGTTGTGAATGAGCCGATGAAAGTGGTGGACGCCCTTCTCCATGGTAGGAGAAAACCGCCCTTTCTTGTAATGCCTGGACTTCAATCCCTTCTGAACTGCTTCAACAATTCCCTGATCTTCGAACTCTGTTTGCTCAATTCTATTGGTTTCTCGATTGGAATTAACACCATCAAAAAAATAGGTCTTGTAGCGAACGATTGTCTCTTCAGGAGAAACAGGTAGGATAATATTCATGGAAAGCCCCCAAGGATAAAAATTCAGCATAATGTTAGGAAACAGCCAGTAGTAGTAAGCGTATACATTTTTTCCGTAATCCGGGTGGCTTTTTGGTAAATCAAAACATGGTTCGCCTTCCTTCCCAATACCAATTTGCAGGCTGCCAGTTTCAAAAAGGTGGTATTCGTAGCTGTCGTTTTCCAGTGCTTCATTTAGTGAGGGATGCACAAACGGGATATGGAAACCTTCCAGAAAATTGTCGCAATACAGTGCCCAGTGTGCATTTATGGTGTAATCCTTTGAGAATTCTTCATTAAGCGTCATAGACTCCAATGGCAAGTGGTACAGTCGCTCATTTAAGACATTGCTCGTTTTTTCAAATGGGGCAGTTGGGTCCAGGGACACAAAATGAAAAGGGCCCCAGGCAGCCTGTTGAATATTCGTTAGATGGTCGTCTTCGCAAGGGAATCCTTCTACTCCCTCAAACGCTGGCATTGATCGAAATTTGCCATCTAGTCCGAAGCATCGGCCATGGTAGCCACAACTTAACACATGTTTTGTTCCTGGTTCTGCAATGAGCAGATTCCCACGATGGGTACAAACATTGGACAGGCAACGGATCTCTCCATATTTGTCCTTGGTCATCAACAAAGGATCTTCTATTAGCGGCGGCAAAAACTGAAAGGGAAGCACCTGTCCGTTCTTTTCCAAATCCGACCGATCAGCTGCGATTTGCCAACTTTTAGCAAAAATGACTTCTTTATTCGTTTCGAATAGCTGCTCAGAAAGATAAAAATCCGTAGGAAGGGTAAACGCTTTGGTGATGTCTGCATCTACATATAAATCAGTGTGGTCTGTTGGCATTGAATGGTGGTTCTATGGTGAAATGGCAAAGCTACTATCTAATGTGTTCTTACCAACAAAATACGGGAAATATTATCAATAAGAACCCCTTAAATTTTATATTTATTCCTTGAAAAGGAACTTATTATTTGATTCTATCCTTGTATTTTTAACTATCAAATTATGCTCATAGAGATACGATTATTAAAACCCAATGATTTTGAGGCCTATATTCATTTAAGGGAGCAGGCTTTAGCCAATGTTCCTGAGGCCTTTGGTGCTTCAGAAGCCAGAGAGGCGCCACTTCGAAAATCTCGCTTTGAAGCAATGCAAAAGAGCACCTCCAACTTTATTGTTGGTGCGTTTGCTGATGGCCAATTAGTAGGCATGGTTGGTTATCTAAGAAATTCCTATGAAAAGTTGAAACACAAAGGGGCGATTTGGGGGGTCTACCTGGAGGAAGCTTATCGAGGTCAAAAAATTAGTAGCCAGATGCTTCGCAAAGCGGTAGACAAGGCTTTTGACGAGTCGGACATTCGCCTTATCCAGCTAGGTGTTGGCAGTGCAAATCACCCTGCGATAAAACTGTATGCAAATGTTGGCTTTGACGTTTATGGCGTGGAGAAGGAAGGTCTTTTTGTAAATGGGAAATACATTGATGAATATCTAATGGTAAAATTTAGAGATGGGCTTTACCCTAAAGAGGAAGAAGCAGTCAATTGATTTTTGTGGAAGATACCTCTATTAGGCTGTTGTTGTTTTGTGAACTTCATTTTCCAGAATCTCCAGATAAAATTTTTCATACAGGGGCAAGACATGTTTGATATCATAGCGTTGTGCTTGCTCTAGGGCATTCTTTCCGAAGGTAGCGGCCAATTCTTCATTTTCCAATATTTTTATCGCATTTTCAGCCATCTCCTTTACATTTCCGACATCACTTAAAAACCCGGTTTCTCCATGGATATTTACTTCCGGCAATCCACCTACATTACTTGAGATTACTGGCACTTCGCAGGCCATTGCTTCTAGTGCGGCTAGTCCGAAACTCTCACTCCCTGAAGGCATGACAAACAAATCGGAGATGGCCAACAATTCCTCTACGGCATCTTGTTTTCCTAGGAAGCGGATTTCATGACAAAGCCCAATATCTCTGCATAGTCGCTCGATGTTTTGTCGTTCTGGTCCATCACCGATCAGCAGCAATTTGCATGGTATTTTATCGTAAACGGCTTTAAAAATATGGATGACGTCTTCTACTCGCTTTACCTTACGGAAGTTGGATACATGTGTTAGGATTTTTTCACCATCAGGGGCGATTGCTTTCTTAAAGTGGTCTTTGTTCCGCTTTTGAAATCTGCGAAAGTCTATAAAATTGGGGATTACTTTTATTTCTTTTTTAATATCAAAATGGGTGAGGGTCGCCTTCTTTAAAGAGTCAGAAACGGCAGTAATTCCGTCTGATTTGTTGATGGAAAAAGCGACGACAGGTGCATAGGAAGCATTTTGCCCAACCAAGGTAATATCAGTCCCATGAAGTGTAGTAACAACAGGAATATACCGACCTTCTGACAACAATATTTTCTTAGCCATGTAGGCCACTGCAGCATGCGGAATTGCATAGTGTACATGTAGCAAATCGAGGTTTTCATACTTGATGACGTCCACTAGTTTGCTAGCCAAAGCCGTCTCGTACGGTGCATATTCAAACAACGGATAATCATGTGAAGAAACCTCGTGGTAAAAAACGTTTTCCTGAAAACTATCTAGTCGAACAGGTTGTCGATAGGTAATAAAATGGATTTGATGTCCCTTTTCTGCCAGGCCTTTTCCAATTTCTGTAGCCACCACTCCACTCCCTCCAAATGTCGGATAACAAACTATTCCAATTTTCATCAATTCGCTCTTTTTGCCGATTATTAATTCAAAATATAAAGGTAACAATTTTCAAGGGGCAATGTTCAGAACGAATTGTCTTGGTAACGTCTAAGTATTAATTTTTGGGTTTAGAAAGTTGTTTATATAGGGATGGATTATAGTGAATTTTCTTTTGCAATTTGTTTGACAAACTCGGAAGATACATCCTGAAATTCTGCGATTTCCTCAATAGTAAGTTTCTTTGATTCTAGCATTCGAAGGACTGCAGCTTCTTTATTTTCCAAAACCTTTTGTTCTCCCTTTTGCATTCCAATCTGTTCTCCCTTTTGCATTCCGAGAGAAAGTCCGTCTTTAAACAATTTGTGGTCAGTAAGATCTATGTCTATAGGCATACTATCTGCTATTTTGATAACGCTTTCCTCCAAATTACGCAATTTGGACAAGATTTGCAATTGGTTGATAAATTTGTGAAGTGCATTTGCATCCTTGCTTATTTTAAATAAGTGGTTCAACAAGGACTCAATAATTACATTTGGGTCAACGCCCTTTCGATCACCTAAGACGGCAAGGATGATTTCTTCTGGTATCTGGGAGGCCAATAGTACGTTATAGTCAATCGATCGCATGTCTAATGGCTCGAACTCGGTAAAAGTCAGTTCTTTGGGGAGTTTTGTTTGCATGGTCATTTTCTTTTCTCCAAGGTAAATTACAATTTGATGAACCCTGAGTTTGTATTTTCGGACAAGCATCGCGTGGTATTCCTGCATCCTGTAAATCATTTCCGGGTCGTTGGTGCTTTGAAATTCCAGATGCAAGATAAATTGCTGTCCTTCTTTTGTGGTTACTTTTCTGAGGAAATCTATCTCTCGCTCCTTGGTCGATTGTAGTTTGGATTCCAGAATTTCTGAGCTGGCAATTTCCCATTTGTATCTGTTAATGATGACGGGAAAGAAAACAGCCTCTATATTTTCCTTAAAAATTCGATCATAAATATTCCCTCTTCTTTTACTCATGTTGTTACCGATAATTAAAGGAGAACAAAAACAAACTCCCTTTCTATATAGAGTCAGATTTTCGAATTTTACATAAATCGATTTTCAAATTCCAAACAAAAACCTTTGCAAGCAACTCATTATCAACAAGAAAAAAAATTAAAAAAAGTGCCGTTCTGAAGTAAAAAATCAAACTCTTTCAAAAAAAACAACACCCCATACACCAAAATTAAATCCTCCCGCATCTTCCTAATAAACGTTGCTACAACCAGCAACACAACTCTTGGCCGAGTGTCTATTTTTAATGTTTAACCAAAAACGTAATTATCATGAGTGTAAAACAAGACATCTCTCGCCTGCAGAAAAACCGCTTTATTCATTTTCAAGTTGGACTGATTTTGTCCATTTGCTTCGTCCTGTTTGCTTTTAGCTGGACAACTGATCACAAGGTTTATGATGACATAGATTATGGGGACCCGCCATTCACTGTTGTCGAACAAGACATAGTCCGCACAGCACACAAGAAACCACCACCACCAAAAAAGGAGATCCTCAATCTTCGAGAAATTGAAGAAGTAGACGAACTTCCAGCAGAAGAACCAGTAGAAATCGTGAAACAAGAACCAGCAGAGGTGCCCATCGAAGCAGCCGTAGTATTCAAGAAAGAACCCATTATTGAAAAACCAGCACCTCCAGTTCCCAAAATAATAGAAGAACCAGAGGAGGTCATTGTCGAACCAGAGATCACGTACAATTTTGTCGATCAGATGCCCATGTTCCCAGGTTGTGCAGAAGAGGATTATCAAAAAAGAAAAAAGTGTGCGGAAAAAGCAATGCTTTCCTTCATTTATTCCAATATAAAATATCCAGCAATTGCCAGAGAAAATGGTATTGAAGGACAAACCGTAATCCGATTTATAGTTGACAAAGACGGCAGTATCATTGAGGCCACACCACTTTCAAAACTAGGAGGTGGCTGCACAAAAGAGGCCATGCGCGTCATCAACAAAATGCCGAAATGGAACCCCGGACTGCAGAAAAGCAATCCAGTAAAAGTGTACTTCAATCTTCCGATCAAATTCATCTTAGAAAATTAAAATAGGACGTAGCTGTTATTGAAAAACCTGCGATTTACCTAAAAGACATACTTGGCAGTTGTGTTTAGAAAAATGGGCGCCTCATAAAGTTGAGACGCCCATTACTTAATCTTCAATATTCGGTATTAAAAAATTGTTACTATGAACAATCCATTTACTATAAAACATCGATTGCTACAAGCAATTTATCTGATTTTGCTGATGACCTATTTGCCTTTCTTGGCTTATAGCGGCTATCGACTGGTCGATGCTGTTTGGGATTTTTGCAGCCCAAATGTTGTTATTGAAGAAGTGTATCATGATCAGATTATCCCTAGGATTTTGCCACCTCCTCCACCACAACCGATGTGTAGGATTAAATACAAACCTAAAGCGGATGATGGTTTACACTTTGTCCAACAAATGCCCATGTTTCCTGGGTGTGAACAAGAAAATTTCAGTACAAGAAAAAAGTGCGCTGAAAAGAAAATGCTGGAATTTCTCTATAGCAATCTAAAGTACCCGCCAATAGCAAGAGCATCTGCAATTGAAGGAATGGTAGTAGTCAAGTTTACCGTCGAAGAAGACGGCATCCTATCAGACATCCACCCACTTAAAGAACTAAACGGACTAACAGAAGAAGCCCTCCGTGTAGTAAAATTAATGCCGAAGTGGGAACCTGGACTACAAAATGGAGTTCCTGTAAAAGTATATTTCAATCTTCCAGTAAGGTTTAAATTAGAACTCTGAATAGGGCTATTCAATTTTACAATCAAGAATAACAGCGAAAGCTCTTTTATTTTTAACATTCTAATAAAAGAAAAAGGGCAACCTGAAATCAGATTGCCCTCAATAAAATAACCAGAATTCACGCTATCTGGATAAAATAATTTTAGTCGTGCTAACGGTATCTCCAGAACGCATTTTCAAGAAATAAATCCCCGGCAGCATTCCTTCAGGAGTAAAATCAAATCGGTGGACACCAGACGGTTGACCTCCCAAATTGAAGGACTTCAGTACGCGGCCATTCACATTTAAGACATACAACTCTACAGGTACTTCCTCTGTCAAGCGGTATTCAATGACCGTACTTGAGGAAAATGGATTGGGCATGCAGCGAAGATCGACTTCGGCTGGCAAATTGCCTATTTTCCTTGCTTGTACCTGTTCTGGATAGGAATCATATTGTGACGTTTGCGCTACAGGATCACCCACCAATGAGCTCGAGCAGTCCGCTATATGCGCTCTTAAATCTGAACCAGTAGTCGATATAAATCCGGGGCTGAGCAAAATCAGATTCCCTGCTTGGTATTCTACATTAGCGGAAGCCGTCAATGTTTGCGTGGAAGTAATGTTGTTTGATACTTCCTCATTTAGGGTATTAGAGACGGTTCCACTCAAGGTCCGATTTGCTGGACACTCCGTTTCGCAAGCTTGAAGGCAGGAAGCACTTGCTACCCTGCTTCGAATCAGATTGCCGGGTTGCGGTCCAAATCCGTAGGTTAATCCAATTCCGACACTGCTCACCAAATGACAATAACTCATAATAGTGCCTCGCCCTTGTGCTGGTAATGGTCCAGTGCCACAACCGCCAGGATCTCCCGCGTATCCCGCTGTTGGTCCGCAACCGTCTATGGCCGTATTGTTTCCATTCCAAACACAGTCATGGGTGTGTCTCGAGCCAAGATTGTGCCCCATCTCATGGGTCAACACATTTACTGACCATGAATAGGTGGGGTAATTATTGTAAGAACTGTAAATGTAGCTGTATGCGTATTTATTACTAGTACACAAGGCATTTACGTAAGCAATTCCTCCACCTGCTGGCGCGCCTCTTGACACCAAATGTGCCAGATCACCATTAAAAGATGTTCTGGTTGCTCTAAATGATTGCAGCGCAGCAAGTGTAGAGTTGGTCGGATACGAATCAGGAGTTGTCCACACATACATTTGAGATACGGTGGTTGTGATACTCTCATTTTGATAGAGCAAAGCCACTACATTCCATAGTCCTGTCATGAAATTTATTGCCCCCGCAGAACCTCCTTTTTCAGTAACCAGATTATATTCCAATTCAAGGAATACACGAACACAATTCGCCATTTGAGCAGATGAATTGTTACCAAAATTCTCTTTCAAATTTTCAATTTCTGAAGAGGAAATCAGACGATCATCCGTATCACAATTAAAATCGTGGGTGGGTATCAGGTCTTTTTCATAATACCCAACATGTTTATCTCCATTGTTTTTAACCTTTCCAATGGTATAAACTTCCTCGCCTCTAGGAAAGACCATTCCTATGATTTCATCCTTAAAAATACTAATCGCAGCGGATGAATTGGGATTGCCATTTACAATGCCCCGATAGTACAACCCTGGTTCATAGTCGATAGGAGTGTCAGGCTGTTCGTTCGTCACTGCCGTAAAATCGTCCGTGACGACTTGATATCTGGTAAGTTGAAGGATCAGATCGCCTTGGTTGGTGGTTAGCTGAAACTCAAGGTTTTCGGGGCGATCGTTGAGTAATTGCGATCGGCCGGACTCGTTGATGGCGAATATATCGGCATTCCGAAAAACCCTATTTATATCAGATATTTGATTGACTGGGTCGTTCTCCAGAAGTTGGTAACTCGGAAAATCTTCCTCCAGCAGTTTGTTATTTATAATGGTGTTTAACGGTGCCTTGTTTTGTGCGATAAGCGCAGTACAGAAACAAACCGTTATCAACCAAATTATATACTTTTTCATACTAATTTAGTTTTTAGTTATTTGCGGATAATTTCTTGAACTGCTTGTTTTAACGCTTGATTTTCAGCTTCTAGTTTTTGATTTTTAGCATTCATTGCTTCGAACTTTTTGTCCAGCTCAATGACATGAAGCATGAGTTTTTCTATGGTTTCTTGTTGCTGATTGGTCACCTCTGCCAGTTTAACTTCACCGTCCATTTCCTTTTCTGATTCAAAGCCAATTAAGTGCCCGTTATCATTAATAAACTGTTCTTCTTCTTTCAAAGTAGGCAATTGATAGTCTGGAAGAAATACATGGTCACTCCAGCCGGTTTGCACCCTTACCTCTTTGGCGCGGATCGTACCATTGACGTCAAGTCGGTAATCTGGCGTAGTGGTATTGATCCCAACTTTACCATCTGTTTTTACAAGGAGTCGGCTACCGTTTGGCCCAGCTTGTAGTGTACCATCTGTTCGAAATATCCCGGTGTTGTGATAAAAACTTTTGTTTCCATAAGTCCGAATCCATGTAGCATCTTTCATATACAAGCCGCCACCATTGTTTTGGAAATACAGTCCTTTGTTTCCGTATACACGAACCCAGCCCCCATTTACATAGGTTTCTCCATTTACAAGAAGATTAGAAGTTTTGCCTCCATAACCTACATAGACATTTTTTCCGGTGTTGTAGTTAAGGTATAAGTTATCAACAGCAGTGCTATTGTATGCTTTCCCCTGAATATGACGAGATCTGACGAGACCATTTGCCGCAGCACCAACGTATAGGTTGGTTCCTACAAACAAACTACTCCTTGTAGCGCCATATCCAGCATAGACATTTTTGCCATTGTTGTAATTCAGATAAAGATGGTCAACGGCTGTACTGTTGTACCTTTTTCCATTTATAATGCGAACTTTTAAAGATGAACCTGCTGTTCCACCAATGTTAACATTACCACCAACTGTGAGTTTACCATCTAGAGCGGCTGTTCCAATTCCGACATTACCAGTTCTGCTAATATTTGCGGTTTGGTTGTTTGTTCCTCCCCATTGCTGCGCGTCCATTGCCAGAAAGGAAAGAAATAAGATCGTGAAAGTGAATGAATACTTTTTCATATTAATACTAATTTGATTAAAAAATAATTTCAAGTTTTACACTGAATTAATCATAGCATTAACAAAAAGGAGGATTCATTAATTGAAAATAATATATTCTTTATAAAAACCTGTAATACAGGAGTTTTTTTTTTAAAATAATTAATCAAGTCACCCTTACAGCCAAATCTGCATCAGGTTGCCATTTCAAAATGCACCAATTTTTTCTTTTTTACACAAAAAATATTTTTACTTCCTTATTTTACCAACATGGATAGCTTTAATGATAAAATTGCTGCAAAAACAGGTTCTTACAGCTTGCCAATAAAATGCTTGACCTTCTCTTTGTTGTTATTTTTGCTAGTGAATTCTACTTGCATACAAACAGTTGACCACCAAAAAGAAGAACCGCCCATTCAAAATAGTCCACAAAGCCTTCCGGCAAATTCATACACCACAATGGCTGAAGACCATGTATATACGGTGGTAGAACAAATGCCCATGTTCCCCGGCTGCAACGAAGAAGACTACCAAATCAGAAAAAAGTGTGCTGAAAAAGACATGCTCCGTTACCTCTATAAGCACTTAAAATACCCTCCACTTGCACGTGAACAAGGAATAGAATCCAATGTTGTAGTACGCTTTATCGTAGAAAAAGACGGCAGTCTCACCAACTTCAAAACGCTCAAAGGCGCACCCATTTTGGCAAACGAATACATCCGAGTACTAAAGTCAATGCCCGATTGGCTACCAGGAAAACAAAAAGGGACTCCTGTTAGAGTCCAGTTTAACATTCCAATAAAAATTCATCTTGAAGAATGAAAAGTTCTAACGTCAAAAAACCATTCACCAGTCTACATTAACCATTTACTTGCTAATCAGTCGGTTTAAATTTTGCCAGCCAGATATCAGCTGTTTTGCTAGGAGCAAACAGGTTGTTGAGCTTACGCCCTGCTAGAAACAGCTCTTGATCAAACTGGTGGCCAGAGATCAAAACGCAGCCCTCCGCATCGACTTCCATTTCTGAGAGATTGAAGACTTGGGTGTTGACACGCAAAGATTGATCTCTGAGCAAAACGGAAGCGCCTTGAAAATTTTGGATTGGATTTTCGGTCGTCTCACTTTTGTCGTCCTTGATCCAGGTGATGGGTTCGCTGATGGTGCCCTCGGAATCCATTTTGATCAAATGCAGGCCGTCCTTGACAATCCGATAGTCTCCAAAAATGGACTCGCCTTCAAAAACACCAAGAATATATAAATTGCCATCCAATCCGTATCTGAATTTATAGGGAATTCCGCAGGAATTAATCGAACCGAATATCCTATGCCAGAGATATTCCCCATCCATGTCATATTTGATCACGTATTGCGCTTCGCCTTCTGAACTTTCGATCGTTGCCAACTGAATGTCTAGGAAATCATTGATATTACCACAAGTATGTGTTCCAAAAATATAGACATTCCCTTCTTCATCCACCTCCATGTATGGACCGCCCGTATTGTCCGCCCAGAGAATTTCGCCTTGGTCATCCAACTTTATCAGAAATAAATCAGGGAAGGCTTCATTGATGGTTCTGAGTTTTATGTCTTCTACATACAGCGGGTCGCCATCGGCATACCTTCCTAGGACATAAACACTTCCCATTGCGTCCACCCCAAGCTCATAAACTTCTGCAAGATTGATTCTTCTTGTGAAAAGCTCATTGGCCCACAGCCGTTTGCCATCTGGCGAATATTTAATAACATAGATGTTAACGACCCTGGTAGACAGTTGAAAATTTAGTCCTTTTTTTCTCTCTTGGTCATGCCTTCCAATTGCTCCTCGAAAAGATAGGTAAGCATTCCCAACACCATCTACTTCCAATTTTGTGATGACATCATTGCCCAGAGCGCCCAACAGCTTTACCCATTCTACATCTCCAGTTGTCGAAACTTTCGCCAAAAAAGCATCTGCGCTTCGGTCCATCCCTGAGCTGTTCAAAAATTTGATCTGGTCGAGATAGGCATATTCATGGATGAAAGTCCCTGTCAAATAACAATTGCCTTTGAAGTCAATCTCCAGAAAATCAAATTTCAGATTGGACTGACTATTCAGGTTTTTTTTCCAGATCAGCTCCCCGTTGGCATCGAATTTTGCCAGGAAAACGCCTACATTTTCAAGTGTTTGTTGATAGTTGTTGAGTCTGGCTGCGCCGAATTCAATAAAATCGCCTTCAAACTCTCCTAGCACATAACTATTTCCTTCATTGTCTACTTTTAGTGCTTTGATCCAGTCTTGATCAGCACTTCCAAATCCGGTAGCCCAATTCCAGGTATAATTTTGTCCATAGGAAACGGCAAAAAAGAAAGGTAGCAGTAGAAAAATTAAAACTTGCTTACGCAAAATGATACTTTTAATGATGTTGTTAATACGCTATTGTTCTAGAGTATATTCAAATATTCAGCCAAAGTAGAACACAAACAGTACAATTTAAATATTGTTGTTGGAATTCGTCAATTGTGGTTCGATTTTTTCTTATCATGTTGCGATGAAACGAACTTTTTATCCTTTTTTATTAATGCTTTGTTTTCTTTATTGCCCCTTGGCAGAGGCGCAAATCAAACTGACGGAAGACCTGGGTGGAACGGTCGGGCTAACCGTCAATTTTGGAACAAAAGTCAATAGACTGGGACTGCAGGTCGGCGCCTATTATGCGAAGTCTGTTGTACAGATCAATTCAGGTCTTCGGGTCTACTATAGCCTCAACAGCTATGGGCCAAAAGGCAATCGGGCAGAGTTTATGCTATCTTTTGGCGCATTGCTTGGATATGGCGAGACGGACACCCTAAGCAACCCATTCATCCATCCACTAAGCAATCAAACCATTCACCGTTATGGTGTCGCCTATGCCTACAACATTTACCTTGATCAAGTAAAAACAAGCCAAAGTACTGGCACGCTCGCCCTTCATTTTCCCAATACCGAAATCATGGTCGAAAATGACATTTTATCTGGAAGTGGCAAGGACGAATACCGCACAGGCGCATTACAAATAGCGTACTATTATCAGCAAAAAACAAGACTTTCTCTGAATGCGATTACCTGGACCGGATGTCTTCGAAATGATAATAAAAAGAGGGTTCGAGAAAGTGATTACCCGGCGCGGTTTGGTTATTTTGATATCTCCGGTTGTCCTTATGGTGGAATTTCGCATGGCATCTTTGGCGCACAAGTGCAGTATGCATTGCCTTATGCGCAGGTCGCATCGGTGATGGTCGGAGCAGATTCTGAAAAAATCAGACACGCTTTGCAAAATAAATTCATGCACGACATGCCGATGGTTCCTAAGAAATGGAATACCGCGGAGAATCCGCACATTCCTATGGTGGCTGATGATGGAAATCCTTTTTTGTTTAAGCCTGGGCAGAAACTTCGCCCGAATAAGTTCTTCTTGGATTTTGGTTTTAATCCTACGGTGTTTTATTGATCCAATCCCCACTATTCTACGTCCCTCTAGCTGCTACCAATTCAAGGAATAATCCCCTGTCGCCACAAGCTGATTTGACCATTCCATGCTGGTTCTAGAAATGGCGATCGGCGCAGGATAAGTTGGCTGTCTATTCGATCAAAGAAGAAAGAGACTTTTGGGCGGGCGGAATTTTCTTCGTAGAACCAATATTCATACTCTCCTGTTTTTTCTACTTGTTTTGGCGCGCCAAAAATGGTGTAGATGAGGCCTCGGTCTGTTTTCCAGCCTGCTTTGTAGGTAGTAAAGTGGATGTTTGCCTGTTGAATTCTGTTGTAGTAATTTTTGATGAGGTAACGGGCGCGTTCTTTACTGCTGCTTCGGGCCAGCCAGAATTCATCCAGCGTTTCTTTTTTGTTTGGAGAAGCGTTTAGCTCTTTGTATTCTGCATTTTTTGTGATGTAGCGGATTGACAAAATCAAGTCTTCGATATCTGTCAATTTTGGAAACTCTGCATCGGCAACTTTCAAGAAGAACCCGTTTTTTGAATTTTGGGAATATTTAATAAAATATAAGCCTGCTTTATCAAAAAGATAAGGCTCCTTAATGGAATGCTTGGTAACCGGCCCTGAAGAACTAACAGGAATAAAGGAATACGTGGAACTGGCAGGTGGAGGCGCAGGAGTATAGCTGGTAGTAGTATACTGTATATAGATGTGTTGTATAGAGGGGTTTTCTGATTGGAATCGAAGGGCGCTCCCAATGTTTAGATAGCGATCAAAGAAGGGCGCGCCATCCACCGTTGTCGTCTTAAGATGTTGCCGACTGGCGGATAGATTATCTTCAGGGATTAAGAGGTCTTCAAATTGAAGGTTGTTGTCTAGGTCTATAATGCGGATGGCGACCGGGAATATTGAGTTTCTGATTGGTAGTGGGATGGGAATGACTTTTTCAGTTGGCAGTTTGACTTCTTCCTGATAGTCGAAAATTGGAGATTTACCACGGAAAGACTCGTAGACATTTACGGTGATTTCAAAATTGCCTTTGGGTAGTTTGATCAACAAATTTGTCAATTCGCCTTCCTGTTCTAACAACGCAGGTACGGAGAATTCCGGCTGGTAAACGGACAGTGGGCGATTGCCGAGTTGCTGACTCGCATGGCAACCTATTAAAAACAAAACTATTCCCGTAAGGAAAAAAAATAAATTGTTTTTGTTCAACATCTTATTTGGCTAGCAATGACAGGGATTACGCCAAGGCAGCCTCCCGTTTTTTTGTTTCTCTGCCCGCAATGTAAATACTTATTTCATAAAGTAAATATAGCGGTGCTCCAATCAATATTTGTGTGACCACATCTGGAGGAGTGATAATGGCCGCTGCGATCAATAAAACCACAAAGGCATGTCGTCTGTATTTGCGCATCAACTCGGGCGTCACAAGACCAATCTTTGCCAGGTAATAAACCACCAAAGGCAACTCAAAAGCAAGACCTGTTGGGAGTGTAAACATGATCATATAATTCACAAACGAAGAAATTGTCACGGTATTGTTTACCTGGTTGATGTTATATCCCGCCAAAAAATTGACAGCAAACGGAGAGACGATATAATAGCCAAACAGGACTCCTGTAATAAACAACATTGAGCAGACAAAAACAACGCCTCTGGTTGATTGTTGTTCTTCGGCCAACAGTCCTGGTTTAATAAATTTCCAAAATTCATAAAATACGTACGGAAATGCTACAATAAATCCACCAATTACCGACACCTTAAGATGCAACATAAAAGCCTCCCCCAATTGAGTAGTAATCAATGAAAAGTTGAACGGCTCCATACACAATCGATCTCCCATACCCAGCGCAGTAGATAGCCAGCAAGAAAATCGATAGGAAGGAAATTCCGGTGTCTTCACGGCAAAGATGATCTTATCAAAGACAAAATCCTTCATTAAAAACAAGATGGTACCCGCTATGATAATACTTACTATAGATCGCAGAAGATGTTTTCTTAATTCATCTAAATGGTCAAAAAAACTCATTTCGTCTTTTTGTTCTACAACAGCAACCTCCCTTTTTCCTGACATTATTTTTCTGGTTATTTGTGTATTAAGTTAGTGGTTATTGGGCTACTTGGTTTTGGTCTTGGGAATATTCTTCCCGAGTGTCAACAAAAATAATAAATTGTTGGTAGTTATGTGATAATCCCCACTATTTTTAACCAGAAGTCGATCTGTTGTATAGGTTATTCGCTTGGCCTTCACTATGGTCTCCTTGACTTCGATCTGTCTCCTTGCGACGGTGTCGCTCCAAACAAACAATGGCCAACAAGCAGAATTCTCGCAAGGAAAACAAAAACAGCCACCTGAAGATCTCCTTCAAATGGCTGTTCTGATAAAAAACTAAACAATTTCTAATTTGTCGATTAGTGATGGGAGAATAAGGTATAACCAAGCTCCTGGAGATTTCTACCTGGATCTGAGGGCGACCTGTCCAACCAACGTTGGTATGAGTAGCACCGCTGCTTGCGCAAGTATTCAAGAATTCTCGTCCAGATAAAATTATTTTACGATATACCTTCAACTTGCCGGTTGTTCCTAAAGTTACCTTTACATCCACCCGGTCTTTTTGAGATTTGTAGGAGCATAATTCAACGAGCTTGTGCGCTTGTTGTCTTCTCTTTCTAATCTTTTTTTACCAGTTTGTAAGAAACCACTCCCTCCTGAAATGAAGTAGATTTGATAGAGATCTGTGCAATGTCTGCAGTCTCTTGTGGTCCAAGGATTGCAGTCACATCATTTCCAGCTGCACGATAATTAGGTACTTCGAAGAAAGGAAGTAACTTGTACCTCTCAGCGTCATAGTCCGCCAAAACAGCATCTTTTTCAGACTCAATCAATAACGTTACAGAGTTTAGTCCACTCTCGTCAGTAATTGTTACCTCCTTTGCAAATCGAAGTGTCTCTTCCATTGTTGGAGTTTCTTCGATCATTTCGTTTCTTTCGCAGGAAGTCATAAATAAAGAGACCAAGATTGTTAATCCTACCAGAAAACTTAAATTAAATTTTTTCATTGTTAATGAATTTTTATGGGGTTAAAAAGTATTGCGTACTCTATTTTGGCTTTTCCGCATCGACCATTTGGATCCAATAAAACGTTAATTCAATACTATGTACATTGGTATTAAATTTCGTTACCAAAAACAAACTTCAAAGTTATCAAAGCCCAAAAACATTGGGCTATAGGCAGCAACCTGTCCTAAAAAAACAATTAGCAAACTTAAGTGCTGGAAAAGAAAAAAGGAGAGACTTTGGCTATTTAGGAATAAGACTTTCTTATTGAAAGGGATGTCTGAATTTAAGGTTTCCACTGGGCTGGCTTCCACTGGGCTGGCTTCCACTGGGCTGGCTTCCACTGGGCTGGCTTCCACTGGGCTGGCTTCCAGGAAAACCCTTCGGCGGGCGCTGTGGCTTTGTTTTTAGCTTCTACTTTATATTAACTACTTTCTACTACTTAAATAATGAAGCATTAACAGTACAAAAAACAGGTAAAATGCCGTTCCAATGGCTGTCTCAATCGTCGCCTCCACCATAAATGAACAGAGCACAACAACATGGAAAACCAAAAACAGACCATCCCTAAAATTGGACCGATAAAACAATGGAAGAAGAAAACAAAAAAGGAATACTAACAAACCCAATATCCCTGTACCAACATAAAAAAACAGAAACTGATTGTGAGGTAACTTTGTAGGAATCTCCGGATAGTGTTTTTGATATGCCGTATGAAGCTCGGTGGGAAGGTCGCCTGTTCCAACACCAATGATGGGGTTGGAGCTGGTTGCCTTAAGGGCCATTTCGTAGGAGATCATTCGTTGAGTAAAGGAATAGTCCCCGATTTTTCCCTCTTGATATTGTCGATAATCGTGTCGGGTGAGGTAGACTTGTGCTTGAAAAGCAGGAACAAAAAAGAAAGCCAGAACAGGCAACAACAAAATGCCAAGGAGCCCAAAAATACCGAGAATGTATCGCCGCTCCAACAAAATATTCCGAACAATCAATACAAAAATAGCCGCATACAATGCCAAAAGACCGCTACGTACAGAAAGGAAATGGATAAAGACAAAAAGAAATCCAGTCATCAACAAAATCAACCACCTCTCCCATTTATACTTCAAAACAAAATCGTCCGACCATAACTGAAAACCCGCCAATATGCCTAGGGCCGCCAACAAACTAAACCGAATATGGTTGATCGGTGTATCCATTGCACGACCTTGCTTGATCCCATCCAAGATCTCCGCACTATGCATAAAATAGTTGATCAGCACCCCAATTCCCGAAAGGGTCATCAAAACCAACAGAAAATAAAAGATACTGTGGTACTGTTTTTTTGTAAAAGAAGGGAGCCCAGCAAAGGCCAAAGGAAGTAACAAAAACGGCAGTTTTATCCGCAACCGCTCCTGCAAATATTCAAGATCACTAGAGTACAGACCGCCAAACAAAGAAATAAAAAAGATAATAGTAATCGCGACATAAGCCTTATTGCCCCAAAAATTGGACAACACCTGCTTGAAATCCCGTTGTACTACTCCAACAGCAATCAATCCAATCATACTTACCGTCAATAAAAATTTAGAGGCCAAAAAGCCTACTAGTAAAAGCAGGCAAAAGCCAAAGGCAAGGTGCTGACGAATTTGGTTTTCAGATTTTTCCAAAATGCGAATAGGTAATGTCGGTTATTGGAGACAAGTAGAAAACGGGCCAAAGCCAATTATATTTTCTCCAGACCGGTTTTTGTAATCACAGAAGACTCTTGATAGGTATCATAATCCGTATTGATCTGCCAAAGATTGTGTTCCTCCCCATCAGCAATGGATTGCGCAGAAAGTAAACCCATCAAAATACTATGATCCTGATTGTTGTATTTGAATGCGCCATAACGGCCAATAACAGACAACTTATCTACTGTCTTCAAGTATTCCTCAACAGGCTCCAATCGTTTTTTATACCCTTGATCATAAACCGGATAACAACGTGGTATTCTAAAAATGGACCCGTCAGATATTTCTGCATCTCCGATCAATCCAGTTTGTCTGATTTCCTTTTTAGCGAGATCAATCAACTTTTCATCACTCCATTTCCAAAAATCATCCGTATCGCGGTAGCACCAGTATTCCAATACCAAAATAGTAGTATCATCCTTTCCATAAAGGGTCGGCACCCAATTTCTAAAATTGGTGACACGGCCCATTCTCAAATCTGGAGAATGCACGTAAAGCCAATTGTCTGGGAAGGTATCCTTCTCTTCTACTTTCAAATAGACAAGCAGCGTATCTCTAAATTTCAAAGAGTTGACTGAGTCCTTGACTACTTGAGGGGCTTCTGGCAAACGGTTGACCAACAGCGTAAGTGGCATAGAGGAAATGATGTGGTCGTATTCCTTGTACGTTCCATCTTCAAGAGTGATGGCTTTGGCGACTTGGTTTTCTGTGTGGACCATTTTAACTGGCGTTTTCAGAAAGAGCTTGCCTCCATTTTCTACCATGAGGTCCGCCATCCGACTATAGATCATGCCCGTTCCTTCAACAGGATAGGCAAACTGATCAACTAATGTCTTATGTTTATTGCCGCGATTGCCAATGAAGGCATTTTTTATCGCTTCGAAAAGGGAGAGTTTTTTGATTCGCTGTGCAGCAAAATCTTCATCTAGTTCTTTGCAGGAAATACCCCATAGTTTTTCGCTATACGTCTTAAAGAAGATTTCGAAAAGCTGTCTGCCAAAACGGGAGGTCACCCAATTTTCAAAAGAACCATCGGGTTTCGTAGGGCTAGCTTTCTCTTTCAGATAACTAAACAAACAACTTACCGCCTTGAACGGCCCCAAGTTGAGCAACGCATTGAATGGCTTCAGCGGATAATAGAAAAATTTGCCTTTATAGTAGATTCTGGTCAGTCGATCTACCATTTCGTAGTCATTGCCAGCGACTTCGAGCCACAATTTGTTGACGCGGATATCATTGCTAAAAAAGCGGTGAGGTCCAATGTCCACCTTTTGGTCCCACAAATCAATCGTTCTGGCCATCCCTCCGACCTGATCACTGGCTTCAAAAAGTTCAACGTCGATCCCTTTTTTTGCCAGTACATAGGCGGCGGTCATTCCAGCAGGTCCTGCACCGATTACAGCAACTTTCATTTAGTTAAGATTTGGTCTAGTAAAATGGAGGTCAAAGTTAAGCAATTTGCCTTGAATTCTATTGTCATTTTTCTCAAACAAACAAGTAGTGCCAAACTTTAACGTATTTGGGAATTCCTTCTTAGGTCCCATCATTAAAAAGTAGGTAATCAAATAAAAACAGACTACTCAAAAATCCAAAGTAGTCTGTTTTATATTTGCCTTCATTTGAAGAATTTTTTTTTATTCTATTAAGGTGTCAATCGACCGTATCGGCGTGGGAAAGGGTTGGTTTCCCTTACATGATCAAGGTTGCAAACCCAACGGACAATACGAGCCAACCCTAATCCAAATCCAGCATGTGGGACGGAACCAAAGCGACGCAAGTCAAGGTACCATTCAAACTCAGACATCGGCAAATCGTGCTCCTTGATTTTCCGAACAAGGACATCCAGGCTGGTTTCTCTTTCTGAGCCACCTACTATTTCTCCGAAGCCTTCAGGCGCAAGCAAATCGACTCCTTTTACATAGTTCGGGTCGCCGTCTACTTCTTTCATATAGAATGCTTTGATTTTTGACGGCCAGTTGTACACCATAACCGGAGCATCAAAAACTCTGGTCAAAACGGTTTCGTCCGATCCACCAAAGTCCTCTCCATCTTTGAAGTTTCTAGCAGATTCTATCCATTTTGGAATGTTTCTGCACTGTTCTTCCAGTGTGCTGATTTCCTTTTTCAGTTGGAGTATTTTACTTTCGTTAAATTTTCGCACACCTTTCTTTACACCGCCAGCAATGGTCGTCTCCCGCTCTTTGACTTCTGCGTTCTTTTCTTCGATTCCTTGCTTTGCTGCAGCGAGGTCTTCTTCTTGCACGGTGATGGCGTTTTTCCCGTTTACTTCCTTGTTTCCTTGGAGGATTTGTACGGCATCGACATATTTTACTCGTGGGAATACCTGGTTGACACTTTCCAGTTTGCTGATGTCTCTACCAAGTACTTCCAATTCTGTTTGGTTGTTTTTCAGGACTCTGTTGATGAGGTGTTTGGTGAAGGCCTCAATCAAGTCCATGTTCATTTCGTTGGTATAGAACGCCATCTCTGGTTCGATCATCCAAAACTCAGCTAAGTGTCTTGGGGTATCTGATTTTTCAGCACGGAATGTCGGGCCAAAGGTGTAAATTTTCCCTTGTGCCATGGCCATCGCTTCACCATATAGCTGGCCGGACTGTGCCAAATAGGCTGGTTCTCCAAAAAAATCAGTTTCAAACAAATCTGTCGTCCCTTCGCAAGCGCTTCCTGTAAAAATTGGAGAATCCATCTGAATAAATCCGTTGTTCTGGAAATACTCATGAATTCCCATTTTCAATTCGTTTCTGATACGCATGATTGCCCACTGTCGTTTGGAGCGCAGCCATAAGTGTCTTTTGTCTGCCAAAAACCGAACGCCGTGCGCTTTATTGGCAATCGGATATTCTGCAGAAATATGATAAATTTCAAGGCTAGAGACTTGCAGCTCATAGCCGCCCATCTGTTTTTCGTCTTTGACCACCATTCCCGTAAGGGCAAGAGAACTCTCTTGTGTGAGGCTTTTTGCAAGCTCAAATTGTTCTTCGCCGACGGCATCCAATGATATGACGCATTGTGCAAATCCGCTTCCGTCCCTGAAGACTACGAAGATGTTTGTTTTACTTTCGCGTTTGTTGGCTACCCATCCTTTTACGGTGATCTCTTTCCCTTCATGCGTGGGAAACTCTTTTATATATTGATGCATGATTACGATTTTGTAGTGGCCTACGAATTGAAATCCGTGCCACCATTGTCTTAAAACTTGTTTACTAATACGAAGGGAGACGAATCCGTCTCTAGTTTTCGTCAATTACGACAGGCAGCGGTCAATTGATGCCGCTGCCGATTAATATTTAAAAGTAAACAAATCACAATAATTCAATTTTTTAGGAGTGCGAAACTAAGGAAAATTATGGTAACCTAAAAGAGTAACGTAATCTTGTTACTAGGCTAACAACCGTTTTTAAAGAATAATTCAATTGGTAGGAATATTTGTACAGATATTTTTTTTGTTGCAATATGATGTGCCGAGAACTTGTTAAAAAGGAATTGGCAGTTGAGATAGGGGCAAAAGCGGATGTAGCCACTATGTTTGTAGTAGAATGCTTCTTGAATATTTAGTTATTGGCGGTATTAGGTTTAAATCGTATCCCGTCTAATTTCTACCTCCTACTCAAAACCCTATCTTTCAAAAATAAACGGGAAGGTAATTTCCTCATTGGAAACGATCGCTTTTAGTTGGGCGCCTTCCATAAAGTATTCTATTTTTTTTGGAAAATCATTTTCCTTGTTTTCGCAAATAAATCGCCCTTTCGTTTGGCTGGTAAATGGGAAATAAACAGGGGCATCCTTGCCAAGAATAACTTCGAGATTTAGCACCCCGTTTATAGGAAGAATTTTCATGTACTCCTTAGAAACCGTATCTTTTTCTACCATGGTGTATCCAATTCCTTCTAGCACTGTGGCGGAC
The DNA here is from genome assembly GCA_938016265.1 of uncultured Saprospiraceae bacterium. Taxonomy (GTDB): domain Bacteria; phylum Bacteroidota; class Bacteroidia; order Chitinophagales; family Saprospiraceae; genus JAHDHB01. The sequence goes on from CALLWB010000068.1 coordinate 94,024, forward strand.
TTTCGGTCCCAGTGTTCGTAGGTCTTTTGGCCTTCTTGGTCGTTGGTGCGATTCCAAGTTCCCAGTAGCCAGTCAATGTTGTTTTCAGGTAGTGTTTTGGGAGTCGATGGCTGGTTGCAGGAGGAGATTATTACCAGGAGGATTATTATTGGTGAATATTTCATTTTTCAACAGTTTTAATATGGATTAACCTAGCATTTTTTCGTGTTTCGCTAATTCTTTTAGGTAGGTGTCCTTGTGGACATAGTAGGCCATACGGTCTAACTTTATGTATTTGTATCCACCATTTAGGTTAGGAATAGACTTACTTTTGGCGTCAATCAATTTTTGCGCTTTTTGTGGTGTTTCTTCTTGTGCTTTGATAAATTTGGCTACCAGATTTGACATTTTTGCACGTCCGTGCCATCCGATTCCTGCAGCTTCTATCATACTGAGGACAAATAGATTGTTGTGTTTAGGGTGGAAAATATTCAAATACAATTTTGGCGCAGCCCCATTCCAATTCAGATGTTCCTGATCAATAAACGGATAGTGCAACTTATAGCCAGTCGCCAATAACACCAAATCATAATCTTCAGACGTCCCATCTTTGAAATGAATCGTCTTCCCGTCCATCTTTTTTATGTCTGCCTTTACGGAAATATCTCCATGTCCAATATGGTAAAGAATAAGGCTGTTAACAATCGGGTGGGATTCATACAGTTTGTGATCTGGTTTTGGAAACCCAAAATTTTCAGGATCTCCTGTAAAGAATTTCAACAAAACAGTATCCAATCGCTGTTTTACTGGCTTGGGGAAAGTCAGTTTACCGCCAATAGAGTCCGCGGGTTTTCCAAAAACGTACTTTGGCACAAAATGATAGCCTCTTCGAACGCTGATATCTACACTCTTTGCCCGATGCACAGCGTCGACAGCAATATCGCAACCACTATTCCCTGCACCAATAATCAACACCCGTTTGCCTTCAAAAAGAGCAGCGTTTTTATAACTTTTTGAATGAATGATCTCCCCGTCAAACTGGCCTTCGAAGGTTGGAATATTAGGGTGCGATAGATTCCCATTCGCGATAAGCACGCCTTTATACAAATGAGTGCCTCCTGGTTTTACAGTGATTTCCCAGCCGCCATCGACTGGTTTAAGTTGCTCTACTTGAGTATTGAAGAAATAATTTTTGTACAAATCAAAGTGCTCCGCAAAATCTATAAAATATTGACGCATCTCTCGGTGACTAGGATAGTCCGCCACGGTTTCTCTCATTGGAAAGTCGGTAAATTCAGTCATTCGTTTGGAGGAAATCAGGTGTGCTGACTCGTAGACAGTGCTGTTTTCGTTTTCAATATTCCAGAGACCACCTACGTTTGCGGCGGATTCAAACCCATCAAAAGAAATTCCTTGTTCTTTTAGGTTTTTTGCTGCAGCAAGGCCAGCTGGGCCCGCTCCAATTATTGCATATTTTTCAGAAGTGTTTTCGTAAATGGTATTCATAAAATCGGGATCTTTCTTGTTGGAACTTAAACAAAGTTTACGCTAGAGTTGTTATTATACATAAGTTTCCTTAAAATTAGGAATTAATTTTGGATATTCTACTGTAGGTTGTTTGCCCTTGATTAGATATGCCAACTAATTCGTTTTTCAAAACTTCTCAAACAACTATTTTATGAAAATTAGGTTCTTTCTTATTCTATTGGCTGGAATTGGGGCATACATTCTTAATTCTGGTGCTACCCAAGGGGCCGCAAATGTATTGAATGACGGGTATACGGGAGCTCCCGGGGACAAAACGGGCTGCTCAATAACCAACTGCCATGCGGATATCAATTCGTTTGGAACCTCTGTAACAATTGAAGTAATGGATGCTGCAAGCGGGAGCCCAGTTACCTCTTACATTCCTAGTACTATTTACGATGTAAAAGTAACCATTGGAACGACTTCTGCTCCTGCTGGGTATGGGTTTCAAATAATTTGTCTGCATGACCAAAACAATGCTCAAGCGGGGAATTGGTCTGCTCCTGGCACCGATGTTCGGTTGTCCACTTCTACAGTTACAGGACGCAACTACGCCGAACACAACAAGCGAAGCACCACCAACAATTTTACCGTAAAATGGCAGGCACCAGGTTTTGCGTCTAGTACCGGCAGTGTGACTTTTTATGCCTCCGGCAATTCTGCCAATGGAAATAATATGAAAAGTGGCGATGACCCGGGCAATGCATCCTTTACAATTCCAGAGCAAACATCAGGAGGAATCTTCGAGAATGATCGATTGGCGGTACACCTTAGTTTTTACCCTAATCCGGCCAGCGAATTTCTGAACATTGATATCGCGGGTGAATTGTCAGGCAATTATGATTTGGAAATTTTTGACGAGTTAGGAAGAAAAACCACAACGGAAAATCTAGCATTGAGTGCTGGAGACAATAACCATCAAATGGATGTTTGTGATTTTGTGCCGGGGACATATACCTTGAGATTGCACAAGGATGGAAAATATAAAACGGCTCGTTTTGTGAAATTATAAATCCGCTTTCGCGGAATAAAAAAGTAAGCATCATTAAACATTTCGTCGTTGGATTTATCCACTGGATAGGATAAGGTTCCTTTTTGAATTGCCGAAAGTCAGACCACATTCAAAACTCTTCGAGATCGTTCAGGAATCTTCAAGATTGTGAAGGAATCCTTTTTTTATCCATTGATTTTGCTCATGCTCCGGCCTAAACCGATGGTGCCGAAAGAGAGTACGCCGTCCATTGCGCGTTCTACTAAATCAGGAAGTTGTTCTACTTCTTTTTTTTCCCATTTCCCCAGGACAAAATCGACTTGTCGCCCTTTGTTGAAATTGTTTCCAATACCAAAGCGCAATCTGGCGTAATTTTGACTGCTTAGCTTTAGGTTGATGTCTTTCAGACCGTTATGTCCGCCGTCTTTTCCTTTTCCGCGGAGTCTGATTTTTCCAAGGTCGAGATTCAGGTCGTCAACAATTACCAGGAGGTTTTCTGGTTTTAAGTTGAGTTTTTGAATCCAATAGAGGACTGCCTTTCCGCTTAAGTTCATAAACGTGGTTGGCTTCAGTAAATGAAAGGTTCTTCCTTTGTGTTTGAAATTGGCGGTGTAACCTAGACGATCGTCTTTGAATTTGACTTCAAATTTTTTGGCGAGGTGATCTATTACTTCAAAGCCTATGTTGTGTCTGGTGTCGTCGTATTCTGCACCAATATTGCCCAGGCCAACGATCAGATATTTCATAGGATCCGGCTCTTTATTTTTATTTAGAAAAAACGAAAAAAAGTCTTTAAACATCATATAGTACTAAACACGAAAAGAGACGTAAAAAGTTTCACGTCTCTTTTCAAAATATTTTTAGCTAAAAATGGAGTGTCAGATTACTCTGCTGCCTCGGCAGCTACTTCAGCACCTGCTTCAGCTCCTTCAGCACCTGCTTCTTCTGCACTTGCTTCTGCACTTCTTAGAGCACGTGGTACTTCGACAGAGGCAATTGGATTGCTCAATGCGCTTAAAACAGTAACACCGTCCATTTCCTTAATATCTCTAACTCTGACCGATTGGCCAAGGTCTACATGAGAAACATCGACAGACACTTTGTCAACTATATTTTCAGGAGTTGCTTCTATATTGATTCTTCTCATCTTCAACATCAAGGCACCTCCTTGTTTTACACCTGGTGCAACACCATCAATTTTGATAGGGACTTCAACTCGAACAAGTTTTTCTGGAACTAGTTCTACAAAGTCTGCGTGAAGAATACTATCTGAAACTGGGTGAAACTGTACGTTTTTGAGAATCGCTTTATACGATTTCCCATCAAGTGTAACCTCTACAATTTTGAAATCTGGTGTATACACCAAATGTCTAAATGCTTTAGCAGAAGCAGAAAAGTGTTTGTTTTCTTCTCCTCCATACATTACACAAGGAACGTCATTGTTACGTCTTACTGCTTTCGTAGCTTTTTTACCAAGATCAGTCCGGAGATTACCGGCTATTGCAATTGTTTGCATATCATCAAAAATTTTACTGGAATCTAAATTATTTGGCTCTTTTCCCAAAATGGCTCGCAAAGATAGGAATTAATTATAGTTTTTGGTAACAAATGATGAAGATAATGCAATACTAACAAGTAAACAATTAAGAAATCCATCATTCCGCGGCTTATCTTTTGAACAAACCGATCTACTTTGTGCCACTTTTTTGTTCAAATTTTAAAATTAAAAAGCCTCTTGCAAACAAATTACAAGAGACTTTTTATTGTTAGTGGGCCCACCTGGACTCGAACCAGGGACCAACGGGTTATGAGTCCGTTGCTCTAACCAACTGAGCTATAGGCCCTCAATTGATTTTTGTTTGAACATAAACTTATTGAATATCCAAATCAGGAATCAAATTTACATCCTTTGAAATCATTTTACAATGTTTTGATAAAAAAAATGATTTTTTCATTCATTGAAAGTAGGAAAACTTCAAAAGGGTCTTGATTTTTATACCTTGATTGATAGTATAACCGAGAATAATTTAAAAAAGTTCTTATCTGAAACAGAAAGTTAGCAACCTTCAAAAATAAGTACTGCACTTAAATTTCCTACTTTAAAATTGATAAAATTTCCAATTACTTTAAAATTCCTTATATTATTATCGACTTACAAACTTCCTAACACTAACTACAATGAAGTATTTATACTACCTCCTTACTCTTCTCATTGGAGTAATTCCTACTACTTTTTTTGCTCAACTTAGTGAAAAGGCAGTTCCCAAAAGTGCAATAAGCACCAACCAATTGCCAATAATCATTGACAAAAAAACGATGCCCGCCATCAATCCGCAAGTACTTCAAATTCAAGACCAACGGGATGCCGAAAATGGCTTGCCGCCCAAATTTGGCCACCCATTCGACGTAAGTCTAAATCTACAAAACTCAGGTACATGGAGCACCCTTCCTAACGGTGATCAAGTATGGCAACTTACCATAGTATGTCCCAACGCGCTCTCTATCAATTTTTTGTATGACCAATTTTGGATGCCAGAAGGAGGACAGTTTTTCATTTACAATAAAAACAAGACGCAAACTATCGGCGCATTCACTAATAAAAACAACAAACCAGATCGTAAATTTGGGACTGGACTGGTTTATGGAGAAGAGGTGACACTAGAATACTACGAGCCCAAAGCTGTTAAAAACCAAGGTTCAATCTCCATAAACACCGTCATTCACGGGTATCGATATATTCGTTTAGAAGACAATTTTAGAGGATACGAAGATGCGGCCGCTTGCCAAGTTAATACAATTTGTGCCCAAGGCGCCGGATGGGAAAATGAAATAAAGTCTGTCGCTTTGATGCTTCTTGGACCTCGGTATTGCACTGGGACACTTCTCAATAATGCCGATGAAAACTGTCAGCCGTTATTGTTGACTTCAAATGCTTGCCTGAGTAGTTATGATGCCATTAACAACCCAGTAGCCTCTGGGTTTACCTTTTATTGGAGATACGAAAGTCCGAATTGTGCAAACGGCGGCGTCGGAAATGAAGGAACTATCAACGAAACCACCAACGGGGCTTTTGTCCTGGCTAATAGCGGATTGACATCTCAAATAACAGATTCTGATTTTGCGCTGCTAGAGTTGATCGAAGACCCAAACGCCAATTACGACGTTTATTATGCCGGGTGGGATCGAAATCCTAGCGCACCAAACAATATGGCAGCCATCCATCATCCACTAGGAGATGTCAAGAAAATTTCCCTGGACAATGGCACCGCTTTTACTTCAGGATTCGTAGTCCCCGGAAGCACCCATTGGCTAATTTTCAATTGGGAAACAGGGATCATGGAAGATGGTTCGAATGGCGCTCCCTTGTTCAACAGTGCTAAACGGTTTGTTGGCCAGCATTCTGGTGGCCTTTCCAATTGTGGCAATCCGATGGAGGACTACTTTGGTAGATTGTCGTACTCCTGGAATAATAATGGGGCCACAGATCCACGTCGAAGACTGAGAGACTGGTTGGATCCAAGCAATATAAATACTATGGTACAAGATGGGATTTATTCCCCTTGCAATCCAAGGCCAATCATCTCTTTTTCGACTGCATTTACTACGGTAGAAGAGGTAGCAGTAATTGAGCCCAATTGCATTGGCTACCAGGAGTTTACTGTGGATTTGGAAATTAATGCTGCTCCGGCGATAGATGCGACGGCCCTACTTACGATTTCAGGGTCTGCGAATTCCGGGGCAATAAATGATTATACAATATCGTCCTCTTCGTTGGTTTTTCCTGCAGGGTCGGATGCTAGCCAATCGATTGTGGTCAGGGTATATGACGATGCCTATGTGGAGGGGCCCGAGCAAATTGACATTCAATTGTCAGTCAGCACTGCAGGAAGAACGATTGCGTCTCTCTCCAATTTTGAACATACTATTAATATTATCGATAATGATTGGCGGCCTGAGTTGAATGGGCCATTGAATACTTATGATATCATGACGGAAGATTTTGAAGATGGGGCATTCCCTGCAAACTGGACAAAAACATCTGTTGGTGGAGGAGCAATGGCGTTTATGTACGGAACTGCAGTAGATATCGGCGATGTCAATTCCTTTTTCACGGTCAATCCTAGTAATACGACAAACATGGTTGGCTCCAATGATGACACTTGCAATTGTGATATGAGCGATGACAATCTGATTTCTCCGATGATTGATTTGTCCTTGGTCAGTTATGCAGAAGCACGGTTACATTATGATGCCTATTTTGAAGGACTTCCTTATGCAGGATACTCAGAATCTGCGGAGGTTTATTTGTCGTCGGATGGAGGGACAACCTGGGAGTTGGTGGACGAAATTCCTGCTGTTGGCGCAGACGGCCCCTGGCAAACACGAATGGTCGATTTGGCAACAGCCCTAGGTTCAAACACCGTGAAAGTAAAGTTTAGATATTCTGATAATGGTGGTTTTTTGTTTGGTCTATGCATTGACAATGTGCGAGTAGAAGTGGGTGATCGGCTGCCCTGCAACATCCAAGTTCCCGACAACTCACTATCGTTGGCGGAAAAGAGCCTGGGGCCGATGGAGACCGTTCATTATTATGACGAAATCACTGGTGATGTCATGTTGAGTATTGAAAATACAAGCAATCATGATTATGGATGCATCTCCGTGGAGGTCGACCGGAGTGGTACTACCTATTCTTCCAATATTTTTAATAGTAATAATTCAGCTTATTTTTTGGCGTCAAAAACATTTATGGTTACTCCAGAATTCAACCTTCCAAATGGGAGTTACAACATCAAACTATATTACACAGAAGCCGAAATCCTAGGCTGGGAAACAGCAACAAGTCAGTCTCGAAATGCAGCATTAATCGTAAAAACAAATACCAATATCTCCACCATCACACCAGCAAACTATTTGAATTATACGATAGAAGGAAACACCGCAACATTTGCACCATACTCCAACAGCACTTCCGCGGTTGACGGTATTTTTAGTGCCTCGTTTGCTACTGGGTTCTCTGGTTTTGGTGTCGGCGTCCTGGATCAAACCCTTTCTGTAGACCTACTTTCGTTCACAGGAAAACGGGAAAATAGAACCGCGGTATTGTCCTGGGAGACGGAAAGTGAAGTAAACAATGATTATTTTACATTGGAACATTCAATGGACGGTATCGACTATCGAGCGTTGGCAATGATCCAAGGTGCTGGTAATTCTACTACGCCAAAGTCCTACCGTTATGTGGATGAAAACCCTTATTCGGGGGTCAATTATTATAGATTGTCACTGACTGATTTTTCTGGGGAGCGGCAAGACGGAGGCGTTGTTTCTGTTAATTTTGAAGCACTGGATTATCTGGAGATTTTCCCTAATCCTGTTCGGGATAATTTGGTGGTGTCGATTGCGTCTGACAAGGAGGAAGACACGGTGCTTTATGTATATGACGCCGTTGGCAAATTGATCATGGAGCAACAGATAATAATCAAACCAGGGAATAACTTGTTTCCTGTTACGATGAATGGCCTTCCTGCTGGACTTTATCTATTGGAAGTTGAGCAGGGGAAGATTAGCAAAACGCGTAAGTTTATGAAGATGTAGATTGGTTAATGGTTGATTGGGATAAGGTATTCGGGAAATCATTCTTCGAGTTAGTCGGGAGTCAATTTGTTTTTTCATGTTCTACACATTAGATTTGCTTAAAATGTGTTGCCGTGGGGAAATCATTAATTGTATGGGGTAAATGGGTTATTGTAGGAATAGTTTGCCTGGAAGTTTTACTTCGAATAGTAGGCTTTGGTCCATTTGCAGTGGTAAAAAAAAGAACCATTACTACTCCGGAAAACTATTTAATCCCTGACGACAAATTAGGCTTCACGCTTAAAAATGGGACGTTTAACACCAACTTTGAAAACAAGATTTACTCCACCAAGAACCACCCAAAACAAGGTCAGCGAGCTGTCACAAAAAAAACTTCACCGCCATCAAACAAAAATAAAATTCAACTATACGGTTGCTCGTTTACCTACGGATACCACCTATCCGACCATCAGACCATGGCCTGGAAACTTCAGGAACAAATCCCCACAAAAACAATTCAAAATTTTGGAGTTCCAGGATATGGACTAGCGCAAATGGTCCTCCGACTTCAACAAGAATTGACCAGCGGAAATATTCCCGAAAGGGTCATCATCAACTATGCGTCCTTCCACGACGAACGGAATATCCTGTCCAGAAATTGGAGAAAACAGACGGTCCCCTTCTTCAAAAACCAACAACTGGCAAAGGAAATAAAATGGCCAAAATCCTCCAAAAAAAAGCCGTTCGCCATCACCTACCAACCACTTCAGTATACCGAATGGCCGCTAATGAAGCAGTCGTCAGCCATCCATTTTTTCGAAACGGCATCCAATCTAATAATGGCAATTTTCCAGGATGGAAGGGCCTCCTCCCAACTGTTGTTTGAGGAAGTGCAACGTTGGCAAAAGCAATATCAGTTTGAGTTGCTAGTCACTGGCATGACGAATGATAAGGCGACCAAACAAATGCTTGAGTATTGCAAAACGTTGGATATCGCCACGCTTGATATATCTGTAGACTTGAGGGATGAGCAATTCAGTTGGTGGCCGCTTGATATGCACCCGAATGAAAATGCGAATTCGGCTTATGCTAACAAGCTAAAAATCTATCTAAATGATAATAACTTCCCAAAATAACTCCTTCCACATTTCTTTGTAACTTGGACATCCTTAAAATATTTAATTATGAAACTTCCGATCTACCTGATAATTTGTCTTTCTTTTTTTAGCGCTCACCTCACAGCGCAGAGCAAACTGGACTATGGAAAAACGACCCCTCAAATCAAAATTCTCAATTTGGACTGTCTGCATCAACGTGGATTTACTGGTAAAGGAGTAACCATTGCCCATTTTGATGATGGATTTGATAAAATTATGGAAATAGAAGCATTCAAATATGCCCGGGAGAAAGGACTGATGAAAGGAGAATTCGATTTTGTTTTTAATAAAGAAGATATTGATGATAATAAGGTAGGGTCGCATGGCTTAGAAACGACCTCCGTCGTCAATGGCTATTTGCCAGGCGAGTATATCGGGACTGCTTTTGATGCGAATATCCTTCTGGCACACACCGAGGACAACCGAACAGAAAAACACATCGAAGAAGAAAACTGGAAAAGAGCAGTAGATTGGGCAATTGACAATAACGCCGATATCATCACCAGTTCCTTACAATACAATGAATTTGATAAAGGAGAAGGCAACTATACCTATGACGATATGGACGGCAAAACGACCATCATCACCAAAGCCGCAGAATATGCTGCAAGCAAGGGCGTTTTGGTCGTAGCAATACAAGGAAATTTTGGAGCAGACGATTGGTACTACGTTGCTGCGCCAGGAGATGCCCCCTCTGTAATCACTGTAGGAGCTGTTGGAGAAACCGGAAAAAAAGCGGACTTCTCCTCTTTTGGTCCGACGTCTGATGGCCGGGTAAAACCGGATGTGGTTGCTGTCGGTTATCAAACGCAGCTTTGCCGTCCGAATGGCTCTATTGGAAGAGGAAACGGAACGTCGTATGCCGGACCAGCAATTGCAGGACTCACGGCCTGTCTGATGCAAGCCCACCCGGAACGCAGCAACCAGGAAATCATCTCTGCTATCCGACAAAGTGCCGACCGGTATCAGACACCAGATGTCAAAGGTGGCTTTGGCTATGGCATTCCCGACGCTTGCAAAGCTGACGACCTTCTAACAGCAATTGATGAGATGGTCGCCAATCAAAACACGCTAATCAAACAGCCCGACGTTTCTTATCGGGTATTTAATAATGCGCTGTTGTTGTCTCCTGTGATCAAGAAAAAAAATATCAAAGCGTATACTTTATTTACTTCCAAAGAAGACCGGATTGATATTTTTTCTAAGAAAACCAAGTCGATCTCCTTGGCCGATCTGCCGAAGGGGCATCTGTTGTTGAAAATCTTGATGAAAGATGGTTCGACTCTTGTAAAAAACATCTATAACCAATAAATTTCCTGGTTTTGCTGTAGACTTTGGTATAAAAATTAAATACCTTTGCGACTTCATTTTGATCGCCTCTAATTGGGAGGCAATAAAAAAACAATCATGAAGAAGCACAACTTTAGCGCAGGACCTGCCATTTTACCTCAATCTGTATTAGCACAAGCAGCAGAAGCTGTAAAAGACTTCGAAGGTGCAGGTCTTTCTATTTTAGAGATGTCCCATCGTAGTCCTGAGTTTTCTGCCGTCATGGCCGAAGCCATATCGCTTGTGCGAGAGTTGTTTGAACTTCCTGACAATTATAAAGTCTTGTTTTTGACTGGTGGTGCAAGTTCCCAGTTTTATATGGTTCCCATGAACTTGTTGTCTGACGGCGAGCATAGCAGTTATATAAATACAGGAACCTGGTCAACCAAAGCGATCAAAGAAGTAAGTAATTTTGGAACGGTCGAGGAAATCGCTTCCTCAAAAGATCAAAATTTCAGCTATTATCCGAAAGAATACACCATTCCTGAAAATACTAAATACCTTCACCTTACAAGCAATAACACCATTTTTGGCACACAAATCAAAGAATTTCCAGAGACGAAAGTGCCGATGATTTGCGACATGAGTTCTGATGTATTTAGTCGTCGAATTGATGCTTCTAAATTTGGTGTCATTTACGCTGGGGCACAGAAAAACCTTGGGCCTGCAGGAACAACGCTTGTCATCGTCCGTGAAGACTTGCTAGGAAAAACAGAGCGCAACATTCCTACCATGTTGGACTACCGAACGCACATTGCAAAGGACTCCATGTTTAATACGCCACCAGCCTACCCTATTTATGTTTGTATGCTTACCCTTCGTTGGATCAAAGAACAGGGAGGACTGCAAGCAATGGAAGCAAAAAATGAAGCAAAAGCCAACCTCCTCTACAACGAAATCGACAGCAACCCAAAATTCGAAGGAGTAGCCGCCAAAGAAGACCGTTCCTTGATGAATGTCACCTTCGTTCTAAAAGACAAAAGCCAAGAAGCTGCCTTCCTCGAAAAGTGTGAAGCGGCCAACATCAGTGGTATAAAAGGACATCGATCTGTCGGTGGATTCAGAGCATCGATCTACAATGCAATGCCTATGTCAAGTGTGCAAGTGCTTGTTGATTTAATGAAGGCGTTTTAACGTTGTTTGTAGAGAGACCGCAAAACTTTGGGCAGAGGTATGGGGACTGATTTTAAGAATCAAAAAAAATCTTTTCTAATTTCCTCAACGTCTTTACACCGCTATATATTTTTTGCATAGCAAAAAACGCTCTACAATCAATTACCGCCATATTGCTCGACATACTTCAACACTGTTTGGTAGTACGTCTCGACTGCTTCGCCGATTCTGGAGCTGGTTTTTATTCCTTTTTCTTTGTAGTCGGTGAGGTAGAGGCGCTTGGCTTCTTCTGCGCTGTCTTGCAAAAAACTTTCACCAAAAACGAGGGCGCCTTTTATGTGTCTAGTGAGGAAAAGGTTGCGTGCATAAACACCCGATTTCCCAGCATAAACACTGTTTTTATTCAAGTAGAAAACGTTGTTTTTGTTTTCGATGGCGGGGACTTTCAAGACCGCTTCATGTTGTTGCATAAAGACATCAGACAGTTCAATAGAACGCTTCAAATCTTGTGACAACAGCAATCGAAGGAAGTGCAGCCGGTCTATCGGTTTTTTGAGTTCTCCCTCCATGAAACCACCTCCGACAAAGGCCATACTGTAGTTTTTATCTGTTGGTTTGTAATACCCATCTACCATATTTGCACCGCTGGCATTGTAGTGAATGATCAGGGTGATATCAGGCTTAAAGGCATTGATTTTGTCTGCACGGGTTTGGAGATCTTGCCGGTTGAAGTATCCTCTGAATTTTTCGCTGATCGTGGCCTCTTGTTCGTACCAATCGCATTGTTTTTGGGTCAATTTTTCTGAAGCGACATCTCTTTTTAGGTCGCGGCTCATTCCTTTTTTTAGCCATTTATCGAAATTCATTCCTGCAGCGCTTTTCCCTCGTTTTCTTGTCATTAGAATGATGGCGCCTTCTTTTTTGAGTCGTTTTCGGAGTATCGCTGCGGTCTCATAGGCCAAGTCGGATTCAAAAAATTGGACATCGTGGTCGAGTCCCAGGTCTTCTCCTTTTATTTTCATGAATTTTCGTTCGATAATGGCATTTTCAAAACGGTTGGCACTATGGCCGGGATCGATGACGATCTTCATTCCCTTTAGTGAATTGGGTGTTTTTTTGATTGGCTCGAGGGCGTAGTATTGACTTTCGTCGAATTTGCTGGTGCCTTTTGATAGGTATCGGTTTACTGTTTCATCGACGAAGTAGTTTTCTAGGAGATTTAAGAAGGTGGGGACTTCATTCCAGTAGATGGTGGCTTCTGGGATATTGTTGGCTCGGTCTTCCTTACTGGCATACATGGTGACGCCAACATCGTCGATTTTGATTTGGTCTTTTAATACCTCATGCCTGATTAGGAATGGGAAGTTTTCTTCTGCTCGCTGCTTGAAGTCCTGTGCGGAGAGCGCTACTAGAAAAAAGGAGTAAAAAATGACAAGTGCTACTATTTTCATTGAATTAAATTAAGACCACAAATCTAAACTTTTCTCTTGAATCTTTTGGGAAGACCCTAAGCTGTTGGTTTTTAACCATATAGCTTCGGGCATAATAAATGAGCTATGATAGCATGTAAATCAGGCATTATTCCTAGTAAATTTACTTAGAACTGGATTGTTTCTTACAAATTGTTTTCCTTCTTAAAGGATACTTTAAAATGACAGATAAGAAAAAACCGTGTCGAGAAAATCAGAAATAAAAAACGGGCCCAAGAAATGCTCGGAGAATTAAGGCACCTAAATACCTTGAAGTTTATTCGGAAATTGATCATTTATATGACGAGGAAGATTTGTTAATCCTATTGAAAAAAGGCCTTAATGTAAACAAGAAAATAAGTTGTAAAGCTTAAGTCATGAGCACAAAAATTTAGCCCCCGATCCACCTTGAAAATTCCATCTTTAAAAATTCTGACTTTGAATAGGGTTTTACTTAAGTGTTGACCCTGGAAAACGGCTACTTCGGCACCCCAGAAAAGACACCAAAATTCGGACTTAACAAGATATTGTCCAACCCGTTGATGTCTCCATCCATATTAAAATCACCATTCAAATATTTAAGAAAATTACCATTTTGAGTATTCCAAAGCAGCTTGTCGTTGACACTTATGTCGTAGCCACTAGGATCTTCCTGCCCATCGCCCATGTACAAGGCCCAAACACCAGTAGCCACCTCCATCGAACCAGCACCTGTTCCCTGAAAACTATTCTGCGCAGAAAAATCAAAAACAGTCGTCTGTCCGCCAACAAACGATAAAGGCTGGGGAGACATTACCGCAAGGTGATTGCGATGTTTTACAAAAAGAAAATAGTTGCCCGGGCTAATCCCAAAATCAATTGGCAATCCATCCACAGAAATCACTGAACCATTTGTCAATAACAGCGCAGCCTGGCTCGCAATTTGGGTAGTCGGGAAATCAGCATCTCGCAGTTCAACCCATACCCAATCTACAATCGGCAAAGTATTCAAAATAGACGGATCGGAGGGCGTAAATGTCCCGGAATAAGGATCCAACAAGGGCAAAATCCCAAACCTCCGCAATGAATCATACATGGTCGCATTGCCCACGTTCAAAGGCCCTTCCAGCAGCAACCGAACATCAAGCAACGGACTGGCAAAGGAAGTAACCAACTCATAAGCACCAATGTCAAAACCCGATCCATTTGGCCTGGCAACTCCCAGGAGATCGTCCATCACCAAGGAACTTACAAGGTTTGTCCCAGCATCTACGGCTTGTCCCGTGGGCAATAACTGATAGTCAGCACCCGGAGCCACAAAAATAAAAGATTCTCCATTTGCTAGTTGTGAATTGCCGTCAAAACCGAGTGCCTGCCAAGCAGATAAACTAATCGTTGAACCATCTCCACTGGCACTCATTTTGTCGTTTAGAATATTGTAATCGCAGGAGAGCTGGCTGGTAGATTCCGCAGCAATGCACCCTCTCCAAGCGTGTTGGTTGATGATGATATTGTTGTAAATCTCCGTGTTTTGATTGGCGCCATTCTTTAGCAGAATTCCCCAGCGGCCATCCGATGGTACGACGATCGTATTGTTGAAAATTTTTGCGCCATTCGTCACAATTGCTCCATCTTGCTGGAACAAAGCGATGCCTTGGGAATAGTGGTTGTTGTAAATGAGATTGTTGTAGACGACTGGGTTTTGCAAGCCGTCCATGTTGATGCCTGCTCCCCCCCCGTTATTATAAATAATATTGTTGTAGACTTTGGCATCACTGATGATCCCATCTCCACCGATAGAAGCGTCCGCATTCATATGAATGCCGATGTTGTTATTGCCATAGCAGGTGTTGTACCGGATGATTGGTCGGTCAGAACTGTTAGAAACATAAATACCATGTTCATCAATCGCATTCGTACAAACATTGTTTTCGATGAGAATGTCGTCGGTAAATCCGGTGAAAATTCCGCGTTCTGCATTTCCATCGCAGGTACAATTTCGAATGACGCAATTATTGGCGAGGACGACTCGAATTCCATTTCCTGAGCCTGGCATATTGTTGGATATAAAACCATCAATTACAATAAAATCAGTCCCTTCTATATTAATGCCGTCGTCTCTAACTGGTCCACTTTGTACAATCCGCACATTGTTGCCCAGGGCCTTAAAAGTGATGGGCGAACCTGCCGTCCCGCTTGCTCCCCTGTGATCAAACCCTACATAATTTCCATCCGCAACAAATACGTTGTCCCCTGCGATTACAATATCTGAAGCGTGTTCTAGAGTTAGAAAGGCACTAGAAAGAGATAAGCCCGAATTGGAGTCATTTCCACCGTTGGAGACATAATAATCTGTTGCTTTTGCAAATTGTAAGACAATAGAAACGAGGCAAATTGCCAGTAGTAATTTTAGATGTTTCATAATGTAATGATTAGCTGCTAAATCAGGGTGTTTGGCAGATGACTAAATAAATAACGGGGTTTATTTGGAATTTGGCTTATGTAAAATATGGAAAAAACGATTGATTTACAAACATTTATATGCGTAATGGGATTGTATAGTATATTCCTAGTCATTTTTTGATCCGGAATATTTTTCCAAGAATAAATTGAACTCAGAGGACTAATTATATCTTTGCACCTACAATCTTTAAGTATGAAAATAAACGGAAAAATAGCCGTTGTAACAGGTGCTGGATCAGGAATAGGCCGAGCATTGGCATTGGCACTTTCGAAGGAAGGAGCGCGACTCGCCTTGAATGACTTCAACAAACAAACGCTCGAAGAAACTGGAGCACTCGTCGAAGAACAAGGAGGAGAAGCTCCTTTGCTTGTTGATTTTGACGTCGCAGATCATAAAAAAATGCATGCTTTCGCAGAACAAGTTGCCAGCCATTTTGGACAAGTAGATATCATGATAAACAATGCTGGCGTTGCGCTAGGGAAAGTTACTGCGGAGGACGTCGAATACGAAGACTTTGAGTGGATCATGGGCATCAATTTTTGGGGAATGGTTTATGGGAGTAAGGCATTTCTTCCATTTCTGAAAGCGAGGACGGAAGCCAGTTTGGTGAATATCTCCAGTCTGTTTGGGTTGATCGGGATTGCCTATCAGGCTCCGTATTGCACCACAAAGTTTGCTATACGCGGGTTTACCGAATCGTTGAGGATGGAAATGCTGGATTTGTCCCCTCAAGTGTGTGTTACCAGTGTGCACCCGGGAGGAATAAAAACAAAAATCGCCCGCTCCGCAAGAGTAGTCGGCAGTGCAACAAAAAAAGAAAGCGAACAGCTCGTCAATAAGTTTGAACAATCTTTTATGAAAACAACCGCCGAAGAAGCCGCCCGTGTAATTCTAAAAGGCATCAAAAAGAAAAAGGGGCAGGTCATTATCGGAAACGATGCTAAAATTCCGTCCCTAATCGCACGAGTATTGCCATCAAGGTATATTAATATTATTGGCAAAGCAATGAAGAGAAGCGGTATTTGACAACTATTTTCTCTTCAAAAAAAAATTCTAAAAACGACCAAACCTTTTTTTATTTTCAATCGTTTTAATGGTTGATAGATTCTTTTATGAAACACTCATTTTAGTGAAAATTATAATGTTTGAATTATGAACTGTAGATTTATTGGACTCATTCACTTTATATTTTTGTATTTTAATGATCCTGGACTGAAGTCAATTCTTTCAGGTGTGCCTCCCCCTTCCAAGTAGGTTTATCACAATTATTTTCCTGGTTTCTATATGAAAAGGACAATTTTCTTTGTCCTGTTTCCTTAAAAAATTATTAGCAACTGTTGGTCCTTTTTTGATCATACAGCGGCTTAACCATCGTTGAATTTAGTAATATGAAAAAGATAAAAAAACATTTTATCGTTTTCCTGTTGGTAGCATTTAGTTGTGGTCTTTCTTATTGGAATGCCTTATCGAATGATTTTATGATGACCTGGGATGACGATGCTTATATTTTTGAAAACCCCCATATTGAGCCCGAAAATTTGCAGGGGATAATTGAGGTCTTTACTACTGGTTTTGAAGCCAACTATCACCCATTGACCTTATTGTCTCTTGCGGTTGATCATGCCATTTGGGGAAAAAATCCTTTTGGCTACCATTTGACCAATTTGCTGTTGCATCTGTTGGTTTCGTTGCTTGTATATTGGTTTACTTTTTTGCTCGTGAAGAACAAGAATGCGAGTATTTTTGCTAGTTTGTTGTTTGCTTTGCACCCAATGCATGTGGAGTCGGTAGCCTGGGTTTCTGAGCGGAAGGACATGTTGTATTTGCTGTTTTTGATTGCTGGATTGATTGGGTATGTTCGGTACCTGGATAAATTGGATGCGCGCTTTTTTATTGCTTCTCTAGTATTTTGTGTGTTGTCTATGCTGTCCAAGCCGAACGCGGTTGTTTTTCCAGTATTGGTCGTTCTGTTGGATTTTTGGAAGGGAAGGCCCTGGCAAACCAAGAATTATCTGGAAAAAATTCCTTTTTTCGCATTGGCGGCTATTT
Organism: uncultured Saprospiraceae bacterium; assembly: GCA_938016265.1. GTDB lineage: Bacteria > Bacteroidota > Bacteroidia > Chitinophagales > Saprospiraceae > JAHDHB01. The sequence continues at coordinate 111,655 of CALLWB010000068.1, forward strand.
TTTCGCTGCTGACAATTCATTATCAAGGGTCGTATGATGCGATTGCAGATTTGTCGGGTTATGGTATCTTCCAACGTGTACAAATGGTGTGTTATAGTTGGATTGTATATTTCTATAAATTCTTCTTTCCAGTTTATCTTTCGGGCTTTTATCAGTATCCATTAGTTGATGTTGTTTTTCCGATTCAGATACAGGTAGCACCGTTTATTTGTTTTGCATTGGCTGTTTTTGCATTGATCTATCGATCCAAATATCTGGCTATCGGGTTGGCATTTTTTACAGTAAGTCTGTTGCCTGTCCTACAAATAATACCAGTCGGCAGTGCACTATTAGCAGAACGCTACACCTACCTCCCTTATGTCGGCCTAGGACTGATCGCTGCTCAATCTTTTGCATGGATAGAACAACAGTATTCCAATTATAAATGGATATTAGCGATAAGCACCTCCTTTCTATTATTACTGTTTGCCATCATCACACACGAACGCACCGCTGTTTGGCAAAACGACTATACCTTCTGGACAGACGTCATCAAAAAAGATCCGAACACCATGATGGGACGCCTGGGATTAGGCAACCACCACTATAGAAATGGAGATCTGGATGCAAGCATCAAACAATATGAGGATGTTCTCAAGGTGTTCCCTAATAGTATTGACGCCCATTCGTTTTTAGGTTTTTTGTACGAGGAATTGGAAGAACCTGAAAAGGCAATTGAGCACTACGACTGGGCCGCTTATCTCGATGAAGCAGATGCATACATTCGAAAAAGAAGAGGAAAATTACTCTTGAAACTCGGTCTTTGGCCTGAAGCAATCAAAGATTTGAGTTTTTGTGTAGAGAATGATCCTTCTGAATCAGAGATTTATATTTTAAGAGCAGATGCCTTTTTTGGTATTGGCGACAAGTTTAAAGCAAAACAGGACTGGTCGAAAGCCATCTCCCTAGGAACGGAAAATCCCAAAGCCTACTTCAACCTGGGCAATTATTTTTATGAAAAAGGCCAGTTTGAAATTGCAAAACACAATTTCGAAATGGCGACTAATCTAAATCCAGAAAAGCAACTCTACCGTCAAATGGTTTCCGTTGTCAATGAGTTGATGAAGAATAATGGATAACGTAGTTAGTAGAAGGGGAAAGGACCTTTTATAGCCACTTCGAGAGTAATAATATAAAAGAAGAGCGACTAAAATTCTTTGATTTTTCTAGTCGCTCTTTTTATTATAATGTTTTCTTTACAAAATTATCATCGAACGTTGACGGAGTTTTTTGCTTCAAAGAAAGTAGCAATACGTTGCTCCAGGTTCTCTCTAATGTTCGCATAAAACAGGTTGATGTCACCAATGTGCCAGTTCTTTAGGTTCATTAGTTTTGCACCTAGGATATTTGGTTGATTGATCCAAAGGACACCATCAACAATCTGTGCATCACACGCTTCTGGCCGAACCTTTGAAAAGTTTTTCAAAACGGCCCCTTTGTTTAGATCATCAGGCGCATACCCTTTGTCCGTTGTCCAAGTTAGCGGATTGGTTACTTCGTAGTTATTTTCTTTAGTATCCCATTCAGGGAAAAAACCTTTTTTGTATGTCCTCCAGGTACAATAGCAAGTAGTTTGTTCTGGTGTCTCACAAACTGGAATAGTTGTAACTTTGTCCTTGTCAACTGGCATCCCAATGACATAGGCGGCCACCAACTGGTTTTTCAAGTCGGTGTCATCAAACAATTCTGACAGTAAACGACTCGTATGCGTTGTCCCTTGGCTATGAGAAGCAATAATAAATGGTCGGCCATTGTTGTAGTGCTCCATATAATGTTGGAATGCTTTTTTTACATCTTGGTAAGCAAGATTCAGTGCTTGCTCAGTATCTTTTTTGAATGCGGGATCTGTATTGTAGTAGGAATGGATATGTGCCTGGCGATATCTGGGAGCATAGACTCTGCCAGAACCATTAAATACACTAGACTGGTATTTGATCGTTGTCTCGTCTGTTTTTTTGTTTAATTCTGGATCATTCACATCTGCATTCCACTGATCCATGCCTTTGTTGCCGTTGTAAGTTGTTGGATGAACAAAAAACACATCGACTTGAGCTTCTTTTTGGCGATCAGTAAATCCTTTTGGAGTATTGTCTGCAGCATCTTGTCTGCCAGGCAAAGCCGCCCAATGGTCAGTATTACTGTAGTCTGGATTTGGCGCATGTGGTTGCGCATCAAAATGAAATTTTGGATATCCTTTGTACCAGTATTGTGCGTTAGAATTGAAAGAAAAGGCAGTAAGCATGCCTAGGAGTAATAAGTAACTTTTCATAAATTTGGTGGTTTGCACATTAATAGCAAAAAAAATACCGAACTTTCTTAATGTGTTCTTGGTTATACGGTAAAAGAATGGATTTGATACGGCAACCTGCATGTTTGTTGTGTTTTATTTCCGTACTTTTATGCAAATTTTTTTATTTATTAGAATTACATGTATTAACATTATTATTGAGTTCAGTCTCTGAACACTTAATTTCCTTAATATACTTAGTAACTTAATTAACCAAACATGAGTCTTACAGACAAAATTATGACCGAGATGAAATCGGCCATGAAAAACAAAGAGAAACAGAAATTAACCGCTTTACGAGCAGTCAAAGCAGCCATTCTTCTTGCTCAAACAGAAACGAGTGATCGGAGCCTTACTGAAGACGCAGAAATCAAAATTTTACAGAAGTTAGTAAAACAACGTAAAGAGTCTTTTGAAATCTATACGACACAAGGTAGAGAAGACTTGGCAGCCATCGAAAAAGTGGAAATTGACGTGATTTCTGAATTTTTGCCTGAAGCCATGAGCGAGGAAGAAATAGAAAAAACGGTAAAACAAGTAATTGCCGATGTAGGAGCAGAATCAATGAAGGACATGGGTAAAGTGATGGGAATGGCCTCCAAAAAATTGGCCGGTCAAGCAGACGGGAGAGTAATCAGCGGGATCGTTAAAAAATTGTTGTCTTAACGACTCTCTATTTGAACAATTAGAACGCACTAATTTTTTCATCAAAATAGTTTATCGATGTGGATTGATATTGTCTTTGGGGTTGTAGTAATTTATGGCCTATATTCTGGCTATTCGAAAGGGATCATTAAAACGTTGTTTGTGGCCCTTTCTTTGGTTGTTGGTTTTGCTGCGGCAATGACGCTGACTCCATTGGTAGCAGACTTCATTCGCAATGTATTTGGCAGTAGCTCGACGTTGGTGCCTGTCGCTGCATTTTTGATTACTTTTTTTGGATCTGTTTTGTTGGTCCGATTGCTGGCCAAAGTATTAGAAAAAGGATTGAAGACGGTACGACTCAACTTTGTGAATAAATTGGGTGGGGGCGCTTTGCTTGCCGCCATCGGTGTTTTCTTATTTAGTGTCGTCGTCTCTTTTGTTGATAAGGCGGGGTTGATCTCTGAAAGTACAAAACTGGCTTCTCAATCCTACGTATTTCTAGCGCCATTAGCAGAAACAGGAATTGAAATAATCAGACAAATATTTCCGTTTGTAAAGGATATGTGGGAAAACATTATTGACGCTTTCAAGGAGGTTGGAACGCAAGAACCAACCACTATCCAATAAAATGTCGGATGATTTGCCCAAAAAATTGACCCTTCGTGGCGATATAAGAATATCAATCCTTAACTTTGTAAAGAAGTTATTTACTCATTAATCAAAGAATGACTTCTTTTAGATAAATTCCATGGAAGATCAAATTATAGAGCAAGGGAAGTTTCGTTTTTTCGAAAAAGGTGAAGGAGACGTTTTATTACTACTTCATGGTTTGATGGGAGCCCTCAGCAACTTCTCTCATATTATAGACCACTTTTCTTCAAAATACCATGTGGTCGTCCCAATGTTGCCAATCATGGAGCTCCCCTTGAAAGAACTATCAATGAATGCACTGGTCAGCCATGTCCAGGATTTTGTAAAAGAAAAAGGATTCTCAGGAGTGCATTTATTGGGCAATTCGTTGGGAGGACACATTGCCTTATTGTATGTGCTCAACTCTCCAGAAACGGTGGCAAGCATCACTCTGACAGGAAGCTCCGGCCTTTTTGAAAGCGCTATGGGGTCCAGCTTTCCCAAACGCCAAAACTACGAGTTTGTCAAAAAGAAAGTAGAAGAAACCTTCTACGACCCAGCCATCGCTACCAAGGAAATTGTAGACGGTGTTTTTGATTTAGCAAACGACAGAAACAAAGCGCTCCGTACTGTTATTACGGCAAAATCTGCCATCCGACACAACCTGGCCGACAAACTTCATGAAATAAAAATACCGGCGCTCCTCATTTGGGGTAAACAGGACAAAGTAACTCCTTCCTTTGTTGGAGAAGAGTTTCATAAACTGATTGGCGATTCGCGGTTGGTACTTATTGACAAGTGTGGACATGCGCCAATGATGGAGGTGCCGGAGGAATTTAATACGGCACTAAAGTCCTTTCTTGATGAAATCGGCTAAAGACAAACTAGTCACTCAATTCGTTCTTAAGTTCCGTTATTTTTTCAAGGAGCCAATTTCGTTCTACCAGAATTTCCATGTCGATGGTATCCTGATATATTTTTTGCACGTGCTTAAGGCTTGGTTGTTGAAACTGGCTGCTAAATTTTGTGCGACAAACCCGTTTCATAATTTTTACAAAATTGGAGTACGTCGTCTTTATATAATCAGACAAGTTTCGATTGATATAAAACCGCAGGGCTTCCATTGCGTTCTGAATGGGTGCCTCATAAGGATCTTCAATACCTCCAGAACTTTTTTCAAAGAAAATCTGAATCATCAAGGTTCGAAAGTACAATTCATAATAAAAATCTTGTGGCTCTCCCATTTGCAAAATGTACTCATGCGCCCGGTTAAATTTTTTCTCGTAAAAACTGATGTACGCCATACTCAGTGCTGGAATGGTGGCGTTATATTTGTTTTCCAGTTGCAATTTGTACCCTTGCACAAACTTTTTGGACCAATTGATCTCTCCAAGTTCTAGGGCATTTCTGACCATTAAAATGAAGTGATTGAAAGAGAAGTATTGCCCAGCGTTCCACACCTTTTTGCTCAGCCCGTTGTTGTAGATGTCAAATCGTTCCTGGTAGTAGGCCGTTCTTCCTTTTTTTATTTGCCTACTGCAAAAATTGAGCACAAAACCGTACATCTGTCGAAGTTCTCCAGGTGGAAACAAATCTTCATGTTTCTTGAGCAGTAGTTTTACCTCTTTATAATGCACATCTTCTTCATAGTTGGTGAGCAACATGATGATGTTGTGATAAATGCGAACAATGGGAATTTCAGAATAGTCATTTTCCTTGAGATGCTCCAGAATCTCTTGAAGCATGGGATAATCATACTTTACATTCAGAATGTTCTCCCGGTTTATGGCCGCACAATAATACCGAAGCTGGTCAGAAAGGTAGTAGTACTGTAGGTTATTGATGACGGATTGTAAGCCAGTTTCATGTCCGCGATTATTCGTTAATAGATTGAAATGAAACTCACTTTCTTCGAGAATATACTTCCTTCTATAATACAGATTATCTCTGTACGGTTGAGCTTGATGCTGCTGATGTGTATTCTTTAATAGGGAAGGATAGAGCTTGAATAAATGACGTTCCAGCACAGTATCTAGCAGCAACGTATTCTGGTATACTTCTTTTTCTTTTGCTTTTTGATAAATCAAAAAATCCTGAAGATATCCGGTGAGGTAATTCATGATATGCCTCAGCCTTTGATCATCCTTTGGTAGAATTGCCTGGTTCTTTTTATATTTTTTTTCTTTGAATAGGGCGCAAAACAAATCCTTCTTCGTCAGGTCTTTGTCAAATTTTGGAAAACTTTTCTTTAGGATAGATAATAAATCAACCACCTTCTGGTTCTTATTAAAGAACGGAGAATTGACATAATCTTCAAACAGTTTGAACTCCTTTGAACTTAATGTTTTAAGGTAATTAATCAGCTTGCTGTCATTTAATATTTTTTTAGGCGGCATTGATTTATTCTAGTTGATGGAGGATTGTATTGAATACACTGCAAATTCATTAAAAAATTAGATTTTTTTTTAAAAATGTTCAAAATACAGCATGTTTTTTTACAAAAAAATAAAAAATACTGTTTTTTTTGCTCAAAAAGCGGTCTGCCTAGATAGCTGAATGTCAGCAACTTACAAAAAAGTTTGTTCTTTAATGACAAAACAATGATCCAAATGTTTACTGACAAACTGAAAAAATTGCACCTAGTTTCAAAATAATATTGCCCGTACATTTGAATTGTACAAACAAACAATAGCTAAAAACAATAAATGCCACCTAAACAAAAACCTCAAAAACCAATCCCAAAAATTTCATTCAGCATGCGCTGGCAAATTTAAAACGAAATGAAAGCTATAAGAAAAACGATCAAGACTCTATTTGTAATTTGGACATCATGTGCCTTTGCATATGCAAACCAAGGAATAGAAAAACCCCTTAACCAAGAATACGAACAAACGATTGCCTGTAGCCTCAACAAAAAAACAATAGATATCAAGCAATTTGATTTTAAGGAGATGAATTCCTTAACTGTACACCAACTAACCGTTCCTATTTTTTGGTTTGACTTTTTCAAATGGGGATACGTAACTAGAAAAAACAAAGAAAGAGTGTTCGAGATAGTCACTATAGAAGGCTAGTAATTCAATAATATTTTCTGTAAATTGTTATCAGATTCTTTATTCACACAAAAACTTATTCGAAATGAAATTATTTAACATATTCTGCATACTATGCCTTACTGCTTTTGCGTTTTCTTCTTGTGGAAAATATGAAGTAATTGAACCAGATGTCGAAAATTTTAGCGCTGCCAGAGTTGTTTCAGATGTAGTGATACCAGTGGAGGGCACACATGATATGGGCCATACGGGGCAAGTAGATAAAGGTGGATCTAACAATACTGCAGAAATTTGTTTAGTCGATTTTTCACTCGCAAATCCAAACACCGGAGGTAGTGATAAAAATTCAAAAAGTACAACGACTAAGCCTTAAGGGGACGATTTTAACTAAAGAATCGTTACTTCAAAAGAAAATATATTAGAAGGAATAATCGAAATGTCGATTCTTCCAGATCAAGATACTTAAGAATGGTTTTAGCAGGTTGAAGGCACAGGCAACTCTCTAGGAGAGATGGACTGTGTCTTTTTTTTTACCTTTGCAGAAAAACACCATGCTTCAAATAGAACATATTGGAATTGCTGTCAAAAACCTTGAAAACAGTAATCTTCTTTTCCAGCAATTGCTTGGAAAACCGCATTACAAAGTAGAGTCTGTAGAATCAGAGGGAGTTAATACCTCCTTTTTTATGGTCGGCAATAACAAAGTAGAATTGCTAGAAGCCACCAACCCGGACAGCCCTATCGCAAAATTTATAGACAAGCGTGGTGAAGGAATGCACCATATCGCTTTCGCTGTAAAAGACATCCGCTCAGAGATGGACCGCCTGGAGAAGGAGGGCTTCAAACTACTAAACAAAGAACCAAAACCAGGAGCAGACAACAAACTCGTGTGTTTTTTACACCCCAAAACAACCAACGGAGTCCTCATTGAGTTATGCCAAGAAATCCCTGAATAAATGGAAGTTTACCACTATGCAATCGCAATCGTAGGTGGGTTTCTTGCGGGTTTTATCAATACCATGGCGGGCAGCGGCTCCGTCATCACCATGTCTATTTTGATGCTGGTTTTTCAGTTGCCTGAAAACATTGCCAACGGGACTAACCGTTTGGGAGTCCTTCTACAAAGTCTGATTTCTACCAACACCTTTTATCAGGAAGGCAAATTGGACCTACGAAAAAGCAAACCGTTTGTTATCCCTGGAGTCTTAGGAGCTTTGTTGGGCGTTTGGGCAGCCATCACAATTAGTAACGAAAATTTTCGAATTCTCTTCACCGTGCTTATGGCCTTAATGCTAGTGGTCGTATTGGTCAAACCTAAGCGTTGGTTGAGAGAGACCAGTTATACCGGTCCAGTACCTTGGTATGTTTTCCCTCTGTTTTTTGTAATTGGGTTTTATGGCGGATTCATTCAGATGGGCGTTGGTATATTATTATTGGCGGGCCTGGTGCTAGGTGCACGGTACAACTTAATTGAAGCAAACGGGGTCAAACTGCTAATTGTCTTTTTGTATACGGTAGTAATCATGGGCATTTTTGCCTGGCAAGGGTTGATCGACTGGTGGATTGGTGGTGTGTTAGCAATTGGCCAGGGAATTGGTGGATTTGTAGGGGCTCGATTTGCCACTAGATATGCCAATGCTGCAGTTTGGGCGCATCGGTTGTTGGTTTTAGTCGTAGTTTGGTCGGTGTTAAGATTGTTGGGCTGGTCTCCTATTTAATATCAAAAAATACTACGGATAGCAGAACCTATTCCCACATCAAAAACAGTTTGCAAAGGGCGAATGATATTCGCCCCTACTCCATTTACTTAGAATCCAATACCCCATAAACTTAAAAGCCAATAACCAAATTTACAAGGGACAAATGCATGCTCGGCTATTTTAAACATTGTCCCAATACCATTAACCAATCTACCATTAACTAAAACCCAAATAGAAGAATTATAAGTCATTTTTCACAGTTTTTCCCTTTTATATTATACCTTTATTATCTATCCATACCCGTATACTTCTTTCTTTGAAGTGTAACATATTTAACAAAATGAACAAAATTCCGTTAAGAGATTTTTTTAAAAATCCAGTAAAAACAAGATTCACGCTTTCTCCAAATGGTAAGTTTTTGGCTTGGCTCGCCCCTTTCAAACAAAGGATGAATATACATGTCCAGGAAATTGGATCCAGTGAAATAAAGAGAATTACAGAAGTAGAAGATCGAGATATCTCCGGATATTTTTGGGTCAACAACAATCGAATCTTATATGCTAGGGATTTTGGTGGAGACGAAAATTTTCATATCCTTGGAGTAAATCTCGATGGAACGAATAACCAGGATCTCACTCCATTTGAAGACGTAAAGGCGCAAATGATAGATGACCTCAGGGACGATGAAGACCATATCCTTGTGGGGCTAAACAAAAGAGTCCCCGAAATTTTTGACCCATACCGCCTCAACATTAATACAGGAGAACTCCAATTGCTAGCCACAAACCCTGGCAACATTACTTCCTGGGTCTCCGACCACAATGGAAAAATCCGTGTAGCAATAGCAACTGACGGAGTAAATTCAAGTTTCCTATACAGAGAATCAGAACAAGATCCTTTTAAGGTGACAAAGACCACTAATTTCAGAGAAGCAATCACCCCGCTGTTTTTTACCTTCGACAACAAACACCTATACGCAAATTCAAATGTCAACAGAGATAAAGCTGCAATCGTAATATTCGATGTAGCGAACGGCAAAGAACTAGAAGTCCTTTTTGAACATGATGAAGTAGACGCCGAATCACTCTCCTACTCCAGAAAACGAAAAGTCCTGACAGCCGTCAACTTTACTACCTGGAAGCGGCAGTTCCATTTTCTAGACGAACAGACAAAATCAGTGATCGAAGGATTGCAGCAAAAATTGGGCGACTACGAGGTTGCCATTTCAAGCACTAGCAAGGACGAAACAAAATTTCTAGTAAGAACCTTTAGTGATCGATCGCTGGGAGCCTATTATTTTTTTGATGAAGAAAAAGACCTCCTCGAAAAGCTAGAAGACGTTAGTCCATGGTTGAATGAAGAGGATCTGGCCGAGATGAAACCAATTTCCTATCAGTCAAGAGACGGTTTAACGATTCATGGGTACCTGACTTTGCCAAAAGGGGGCGACCCCAAAAACCTTCCTATTGTAGTAAACCCGCATGGAGGTCCTTGGGCTAGAGATACCTGGACATTCAATCCTGAAGTACAGTTTTTAGCCAACCGTGGATACGGCGTATTACAAATGAATTTTAGAGGAAGTACTGGGTTTGGCCGTCAATTTTGGGAAGCTTCCTTCCGGGAATGGGGGCTAAAAATGCAAGACGATATCACTGATGGTGTACAATGGTTGATTGATCAGGGGCTTGCTGATCCTAAGCGAGTATCTATTTATGGCGGGAGTTATGGTGGCTATGCAACATTGGCGGGCGTTACTTTTACTCCTGATTTATATGCTTGTGCCGTAGATTATGTGGGCGTCTCCAACCTGTTTACTTTTATGGATACCATTCCTCCGTATTGGGCACCTTATCTTCAAATGCTGAAAGAAATGGTTGGTGACCCAGATGTCGAAGAACATAACAAACAATTGAGGGCGACTTCTCCAGTCTTCCATGTCGATAAAATCAAGGCGCCTTTACTAATTGTACAAGGAGCCAAGGATCCACGTGTCAAACAATCCGAATCTGATCAGATGGTCAAAGCGCTTCGTAAAAACGGTATTGATGTGGAATACCTCCTAAAAGAAAATGAAGGTCATGGTTTCAGAAATGAAGAAAACCGTTTCGAGTTTTATAACACCATGGAAGAGTTCCTTTTGAAGCACCTATAACCACCTACTAGAGCCATCCGGCCAACAAATTACAAGTATAAATCAAATAAAAATTGAAAGATTTTTTCTTTGAAAAAGCTACTTTTTCATAATATCTCCGTCTATACGATGTAACCTATTCGTTGCACAATAATTGTTTGTAAGCTATATAATTACCTAGCAAACGATTAATTATTAGTTTCTATTATTTAAACACAAAAACAACTCTCTAAAATGGATTTTGACCTACAAAAATGGATTGACCTAGCGATGTTATATGCACCAAAAGTTTTAATAGCTTTTATTGCATGGTTTATTGGCTCCTGGATTATTGGTAGAATTTTAAAAATTGCAGATAAGGTAATGACTTCGAGAAACCTTGATGATTCCTTACGACCTTTTTTACTGTCTATCGCAGGCATTCTGATGAAAATTTTACTTGTTATTACGATTGCAGGAATACTCGGAATAGATACCACTGCATTTGCTGCTGTTATCGCTGCAATGGGACTTGCTATCGGTATGGCTTTACAGGGAAGTCTAGGCAATTTTGCTGGGGGCGTATTGATATTGCTCTTCAAACCCTTTAAAGTTGGCGATCTGATATCTGCACTTGGATTTACCGGGGTGGTGGAAGAAATTCAAGCCTTTTCTACAAAACTAACGACTCCTGACAACAAGACGATTATACTGCCAAATGGTCCTTTGTCTTCTGCTCCAATCGAAAACATTTCTACTAAAGGGGAAATACGGGTAGACATGACATTTGGTATCGGCTACCAGGATGATATTGATAAAGCAAAACTAACGATAAAAGAAGTGTTTGATACTTGTCCTTATCTTTTAAAAGACAGGGCCCACGATATTTTTGTTTCTGAATTGGGTGATAACTCTGTAAATTTCGCAGTGCGTCCATGGGCAAAAAGTGAAAACTACTGGGATGTATATTTCTATATGCACGAAAACCTGAAGAAGGCTTTTGATAAAGCAGACATCGGGATTCCTTATCCTACGATGGACATAAATTTGGTTAAATCTAACTAATAATATATAGGTTTTAACACCTGAATTCCAAACTACGCAGGCCGCTTTGTTTATACAGAGCGGCTTTTTTAATTCTGATTTCTCCGCCAACTTCTCCTTGTCTACACCTAGTCGATAAGTGTTATAAGTCTGTTTAAATTGGAACCTTTGATGTTTAAAATATAGACACCAGTTGCCAATCCCGAAATATCTAGTTGAGTATTTTGTCCATTCACGTCCATTTCAATAGTATACCTTTTGGCTACTCTGCCAAACATATCAATAAGCCGTACTTCAGAATCTGTGTTTTGAGACTCAAATGATAGGTTCAAGAAACCAATACTTGTTTTTACAGGATTTGGATAGACTAGCGCTTTAGGTACGCATGATGTTGATATTGAGATAATGTCAGAGTATTCAAATTTCCCATCCAAATCTATCATTTTCAATCGATAATAATTGGATTTTGAAAAGGATATATCTACGGCACTATAATTCTGTGTAAAATACCCACCAGCTCCATTTTCTGTTTTTATCATAGTAAATTGTTGGCCAGCCGAGCTCCACTCTACTTCAAATCGGTCGAAGTCCTTTTCAATAAATGTTTGCCACGTCAAGTTGATAGTACAACCATTTGCAGTTCCTTCAAAATTGCTTAGCTCAAGAGGCAATTGTTCTTGACCGTTACCTCCTTGTGCCATTAGTTGGAAACTAAAAAACGAAACAAGAAGGAAACACAGTACCCGTTGTATGGAATTATTGAATTTGCTATCTGAAGTGGAATATATTTTCAGGTTGAAAGGGTTGAATAATGTTGTAAATACGTGCATGTTAATGTCTTTTTTATAAATTACTTCAAGTATGCCAACAATAGATTGACATCATTTTATCATGCACAAAATTAGAGGATCTTTAGTCTTGCATGTGTTTAAAAAAAGAGGATTTGGGACAGAGAATAAATAGTTTTAAATTTCACGTATTTGATTAATAACAAGACAGTTCTGATTGCCAATTCATACGTTATGAAATTTTATTGCCAGAATAATGTAGTTTTTAGTCCCACTTTGTTTTTGATTTGTGACAATTCCCTAGTATAGGAAATCCATCATTGATCATTCGTTCAGTTAGGATTCAGAATTTTTGGAAATGCTGACCATGAGGGTTACCTAATCCATAACAATAGGTAACCCCGCATCCTTTTGATGCAGGATTGATCTGTATCAGGAGAATTAAGGCTTGAATGAAAAAATCAAATGTTAACAAGTACACCGTCAATTTAAGAAGGAATTGCTACCTTTGCACCCCTATAATCCGACTAAGTTTTGAAAATAATTGTTTCAAAATCAAGAACAACGATTGACTGGGCAAAGGCTCTTTCGATCAAGTTCTATTATTTATCATAAATAAAGAACTAAGATGGCCACTAAATCAATTAAGTCTGCACTTGTCTCTGTATATTGCAAAGACAACCTTGAACCTATTTTAAAAGAACTCAAAGCGCTGGGAATAACCATATATTCTACTGGCGGAACGCAACGATTTATAGAAGAACAATCCATCCCCGTAACTGCAGTGGAAGAGTTAACCACCTATCCATCAATACTTGGCGGTCGGGTAAAAACCCTGCACCCTAAAGTATTTGGCGGTATTCTAGCAATGAGGGAAGAAGCCCATCAAGCAGAATTAGCACAATACGACATTCCCGAAATCGACCTGGTCATCGTAGATCTATACCCTTTCGAAGAAACCATCGCCAACACCAGCAACGAAGCAGAAATAATCGAAAAGATTGATATCGGAGGCATCTCCCTTATTCGAGCAGCAGCAAAAAACTATAAAGACGTTATGGTGGTCTCTTCCAGAGAACAATACGACGATTTATTAACCTTATTAAAAGAAAAAAAGGGTTATTCTGAATTGGCCGATCGAAAAGCATTCGCTAGAAATGCCTTCAAGGTTTCTTCAAATTACGACGTTGCCATTTTTGATCACTTTAATGGTCCTGCTTTAGGTGATAATGAAGAAGCTGTTTTTAAAAAGAGCTTGCACCAATCCAAGAAACTACGATACGGAGAAAATCCACACCAAGAAGGCCATTTTTATGGAAATTTGGAGGCCATGTTCGAAAAACTGAACGGCAAAGAGCTGTCTTACAATAATCTGGTAGACATCGATGCTGCTGTCGGTATAATGAACGAATTCAAAGATGCAGACCCAACATTTGCAGTACTTAAACATACAAACGCTTGCGGTACCGCAACAAGACCTACCGTACTGGAAGCCTGGAAAGCGGCCTTGGCAGGAGACCCAATCTCCGCTTTCGGTGGCATCTTGATCTGCAATCAAGAGATCGACCTGGCCACAGCAGAAGAAATCAATAAACTGTTTTACGAAGTACTGATTGCGCCATCATTTAGCGCAGACGCGCAAGCACTTTTATCCAAAAAGAAAAAACGAGTATTATTAAAAATAAAAGACTACATCGTCCAACCAAAACAATTTAAAAGTTTGTTGAATGGTGTAATAGAGCAGCAGTCCGACTTGAAATCTGAAGAGAAAAGTAGCCTGGAATGTGTAACCGCAAAAACACCATCTGATTCAGAATATGCTGACCTGCTATTTGCCAACAAGTGTGTCAAACACCTAAAGTCAAATACCATCGTCCTAGCAAAAAACAATCAATTGCTAGGTATGGGATGCGGGCAAACTTCCAGAGTGGATGCCCTCAAACAAGCCATAACCAAAGCGAAAAATTTTGGGTTTAGCCTGGAAGGAGCAGTTATGGCTTCTGATGCATTTTTCCCATTTCCAGACTGTGTAGAGATTGCTCAAGCTGCTGGAATAACAGCAGTAATACAACCGGGAGGCTCCATAAAAGATGACGCAAGTATTGACATGTGTAACACACACAACGTATCAATGGTCATGACAGGAACAAGACATTTTAAACATTAAACAATAATAAGTGCTAGCAGGGAAATCGTATTTAGACGAACTAAATGATATACAACGAGACGCCGTAACGACAATAGACGGCCCTGTGCTGGTAATTGCAGGTCCAGGCTCCGGGAAAACCAGAGTGTTGACTTATCGAATTGCACATATCATCGAGCAGGGCATCCCTGCTTATCAGATACTAGCACTAACGTTTACGAACAAGGCCGCTCGTGAAATGAAAGAGCGGATCACAAAAGTGGTCGGTAGCAAAGGAGGCCATGTTTGGGCAGGCACCTTTCACTCCATTTTTGCTAGAATATTGCGCTACGAAGCAGAAAAAATTGGCTTTTCCTCAAACTTTACCATCTATGATACCGTAGACTCAAAGAGTTTGATCACTACAATTGTCAAGGAGATGGGGCTCGACCCAAAAGTATATGATGTCAATGGAATTCGAACCAGAATTTCTTCGGCAAAGAGTAACTTAATTTCGCCAAAAGCCTACAAGGAAAATATCCAATTGTTGGCGCAGGACCGTTCTAGTAAACGACCATTCATCAATAAAATTTATGAGACCTATGCCATGCGGTGCAAACGTGCCGGCGCAATGGATTTCGATGATTTGCTGTATCAGATGTTTTTGCTGCTACATAAAAATCCAGATAATGTGGTCGATAAATACCGGGAAAAATTTCGGTATGTATTGGTAGACGAGTTTCAGGATACCAACTTTTTGCAGTACAGCATTATACGAAAGTTGGTCAATTACCCAAAGAGTCCACAAAATGTCTGTGTAGTCGGTGATGATGCACAAAGTATCTATGCCTTTCGAGGAGCAACGATCCAGAATATCCTAGACTTTCAAAAGCATTATCCGAAACTGAAGACCTTTAAACTGGAGCAAAATTATCGATCAACGAGTTTTATCGTGGAAGCGGCTAATGAGGTAATTAGTTTTAACAAAAAGCAGATTCAGAAAAAGATTTGGTCAGATCAGGGAGATGGTCAAAAGATCAAAATTCTGAAGGCGGTAACGGATGCCGAAGAAGGAAAACGAGTAGCGGACATGATTCTGGAGCAGAAAACTCGGAATCATTTTAATAATAAAGATTTTGCAATTTTATATCGCACCAATGCCCAATCAAGGGTATTTGAGGAACATTTGAGAAAGCACAATATTTTATATAAAATCTACGGCGGCCAATCATTTTATCAGCGAAAAGAGATCAAGGACTTACTCGGCTATTTGAAGTTGGCAGTCAATCCGAATGACGAGGAAGCACTCAAACGGGTCATCAATTTTCCAAAGCGAGCCATCGGAGACAGCAGTTTTTCCAAAATTGCAAAAATCGCGAATGACAACTTGACTTCCAACTGGGAAATACTGAAAAGCATTGAAAAGTTTGGGTTTCCAGCAAGATTGACGAACTCTGTTCGTGGTTTTGTAAATCTGATAAAGACATTCCAACGGCACCTCGAGAAAATGGACGCCTATGAACTAGCAAGTCTGGCAGCAAAACAATCGGGTGTACTCGAATTTTACAATCGGGACAAAACCGTGGAAGGGCTAAACAGAGCGAATAACTTACGAGAATTGCTGGATGGCATCAAGGACTTTGTCGAGAGCGACGAAGAGATTGAAGACGTTACTATTACCGATAAAGGGCTGACTAGTTACTTGCAAAATATTGCACTGATCACTGATCAGGATAATGATAAAGACAATGACGATCGGGTTGCCCTGATGTCCGTTCACGCGGCGAAAGGGTTGGAGTTTGAGTCGGTTTTTGTCGCTGGAATGGAAGACAAACTCTTCCCTTCACAGATGGCCCTGAATAGCAAGGATGGACTCGATGAGGAACGACGGTTGTTTTATGTAGCCATTACCAGAGCCAAGCAGTTTTTGTGCCTTTCCTTTGCCTTTAGCAGATATCGATATGGGAATATTGTAAACTCTAGCCCTAGCCCATTCCTTGGAGAAATTTCAGAAAAAAACCTGGAACACACCATGGGCGTGCTGCCTTCAAGAAGCACAGAAAGCACGGGCTCGACAGGCTCCCGACTAGGACCACCACTCCAAAGACGGATGAAGCCAAGAATCCCTGTGTCCGACTTCAAAGCAAGCCCAATCAGTGAAATAGTGGTAGGAAAGGAAGTGGAACACATCCGATTTGGCAGAGGGAAAGTCTTAGCCAAAGAAGGGCCAAAAGGCAATGAGGTAGCCACTGTCGTATTTGACGAAGCTGGAGAAAAACGGATAATGATAAAATATGCAAAGCTGAAGGTCTTATAAAAGATTGCTTCCGCTAAGAAACATTCAACCAATAAAACTAGACGAATTAATATGAGCAAAATTAATCCTCCGGTAGCAAAATGTATAGAGCATACAGAAACTACACATGGTGATGTAAGACAAGATCCTTATTTCTGGTTGAGAGAAAAAGAAAACGAAGAGGTAATCAATTATCTAAAAGAGGAAAACGCTTACACGGAGTCCGTCATGAAGCACACCGAACCGCTTCAACAAAAAATCTATGAAGAGTTTGTCAGTCGAATCAAGGAGACCGATTTGTCTGTTCCCGTAAAACGAGATAACTATTATTATTACTCCAGAACGGAAGAAGGCAAAAACTATTCTATTTATTGTCGGAAAGAAGGCAGCCTGGATGCTGCAGAGGAAATCCTGTTGGATGGAAACAAATTAGCCGAAGGCAAAAAATATTTTAGTCTCCGATCCTTCAAAGTGAACGACAATCACCAGTTACTTGGATATGCGGTGGATTTTGATGGTTCGGAATACTACGATATTTATATAAAAGACCTAAGCTCTGGAGAATTGAAGGAACAGCCTATTCAAAAAACAGGTGGCGGATTGGTTTGGGCAAACGACAACAAGACCTTCTTTTATACTACTCTGGATGACACTCATCGGCCATATCGCCTGCACCGGCATTTGCTGGGTACCGAGGCTTCACAAGACGAAATTGTTTTTGAAGAGCCTGACGGTGCTTATTTCCTAGGAGCCTACAAAACAAAAAGTAAAGCGTTTCTAGTCATTCAACTAGGAAGCAAGGTGACTAACGAAGCCCATTTCCTCGATGCCAATAATCCAACAGGCAAATTCAGCCTATTCGCCAAAAGACAACAAAACGAAGAATATTCAATTACCCACTACGGCGATCATTTTTACATATTGACCAACGACAAAGCGCTTGATTTTAAACTGATGAAAACGCCCGTTGGCAATACAGCCCGCTCCAATTGGGAAACCTATATTGCCCATGAGCCCAATGTAATGCTGACAGATGTAGAAGCGTTCAAGGATCACCTCGTTGTCCACTGCCGCAAAAATGGCTTAAAAAACATTCAAATAATCAATGTAAATACCCAGGAGAAACACGACATTGAGTTCCCTGAAAAGGTATACACTTACTGGGAAGAAAGTAATCCGGATTTCAATACCAATCTCCTTCGGTTTATGTATTCTTCAATGATCTCTCCGAGGACGGTTTATAATTATAACATGGACACCAAAGAGTTTATCAAACTCAAGGAATATGAGGTCCAAGGAGGGTACGATAAGTCGGAATATGCTATGGAATGGCTAAAAGCCAAGGCAGAAGACGGCACTGAAGTCCCTATTTCTGTAGTTTACAAAAAGGGGCTTGAGCGGGATGGTACTAATCCTTGCTACTTGTATGGGTACGGCTCCTACGGCTATCCGATGGATCCTTATTTCTCCTCTGTCAGAATTAGCTTGCTGGATCGGGGATTTGTATTTGCTATGGGCCACATTCGTGGAGGAAGTGAATTGGGTCGACAATGGTACAACGACGGAAAGTTCCTAAAAAAGAAAAACACGTTCACCGACTTTATTGCTTGTGGTGAACATCTTATAAGTCAGGGCTATACAAGCAAAGACAAACTGTGCATCTCAGGAGGAAGCGCTGGCGGGCTGCTTGTTGGCGCGTCTATGAATTTTAGACCGGATCTTTTTAAAGCAGTAATCGCAAGTGTGCCTTTTGTCGATGTGATCAATACCATGCTTGACGATACGATCCCGCTTACTGTGGTGGAATATGAGGAATGGGGCAATCCAAATGACAAGGTATATTATGACTATATGAAATCGTATTCTCCCTACGACAATGTAGAAGCCAAAGACTATCCAAACCTTCTGATTACTGCCGGATTAAATGACCCAAGAGTTCAATATTGGGAGCCCGCAAAATGGGCCGCAAAACTCCGCGCAACAAAAACAGACAGGAATACATTATTGCTGAAAACAAATATGGGCGCAGGTCATGGCGGCGCATCCGGTCGCTACGAAGCGTTGAAAGAACTAGCTTTTGAATATTCCTTTATCTTAAACTGCTTAAATTTAAGATAATTAAATTTTCATAATTTCAATATTAATCTTATTTGTATTCTACTGATATTTGGAACATAGGGTGAGCCCTCTGACTAATGGTGTTTTGTTGCTGTAGGAGGTAAAAATTATTAATGATTAATATATTACAAATGGACTTTAATTTCTTAAGGAATATGTCTATATTTCCACTACCGCTAAGGGTTTTTGCCTTAAAAACCTGACATAGTTTTACTTTAAAGAGTAAAACAGGTCTTAAGCGGGACTTAATTATTTAAATACTGACTTTTCAAACACTGGATAGATTTACTACGTCTAATGTCTATCTATTTACTGATATTATTGATTACTGTTGCGGTCATGGAGGGACTGATTTTTCTCAGTTTTGACAGCAACCTTATACTAGAACCCAGATGTACCGGATTAGAAACAATTACCTAATCCCTACAAATTTACCCAAATGAAAAAATTATGCATTGCATTACTTTTTACGCTCTTCTGTATTTCTCTAACTGCACAAAATGGACATTACGATTTACGTTTTCAGGTACATGATGTTGATTGCCTAAATGAAAAAATCTACATCGACTTTGAAGTGAAGGCAACAGTGGACCTTACCGGGTTCAATATTGCCGACCAGAACTATCGGTTTTCGTTCAATGACGACGCGATTGCCAATCCATTGCTAGATCAGGCACTAAACCTTAATGGATTTGTTCCGACATCAAATCCTCCTACAAACAGCTTTTATAGCATTCATTCGATCCAAGGATCAATCGATACAATTGTTTCCTACAACGTCGTACTAGCAGGTGGAGACGGTTATCCCCTATCGGATACCTGGTTGCCCATCGGACGGTTGGTATTTGATATTGTAGACCTCGAGGCCTGTCTTGGTTTAGTGTGGCATACTCAAGACCCTGACATTTTTCCTTCTACCTTCATCAGTGAAAAAGTTGGTGGCACCTTATTCCCAGCAGAGGAAGAATTTCTTACAAATCTCACCTACTGCATGAGTACTGATTGTGGACTACAAGAACCCCGCTACAGTCTCCGATTTAACAATGAACAAGTTGACTGTACAAATTCGACCTATACTGTCGATCTCCAAGTGCAATCAATGGTTCCTAATCTTCCATTCAACATTGCTGATCAAAACTTACGTTTTTCGTTTAATAGAGCGGCTCTTGAAAATCCACAAATAGCTCAGGAGCTAACGCTTTCTGGTCTTGTGGTGACTAGCAGTCCTTCTACTACCAGTTTTTATGGGCCACACACGTTGGTGGGTTCTATCGACACCATTCTTTCTTACAATGTACAGTTGTTAGGTGGTGATGGTTATCCGGTGTCTAATAATGGATGGGTGGATATCGGAAGTGTTTCTTTTGATGTTGTTGATCTAGGAGCTTGTGCGGGACTGACTTGGCATACTGAAGATCCTCAGATTTTCCCTCCATGCTTTGTTTCTCGTAAAAAAAATAATGTGTTAATGCCACTCCTATCCGGCGACTACACCAATACGACCAATTGTTTTGAAGATGAATGTGGCCCTCAGGGTTCCCAGTTTGCTGTTCGTCTACAGCCTTTCCAAACCGATTGTGCAAATAACAAATACTACGTTGACCTTGAAGTAAAATCTAATACACTTGCGAATGACTTCTTTATTGCGGATCAGAATTATCGCTTCTCCTTCAATAGAGCTGCCGTTACCAATCCACAAATAGATCAGGAGTTGGATCTTTCCGGTTTTGTAACAACCGCCAACCCTCCCTCCTCAAGTTTCTTCAGCCCGCATTCCATAGTTGGCAGCTTAGATACGCTTGTTTCTTACAATGTAAGTTTAGCAGGAGGCAAGGGCTACCCGGTGAACAATACGAACTGGACACCTGTAGGAAGATTGGTGTTTGATATTGTAGATTTGGCGGCTTGCCTGGACCTCGAATGGCATGATTTCAATACCTTCCCGCCCACATTTGTTAGTGAAAAAATTGCAGGAATACTGCTAGAAGTAGAAGAAGGAAGTTATGGGAATGCCACGACTTGTTTTGAAGACGAGTGCGGTGCGCAAAGCGCCAAATACGATGTCCGATTTAAAACCTACGATGTTGACTGTACAGATGGTGAATACCTTGCAGACATAGAGATCAAGGCAAACGATCCAAACTTTCTGTTTAATGTCGCTGATCAAAATTACAGATTATCCTTCAATGATAACGCAATAACAAATCCTCGGATTGCAATTGAATTGGCGCTATCCGGCTTTACACAAACATTAGGACCAACCACCTTAAGTTTTTATGCGCCTCATACCTTGACAGGCTCGGCAGATAGTATCCTATCCTACAACGTAGTGCTAGCTGGCGGAGACGGTTACCCGCTCAAGGAAAACATCTGGACGCCTGTAGGTCGAGTGGTGTTTGATGTGGTTGATGCAAATGAACCGATTGGGCTGGTATGGCATAGTCAAGATCCATTGATCTTCCCGCCAACTTCCATCTCCCAAAAACAAGGAAACACGTTGATCAATCTGGACGAAGGAGAATACATCGATGAATTGGTGGAAACCAATGTTGCCTGCCCTGGAGCAAGAATAGAACAACCTTTATCAAAAATCGGTTTGTCTCCAGTGCCTGTATCAAATAGATTGAAAATTGACTTTATTGCAAGTCTTGATGCGCAAGCGACTACAACGATCATTGATGCTATGGGAAGAACAGTCTATCAAACCTCCGATGAAATAGAAAAAGGCTACAACCTACAAGACATAGACCTAGTGGAGCTTCCTGGTGGAATTTACCTATACACGATTACATTTGATGACTATCGATATACTCAAGCATTTACTAAATTGCTTGAATAGAATTCAGGTCCCAAAAAGGATATAGTTTAAAAGCAAAATTTAGGGTCTGGCGTAAGTCAGGCCCTTTTTATTTGATTAATTCTACAATATTCCTACTAGGTCAACGAAGTAGCAACTATCCAAAACAATTACAAGGAACATCCAGCAGAGATGGGACAATTCTGTCCGCGCAGTAGACTCTCTTCTAATCCAGCCAGACCACCTTTTCCTCCACAGGTGAGCGCTTACCAGGAAAGGTCGGAAGGTTGTGGTTGCCGATGTACATAAATCCAAGGCATCGTTCTCCTTTTCCTAGTGAAAGGAAAGTACTAAGGTCTGGAGAATTGATAACACTGGGCGTGCTCCAATATGCACCCAAGCCATAGCCCCATGCGGTCAATAACATGTTTTGAACCGCGCAAGCCGTCGCTGCAATTTCTTCAAATTCAGGGACTGACTTTTTGGGGTCTCGCTGCATGCAAATGGCGATCACATATTCGGATTGAGCAGGTTTGTTTTTGGTTTTTAAGTACTTGGCGTCTGTGTATTTTTCTTTTGGAGTGTTTGCTGCATAGTAATTTCCTAGCAGTTCTCCGAGGCGGGTTCTTGCTTTTCCACTGACCACTTTAAAACGCCAGGGTTCAGTCATTCTGTGGGTTGGTGCCCAGTTGGCATTTTCAAGAAGGTCTTGTATGGTTGATCTGGGGATTGGTTCTCCTGTATAGTTTTTAGGATAAATGGATCGTCTGGATCGGATCAACTCGTTTGTTTCTGATGGGGAATAGGCCATTTTATTAATAGTTGTAAATGAAGTAGCTTGACAATGGTGTTAAACGACATACACCCGGACTTTCTTTTTCTTCAGACGGGTATTGTTAACAATAGGAAGTAGCTTTTGTACTTTAGATGTTTGTACGGCCGCGAAGGCGCAGTCTTGCTTAAGTTCGATAACCCCCAATTCTTCCTTGTTGAGGTTGGCCTGTTTGAAAAACAAACCAGCAATATCGCCTTTAGATATTTTGTCTCTTCGTCCACCGGAGATAAACAATGTCGTCCAACCTGAAGGAGCTGGCGCCGTCTTTTCTGCCAAGTCCTCCACCTCCAAATCCCCGATAAATTCTGGCAAATCCTCCTCTGCCCAGTGTAAAACATAAGCGGTTCCTTCCTGGTGCATTCTTGCCGTTCTTCCATTTCTATGGGTGAACTCTTCAGGCCGATGAGGCAGATGGTAGTGAATAATAAATTTTATTTCTGGGACATCAATTCCTCTAGCAGCAAGATCCGTCGCTAGTAGTAGTTGGTGTGTTCCGTTTCTGAATTTTATCAACGACCGCTCTCTGTCTTTTTGTTCCATACCCCCATAAAAACAACCGTGATTGATATTTTGTTCTGTAAGATAGTCACTCACCCGTTGGATGGAAGCCTTAAAATTACAGAAGACAATTCCTGGTTGATTCCCCAAATGGCAGATGGCCTTACCAAGCGTTTCCAACTTGTCTTTAGAAGGAGAAACGATAGATTTTAGCGTCAGTTGAGAAGACAGCTCATCAAGGTAGTTGATTTCTACAGGCGAACTAACTTCTACAAACGCTGGAATCTCCAAACCGTTGGTGGCGGAGGTCAGAATTTTCTTTTGTACTGATTTTAAATTGCAAATTATTTCTTGCATCTCTTCTTCGAAGCCAACTTCTAGCGCTTTGTCAAATTCGTCAAGAACAAGTGTCGTGATATACTCGGTTGTAAAGGTCTCTCTTCTGATATGATCTGCTACTCTGCCAGGTGTTCCGATCAAGATGGCTGGTCTGCGGTTTAAGTCCTGTTTGTCCTTTGCAACTCGCCGACCACCATAGACCGCATTTGCCTTGTAGCCAGTACCCATTTCCCGAATCACTTGTTCTATTTGAATGGCCAATTCCCGGGAAGGGACTAAGATAATGGCTTGTACTTCCTGAATCTTAGGTTGTAATTCCGCAATAATTGGGAGTAGAAATGCTAATGTTTTTCCTGTTCCTGTAGGAGAAAGGATCATCACTTCATTGCTTGCATGGATCGCTGATTTAGCTTCTTCCTGCATAGGATTAAGTTGATCGATCTTTAACTTTCGTAGTATTTCTTCCTGATTTTTGTAGATACCTGACATTCAGCAAAGGTAATAGGAATTATTGATTTGTCTGAAGTAAATATTTATACAAAGCGCATTCCCATTCAAGAAAAAAAATGAAAATAATTTCAAATAATTGATAACAAATTTATTTCAGCTACGACATTATCATTAAGGGGTTTCTGTATATTTAGTTAATTACTCAACAAAACCAGCACTATGAAAAAGATTTTACTTTTAGTTGGAGCATTAGGTTTATTTTTGAATGTTTATGCTCAAAACACCGGTATTGGGACCACCAATCCTACAAATACCTTACATGTTGTTTCGCCAAATGCAGGTATCGAACCTTTGCGGGTACAGGGCATGCAAAATGGTTTTTACAATGATACTACCTTTTTAATTCAAGATAATACAGGGCTGGACAATGGCATGATACGAACGATGTCATTAACTAGATTAAGAAGTTTAATCTCCACAGGAACTCCAGGAGGCGGTGGTCAAGATATCGATGCGGGAGATGGTCTTATTTATGATAATTCTACCAACCCCATCACCATGCACATTTTAGCCAACAATGGTTTATCTGTGAGTAGTCTGGAGGATAGAGTCCAGCTAGGAGGCCCCTTGACAAAAACCACCTTAATTTCCCACGGCCCATTTTCTTTAAATTATGACTTAACAGGAACTGGAGATTTTACGATTCGAGACAACGGGTTGATTCAATTCGGTGTTTTTGATAATGGTAATGTAGGAATTGGGGGAACAAACACTCCTGCAAAACTAAGCGTCACTGGAAACTCCAATTTCTCAGATGATCTGACCTTAAAATTTGGTACCGTCAACGGGATAGACCTTGTCCGTATCTATGACGTCAGCGATGATGGGGTAATTGATGTATCCAGAGGCGGGATTGTAGTAAATAAAATAAATGGTAGTGGAAATTCATTCTTCAATGCCGGCAACTTCGGGATTGGCACCTCTGCTCCACAACAAAAATTGCACGTGGTCGGTAGAACACGGATCAGCACGCTTTCCGGCCCAGGTATCAGAATGGTGACGGCAGATGCCAATGGAGACCTCGCTACTCAAGTTATCCCAAATGTAGCGATAGACACTGATGATCAACAAGTAATGGATTTTAGCCTGGCGGGCAATATTTTGACCCTACAACTTCAGGATGATTTGAGTGGAGCACACAGTGTAAACTTATCTGGCCTTGGAGGAAGCGGTGGAATTCAAGGTGTTGATGCAGGTCTTGGACTAATAGGAGGCGGAAGTGCTGGTACTCCAATCATCCACGCTTCTGTAGATAATGGATTGTCAATTGATGCAAGTGAGGATAAGATTCGCCTGGGAGGGCAATTATTAAAACATACCTCTATAAATCAAGGGGGATATTCAATGATTTATAATATTCAAAATTCAGGAAATTTTGAAATCAGAAACAACGTATCTACCTTTTTCTTCGCTAGGAATAATGGACGAATTGGTATTGGAACAACGGCTCCTGCGCACCAACTGCACGCAACAGGGAATATGAGGATCGATGGGAGACAACTATATTTTGGAGCTGTACAACGACTAATCGGTGACAATGGGACAAACTTAGACTTCCGGTCGAATCATAGTAATTTTGTCGAGTTTGCCTTAAATGATAAGGAAAACACAAGATATGGTGCATTTCATGGTGAATTTGATGGCAGTAAAATCGGAATAACGGATGGCGATGGCAATTGGTCTATCGAAATCACAAAAGATGAGCAAACAAGCTACATGATCAATGGAATCGAGAAATACCGGATGACTCCTCGAGCGTTAGAGTTTATCAATTTTTCTGATAATGTATCTATTGGTATTTCTGCATTAAATACTAATGGCTCAGGTCATTCCAATGTGGCTGTTGGTCGGTCAGCAATGAACAAAAACACGACAGGGTACTGGAATGTTGGAGTAGGAAGAGAGGCCTTGTTCAACAATACAACAGGCTACTACAATTTGGGAGTAGGTGTCTATGCTCTAGGAGCAAACACCACAGGAAATGGTAATGTTGGAGTAGGAAGTGTAAATGCTCTCACTGCCAATACCTCAGGGGATTGGAACACTGCTTTTGGTACGGGCAGTTTGTCGGATAACACCACGGGCAATTTTAATGTTGGGTTGGGCTATAATGCTGGTGATGAAACGACAACGACTAGCGACAATACCTCGGTTGGAGCATTTGCCGGTAGACAACTAAGAGGAACTGCCAATACCTCTATAGGAACAAATAGCGGCTATACCGTCGGTACAACAATTGTAAACTATAGTTACTCCACTGCACTAGGCGGATATACCAATGTTACTGCAAGCGATCAGGCAAGGATAGGAACTGTTTTTACGAACTCAATTGGCGGTTACCGTGCTTGGTCAAACCTGTCTGACGGTCGATTCAAATCTAATATTTTGGAGAATGTTCCAGGGTTGGATTTTATCTTGGAATTGCGCCCTGTAACTTACCAACTGAATACGGATGAACTGAATCAATATTTTGGCTATTCAGAAATATTTAAAGAAAAGCCTGAAGTACTACAAAAAATAGCGAATCGTGGGAAAGGACTAGAGACCGGATTTATCGCCCAAGAAGTAGAAAGATCTGCACAGAACCTAGGCTATAGCTTCAACGGAGTAGACGCTCCTCAAAATGAGAACGATCATTATAGCTTACGGTATTCTATGTTTACGGTACCTTTAGTGAAAGCAGTGCAAGAACAACAAGAAATCATCACGACGCAAGAAAAAGAAATCACAACATTGAAGTCTGAAAACGAAGACATCAAAGCACGGTTGGCAAAGCTGGAGGCGCTGATGTTGGGCAATCAATAAATCTTTTTTGGGAGATTCCTTCTCGATCTCGAAGAGCTTTAAACGACAGTTTAAAAAGGGAAGGACCCGCAACGGCAGCAACATCCAGTGAGATTTTAATGGGAATGGTAGGCCGAACTGCTATTCCCATTTTTGATTTAATCCCATCGAGTAACTGATCTCGACCGTAATCCAACTGTAAGTGACTAAAATTGAAAGGAATATTCCAGCTATCAATAAAAATAGCCTCGTATTTTTTCCTAGATTGAAACTTGGGAAGTAGTACTTGATCCAGAGTTCTATCCCCCAACCAATGGTATAAAAGGCGTTCGCAACAGAATTGTAGAGGATGCAATAAAATATTGCAAGCGGAATGCCCATATTAAGTGTTCCTCTCCAATTGGCAACCAGGACCATTATCTCGACAACAATCAAAATCAAATTGTAAGACAGGCGTTTGCTCTCCCAC
Organism: uncultured Saprospiraceae bacterium; assembly: GCA_938016265.1. Taxonomy (GTDB): domain Bacteria; phylum Bacteroidota; class Bacteroidia; order Chitinophagales; family Saprospiraceae; genus JAHDHB01. The sequence goes on from CALLWB010000068.1 coordinate 138,722, forward strand.
CACTTGATCAAGTGGGTAACGTTTTCATTGTTCAAGGAAAGACCAATGTCTAGTATCTCTTCTTTTTCCATGATTGAAGTGGTTTTTAGTGAAAAAATTAGCGGTCGGCTGGTCGGATGTCTTTGTACCTGGCAAGATATTCTTCGTGTTGTTTGGCTTTGAATAGTTTCACATTGGAGACTTGGGAGGCTGGATATTTGATCAACTCTTCTTTTGGGCGGACGGGTCTGGACACAAAACCGCCTCCACAGTTTGGACAGACGTTCTGAAATTCCTCTACACAATCCATGCAAAAGGTACATTCATAGGTACAGATCATTGCTTCTTCGCTGTTGGGAGGAAGTTGTGTACCACATTTTTCGCAGTTTGGATGGAGTTCTAGCATTTGTAATTTGGTTAATCGTTAATAGTATTGCTAAATTTAATATTTTTAATGGGAATAATTTCCATGTAAATGAAGACGTCCGTTTTAAAACCGACAAAAATTTGTTCCTGCAGGAATAATAAATTTTTAGTATTTTTGTTATTCCATAAAGAAGAATCGGTCATCCGAATTGATGATATGATCTTCACTCTTCCATAAATAAAGAACAACAAGGTTTTAAGTGAAAATTTACTTGAACACCTCAACGAGATAATCCGTTGATTATTTTTAATTGAGGATATAAATTTGTTCTTATCCTCCGCTTTTTTTCCATTATTTTATTTGAATTAATTTTTATGAATACTAAATATGTTTTAGTCCTGTTCTTATTGGGTTTGTTTGTTTCTTGTGTCCCCCACAGAAAGTTTGAAGACTTGCAGAAAGAAGCCGACACCACTAGCTCCCAACTCCGCGAATGCAAACAAGAACTAGCTGACAGCAAAACAGGAAGCGGCAACCGCCTAGACGAAATAAAAGACCTCCGAAAACAAGTCAAAGAACTGCAAAATGACACCACTATCCGTGGTGAACGATACCGCAGCATCCAACGCCTCAACAGAGAGATGGAGCGCCTCTGCGAACAAATCAGAAAACAAAATGAGCTGCTCGTCTCCAGCTCCACCTCCGACAAAAAAGCGATCACGGAAGAACTTTCCGTCACACAGTCTGAACTCAACAAAAGAGAACAAGAACTCATTCGCAAAGAAAAAGAATTGATGCTGATGAATGCAGACCTGAAAGCACAGGAACTCAGCAACTCCCAGTTGCAAGCAAATTTGCAGCAGTCACAAGTAGACCTGCAACAGCGAGAAGGAGTCGCCAATCAGTTGCAAGGAGAAATTCAAATACGAGAAGCCAAAGTCAAAAAACTAGAACAGGATTTAGCCTCCAGAGAAAACAGAGTCAACGAACTCGAACGAGCGATCAGTGCCCAAAAACAACAAGCAACCGACCTTCGCAACAAGTTAAATACGGCCTTATTAAGTTACAACTCATCGGAGCTTTCTGTAGAGCAGCGGGATGGCAAAGTGTACGTCTCTTTGAGCCAGGATTTGTTGTTTGCTACAGGCAGTAAAACAATAGATGGGAAGGGGAAATCTGCGCTTCGGTCATTAGCTGGTGTTCTCAACAAAAATCCAGATACCGAAATCACGATCGAAGGACACACCGATGATGTTGGAGAAGCCAAAAGCAACTGGAACCTCAGCGTCCTTCGCGCCACCTCCGTCGTCAATGAACTGACCACCAATGGTGTTAACCCGACCAGAATTGTTGCTTCTGGGAGAGGAGAACATCACCCTGTCTCGCAAAATACAACCACAGTTGGAAAGGCACAAAACCGGAGGACGGAAATTATTTTGTCTCCAAAACTAGATCGACTTTACCAGATTATTAATTATTAGTTGCTCGGTCAGCAACTGATTAGCAAGGTAAACAACTAGTTTAGCACGCTACGGTATATTATTGAACCACAAAATTTAACACCATTTCAACGCCTGTATGAAAATACACTTTGGATTGATTGGGGCACTCCAATTGGCAATGCCCAAGATTTCCAACAAAGAAAGCTTGCGTTGGAAGGCTTAGTCCTATTCTCATAAATTATTCCTTTTCTCGCTTCTCACGTGCCACCTCTTTGTCTTAACAAAGTAGTCTACCCCCCATTCAAGAACCGCAAGAAAAAGCTTCTACGAAACCAACAAAATTCACTATTTTGCAAAGAAAAAAACATGCGAAAAATAAGTGCAGACAAGGTGTATCCTGTCATTGGGCAGACGATAGAAAATGGCGTTTTGGTGATTGACAATGAGGGGAAAATTTTGGAAGTTGGTAAAAGAGCAGACTACAAGGAGGACGAACTGGAAATCTATCAGGGAATTCTGGTACCTGGGTTTGTGAACACGCATTGCCATTTGGAGCTGTCTCATATGAAGGGAAAAATACAAAGTGGTACTGGGCTGATTCCATTTATCTCGAATGTTGTAAAACACCGGAAGGTACCACAAGAGGAAATAATGGAAGCTATTGCGCTCGCGGATGAAGAGATGTATAATGAAGGAATTGTTGCAGTTGGAGACATCTCCAATCAAAAAGACACGTTTGAGGTCAAGCAGAAAAGCAAAATGCGGTATTACACTTTTGTAGAAATGTTCGATTTTTTGCAAGACGAAAAAGCCCAGGAAGCCTTCGACGGATACAAGGAAGTCTATGATAGCTTGGAAGAAGCCTCTCACCTAAAGAAAAGCTGTGTCCCACATGCACCATATAGTGTTTCTACTTCTTTGTTTAGAAAAATCAATGATATCAATGGAGTTGGCAACAAAACCGTGAGCATTCACAATCAGGAAACGCCTCCAGAAAACGACTTGTTTCTGAAAAAGACAGGCGACTTTCTTTCCTTTTATAGCAATTTTGGGATTTCATTGGACGGATTCGAATCTACCCGTCGCCCATCTATCCATTACGCACTGGCAAACATGAACCCAGGTTGCAGGACTATTTTTGTTCATAATACGCTTTCAACTGCTGCTGACATTCGATTTGCTCATGCCTGGAGTGGCAAAGTCTATTGGGCTACTTGCCCAAATGCCAATCTGTATATTGAAAATCGGCTTCCTGATTATAGTGCATTTTTAGACAATAATGCAAAAATGACCATTGGCACGGACAGCCTGACCTCCAATTGGCAATTGAGTATTCTGGAAGAAATGAAAACAATACTCAAATACCAGTCATTCCTCACCTTTGAATCTGTTTTGGAGTGGGCAACCCTAAATGGAGCGAAAGCTCTTGGTTTTGATAAAGAACTTGGTAGTTTTTCAATCGGCAAAACACCAGGAATTAACCTATTAATTCGCGAACAGGGTAGGGAAGAATTTTCTATAAACCATACAAAAGTCCAAAGGCTCGCATAAAAACAAAGCAATTCGCTGTTTTGTGACATTGAAAATTGTCATTTTGGGCGTTTTTTAGATTGTTTGATATAATTTCGTATTGAATTTATCAGATAAGGAAAATTATTTTTCATTAACTTTTCTATCCTAAAAAATACGTTTTTCCTAGCAAAAACAATGCTTTCAAATTATTTTGTTGCTTTTATTGAGTCACACATATTTTTTACAAAATTGTCACAACTTTCTATTCACAGCACTAGCAAAAACAACTGTATTTATAGAAAATTAAATTTTATTGCCTGTTACTAGCTCCTGCCGAATTGCAATTATTTTTTTATTAGCTTGCGTGACACCAAAAGATGGTGTATATTTGCCATGTGTCAAACAGAAAGCATCTTTGCTTTTTAAGAAATAGTTCTTTTTGGTTTAGATAGTGAATTTGGTTATGCCGATATACCAAATGAGTTTAGATTTATCGATAGATCAAGGTGAGACAACGAAAAACAAATGCCAGACTATTATTGTCAATTTATTGAAGTTTGCTTATATAATATGGTTTGGGTAACTAATAGGGTTTAAGCATTCTATATAACTTATCTGGCAACTAACCTTTGTCTTTTCGAAATCTTGAGAAGCCCTTCATTAATTTGGAGGGCTTCTTTTTATTTATAGCCTTCAAAACTGACACTCCTGACAGTTTGACCTCCCTCGTTTCAGACAATTTGTCAAAAATGCAGACAATTTGGCCGAATTAATAAAAAATACGGCCTGTTTTTACAACAGAAAACTATAAAAACTATTTTAGTTTCCTAATTTTTATTCGCCAAAACAAAATGAAACAAAAGTAAATTCTGCAATTCCCCAAATACCAACAAAAAACATCTGTTTTGTATGGCAAACTGGCTTTTGGCACGCAATATCATTTAGCACAGTTGTTGTTAATAAGATACTGTTCACAATTACAGAAAAGGGGCCGAACCCCGAATTTTATTTAAAATTTTAAAATACAGTTATTATGGAAGATCTATTTAAAAAAGTAATGTACACAGGAGTTGGACTAGTATCTACAACAGCAGAAAGAATTCAGACGAACATTGATGAATTAGTAAAGAAAGGTTCTCTTTCAGAAGAAGAAGGAAAAAAAGTAGTGGATGATTTGTATGAGAATACAGAATCTAAGAAAGAAGAATTTGAAGGTAAATTAAAAGAATTGGTAGCAAACGCAGTTGCGGCTTTAAACCTACCAACGAAGTCCGATATAGATACTTTAATGTCTAGAATTGAAGAGCTAGAAACTAAAGTTAAAAAATAAGTCAGCTCCTGCTGATCTTGGCGGAAGCAATTTGCTTCCGCTTTTTATTTCTAAAACCGAATTGTATCACATAAACTTGGAGTAAGGCTCAAATCAGTCAATTATTCCAGCCAGTTAAAAAAAGTTATATCATGGCAGATTTATTCAAAAAATTATTGTACACAGGCGTTGGCCTTGTAACTACTACCGCTGAAAAATTACAGAATAACGTAAATGAAATGGTAGATCGTGGTTCTTTATCTAAAGAAGAAGGACGCAAAGTCTTTGATGAATTGATGGACACTACTGAAGCTAAGAAAGAAGAATTTGAAGGCAGAATCAAAGATATCGTTACTAGCGTAATGAAAACATTAAACCTTCCTACCAAAGGAGAATTCGATGCATTGATGGATCGTCTTGATACTTTGGAAACTAAATTGGGCACCGCTCCTAAGAAAAGAGCAACTAGCGCTAAAAAAGCAACAACTACCAGAGCAAAGAAAGCAACAGCAACCGTAAAAAAAGCAGCAGCTACAACTAAGAAAAGAGCAACTCGCACCACTGCTAAAGCTAAAACAACTGCCACTAAAACAGTGAAGAAAGTTACCGCTAAAGCAAAAACAGCTCCTGCGAAAGCAAAAGCAACTGCTACTAAAACAGTAAAAAAAGTTACCGCTAAAGCAACTCCTGCAAAAGCAGTAAAGACCGCCCCAGCTAAAGTGGTAAAGACCGCTCCAGCTAAAGCAGTTAGAAAAGCTCCAGCTAAAGCAGTAAAAACAGCACCTGCTAAGAAAACTGCTCCTAAAGCGAACGCATAGTCGTCTTTTATTTACACTTGTTGGTCGATTGGATCTGATTTGATTTTGGCTTATTCCTAATTTTAGAACATTCGATCACCACGTTCAAAATAATATACAATGGAAGATTTGTTAAAAAGAATAATGTACACTGGTGTTGGTCTTGTAACAACAACCGCCGAAAAATTTCAGGAAACAATAGATGAGCTTGTCGAAAAGGGAAGCCTTTCTACTGAAGAAGGAAAAAAAGTAGTGGATGACCTCCTAGAAAATACCGAAGCAAGAAAAGAAGAGTTTGAAGGAAAAATCAAAGAGCTTGTTGATGATGTCATGGACAAACTACAACTTCCTTCAAATACTGAGTTCCAAGGTTTGATCGAAAGAATCAAAAAATTGGAGGCTAAGCTAGGTATTGACGACCAAGACAATATCATGAAAGGATAACATTATTCATACTCAAGATATAAAGGGCTGTTTCGAAAGAGACAGCCCTTTTTTCATATTTGGGTATTGCCTAACAAGTTTTTAAGATTTCTATTTACAATACTTAACAACTCTATAACTAATAACTATTAACTTTGGCATTTAAATTGTAATTTTCTCCCATAAAACAATAATAAAATGCGGCAATATAGCTTACCCGGAATTTGCTTGATTATCTTTTTAACCCTATCAGCATGTTCTCCAAAATTAACTCCTTTTACGGAAGACTTGAGAAAGGTCAATAACTGGACTCAAAGTGATCTGGAGAAAATTCAGTTCTACCTTTCTGAAGATGTCACCATCAGACGACAAATTCGAGACGCCAGTACGGAGATCATCAAAGGCGAAATAAAAATGGAAGACGGCCGACGAATTGAAGAAATCCTTATTCCTAAAGGAACACCAGGCGTACTGACAAAAATGGGGGAAGGGGACAAAATAGCGATTACTTTCGAATCTGGCGACGAGCGATTCCTCATGTTTGGCCCAAACCCAAAACAAGAGGCACGATACACCTTGCGTGCTTCAGAATGGAAAAATAAAGTCGGTAAAGTAAAATACGGCGGCAAAACTTATATCACTCAAGCAGGAGACGGTTATGCATGCTTGATGGTTGATCTCAAAAAGATCAAAAACGTAGATATAAAATCAAGAACGGCACAAGGTCGGAAAATTGACTAGTTTCTAGAAAGTGAATTAGTTGCCGGCCTAATTCTGGCAGTGGAGGATCTTTCAGTTTCCGCAGGAAACAAAGCGCCTTTTGCTAGTCATCTACTTCTTCATAGTCCACATACTCCCCATCATCCGACTTTTGTTTACGTTTGATCTTGGGGATAGACTTCCCTTCTTCTATTAAAAAATTAGGCTTAATAAACTTATAAAAAATATAATAGCTGGCGACTATTGCAACTATGGTATAGATTAAGTCCATGAATAGATTTTACAAGTTAGCAAAGCAATGTCATCCGTATAAGGCACCTGCCCTCTAAATTTTTCGATATACGACATCAGTTTTTCATTAAACTCCTTCACAGAAAGGTGCGCATTGTCCTGAACATAATCTTCCAACAACTCAATATCAAAAATCACCTCCTCATTGTTGGTCTGATCCGTTAGTCCATCCGTATAAGTCAAAATCAAGGTTTCATCATTAATATAAATTTCACCGACTTCAATTTCCGGGATCTCATCAAAATACCCAAGGATGGTACAGCCTTTATCTAGATGAACAATTTTATTTTTTGTTAGTAATATCGGCGGATTATGACCTGCATTGACGTAAGTTAGTTTCTGATCTCGACGACAGTACTTTGCAATAAAAAAAGTGATAAACTTCTCTCCTTCAGTTATTCGTAGCACAGACTTATTCAAATCCTGAATAAAGTCTTTCGGTTTAATGTCCTTGGTAACTAATGCCCCCAAATTTGCTTGAAAATTTGACATAAGCAGAGCTGCAGCAACCCCCTTCCCGGAGATATCCGCAATACAGAACAACAGATTGTCATCCTCCAATTCGAAAAAATCGAAATAGTCGCCTCCAACTCCCTGGTGAGGTTTGTATTGGCCATCCAGTTCGTACCAGTCATTCACTGGATATTTGGATGGAAGCAGCATTGATTGGACGTCACCTGCCAACTCCATTTCCCGTGTAGCCCGCTCTTGCTCTATTTGCTTTTTGAACAACCGTTTATTCTCAATCGCAACCGCAATAATACTAGTAATCGTGCTTACAAATTGCATCTTTTCATAAGCATTGTCATTGTCTCCCAGACCTCCTATAAAGGTGAAAGCAATTGGGTATTGTTTATGAAAAACCGGAACGACGATATCGAACACATCTAACAATGGATGTGTTTTCTCATTAAGGTAGGCGATTCTTGTAAATGACATGATTTCTTCCGTCAGTTCTGCCTGCACAATTCCGTCAGGCGCATCAATTTCGCTCACACACTGCCACTTTTCATCGATCTTAAAAAACAATACCATTTTGGTAATTTGCAGCTCAAATCCAAGGGTGTGTTTGTAGATATTAAACAACTCTTCTGCAGACACATTGTTGTTTATCGACTGAGTGATGTACAGTAAACTCCTAATCTGTAGTGTTTTAAGGTACAGTTCTCTTTCTAGTAGTTCTATGTTAGTGACTCCTTCCAACTATAAACGTGATTTTACATCTAATGCATCTCTAAATCCATTGCCGACCAAATTGAATGCCAGCACCAAAATCATAATGGCAAATCCAGGTACCAGCGCAGGAAACGGATTGCCTCCCATCAACAAAAAACTATAATTTTCAGAAAGCATGGTTCCCCAGGACGGTTTCGGCGGTTGAATACCGAAGCCTAAATAACTCAATCCGGCTTCAATCAATATCGCCGCAGCAAAATTTACCGCAGCAATTACCATCACCGGCCCCAAAATATTAGGCAAAATATGTCGCATGATGATTCTTGTATTTCCAAAACCTAGACTTGTTGCTGCTTCAACGAACTGCACTTTTCTCAAGGAGATGACTTGTCCCCTTACTATCCTCGCAACATCTACCCACATAGTTAATCCTACTGCCGTAAAAATTTGCCAATAGCCTCGTCCCAATGCAATTACTAACGCAAACACCAACAACAACGTTGGCACTGACCACATAGTATTTATCAAAAGCATGATCAGATCATCGACCTTGCCTCCCAAATATCCCGCTACTGCTCCTAGGAATATACCAATCGTCAAAGAGATCAAAACAGCGATCAATCCTACCGACAAGGAGATTCTCACCCCAATCAGCAATCGACTGAGTAAGCATCGGCCAAATCCGTCAGTACCAAAATAATATGTTTTATTTATAATATGATCTTTTTCCACAGTAGATTTTAATTCTGACTCAAAAATGACTGTTTTGGGCTGGTCGTTGGTATAAAATGCGAGTTCATCCCCCATCACCTCCACCAACTGTCCGTTTTCTGGTTGCGAATAAAGAATATTTACGAGATTTAATGCCAACAATTCTCCTGGCACCAGTTGGCCTAGGCTATCTTTTTTAGTGGAGAATACTCTAGCATACAGACTATCTTTTTTAAGACTTGGTTGTTCAATTGCCCGCCATTCAAAACTATTATCCGAGACTTCTTGCGAGGAAGCCAACGTTTGGTTTATTCCGTTTTTTCTTACTTTTAATAGCGTTGCACTAAATCCTGGAGGTTTATTTGTGAGGTCATTATATTGGATAGTTCCAACTTCAGTAGCGCTAATTACCTCATATCCGTCTTTATTTATTCCTTTCGGGAATGTTTTTGTGACAATGTTTTGATTGAGCACCCGATCCTTAAGTTCGGCCAACGGTTGTTTTATTTTTTTATGATCTATTGGATAATAGCCAATTTGCTGGTTGTTGTATTCTACTTCTTCATTACTCGCGGACAAGGGGAACACGATATCTGCCAGGCTGTATTTGACTAGCTTGCCAGGCACTCCTTCTCCTTGATAAACCATAGCCTCAACAAATCCATCATTGATTTCGAAGCTGTTCATTGGAATCATTTGGAAATGGTTGGGTCTTCCATTAATAATTGTATTAATCAATCCATCCTTCGGGAAATTTCTGTTTTTCCTGACTTTCAGCATTTTGATGGTAAATCCTGGTTGTTTGAGGTTTACTTCATTGACTTGATCATTGGCGTCTGCGGTAAAATCGGGTGTGATGAGATATCCCAAAATAGCAATAAGTGTTGCCAAGAAGATGATAACCATTCCTGCAACAGCCAGTCTGTTTTTTAAAAGTCTCCTGATCGCCTTTTGATTAGGAGATAAGTCACTATTTATCTTATTGTCGCTCAATTTTCTATAAGGATATTTTAAAGGAATCAGAATACGGTAGTAATAATGGAACTTATCGATTTTGGAATGATCAACAAGCGTTGTAAAGATAGAAAATGTTTTGAAAAATCAGTATCCAGCACTCATCACCTTCCTTAGTGATCAAACACCAATCAATACACTCAAGCAGCAGCCAGTCCTAGCGCAATTCCGCACTCCGTTTAAATAAATGTTAAAACTTTGAGTTGCAAGATTTTTGTTAAATCATCATGTTGAAAATTCCATAACAAAAGCGCTGAGAGCAATTCATATATTAAAATTTTATTCTTGGTAAAGCCGATCGACTCCCTCGTCAATTCAATACCTAATTATCTTTTCAATCAATTTATGTTTGTAGCGCATTACAAGCATCCCCCCCCTTACTAACCAAGTATTATTAAAAAACAATTTAAAACAATTAACAATGATTAATCAAAATTGGATTTTCGGCAATAGCGCTGGAATCACATTCAACTCTGCATCACCAAGTTCTATTAATGTACCAAACCCTGTTGGCGAAAGAAGATTTAGTACCTGGGAAGGCTGCACTAGCGTATCCGATGCAAATGGCAATCTACTGTTTTATACAGAAGGAAAATTTATTTGGAAGAGTGATGGTACAACAATTAAAAATGGAACAGCAGACTATCAACTGAAAGGAGATAAAACTTCTAGCCAATCAGCCATCATTGTTCCTGATCCAGGAAATGATAAACAATATTATATTTTAACAGCAGATGGAAGTTCATTCGGTCATGACGGGGTCTATAATCATTTTAACGGAGTACTTATAAATGTAGATACGTGGAATATTACGGAAATCATCCCGAACTTAATTTCCACGCCACCTCCAACTGACAATCTTTCTCCTGCAGAGAAAATAACAGTTATTCGTGCCCCAAATTGCAAAGACTTTTGGGTTTTGACAGCATTCCAAGAAGTGAAATCAAATGCCACTAAAGATCTAAGTGCCGCACATGGACCTGGACTAATCCAAATCTATAAAATTAATGCTGCAGGTATCTCTTTTATCGAACAGGTCCAACTAAATGTAATGATCTCTGATGTAGGCTATATGAAAAGTAGCCACGACGGCAAGGTCATAACCATTGCAAGTACTACCCTAAACAAAGTGGACATCTTTCCGTTTGATAATACATTGGGAAAAATAGATGTCACCCCAACCACGCTTAAAATTGGTTCGCCATACGGTCTTGAATTCTCACCAAACAATCAAATCCTATATATATCGAGAATCGGATACAAGAAGCCTAAAAATTTACTTTCTCAAGTAGATATGACACAAACAAGCCTTAGCGATACGTTGGTAGGAACGTTTAATCGTCAACCAGGACAAAAACGTCATGTTATTGGAACGGTACAATTAGGGCCAGATAATAAAATATATATTGCTAGAGATCAATACAATAAAGTTGGTGTAATACACGAACCAAACGTACTTGGAGTAGGATGTAACATTGACATAGATTACATAACCTTAGCCACCGGAACTTGCCAAATTGGACTACCAAATCTAGTTTCTCACCTTTGTCCGCCGGACGATTGTGATTGCTGCGACTGTTCATGTCCAGATTGTAACAAAGACGCCACCTCCCAAAATAAAGAGCTAATAGAACGCGCAAAAACAAAACTCCTAAAAGGGAAATCTTCAGAAAAATGCGTAGCTCCGTTTGCTGAAAATTGCGAACAAACAGTAGCCAAAGAAGGCGTTGACCTGACTCCTTGCTTTTCCTTCCATATCGGAGATTCGAACAACGAGAAGGTGCCAACATCAAAAACCTCAGTATTCTATCTAACCGTTTGCAATCCATTTACAGACGTACAGTACAACGGATTGAAAATTACTAAAGTCTCTTTGTTCCAAGGGAATTCTAAGGAAGAGGTCGACTTGGACTTGATCCAAATTGTGCCAGACCGATTTATCAGCATGGATTGCCTAAAACCCTGTTCGTGTCAAACCCGCGAATTTGCCCTAATAGCCAAGGATAAGTCTGAGGCGGACAAGTACCGACTAGAAGTAGAATATTGCTACGAAGAATTAGTCTTCGTCCCACACGGCGGACATGGAAGCGTAAAATTTTCCGTTGAAGTATCTAACTAATTCTGAATGAAAAAAGAAGGCCAGGTTCAAAAAGACTATTTTTGAGCCTGGCCATTATTTAGAGCTGTAAAACTATTCTAGTTTAAAGAGACATTCATATTCACAACAATCTCATCCACCAACTCTACCTCTTGTCCATTATCCAACTGATCTACAACATTCAACGAAGTAGCCAAAACCTCTTCACAAATGTAATCGCTAAATAACTCTAGTGCAGAGCCGATCTCCTCATTTTTCTCAATCGTCAATTGGATACGGTCCGTAACATTGAAGTCTTTATCTTTTCTAATGTTTTGAATACGGTTGACTAATTCACGAGCCGTTCCTTCAGCCAGCAACTTATCGTTTAGACTAATGTCTAGTGCTACGGTGAGATCGCCGTCATTAGCTACTTGCCAGCCAGGGATATCTTCTGAGGAGATGATAAAGTCTTCCATTTCCAACCGGAAATTTTCCCCATTTATATCCAGATCGTACCCATTGTTTTTCTCTAAACTAGTGATATCTTCTTGGGTAAATTGGTTGATTTTCCCAGCGGCTTCTTTCATGTTTTTACCTAGTCGTCTTCCTAGTGTTTTGAAGTTTGGTTTGACTTTTTTCTTGATAAAACCAGAGGCATCAGTCAGGTATTCTATCTGCTTGACATTTACCTCAGACATGACCAAATCCTTGATACCATCTACTTGCTTCTGAAAGCCATCATCCAAAACTGGCAACAGCACCTTGCTCAATGGCTGTCTTACTCGTATTTTCTCCTTTTTCCGTAAGGATAAAACAAGAGAAGATATACGTTGCGCATAGTCCATTCGTTGTTCCAAAGCAGCATCGATCAAACTGTCATTTGCTTCTGGGAAAAGCGCCAGGTGTACAGATTGATGAGCTTCTTTCTTAGTTATATCATTCAGATTCTTGTACAAGAAGTCCGCAAAAAATGGAGCAACAGGCGCCATCATTTTAGAAACGACGATCAACACATCATACAATGTCTGATAAGCCGCCATTTTGTCCTTATTGACTTCCCCTTTCCAGAATCTACGTCTGCAAAGTCGCACATACCAATTACTCAAGTGATCCGTAACAAAATCCTGTATTTTCCTAGTAGCGCGGGTAGGCTCATAATCTTGATAATCTGTCTCTACACTTTTTATCAACGAGTTTAACAAGGAAATTACCCATTGATCTATTTCTGGTCGTTCATTTACAGGTATCTGTTCACCCTGATTGTTAAAATCATCAACATTCGCGTAAAGCGAGAAAAACGAATACGTGTTATACAAGGTTCCAAAAAACTTCCGTTTTACCTCTTCGATTCCTGCCGTATCAAAACGTAGATTGTCCCAAGGTTGGGTATTGGAGATCATATACCAACGGGTAGCGTCAGCCCCATATTTTTCTATAGTTTCGAAAGGATCTGCTGCATTTCCTTTACTCTTGGACATCTTCTGCCCGACTTTATCCAGCACCAATCCATTAGAAACAACATTTTTGTAGGCAACACTATCGAAGCACATCACAGCAATTGCATGCAGTGTATAAAACCAGCCACGGGTCTGATCCACGCCCTCCGCTATAAAGTCTGCTGGGAAATTATTCTTAAATTTTTCTTCATTTTCGAATGGGTAATGCCATTGCGCATAAGGCATCGATCCACTGTCAAACCAAACATCGATCAAGTCTAGCTCCCGCTTCATCGGCCGACCATCATCTGCAGTCAAGATAACGCCATCAATGAATGGGCGGTGCAAATCAAAATCATCTGCCAGAGGAGCGTCCATATGCCCCGCAGCCACCGACTTGGCGACTTCCGCCTTCAAATCT
>CALLWB010000069.1 GCA_938016265.1 uncultured Saprospiraceae bacterium
ATCTACAATGTCTAAACGAGCAATTATTCTCGCCGGAGGAAAAGGCACCAGGTTACGACCATACACTGTTGTACTGCCAAAACCACTAATGCCAATTGGAGACTACCCTATTCTTGAAGTCATCATTCGCCAACTGGTCAGTCATGGATTTTCGCATATCACCCTAGCAGTCAATCACCAGGCAGATATTATAAAAGCCTTCTTTGGAGACGGATCCAAATGGGATATTACGATCGACTACTCAGTAGAAACGACGCCTTTGAGCACCATGGGGCCATTAAAGCTGATCAATGATTTACCGGATAACTTTTTGGTGATGAATGGTGATATCCTGACAGACCTAAATTTTTCTGGTTTGTTTGATGATCATGTGAAGGGAGACAACCTTTTCACTATTTCCTCTTATTCCAGAGAACAAATCAGCCAATACGGAGTCTTGGATACCAATGACGACAATCACCTGACCGGATTCAGAGAAAAACCGAAAGTGACGTTTGAGGTGAGCATGGGAATCTATATTGTAAGCAATAAGGTACTCGACTACATTCCTGAAGGACGTGCCTATGGGTTCGACCACCTTATGCTTCAACTTATTGAAGACAAAAAACGGGTAAATGTAGAAAAATACGATGGCTACTGGTTAGACATCGGACGCCCAGACGACTACATGGTAGCTATCGAAACCTTCGACAAAATGAAGGATAAATTTTTATTAGAATAATTCGCTTCAAAACTAAGCCGTGTCCACAAACAACATATTAGTAACCGGAGCCAGCGGATTTATTGGTCAGGCACTTGTAGCCCAACTCCAACAACAGAATTTCAATGTTCTTCAATTCAACAGAAAGGAAGGCAATGACATTTTAGACAAGGAAAAACTCAAGGCGTACTCTGATGCTGATATTCAGCATGTTGTTCATCTAGCGGGGGCTACCTTTGTACCACATAGCTGGGAAGATCCTGAATTGTTTTTACAAACCAACTTGATCGGAACGACAAATGTGCTTGAACTTTGCAGACACAATAATTGCTCGCTAACTTATATTAGCGCCTATTTATATGGACTGCCAGAAACACTTCCGATCAAGGAGGATTCTAGGATTTATCCTAACAATCCCTATGCGCTGTCCAAGCACTTAGCTGAGCAAACCTGCCAGTTTTATGCTGAAAATTTTGGACTGACTATTTCGTGCTTGCGGTTGTTTAATGTTTTTGGTCCAGGGCAAAACGACAATTTTCTTATTCCTTTTATCATACAGCAAATCGTTGATTCCACAACAGATTCGGTTACTGTGAAGAATCTGGATCCCAAAAGAGACTATGTATATCTCAAGGATGTGGTTGCAGCAATAGTAAAATCTGTCGTTTCTAAATCTAAGAAATTTGGCGTTTACAATATTGGATCAGGCGTGTCTTTGAGTGTGAAAGAAGTCATTCAAACTATCTTAGAAGTAGCAAATTCACAAAAAACAATTTCGTCAAAAAACGAAATGCGTCCTAATGAAATTATGGACACCATCGCCGACATTCAAAAAGCCAAAGCAGAATTGGACTGGGAACCGTCCTTCAGTTTTAAACAAGGAATTGAAGACATGTTTATAGCAAAAAAACTAGTTTCCTAACGAAACTGTAATCCTCTAAAACAAACAATTAGACATTCAACTAATAAACACAAGGAAATGAATAAGATTGACAAACAGATTCATATGGTCGACTTAAAAACGCAGTACGATCATATTTCTGAGGAAATTGACGCAGCTGTTCTTGACTGTATTCGATCTACAAGATATATCAATGGCCCAGCTGTCCAGGAATTTAAAACCAATCTAGGACAATACTTAGGAGCAAATCATGTGATCGGGTGTGCCAATGGTACAGATGCCCTTCAAATTGCATTGATGGCGCTTGGGCTGCAACCAGGAGATGAAGTAATTGTCCCCGCATTTACCTACGCTGCGACTGCTGAGGTTATAGGGTTGTTGAGGTTGTCACCAATAATGGTAGATGTAGATCCTGACACCTTTAATACCACTGCAGAATTGGTAAAAGCCGCCATTACACCAAAAACAAAAGCCATCATCCCTGTCCATCTGTTTGGCCAAAGTACAGACATGGAGCCTATTTTGGAACTAGCAAAAGCGCACAATCTCTTCGTTATTGAAGACAATGCACAAGCACTTGGCGCTACTTATTCCTTCAAGGACGGCAGCACGAAAAAAACAGGGACGATGGGCCATGTCGGTTGTACCTCGTTTTTCCCATCCAAGAACTTAGGTTGCTATGGAGACGGAGGAGCAATTTTTGCAAACGACGACGAAATCGGATTCATGCTGCAAACTATTGCCAATCATGGTCAAAAGAAAAAATACCATCATTCAGTTATTGGAGTAAACTCTAGGCTGGACACGATACAGGCGGTTATTCTCGATATAAAATTAAAACACCTCGATACTTATTCAAAAAATAGACAACAAGTTGCAAAACAGTATGATGCAAGCTTCAAAGATATTGATGGATTGAAAATACCTGTTCGACAACACAACTCTACCCACGTATTTCACCAGTACACCGTGCAAGTGACAAACGGAAAAAGGGATGAACTAAAGGCTAGTTTGCTGGACAAAGGCATTCCAAGTATGATTTATTACCCCATCCCATTATACAAACAAGAAGCCTTCGCTCAATATCATGAAGGAAAAAAAGAGCTGCCAGTAACCGAACAATTATGCGAATCGGTGCTGTCCTTCCCCATTCATACAGAGATGGAGACTAGCACACAAGACTACATAATACAGTCTGTTGTAGACTTTTTTAATAATTAAATTTCATTAGTTAAAAGAAGATTGAAAAATGGTTATTAGTCAAAACAATAACCCCCATTAACAATTTATAATTAACAATTAACCATTAATAAAATGAATTATTTCGCTCACGAATCCTCTTATATCGACGAAGGCTGCGAGATAGGAGAAGGCACTAAAATCTGGCATTTTTGCCATGTAATGCCAAATTGCAAGATCGGAGAAAAATGCAATATCGGCCAAAATGTGGTCGTCTCTCCAAGCGTGACTTTAGGGAATAATGTCAAGGTGCAAAACAACGTCTCCATCTATACTGGAGTTATTTGCGAAGATGATGTATTTCTAGGACCAAGCATGGTGTTTACAAACGTCTACAACCCTCGAAGTTTTGTAAGCAGGAAAGATGAATACCGAGAAACATTAGTAAAAAAAGGAGCTTCCATAGGAGCAAATGCAACGATTGTTTGCGGTAATACGATTGGGGCCTATTCTTTTATTGGTGCTGGAGCGGTGATTTTACGAGATGTCCCAGACTTTGCCTTGATGGTTGGCAATCCTGCTAGGCAAATTGGCTGGATGAGCTCATATGGAGAAAAACTGACGTTTGATGCCGATGGGATTAGTGTTTGCCCACATTCTGGAGAGACGTATAAAATGATTGATGGTAAAGTTTTTAAAAAATAATAAATGAAACGATTTGCACTAATAGGAGCTGCTGGATATATAGCTCCTCGACATATGAAGGCAATAAAGGATACAGGGAATACCCTCGTCTGTGCGCTAGACAAATTTGATTCGGTTGGCATCATTGACAGTCATTTCCCAGAGGCAGCCTTCTTTACAGAATTTGAGCGATTTGACCGCCATGTGGAAAAACTGAAGCGGAAAAACAATCCTTTAGACTATATTTCGATTTGTTCTCCCAATTATTTGCATGATGCGCACATTCGATTTGGACTTCGGCACGACACGAATGTCATTTGTGAGAAACCGATCGTCCTAAATCCTTGGAATATTGATGCATTGGAAGAAATAGAAAAAGAGTCTGGTAAAAACATCTACAATATCCTACAGCTTCGATTGCATCCTAGTGTGATTGAGCTCAAGAAAAAAATTGAAAACGGACCGAAAGACAAAGTTTACGATATCGATCTTTCTTATCTTACCTCACGGGGAAATTGGTACTACACCAGCTGGAAAGGAAATGTCCATAAATCAGGAGGAATAGCCACTAACATTGGTGTTCACTTTTTTGATATGTTATGTTGGATTTTTGGAAAGGTGAAGAAAAACATCACCCATGTCCATACCCATGATCGAGCAGCAGGTTATCTAGAGTTAGAACATGCTAGAGTTCGTTGGTTTTTAAGCATCAACTACGATAATATACCACAGCACGTAAAAGACAAGGGTATGCGCACCTACCGTTCACTGACCATTATGGAAGAGGAATTTGAGTTCAGCGGCGGCTTCACAGAACTCCATACGAAGAGCTACGAAAAAATAGTTGGCGGTGAAGGTTTCAAAATTGGAGCAGTTAGAAATGCAATAGAAATCGTACACGACATTCGTCAAATGACTCCAGTCGGCTTAAAAGGAGACTATCATCCATTAGCAAAATTGCCGTTGACGGCCCACCCATTCAAAAAATAAGTAATAGATGAATCTTTCCTTTAAAAAGGTCCTAGTACTAGCCCCACATACCGATGATGCAGAGTTCGGTTGCGGAGGAACTATCGCCAGATTGGTTGAAGAGGGGGCAGAAGTCCATATAGCCACATTTTCTGCTTGCGAACAATCTGTGCCAGACAAATTCCCAAAAGACATCCTACGAACAGAATCTAAAAATGCAGCAATGTCCTTAGGCGCAAAGGAAACCAATCTAACCCTTTTTGAATATCAGGTAAGGATTTTCAATGAATCCAGACAAAATATATTGCAGGACATTATAGATCTTCGGTCTAAAATAAAACCAGACCTCGTTTTGATGCCATCCTTGGATGATATCCACCAAGATCATTTGACCATAGCACAAGAAGGATTGAGAGCATTTAAGTCTAGCACAATTCTGACTTACGAGATGCCTTGGAATAACTTAACTTTTAAAACGAGTACATTTGTTCATTTGAAGAAAGCGCACGTAGACAAAAAAATCGTCGCTTTGAGTGAATACAAATCTCAAGCTCACCGTCCCTACGCCAGTGAAGAGTTTATTCATTCGCTAGCAAAGGTGCGAGGTACTCAAATTGGTGCATCTTATGCAGAAGCCTTTAATGTGTTAAGGTGGATGATAAAATAATCTCCAACAATACACTGACAAAAGTAAAAAATTAACCCACGCAGTCATAGAACTTATTTACATTAGCAAAATTTGCTAAAAACCAACTGCAAGAATCTTATTAATATGAAATCAAGCATTATTAGCGCAGAAGCTAAAATAGGAAACAATGTAACCATTGGGGAATTTTGCATTATTGAAAAAAATGTAGAAATCGGAGACGATGTAACCATTGAAAACTATACCTATTTGCATGCAAATGTAAAAATTGGTAAAGGAACTCTCATTCGCTCTTATGTTGAATTAAGGCCGCATACTGTAATCGGGGAAAACTGTTATATAGACTCACGAGTCTCTACTTCAGGCGACTGCATTATTGGCAACAAGGTCACTCTTCGCTATGATAGTATCATTGCTCGTGGCTGCGTAATTGGGGACAACACCTATGTTTGTCCTAGAGTAATGACGAACAACCTCGATACAGGAAAAGAACAAATTGGTGGTGCAAAAATTGGTGCGAATTGTTTCATTGGAACAAACGCCGTTTTACATCATGGTCTCAATATTGAAGACAAAGTAATTATTGGCACGATGAGTTTTGTAAACAAGGATTGTGAGCAAAACAAAGTTTATATAGGCACGCCAGCTAAAGAATTTAAGCGTTAGAACTATTCATCAAAAGACAAAGTAATACAATGATCCACGTAAGTGAGCTTGTAGAAAAATTTAATCTTAAGCCTTATTGCAATCTAGAGAAAACGATTGTAGCACCAGGGAGTCTCACCAAACAAAATGACCAGTACATTTATTGGTTGAAACACCCAGACTACATCAGTAAACTTCCTATGGGGACAATCGTAATTGCACAAGAACATTTTGCAGAGATTACGCCTATTCCAGAGAATTGTTACTTGGTGACTGAAGAAAGTCCTCGATTGGTTTTTGCGCAAATATTGCAAACCTATTTCAGTCATCTAGGCCTAATTTTAAGTCCCAACCAAGTCGAAAAGCATAAGAAGAATGATAAAATAACAATCGCAGACAATGTATACATAGCAGACGATGTTGAAATTGGAGATGGATCGATCATACATCCTAATGTAGTCATTCATAATAATACCAAAATTGGGAAAAACTGCGTCATAAAAGCAAACTGTACACTAGCAACAGAGGGATTGGGCTATGAAAAGAAAAATGGAAAATGGATTAAGTTTCCTCAACTAGGAGGAATTGAAATTGGGAACAACGTCGAAATGGGGCCAAGTGCCACTATTCGTAGAGGTGCATTGGACAATACTATAATAGAGGATGGAGTAAAAATAGGTGCATTTACAAATATCGGTCACAACAGTATAATAAAAGCGAACGCTATCCTGACTTGTCAATGCGTAACTGGTGGCTCTACTGTACTAGGAGAAAATGTGTATATGGGGATTCAAGCCATAACTCGAAATGGGGCAAAAGTAGGAAAAAATGCTACAGTAGGTGCAGGTGCAATTGTGATAAAAAATGTTCCTGAAAACACTGTGGTAGTTGGTAGTCCAGCTATTCCAATAGAACAATACAAGGAATGGTCGGCCATCCAGAAAAAACTAATAAAAGAACATAAAAGGTGAAAGTTGTATACATAAATCATGCTGGAGGATATGGAGGACCTTGTCGAAGTTTAGGTCTTCTAATACCACACCTTCAGAAGTTAGGTGTAGATCCCTATATAATTTCGCCAGAAGGTGGGGCTTCCGATTTTTTCGAAAAATTCACACCAAATGTCTATACGCTTAAGACAAAACCTCTTCCCTTGAGGTTGACGATCGCAAAACGGAAAAGTATGTATTTGCATTTTCTTCGATCCTATCGCAAAAATCCAGCGCTAAACACGATAGAACAACTATTCAGAGAAATAAAACCAGACCTGGTTCATTGCAATGAATATGGTTTGATATCTGTTGCAAAATTGGCTGCAAAACTAGATATACCTGTAGTCATGCATGCTCGAACGATGCCAGACAAATCCCATAATTTCCTAAACAAAATTGTACTCAAAGGAATAAAAAAATATTGCGCGCATTTAATTTGTATTTCTGGAAGTTTACATAATTTTTTCACCTCAGTAAAGGAAAAAAGCATTGTTCACAACCCATACGAAGTTTTACCAGAGATAAAATCGAACAACAACAACAACAACAACAACAACAAAGTATTCAATTTTCTTTCTTTGGCGGCCATTAGAAAATCGAAAGGGATTTTCGAACTTATAGAGGCTGCAAAAATACTAAAAAAAGACCCTAGAGTTCAAATCGATGTTGCTGGTTCCGGTACCCGATTTAATATTCAAGACCTTACCCTAAAACAAAAGTTTGTGTCCTATCTAGGACTCGCTAATTATGATGAAATGAACCAAGTAGTTACTTTTATCGAAAAGAACAATCTAAAAAACATCAATTTACTTGGTCATGTAGATGATATCAATGCAATTCTCTTGAAAACTGATGTCATTCTTGCTCCTATGCGTGCAAATTCTCCACCACGGAGTATCTATGAAGCAGGAGTATATGGAATTCCTTCTATTTTGGCAATGGAAGACAAAATTGAAGATGTGGTAGAGAATGGTGTATCTGGTTTTTTAATTAATGAAGAAGCTCCAGAAGAACTTGCAGAAGCTATACTCAAATTTGTAAATGATCCTGACTTAAAAGATAAAATGGGAAAACAAGCACGAATAAGATGCGAAAGAAACCACAACCCAGTAACCAATGCTCAAAAGTTAGTGGACATCTACAAAAAAGTTTTAGGCAAATAACTCATGTCTAACTACAGACCAAATCGAATCGCAAAAAAAATAGTCAAAACAGTCCGCTCTGTTATTGACAAACAGCTCTTATTTCCCTACAAGCTATTTTTGCTTTGGCTAAACAATGTTCATTACAAACAATTTCCAGCATTGCATGGCTTCCCAACCATCGTCAATTCAGGGACAATCCATCTTGGAAAAGGCGTTTCCATTACCGCTAAAATGCGCAACAATATCGTGGGAGGCAGTAGCACCACCGCCCTCGCTACAGGAAAAAATGGAAAAATAACGGTAGGAAACAATGTCGGAATTTCAAACGCCACCATTTTTAGTCTCGAGCAAATTGTGATTGAAGATGATGTATTGATTGGTGGCGGTGCGCAAATTTATGATTCCGATTTTCATTCTATTGAATACACAAAAAGAATGGAACGTCCCGACACCAATATCAGAACAGCTCCCGTCTATATTGGGCAGGGCGCATTTATTGGAACATCAGCGATCATCATGAAAGGTATAAAAATCGGAGAACGAAGCGTAGTAGCTGCTGGGTCTGTTGTAACAAAGTCAATCCCTCCTGATGAAATTTGGGGCGGGAATCCAGCAAAATTTATCAAAAAAATAGAATCCTCACAATAAAGAGGCTATCTCATGTTATTTAACTCCATAGAATACGTTCTTTTTTTACCAATAGTTTTTCTATTGTACTGGTTTGTATTTAATAGGCAACTTGTACAACGAAATGCGTTCCTCATTGCGATAAGTTATTTGTTCTATGGATGGTGGGATTGGCGGTTTTTGTTGCTGATTATTATTAGTTCGGCGGCAGATTTCATGATTGGACGAGCGATGGGGGCCACCGAAAAAGAAAAAGAACGGAAGCCGTTGTTGATTGCAAGTTTAGTGATCAACCTGTCGATCCTGGGCTTTTTTAAGTACTTCGGCTTTTTTGTTGATTCGTTTGCGGAGGTAATCCGTTTTTTGGGGATGGAGCCCAATTTGTTTACGTTAAAAATTATTCTTCCAGTAGGAATTAGCTTTTATACCTTCCAGACCTTGAGCTATACCATTGATATCTATCGAAGAAAAATGGCTCCGACACAAGATCCTTTTGCTTTTTTCGCATTTGTTAGTTTTTTCCCACAACTGGTAGCCGGTCCGATTGAACGGGCAAAGAACCTACTACCTCAATTTAACAACCTGAAGGAGTTTGATGAAAAATCGGCAAAGGATGGAATGCGGCAAATACTTTGGGGGTTTTTCAAAAAAATAGTAATTGCGGATCAATGCGCCCCCCATGTCAATTATATATTCGACAATTACGAGACCTTGCCCTCTGGCATGTTGGTCCTTGGTGCAGTCTATTTTGCCTTTCAGATATACGGCGATTTTTCAGGCTACTCGGATATCGCAATTGGCACGGCCAGGTTGTTTGGATACAACCTGATGCAAAACTTCAACTTCCCCTATTTGTCCAGAGATGTTGCGGAATTTTGGAGGCGTTGGCATATCTCACTGTCTTCCTGGTTTAGAGACTATATTTATATCCCATTAGGAGGCAACAGAGATGGTAAATTGGGGCGGATTCGAAACATTATCATCACTTTCACCATAAGTGGTTTTTGGCATGGGGCGAATTGGACATTTATATTTTGGGGTTTCCTAAACGGATTGTATTACATCCCCTTGATGCTGATGGGAAAAAACAAAAGCAATACAGATGTAATAGCCAAGGATAGTTTTCTCCCACCATTGAGGGAGGTAATGTTAGTAGGGTTGACTTTTGCTTTGACGGTTCTAACCTGGATCTTTTTCAGAGCGGATAACATTAGCCAAGCCTTTAGCTTTCTTGGCAGGATCTTTTCTTTAGAAAGTGGTACCATACCAAGAGCTAGAATCATTCCTGCTATTTGGATAATTTTCTTCTTTATAATAGAATACTTTTCAAGAAGATTAAAACATCCATTCGAAAACTTCGATGGGGTTCCTATGGTAGTCAGATGGTCAGTGTATGTTTTCTTTGTCCTTTGTATATTTAAATCGTATGCAATTGCGCAAACCTTCATTTATTTTCAATTTTAATTATGAAGCGGTTTCTACTAAAATGTTTATTGTTTCTAATCCTACTGATAATAGTAAGTATAATCAGTATACAGCTTCCAGACTATAGAAATGAAGGGACGTTGATCTATGCATTAGAGGACAAACATGCATTAATTAAAAAAATTAAGGAACCAAAAGTAGTATTCGTTGGAGGGTCGAACTTAAGTTTCGGTTTAGACACCAAAAGAATCTCCCAGGAAATGGGAATGCCAGCTTACAATCTGGGAATTCATGCTGGTTTTGGATTACGATTTATGCTGGAAGATTCAAAAAAGTTTATCAAAGAAGGCGATCTCGTTGTTGTGATTCCAGAATATTCTCAATTCTTAAATAACTATTGGGGAAGTGGTGTATTAATAAACGCGTTGTTCGACATTTATCCAGAGGGAATGAAACATATTTCTGGTTATCAATTCACTAAACTAGCAGATGAAATACCCCGATATGTCGGCAACAAATATTATCACTTCCTAAAAGGCACTATAAAAAGACGGGATACTTCTAAGGTACACATCTACCACCGAAGATCATTTAATGAGTTTGGAGATGCTACAGTGCACCTTGATCTACCTAACACCAAATTTTCAAAATCCAGACTGAAGGGCGATCCCCAAAAGAAAATAATCAATGAATTCAATGCGTATTCAGCATATGTAGAAAGTAAAAAAGCGACCTGTGTCTTCATATATCCTGTTTATCATGAAGAATCGTTTGACAAATCCCATGTTTTTCATAAAAAGTTGAAAGTTGCATTAAAGAAACATCAAAAATTCAGAACCATTTCCACTCCCGAAGCATACAAATATGAAAATGACTATTTTTTTAATAGTGAATATCATTTAAACAAGAAAGGGATCGAACGCAGAACAACTCAAATAATCGAGGACCTTAAAGGGATTTAACATGAAGCATATACTTTTATTTTTTACTGTTTTTCTAGTGTTTTCCTGTGGTTCAAACAAAAAAGCGAACCAAACAAATAACAATGCTCAAACTCAAACTAGTAAACCAATAACCAATCGAAAATACAATGCACTCCAGCCAAAGGGAACAGTAGGCAAAAAGGTCATCCTGGCTCAAAACAAAAGAGCAGTTTACCAAATAGTCATTCCCCGCAACCCCACCCCTCAAGAAAAAACGGCTGGTCAGGAACTTCAAAAGTGGTTATTAAAAATTACCGGTGCGACATTCGCTTTAGTAAGCGATGGATCTACGAAAAATGAACGTTTTATCAGTCTTGGAAACACCAGACTCCTTGACAAGTATAGAATAAAAAGGACAAGCTATGATCTTGGTGATGAAGGGTACGCTATCGTTCAAAAAGGAGAGGCAATTTTCATTATTGGAGGAAAAAAACGAGGACCGATAAATGGTGTTTTTGCTTTCTTAGAAGAAGACCTGGGGTGTCGATGGTACACTGCCGACAAGAATGGCTTCGTTATCCCAGCAATAAAATCACTAGCCATTCAACCTACCACAAGAACAGAAAAACCCGCCTTTGATATCAGAACGATATGGCAACGAGATGCAGCTTCAAAAACATTTAATATTCATAACCGACTAAATCCGAAAACAGATAAGTTTATTATTGATTCGAATTTTGGAGAGTACCCCTCGGTACCAAAAGGTTGGCAAGGCCATACATTTTACAGTATTATACCCGCAAAAACCTATTTCGCAACCCATCCACAATACTTCGCTTACACAGTGAAGAAGGGGAAAGGTGCTCGGATAAAGAATGGCCAAAGATGCCTGACCAATCCAGACGTACTTAAAATTACAAAAGAAAAGATATTCGCTCAGTTAAAAGCAAATCCTAAAACTAATTTTATTAGTATTTCTCAGGTAGATGGAAAAAATCTAACCTGTATGTGTGGCAAATGCGCAGCAGTGCATGAGAGCGAAGGAGCAAAAAGTGGAACATTGATTAGGTTTGTCAACGAAGTAGCTAAAGCAGTAGAAAAGCGGTATCCCAAAGTAAAAATCACCACACTTGCTTATCGGGAAACTGCCAAACCGCCAAAAACAAAACCAAGATCAAATGTTATTGTTGAGCTATGCACAGATTCGCATTGGGGACAATACTTTACTTCGATCGACCGCTCGCCTACTTTTATGGGCTATCTCCGCGGATGGAAAAGGCTTACACCAAACGTCTATATCTGGGATTATACAGTAGACTTCAATCATTTTTTACAACCATTCCCAAATGTTGGAACAATCGCATCTAACCTTAGGGCGTTTGATCAAAACAATGTCAAAGGCGTTTTTCTGCAAGGGTTTTATAGTACTTGGAGCATAGAACGCTCCTCTATGCGGTCCTGGGTTTATTCAAAACTATTGTGGAACCCCAGTTTGGATGCAAACAAGCTTATGGACGATTTTATTGAAGGCTATTATGGCAATGCCGCACCAAAAATAAAAGAATACAATGACCTGTTGAAAAGAAATGCCCAACTTCAGACAAAAGCAAGTGTAGAAAAAGTACTAGGCCCTGACTTTAATAGCCGAGCCTTAGCATTTATGGAGGCTGCAGAAAAACTGGCCGACAATGAACTCATCCGAAATCGAGTCGAAATTGCGAAAATTCCTGTTCTATATAAAATTGCCTTTGATGGAAAAGTGGCAAGAGGCAAAGAAGGAAAATCAATGGCGTTGATAAGTGAATTTGATCGACTAACAGTAAAACACAAACAAACAAAATTGTCGGAACGAACGACAGGGACAAAAGATTTTATTTTGAAAAGTAAAATTAAAGTAAATTCCCCAAGCCAAGCCAACAATCAACCAAAGTCCAAGTCAGGGAATTCAAATCAGTGGATTGCAGAAGAACTTGATTTAAGGCTTGACAATTCGGTCAAACATAAAAGTATCCTCCCTGTAATCATTGAGGATAAGCTAGCAGAAAATGGTTACGCTGTAAAAATAATCGGTGGCCATACTCGATGGTCAGTGCATTGGGAATTTCACAAACTTGAAGGACTCCAGATTGGAAAAAAATACCAAGTTAGAGCAAGAATGCGGGTAGACAAGAGCACCAATGAAGGAAGTGCCTTTGGAATTGGTGTTTACAGCCTCATTAAAAAGAAAAACCTGTTCAAAAAATACACCCCAACCAAAAGCGTAAGTCATACCCAATACCGTTGGTTCACGATTGGCACTTTTGTAAAGGATGAAAATTGTCGAATATTCATTCACCCAACGAAAAGCATCAAAGCCGTTTATATTGACAAAATGGAATTAACGTGCCTAGATAACTAGTTAATTGCACAAACGAAAAAAAATATCACCTTGCCTCCTTTAATCTCTATAATAACACCCGTATACAATTGCGAAAATTTCCTTACAGAAACTTTTGCCTCCCTACAAAATCAAAGTTTCAAGAATTTTGAACACATTGTTATTGATGGAGGAAGTACCGACAAGACTGTCGACCTGATAAAATCGAATCAAGCGCAGGTAGCCTATTGGATAAGTGAGAAGGACAATGGAATGTATAACGCGATCAACAAAGGTTTCCGTCAGGCAAAAGGGGAAATACTGGCTTACTTAAATGCAGATGATCTTTATTTTCCTGACACCTTACAAAAGGTAGCCAACGCTTATCAACAAGAAAAATTTGACCTTCTTTATGGGAATACCGAATATATGGACGAGCATGGAAACAAACGATTTGTCTATAAAAATTCAGCCTATTCCTCAAAATCAATATTTAGTATTAAGCGAATACCGTTTGCACAGCCCGCTGCATTTTGGAGTAGGGAGTTGTACAACTCGCTAGGAGGATTTGATGAAAACTATAGACTAGTTGCAGATTCCAAATTTTTCTTCCAAGCGTTTCAAACTGCAAAAACTATAAAATTTTTACCAGAACAACTCGCTAAATTTCGGTTGCACAAAGAGGCCTTATCCAGCAACTCCGAAAACATGGCAGTGGAACGCAGGAAACTAGACAAAGAGTTAGGACTCCAAGGAAAAAGGTCATTTGCCGGAACAGTGGAAGAAACCAAAATAAAACTCTTGAATTGGCAGGCATTTATAAATAGACTTCAAGGGAAGTGATTTAGAGAAAAACTCAGGAACAGGAGATCTAACAATGAAAAACAAAATTAATATGCCTCAAATGGCAAGTCTTTTAGAACAAGCCAATGATTTATACCCTAAACACAATGTTGGTACAATTGGATGAGAGGTATTGCAAAAATATTAATTTTATTTACCCTTGTTCACCCAATAATAGTGACAAGATTGCCTATCGAACCTCAGGAATTAATCATTGTGGTTCTCTGCTTGTTTTTTGCGGTTAGATACTTGACAATAACAAAAGAAGCATTGATTGTGCTACTTGGTTTGTTTGCGATGGGCACCGCACAAGTAATTGCAGGCAACAATACGGCTTTTTTGTTTGGCAAGATATACATAAGTATTTCTGCAGCCATCCTCTTTTCCTTTTATGTGGTTCGATTTTTTAAATATGATTTAAGAGGAATAATCCGGCTTTACATTACTGGAGTATTGATTGTTTGCGGTTTTGGGATAATTCAGTTTATTAGTTCGTTGATTGGTTTTAGTCCTGGGTATGATTTTACCTGGTTTTTTCCGAGTCATAATTACGTATTTGAAAATGGAATGCTTCGGATCAATTCCTATTATTCCGAACCATCCATCATTGCCCAATCACTTAGCCCAGCGTTTTTTCTTTCTTTGTGCAGGGTGTTGTCAATCAAGCCTTTTTTTGTAAAACGTTGGGAAGCATTTGTAATTATCTTTATCTATGTTTTTTCTCTTTCTTCCTTGGCATTTATAGCTATATTTTTCTCTATCCTTCTGCTGGGATTACATTATTTATCTTTGAAAAGAATAATTTATATCGGTCTTCTAATTGGAATATCTGTCCCTGTTTTACTGGCCAATATGCACGGATTAAAAAAGAGAGTTGGCTCAGCCCTTATTATTCTCAAAAATGACGACTTAACTGGGAAAAACCACAGCATTGATGCCTCTACATTTACGTTATACAATAACCTGATGGTGGCTAAGGAAAACATTTCGAGGCATCCATTTACAGGTACCGGATTAGGCTCTCACCAAATCGCATTTTTCAAGTATAGTCTTACAAGAACAAACCCCTTGTTTGCTCATATGCCCGAATACAATTACAATGACGCTGGATCTTTATTTGTAAGGGTGTTGTCGGAGATGGGAGTGATTGGGATGTTTTTTTACATTATTTTTCTATTCTTTAATTTTGTGAAACGTTCTAAAAAATACTCAACAAACGAGTATTGGATAATATCTACGGCTTGTCTTTTGATTGTACTTGTTTCTTTTGTTCGAAAGGGGCATTATTTCAATTATGGGATTTTGTTATTTATGGTAATGTATTATTACAACCACAAAAACTTCAAAATCTTCAAAAAAGAATTACAAGAAAAACAACGTCTTTTAATCGCGTAACAAATGACAGATAATCAAATCAGAAATATCAATCAGCTATTAAAAAGCTACACGATAAAAGAGCGACTGGCTTGGGCTTGGGATCAGTTTCCAAATCAACTGGTAATGACCTCTTCCTTTCAAACACAAAGCGTATCGCTTTTGCATATGGTGGCGGAGGCAATACCTCAGTTACCTGTTCTGTTTTTGGATACCGGGTTCCATTTTCCCGAAACCCTAGCATTCAGAGATGCATTAAAAGAAAAATACCAGCTAAATATTATAAATCTCCGTACAGAACTAGGCCATCAACAATTTAAAAACACCTATGGCAACCTGTACCTTTCTGACCCGGACCTATGCTGCCATATCAATAAAACCAACCCGCTTCAAAAAAAACTAGACGAGTATAGTGCATGGATCACAGGCGTTAGAGCCGACCAAACTAAAGAACGCGGAGAAATGCAGTTTTTCTCAATAGAAGAAAATGGCCGAGCGAAAATCTGTCCAATGTTGGACTGGACAAGCAAGGACCTCTGGACCTTCCACAACAAACAAGACCTTCTCGAACATCCTTTATTTACAAGTGGCTATATGAGCGTGGGCTGCGCTCCGTGTACCCGCCCAGTTAATGCTGGCGAAGACGAACGCTCCGGAAGGTGGGCAGACAACTGTAAAACAGAATGCGGCATTCACACCAATCCTAATAAAAATGAAATTGACAAATCGTAAAATACTTATTACTGGAGCTTGCGGCTATGTCGGCTCCCAATTGCTGCAGTCTATCAACTCCCTGGGGAGCGATTTGACAGTCAGAATACTGGACAATTTTACAAGCGGATCAAAAGCAGCACTTTTGAATTTGCCCAAAGGGGTTCGATACGAACTAATTGAAGGCGATATTCTCAATACGGCCATCCTAGATTTAGCCATGACAGGCGTTGACACCGTGATCCACTTGGCTGCCTTGGTCAAAACACCAATGAGTTTTGGCGACTCCAACCGGTTAGAACAAATAAATCACTGGGGGACTCAAAACCTGCTAGAAGCAGCATTAAACAAAAAGGTAAAGCAATTTATATACACTGGCTCTACTGCAGTATATGGCCCAGCAATGGATGGCAAAGATCCTACAGAATTTCGCCCGTTTGGCCACTATGCAAACTCCATCTTTAATGCAGAGAAATCGGTCTTCGCTTATATGAAACGAGGCCTCCCTGCTACCATCCTTCGTCTGGGAACGGTTTATGGGAATGCGCCTGTGACTCGATTTGTGTCAGTTGTCAATCGGCTGGTACACATGGCCGCCACAAAAAAAACACTGACCGTTTTTGGGAAAGGCAACCAGGTGCGCCCATTCATACATGTTAATGATGTAGCCAATTCTATATTCTATGCCATGAATAACTGGGAAATTGTTGAGAACAAAGCATTCAATGTAATTGAAGAAAATTATACCATAAACGAAATTGCAACCTTTATCAGCAAAACAGACGAATCCATCAAAATCTATTACACCGATCAAGACATCCGAAACCATTTCAGCTTCTTAATAAAACACGATTTACTTAGAGAAAATGGATGGGAGCCACAACATTTTCTAGGCACCGCAATCAGCGATCAACTAGCAAACTATGTAGGGTTCCATAAAATCACCCCCTAATCGAACCACAAATAAAAACCTTACTTTTACACCTTACCACCTATAATATATACACTACATGAATCAATGGAAAAATAAAAGAGTACTAATCACAGGAGTTTGCGGTACCGTCGGTGCCGAATTACTCAAACAGGTACTCTTGCTTGAGCCGAAAGAAATCATTGGAATTGACAACAATGAAAGCGAATTGTTCTTTATAGAAGTCGCTCATCGCTCGAACGATAATGTGAACTTTTATATGTGTGACATCCGTCAAAAAGACCGCCTTCGACCGCTGTTTAAAGACGTAGATATCATTCTTCACTCTGCAGCGTTAAAGCATGTTATTTTGAATGAACGCGCACCAGCAGAAGCGATTTACACCAATATCCTAGGCACTCAAAACATAATCGATGTGGCCTTAGAATGTGAAGTAAAACGGGTTATTTTCACCTCTTCGGATAAAGCTGTTAACCCAACAAACGTCATGGGGACTTCCAAACTCATGGGAGAACGACTGATGACCGCAGCCAATGCTTCAAAACGAAGCCAGTATCCTATTTTTGCATCGACTAGATTTGGAAACGTTCTGGGATCAAATGGTTCTGTCATTCCATTGTTCAAACGCCAAATTTTAGCCGGCGGACCAGTGACACTGACAGACGAAGGGATGAGTCGTTTCGTAATGACTTTAGAAGAAGCGGCAAAGTTGGTTATGGAAACTGTTTTCCTTGCTAAAGGAGGTGAGGTATTCGTCACCAAAATGCCCGGCTTAGCCATAAAAGATCTAGCCGACGCGATGATTGATATTATAAAAGAAAAAGAAAACCTGACCGCACCCATTGAAGTCAAAATCATAGGAGCTAAGCCAGGAGAAAAACTGTATGAAGAATTAATCAGCGAAGAAGAAGTCAGAAGAACCGTCGAAATTGATAATTATTTCACAGTAATGCCTGCATTTCGAGCAGTTTACGAAAATATTGACTACGATTTTGGACCCAATGCCAAGGACGCAACAAAGATTTACCGCTCAGACAAAGAAGGGCTAATGAGTCCCTCCGAAGTAAAACAATACCTTTTAGACAATAATCTTATTTAGTTTTACAAACCAAACAACACTTTTTTGATTTCTGCAAATAGCGCAATAGAACAGAATCTTAAAAACAGAATTTCAGAGAATACTATTAAATACACCAAATAACTTAATAACTAAACAAAATGAAAATAATCGTATTAGGAGCAGATGGTTACTTAGGGTGGCCAACCACAATGGACCTGGCAGGAAAAGGACACGAAGTAGTCGCCATCGACAACTACTCTCGTAGAAATATCGCTATGCAAACCAGCTCGGAAGCTTTAATAAGCTGCCCGAACCTAGAGCAACGCGTCAAAGTATTTAAAGAAAAAACAGGAAAAGACATCCAAGTAGAAATTGGAGACCTCTGCAACTTTAAATTTTTAGCAGAAATAGTTGAAAACTTTAAGCCTGATGCAATTGTTCACTATGCAGAACAACCTTCCGCTCCGTATTCAATGAAAGGATACGATGAGGCACACTTCACCTTGAAAAACAACCTGGAAGTAACCCACAATGTGATTTGGGCGATCCTCAAACACGCACCTGATTGCCACTTGGTAAAACTAGGAACAATGGGCGAGTACGGCACACCAAACATCGACATGGAAGAAGGGTGGATCGATATCGAACACAAAGGAAGAACAGGAAAATTCTTATTCCCAAGACAAGCTGGTAGCTTATATCACACGACCAAAGTACTCGACACGGATCTACTATGGTTCTATGTTCGAACTTACGGACTTCGCGTGACCGATTTGATGCAGGGACCTGTTTACGGATTGTCTACCACCGAATCAGATTTAGACGACAGACTACTGCCTAACTTCCATTATGATGATATTTTTGGTACTGTTGTTAATCGCTTTTTAGTACAAGCAATTGCCGGAATTCCATTGACCGTTTACGGAAAAGGTGGACAAATTCGTGGATACTTAAATCTTAGAGATACCCTACAATGTATTGATTTAGCTTGTAATAACCCCGCAGAAAAGGGCGAACTAAAAATCTACAACCAATTGACAGAAACCTTCTCTGTAAATGAATTGGCAGACAAAGTGCATTCCGCAAGTAAGTTATTGGGCATTGACGTCAAAGTAAATTCTATCCCTAACCCAAGAAAAGAACCAGAAGATCATTACTACAACCCAATTTACACTGGATTAATAGACTTAGGGCTAAAACCTAACTATATGACCGATGAAGTACTTGGAAAAATGCTCGAAACAATATTAAAATACAAAGGAGACATAAAAGACTACATGATTTTCCCCCGAGTAAGCTGGAAAAAATAAGTGTACAATTAGCTGTAGGTGCAGCTTGCCGCTGCACCCAAAATAGTAGCCATTTTATATGAAAATTCTCAACATAGTTGCTGAAGGCAGATTTGGTGGCCCTCAAAAAAGAATCTTAGAAGTTGCCAAAGTCCTGAAAAAAAAGGGAATCGAAACCATTGTTGTTTTTCCGAATTACGACTCGGATAAATTTCAATCCTTGTTATCAAAAGATAACATTCCATTTGAGACCCTTAGCATTCACCGACTGACTAAAGATTTGGGGCATTTGTCAAAATTTGTGTTGCTATTTCCGCTGGAGTTGTATCGATTGACAAAAATTATAAAAAAACACCGACCTGATGTTATTCATTGCAATGGCTCCTGGCAAATCAAAGGAGTTGTTGCTGCAAAACTAACAGGAACGAAAAGCGTTTGGCACCTAAATGATACGTTTATGCCAGGGTATATCCTTTGGCTATTTCGAATCATTGCACGGTTGTTTTCGCATAAATTTATTGCCTCTTCTGTTCGGACAACGGCTTTTTATGGCCCCCACATTCCTAAGGCAAAAAGAACAATGGATATTGTTTTACCGCCAGTGCATACCCAAAAAATGAACCCGGAAATAGTGACGCCATCTGAAGATATTGCCAGCTATTCAGGAGTCAAGGTGGTCATCGTTGGAAATGTCAATCCGATAAAAGGATACGATACCTTCATCAAAATGGCCGCACACGCCAAAACACTGACAGGAGACAAACAACTTCATTTTTTTATTGTTGGGAAAATACTGGACAGCCAAAAAAAATATACCGCGCAACTTAGACAAATGGTGAAGGAGTTTGAGCTCGACAATGTTCATTTTTTAGGCGGACGCGATGATGTGCCAAACTGTTTGAAAGCAGCAGATATCTTCATTTGTTCCTCTGACGCAGAAGCAGGACCAATGTCCGTTTTTGAGGCCATGTCTATGGAAAAACCAGTTGTCTCTACGGATGTTGGCGATGTGAGTATTCTTTTTGGTGGAAATGATTGTGGCATTATTGTGCCGGTTCAAGACTACAAAAAAATGGCAGAAGAAGTCGTTCGGTTGGCAGAAAACAAGGAAGCACGAAAACTGCTAGGAGAAAAAGCGAGGCAAAAGGCAATTGAGCAACTGGATATCGAAACGTGTGCACAAGTGCATGCAGATGTTTATACTAAAGTCATTGCAGAGGAAAAAACGATAAATGCTTAAAAAAGTAATCCGCTTTGCTAAAATTTACGGACTTCGACGAACCTACGTGAAAGTAGCAGGTCGCCTCCGAAAACCATGGATGAAAAGCGGCTTTAGCTTACCACGAAAAAAAACAGTCTCCACCATTGGTTGCGGCCAGTTTGCATTTAGCACCATTTCTTATTTCATAAAACAACAAAAAGGAAATCTGTTTCTTGCTTGTTATGATATAGATAATTCTAATGCTCGGTCGCTAAAAACGTTTTACGGATATTCAACGATTGCAGAATCGGTGGATCAACTATTGTCGATGCAAGATTTGGAAACAGTTTATATTGCTTCCAATCATTTCTCGCACACTTCCTACGCCATTCAAGCCATGGAAAAGGGAATAAAATCCATCTACATTGAAAAACCAATCTCCGTTACGCAGCAACAATTTCAGGCACTGCTTACAGAGAAAAACAAAACAGGAGCTACGCTATATGCAGGCTACAATCGGCCCTACTCCAGAGCGATACAACGACTAAAAAAAGTAGTTGACGCACAACAAACCAACCAAGGAGCGTTTACCTTGACTTATTTTATCAGCGGCCATGTTATCCCTACAGATCATTGGTATCGCGAGGAACAGGAAGGGACAAGAATTTGCGGCAATATGGGCCATTGGTTAGACCTGAGTATTCATATTTTTGCCTGGCGGGAAATGCCCACAACCTTCTCCATTGATATCTCTTATAGCAATGACAACGAGCCGGATGATAATATTTCGGTAAACATAACCTCCAATTTAGGCGATCTGGTTACTATTATTCTAACCGCTCGATCAGAACCTTTTGAAGGCATCAATGAGTCAATCAATTTTCAGTATGGTGACGTAATTGCTAAAATAGACGACTTCCGATCCATTGACATTTGGGTCAAAGAAAAACGAAGTAAAAAACGGTTTTTCCCAAAAGATGTCGGCCACCAAAGAGCAGTACTGCAGCCTTTCGTAAAGGAAAATCGAAATTGGGAAGAAATAGAAATCTCTACCCTATTAATGTTACATATTACTGAAATGGTTAAAAATCTAACAAAATCAACCACCATTAATATCAAAGAAGCACATCAACGCCTACTGCAAAACAGTGGCGCAATAAAAACCTATAATTAGATGAAAATACTTAGTATAGTTGGCGCACGTCCAAACTTCATGAAAATTGCCCCTTTACACCGCGCATTTTCAAAACACCCGGAGATCGATTCAAAAATCCTACACACCGGGCAGCATTACGATGCAAAAATGAGTGATGTTTTTTTCAATCAATTAGAATTGCCTAAACCTGAATACTTCCTTGGTATTGGTGGCGGATCTCACACACATCAAACAGCTAATATCATGCTGGCTTTTGAAAAAATTCTAATGGATGAAAAACCTGATTTAGTCCTGGTCGTTGGAGATGTAAACTCAACAATCGCCTGTGCAATGGTCGCCATTAAAATGAACATAAAAGTCGCCCACGTCGAAGCAGGTTTGCGCAGCGGTGATCGAGGGATGCCTGAAGAGGTAAACCGCGTGATGACCGACAGTGTTGCTGATTTATTGTTCGTTACAGAACAAAGCGGAATGATTAACTTAGCGAAAGAAAATGTCCCAGACGAAAAAGTATATTTTGTTGGGAATGTAATGATTGATTCCTTGGTCCATTTTAGAAAAAAAGCAGCCAATTCGCCAGTACTTGAGGAGTTAAAGGTAAAAGCGAAGGAGTACATCCTTATGACCATGCACCGTCCGTCAAACGTAGACAACGAAGAAAGCCTTAAAGACATATTGACCATTATCAAAAATGCCGCTAGCAATAAAACAGTCGTTTTCCCAATTCACCCTCGAACATCAAACAACATCGAACGCTTCGGACTGACCAATGAACTCCAATCCATTTCCAATCTGATTTTAATGGAACCACAAGGCTACCTCCAATTTCTTAAACTAATGGACAACGCCTGCATGATCATCACCGACTCTGGAGGAATTCAGGAAGAAACCACCTATCTGCAAGTACCTTGTCTAACATTTAGAAGCAGCACTGAACGACCGATCACCGTAGAATTAGGAACGAATCAGTTGCTAGCAGACCTCAACCCAGAGACGGTCAATGAAAAAATGATGGAAATTCTAAATGGAAAAAGAAGAGAAGGAATCGTTCCTCCTTTTTGGGATGGAAACACCTCCGACCGAATCGCAGCAATTTTGTTGTCAATTTTCAAGGAGAAAAGAACGACCGTAGAAGCATAAAAAATCAATTGCTGAAATTCCCTAGCAATTTAATAATCAGCTAATTTTGCTTTTACTATAATAACCCCGGTCTTAATCAACTTACTTAGCAACCGAAATTAAATAATGAAACAAATAATACAAGACCTCAAGTCAGGAAGTACAATTCTGGAAGAAATTCCAGTACCAAAGGTAAAAACTGGATGTGTTCTAATAAAAACCCATCGAACACTTGTATCGCTTGGGACAGAGCGAATGTTGGTAGAATTTGGCAAAGCAAGTTACATCAGCAAAGCAAGACAACAACCTGAAAAGGTAAAGATGGTGCTGGACAAAGTAAAATCTGATGGTTTAAAACCAACCATGGACGCCGTTTTTAGAAAGCTAGGCGAACCGTTGCCTCTTGGTTATTGTAATGCTGGTGAAGTCGTTGCGGTAGGAAAGGGCGTTTCAGAATTTCAAGTAGGCGATCGGGTAATTTCTAATGGCAAACATGCAGAAGTGGTTTGCGTTCCCAAAAATCTGGTCGCTAAAATACCAGAAGGGGTTTCTTACGATGAGGCCAGTTTTACCGTGATCGGAGCTATTGCTTTACAAGGCATTCGACTCATAAAACCAACATTTGGAGAGACGATCGTCGTCGTAGGTTTAGGGCTGATCGGACAAATCACTGCCCGACTGCTAAAAGCAAATGGCTGCCGGGTAGTAGGATTCGACTTTGATCAGGCGAAAGTAGAATTGGCCAAAAATGCTGGAATTGAAGCCTTTAATGTTTCTGGCGAAGTAAACTCTGTGAGCATTGTAAATGAATTGACAGGTGGCACTGGCACAGATGGAGTCGTCATTACCGCTTCTACAAAAAGCAATGATGTCATTTCAGAAGCCGCAAATATGAGCCGAAAGCGCGGACGGATTATCCTTGTTGGAGTAATCGGTCTCCACCTACAACGAGCCGACTTCTACGAAAAAGAATTATCGTTTCAGGTCTCTTGCTCCTATGGTCCAGGACGGTATGACGAAGAATATGAAAACAAAGGAAATGACTATCCCATCGCCTATGTCCGATGGACCGAGAAAAGAAATTTTGAAGCGGTCTTGCGAGCCATGGCCTCCGATCAACTGAATGTAAAACCGTTGATTTCTGAAATAGTAGAATTGGAGGATTACCAAACGATCTATAGTGATATGGCAGGATCAACGTCCATCGCTTCCATCTTAAAATACAAGGCGGACGTGGATGTCTCCGTCTCTAATATTGCGCTGGACAATCGTTCATTTGCAGGCGCCAAAGGCGTTATTGGCGTTATTGGTGCTGGAAATTTTGCGAAATCGGTAATCGTTCCAACCCTCCACAAACTCAATGCTAACGTCAAATATATTGCTAGTGCTTCTGGCCTCACAGCCACAACAACAGCAAAGAAATACAAGATTGCCAATTCAACCTCCGACTACAAAGACATGCTGAAGGACGATGAGGTAGATGCAGTCATCATCACCACACGGCACAACTCACACGCTTCAATGGTCAAGGAGGCACTCGAAGCAGACAAACACGTTTTCGTCGAAAAACCACTGGCCATTACCAATCAAGAAATTGACGACATCATTACCGCTTACGAAAAAACGGACAAAACCGTAACGGTTGGCTTCAATCGACGGTTCTCTCCCTTCTCCATAGATGCCAGAAAAAAACTTGGAAATAGTGGGTCGCCAATCAGTGTTATTGCAACTATGAATGCTGGATTTATTCCAGCAGATCACTGGGTACAAAGCATGGAAGCTGGAGGTGGCCGAATCATTGGAGAAGCCTGCCATTTGATTGACCTCATCACTTATTTTACCGGCAGCTTGGTGGATAGTGTGGTCATGAATGCCATGGGCAAAAACCCTGAAGAAAACACAGACAATGCAGTCATCATGCTAAAATATAAAGATGGCTCCCTAGGCGTTATCAATTATCTAGCAAATGGCAACAAAGCTTATGCGAAAGAACGAATAGAAATTTATTCCCAAGGTAGAAATATCATTATTGACAATTTCAGACAATCTAAGTTCTACGGATTTAGCGGAAGCAGCCTAAAAAAATCACAGGACAAAGGACATAAAAACCAATTCGAATTATTAATTAATAATTTAAAACAAGGAGGTGGGCCAACAATTCCATTTGATGAAGTAATCAATACCTCAAGAGCGTCGATTGCCGCCGTAGAATCCTTGAAGCAGGGAAAGTGGATAGATGTTAGATAAACTAAAGCTCTATTTCCATACACTCCGGTACTTAAAATCCCGCCAAAT
>CALLWB010000070.1 GCA_938016265.1 uncultured Saprospiraceae bacterium
AGGTTACCTTTTTTCCACCACCTTAATCAACGTCCCCGCCTGTACTTGATCCGACAACTGCATACTATTCAAGATAGAAATCTCTTTCAGTCGATCAGCAGGCACCTTATTAGCCGTAAGGATATTAGTCAATGAATTGCCACTAGGAACCGTAATGACCTTTACCCGTTCAGGTTTTACATTTATTTTTGCTTGATCAGTTAAGTTTGCAAACTGCTTAAGCGTAGAAGAAAACAACGGTTGGTAAAAAGCATAATCCTTCTTGGCAGTTACTGCAATATACGTATAGACTTTCCCTTGATGCTGTATGAAGTACGTCATCAACTTGATCGGTTCTGCCTGTTGTTGCTGCTGTTGTTGTTGCTGCTGGGCATCCGCAGGAGCAGGTTCTGCTACCAATGCAATAGCTGGAAGACCATTTACTTTTACACTAGACGACTCAATTTGAACCATTTTATTTTCTGAAAGGAAGGCCGTTTTTGCCGCATCCAGCGTGTTTTCTTTAGCGAGCGTCAAAATCATCAATGCTTTGCCATCTTTTGGCGCCATTCTAAACTGCGCTGGACTATTGTCCGTTTGCCATCCGCCAGGAACCATCAACTCAAATTTGAGTTCTGGATGATAAAATTTATTCCCTTCAACATATCCTTGTCTAGGATCTTCTCCATACACCAATCCATCGATCATTCGAAGGTATTCATTGCGATTTACTTTAAAGTTTGTCAAGCTGGATTTTGCTTGTGCTGCTCTGGCCAATCGACCAACATTTTGAAAGCGATCACCTGGATCAGGGTGAGTAGACATAAAGGTAGGGATTTCTCCCGCCTGCGTTCCATCCCGCATTCGATCCAGCGTTTTGAAGAAATTAGCCATGTGCTTGGCATCATATCCGATCGCTGTGGAGTATTCCACACCCAGTTTATCGGATTGCGTTTCATGATCCCGGCCAAACTTCAAGAACAACAATTGAAGGCTTTGTTGGGCTTCTCCAGCGTAGTTTCTAAATGCAGGGGAAGCAATCATTCCGGCAATAAAACCAACCTGAGCAACCATTGATTTACTGTATTGTTTTGCAGAGTGACGTGCCGTGATATGGCCAATCTCATGTCCCAATACACCAGCAAACTCTGCTTCATTGTTGAAGTGAGCCAATATCCCTCTTGTAAAATAGACATATCCTCCAGGCACTGCAAATGCGTTGATTACCGGCGAGTCCATTACTTTAAATTCATATTTCAATTCTTTACGATGAGAGATACGGGCCATTTGAGTCCCTTTATCCTGGATAAATTTTTGGATTTTTGCATCTTCATAAAGTCCGAACTGTGCAACAATAGCAGGATCGGACTGTTTCCCAAGCGCCAATTCCTGATTTTTGGACATTAGCATAAATTCTTTCTTACCAGAAACTGGATTTCTAGAACAAGCATGCAGGATCAAAAGTCCGGCTGCTAAGAATAAAAGCAAAAAGACGCTTTTAAAATGTAATTTTTTCATAATTGAAATTTTCTAAATTATGGTGTTGATAGACAAGTGTTACTTAATAGTATTTCTAGAACTATTTTCCTTTTACAGGAATACTTATTTCACATTGATGTTTGGGGAATGGACTCAAAAGTAAGAAATTAATATTAATTAGATACTTCCTTTCGTCCATATTTGTTTAGACGGAAAAATACGAAAAAGGTCAACTTGGAATTGATTTGTTGAGATATTAAGTATATATAGTTGTTGAAAAAAAGACTCCTCGATGGGAATTAATGGGGGATAGCATGTATTTGATCTTGGCAACTTTTAATTATGAACATCTTTTTTTTACTCGATGTTGTTCTCTTCAGTTCGTTTAAAATTTTCCAAAAAATAGCGTTGACTTATTGAATTCATCTAATTGCACTATCCCAATAATCAACCCTCTATTCAAAAACCAAAATTTCCTTAAACACTATCGAATTTCCATCCGGATCATAAACCGCCGCCGTCTTTTGCCGCTTCAAAATAGCCAAATCACTCAAAATTGTGCCCTTTTTATCAAGGGATCGTGCTACAACCTGCTCAATGTTAGTAACAATCAAATCAAACTGATGCCTGTTTTGAGTCGCTTCGATTCTGGACAATTCTTTAGGGCAAAGCAATAACTGAATGCCACACCAAGCCCCTGAATACAAGGTATAACCTTGCATTTCCCGTTGGCTAAACTCGATCTCAAATACGTGCGAATAAAAGTCAAGCATAGAAGGCATATCCGTCACGGAAATAGTCAATCCTTCAATTTTATACCCATTCATTTTGTTTACTGTTTTACTGTACAATCAAAATCCGTATATTTGCGCAAGATTTGTAAATTTGTGGGTCAATTAATATCTAGTGGACCACATTCTTTAGAAAATAGACGTACACCAAAATTATAAATAAATGTTTGATAGTTTATCAGAAAAACTGGAAGGTGCCTTTAAGAATTTAAAAGGAGAAGGAAAATTAACAGAAATTAATATCGCTACCTCAATCAAAGAGGTTCGAAGAGCACTAGTCGGTGCTGATGTTAACTATAAAATA
Organism: uncultured Saprospiraceae bacterium; assembly: GCA_938016265.1. Taxonomy (GTDB): domain Bacteria; phylum Bacteroidota; class Bacteroidia; order Chitinophagales; family Saprospiraceae; genus JAHDHB01. The sequence continues at coordinate 2,554 of CALLWB010000070.1, forward strand.
GCCAAAGAATTTACCGACAAGGTAAAAGACCAGGCGCTAGGAGAACGAAATGTTCTAAACTCAGTGAAGCCAGGTGAGTTGATGGTGAAAATCGTGATGGATGAGCTGGTCCAACTTATGGGTGGACAAAGTGCAGGCATCAACATCAAAGGAAAACCGGGCGTTGTATTGGTTTCTGGACTTCAAGGTTCTGGTAAAACCACTTTTTCTGCAAAATTGGCCAATTACCTAAAATCAAAAAAGAACCACCGGCCGCTAATGGTTGCTTGTGATGTATATCGCCCTGCAGCCATCAATCAGTTGACCGTACTTGGTGAGCAAATTGGGGTAGACGTTTATAAAGAAGAAGAAAACAAAGATCCTGTCTCCATTGCACAAAATGCAGTAGAACATGCAAAGAAAAATAGTTACGATGTAGTCATTGTGGATACCGCCGGCCGATTGGCTGTCGATGAAGAAATGATGACCGAAATCGAAAACATCAAAAATGGAGTAAATCCGACAGAGACACTATTCGTTGTTGATTCGATGACTGGACAAGATGCCGTCAATACCGCCAAGGCCTTCAACGAGCAAATCAATTTCGATGGGGTAGTGCTGACCAAATTAGACGGGGATACACGAGGTGGAGCCGCACTTTCTATTAAATATACCGTAGGAAAACCAATCAAATTCGTCAGCATGGGCGAAAAAATGGATACCCTCGATGTATTCTATCCGGAAAGAATGGCACAGCGGATTCTGGGAATGGGAGATATCGTCTCTCTAGTAGAAAAAGCCCAGGAACAATTTGACGAGAAGGAAGCAGAAAGACTACACAAAAAGATCAAGAAAAATAAGTTTGATTTTAATGACTTCCTTTCCCAACTCAACCACATCAAAAAGATGGGAAATATCAAAGACTTGATTGGTATGATCCCTGGAATGGGCAAAATGACCAAAGATGTGGATATCGATGATAAAGCCTTCAGCAAAATCGAAGCCATCATCCTTAGTATGACCAAAGAAGAACGGGAAAAACCTGAATTGCTCAACGGTAGCAGAAAAAAACGAGTAGCTCTAGGAAGCGGAAACTCCGTCATGGAAGTCAATCAGTTTATCCGTCAGTTCGACCAAATGCGTAAGATGATGCACATGATGTCAAAAGGCCAGGGGATGATGCCAGGCCAAATGGGCAACATGAAAAACAGAAGATAGCTGGGCATAAAGTTATTAAGCGCTATCCCCGTTGGCACGGGCTAAGGGGTGGATTTCACATTCTAAGATTAATCCCTTAGCTATTCCAATTCTTAAAAATCAATTTGGATACCAAAATGATTAGAGTTGTTTTATCAGATTCTCAAAGAAAATTCGAACAATTTCCTATTATTATCGTTTTTCTTGGGGATTAGGTACTTTTTACCTTTCATAATTCATATTTCTAACCACGAACTTAATTCATGAAAAGTATTCATCAGTTTACCGTAAAAAATACACAAGGAGAAGACGTATCACTTAGTTCTTACAAAGGAAAAGTTGTACTTATCGTGAATACTGCCTCTAAATGTGGATTCACTCCGCAACTGGAAGATATGGAGGCGCTTTATGCTGAATACAAAAAACAAGGATTAGAAATACTAGCCTTTCCTTCCAATGACTTCAATAACCAAGAACCCCTTGAAGGAGAAGCATTAGCACAGTTTTGTGTATTAGAATACAAAGCCAATTATCCCATCTTCGATAAAATTCATGTTAAAGGATCCAAAGCGCATGATCTTTATAAGTTTTTATCGGAAAAGAAACAAAATGGCAAATTGTCCTCTATACCTAAGTGGAATTTCCACAAATATCTAGTCAATAAGAACGGAGAGTTAGTCGATTTCTATTACACCATAACCAAACCGAATTCCAAAAAGGTCAAAAAAGCGATTGAGCGTCTTTTAAAAGAATAAGAACAATGAAATTAGACATACTTGCTGTTGGTGTACATCCTGATGATATCGAATTGGCCTGTTCAGGCACCTTATTAAAACATATTGCCCTAGGCAAAAAAGTCGGGTTGTTAGATTTGACCCGTGGAGAGTTGGGCAGCAGAGGTTCCGCCGATATCCGTGATCAAGAAGCAGAAAACGCTAGAAAACTAATGGGAGTTTCAGTTAGAGAAAACACAAGAATGGATGATGGTTTTTTCAGTCATACCCAGGAAAATTTGCTAAAAATCATTGAAGTCATTCGTGCTTACCAACCGGAAATTGTTCTTGCCAATGCACTTGATGACCGACATCCAGATCATGGCAGAGCAGCAAAGTTGACCGCTGATGCTTGTTTTTTGTCCGGATTAGTTCGAATACCAACGGAACGCGACGGAAAACAACAAGACAAGTGGCGTCCCAATGCCGTATACCATTATATACAGGATTATTATTTGAAACCGGACTTTGTAGTAGACATAACTTCTGTGATCGAGCAAAAAATGGAATTGATCCTTGCTTATAAGTCTCAATTTTATAATCCCGAAGACACTCGTCCCCTGACACCGATCTCCGGAAAAGATTTTCTGGAATTTATTTATGCACGTGCCAGAGACTTTGGAAGGCCTGCATCTGTTGACTATGCCGAGGGTTTTAACGTGGCAAGAACGCCACTAGTGAATAACCTGTTTGATCTCAAATAGCAACAAAACAACAATTCTTCCGTATTTTTCATTAACATATTTTTTGAAAACGTGTTTTACCTCGTTTATTAAAAATGTGCCATGACAAAATGAAAATATTGAAGTAAAAATCACACATTTTTGGTAAACTTTTCAATATTTACGATTCCCTAACAATTATTTTATACTTTTGCAATCTTAACGAAACATAAGAACCAAGCAACAAATGGCTAAAAACTTACTAATTGTCGAGTCTCCTGCAAAGGCCAAAACTATTGAAAAGTATCTTGGAAAAGACTTTAAAGTCAAATCTAGTTATGGCCATGTGCGTGACTTATCGAAGGAAAACATGGGTGTGGAGATTGACAATGGTTTTCTTCCCAAATATGAAATTTCAAAGGATAAAACGAAAGTCGTAAAAGAGCTCAAAGCTTCTGTAAAAGCAGCTGATGTAGTCTGGCTCGCGACGGATGAAGACCGAGAAGGAGAAGCCATTTCCTGGCATTTGTGTAAGGTGCTTGGCCTAGATGAAACGACAACAAAAAGAATCGTCTTCCGAGAAATAACCAAGCCCGCATTAGAAAGCGCCATTCAAAACCCACGGTTGGTAGATATCAATTTGGTCAATGCCCAACAAGCAAGAAGAGTCTTGGACAGATTAGTCGGTTTTGAGCTGTCTGGTTTGCTCTGGAGAAAAGTAAAGGGCAAGTTATCAGCAGGAAGGGTACAGTCAGTCGCTGTCAAATTGATCGTTGACAGAGAAAGAGAAATTCAAGGTTTTAATCCTATACCATTTTATAGAGTAGTCGCCCTCTTCAATGTTAAAAACGAACAAGGTCGAGCGGTAGAAATGAAAGCAGAACTCAAACAACGATTTGAATCGGAAGCGGAAGCGCAAAGTTTCTTGCAAAAATGTGTTGGAGCAGATTACAATATAAATGATATACAAGTCAAACCAACTAAACGTTCACCGAGTGCTCCATTTACCACCTCCACATTACAACAGGAAGCAAGTAGAAAACTAGGATTTTCCGTTTCGCGCACCATGCAAAATGCACAGCGCCTTTATGAAGCGGGACATATTAGTTATATGAGAACAGATTCTAAAAATCTGAGCGCAACTGCCATAGCTGCTGTCGCAGAAACTATCGAAAAGAACTACGGCAAAAACTATGTACAAACTCGCACCTTCAAAAGTAAATCGCAAAATGCACAAGAGGCTCACGAAGCCATAAGACCTACTAGACCAGAATCATTTACCGTCACTGGAGATAGAGATCAACAGCGACTCTATGAATTGATCTGGAAGCGAACCATAGCCTGCCAAATGGCTCCTGCAGAAATTGAAAAAACGACAGTAAACGTTGGCGTATCTACCAATCCTGGTGTAAATCTAGTTGCAACAGGAGAGGTGCTAAAATTCGATGGTTTTTTGAAGGTTTATCTGGAGTCAACAGACGAAGATTCAGAAGAAGAAGCAAAAGGCATGTTGCCTCCACTAAAAGTTGGCCAACAAGTCGACTTAAAAAAGATGATGGCAACAGAGCGATTTACTCGTTCACTTCCAAGATATACAGAAGCCAGCCTGGTTAAAAAAATGGAAGAACTAGGCATTGGGCGACCATCTACATACGCACCAACTATCAGCAAAATCACCCAGGAAACAAGGGGATACATCACAAAAGAGAGTAGGGAAGGTGTAGAAAGAAAATACAATGTGATCACCTTGATGTCAGATACTATTTCCAAAAAAGTGGATCAGGAAATTACTGGAGCTGAAAAAAATAAATTGTTTCCCAATGATATTGGGATTTTGGTTAGCGACTTCTTAAGTGCCAACTTTGATGAAGTGATGGACTACAAATTCACCGCAGGAATCGAAGAGCAGTTTGACAGAATCGCCGATGGGAAAGTCGAATGGGCGGATATGTTAACTAAATTTTATACTCCTTTCCATAGTGTGGTTGAAAAAACAATGGAGGAGGCGGAACGCGTTACAGGAGAACGGATACTTGGCAAGGACCCAATCTCCGGAAGAAGTATTTTGGTGAGAATGTCTAAATTCGGGCCAGTTGCACAAATTGGTGCCCCTGATGAATTGGAGGAGGACGAAAAGCCAAAATATGCAAACCTCAAGCCTGGTATGTCATTGGAGACAGTAGGTTTAGAGGATGTTGTTGATTTATTTAAATTGCCGAGAGATCTTGGACCTTATGAAGATAAGCCAGTAATTATCGGAGCAGGACGTTTTGGTCCCTATGTTAAGTTTGATGAAAAATTCATCTCCATTCCTAGAGATCAGGACCCTTTGACAATCGGTATGGAAGCAGCCGTTCTGCTAATCGAACAAAAACGAAAGGAGGATGCTCCAATTGGGGAATTTGAAGGATTGCCAATGGTACAAGGAAAGGGGCGATTCGGACCATTTATCAAATGGAACGGCATATTTATTAATATTCCACGAAAGTATGATCCTGAAAATCTTTCGATTGAAGATGCGCATACCCTAATCAAAATAAAGAAAGAAAAGTTAGCCAATCAGTATATTCACAGATGGGATGATGAAGGAATCTCTGTACAAAATGGCAGATGGGGCCCATTTATCAAATTTAAAAAGGAAAATGTCAAAATCCCTAAAAAGAAAAATGGCGAACGTTGGACTTCTGAAGAGGCAAAAACAAAACTAGAGGACATTGAGAAAGTCAAAAAATTGATAGTTGCTCAAATTCCAGACGCTTTCAAGAAGAAAACACGAAAAACTGCCAAGAAAAAAACTACCGCCAAGAAAAAACCTGCTGCTAAGAAAAAGCCAGCGGCCAAGAAAAAATAGTTAGTAAAACTATACGATAAAAAAAGGGTTGTAATTCAGTTGCAAGCCTTTTTTTTATTTATCCTTTTATTTAAATTTTATCCTCCATATTTCTATCAATTCTTGCTGAGCAATTTTACAATTGCTTGATTATTTACTTATACATTCCTGGAATAATTTATCAGCAGCAGTATATTTTTTTGTCTCTTGATTATATTTTCATAAAAGAATAATCAATGCTACTTGTAGTTTTTTAGTGGCGATCAAGGGGCAATCATCTGCACAATTCATATTAACAAACATTTATCATTCCAAATAAATGGCAATTCCGTAAGATTTGAGTGGTTTTTTATTGACTTATGCGCGATTGGTGAAATTTAATTTGGAAATAATACCGTTTTCCTTGTATTGAAATGAGAATTATTCTTTATCTTAATATCAGAAATAACAAATACGTAGAACTCTTAGATTCAAGCTGATTATAATTTAGTTCAGAAAGATGTTCAAATGTTGTTTCCACCCCGCTGCTATGATGTCAATTTTTAAACAATCAAATTGTTAATAATTTGTAATTCATTTTCTCATAATCAATATAACAACTCCTTCAATTATGAAAACACCCATTATTACTATTTTAGTAACTATTGGTCTCTTACTAGGACCAATAGTTTTTATTAATGCTCAATCGCAGAAAGACCTTGCAAAGTCTGAGTTTGGGATAAAAAATGCTGATCTCACAAAGACTGACTTAGATGGCCTTCTTGAAAAAGATAATCATGTTAGTTCAGTAAGCGGAATTAAACACTCCTACTATCGGCAATCTTACAACGGTATCGAAATTTTCGGTGCAGATGCCAGTTTACATACAGACGCAGCTAACAAGGTTATACATTCAAACAATAGCCTAATTTCAAGATTAAACACAAAAATTTCTAATGCTACGCCCGGGCTTACTCCAAAACAAGCCATTCAAGCTGTAGCAACTAAAATGGCTTATGGTCCTACGAATAATCTTCAACAAATTTCCACAGGGAAAACTGCCCTTCAGAAAACAATTTTTACTCCTGGAGGAATTTCATTAGAGAATATCCCTGTAAATCTGATTTACATGCCTACAGACAATGGCATCAGACTCGCTTGGGAAATGTCTATCCTTGAGCTCAATCAAGCAAATTGGTGGCACCTTATAGTAGATGCTCAATCAGGAGAAATCCTTAACAAAATCAACTGGATTGTTACTTGTGATTTTGGTGACGGACATGATCACAGCGGCCACACACATACTATAAAGCAAAGAAAAAACAAAAAACCAACTACTATTGACTTTGATGGCCTCTTGTTTTTAGAAGAAGCCAACAAATCTGAATGGGTAGGCGGATATCGCGTTTATGCGATGCCAATAGAAAGTCCTTATTTCGGAAACCGTACTCTTGTAACAGATCCTGATAATGCGATCGCTTCTCCTTACGGATGGCACGACACCAACGGTTCAAACGGAGCGGAGTATACCATTACTAGAGGAAACAACGTTCATGCATATGAAGATGGAAACAATCCTGGATTTAGTCCAAATGGAGGAAGTGCGCTGACATTTGACTTCCCCCTAAATACCACCTATTCTTCTAGCAATCAATCAGAATCTGCAGTAATCACTAACCTTTTTTACTGGAACAATATTATTCATGATGTAATGTATCAATATGGATTTGATGAGGCTAGTGGTAACTTCCAGCAAAACAACTACGGGAATGGTGGTTCTGGCAATGACTATGTACAAGCAGAAGCTCAAGATGGTTCTGGTACTTGCAACGCCAACTTCGGTACACCAGGTGACGGATCACGACCAAGAATGCAAATGTATGTCTGCGGAGCTTTCGATGGTGATCTAGACAATGTTGTAATTGTTCACGAATATGGCCACGGTATTTCTAACAGACTTACTGGTGGTAGAACGAACAGTGGTTGCTTAAGCAACACGGAACAAATGGGAGAAGGATGGAGTGACTACTACGGTTTGATGTTTACAATGGACGCTTCTAACAGCGCTACCTCTAATAGAACAGTAGGTACTTGGCTGTTCGGTCAAGGAGCCAATGGCCCAGGTATCCGTCCGTATCCATATAATACCAATATGAGTGTCAATCCACAAACTTACAATTCTATCAAAACTGCAGCAGTACCGCACGGTGTTGGTTCAGTTTGGTGTACAATGCTTTGGGAAATGACCTGGGAGTTAATTGGCCAACATGGATATTCAAACGACATCTACAATGGTACTGCCGGAAATAATATCGCAATTAATCTAGTAACAGAAGGATTGAAATTGCAACCTTGTAGTCCTGGTTTTGTTAGCGGACGGGATGCAATTCTTGCTGCAGATCAAGCCTTATATGGAGGTGCGAATCAATGTTTGATTTGGACGGCTTTCGCTAAAAGAGGTCTAGGAGCTGGTGCTTCACAAGGAAGTACAAGTAGTAGATCAGATGGTACAGAATCTTACTCCGTTCCTTCAGGTGTTTGCGGTGGTACAGGTTGTATTGTCAGTGCAAGCCCAACTCAATTCAACTATGGACCAAATGCAACAAATGGCTCCTATGCAGTTTCAAGTACTGGCTCATGGACGGTTTCCAGCAATGTATCTTGGTTATCTCCAACAACTACTACTGGTTCTGGAAATGGAAATGCAAGTTTCTCCGTTTCTGCTAATAACTCTACAAGCGCGAGAACTGGAACGTTGACAATCAATTGCTCTGGAGCATCTGCTTCAGTTACAGTCACTCAAAGTGGTCAGGCAGCATGTAGCCAAAGTTATGCGAACTTACCTTATTCTACTGGTTTTGAATCTGGCTTAGATCAATACTGGTGTATCTCCAGCTCTACCAGCTTTGGACGAGTGGAAGTAAGTACATTAAATGGCCCACATAGTGGTACACGCCATCTAACTATGGATGTAAGTTCCGACAACAATTTTAGTACTAACGAAGCAAGACTTGGTCTTAACCTGGCGACTGTCTCCGGAGCTACACTTTCATTCTGGTGGAAAGAATTCAACGATGAAGATAACGCAGAAGATGGAATTTATTTCTCTAGTAATGGTGGTGCTTCCTTTACTCAAGTATACAGTCTGCAAAGTGCGCCTTCAGCATGGACGAAAGTTGATCTTGATATGAATGCCCTTGCCACTGCAAATGGATTGACACTAACGAGTAACTTTGTTGTAAAATTTCAGCAAAGAGATAACTATAGTATATCTACAGACGGATTCGCATTTGATGATATTAGTGTAACTGGAACGGCTCAAAATTGCACCGTTTCTACTTCACCAGCAACTATCAATCTACCTTTCAATGCAAGTAGTACTGCTTTCCAGGTAACTAGTAATGGAAACTGGTCGGTAACGGATAATGCATCTTGGTTAACTGCTGCAACTACAAGTGGAAGTGGTAATGGTACGGTAAATATTAATGCTACCGAAAATACTGGTACAGGAGCAAGAACGGCCACGATAACGGTTACTTGTGGAACATCTACTTCTACGATTACTGTAAATCAGGCAGGAACTCCAGCTTCTTGTTCTCAGCAATATGCTTCGCTACCATATACTACAGGTTTTGAATCTGGTAATCTGGATCAATACTGGTGTACCAACACAGAAAACGCCAATGGACGTGTTCAAGTTGCTACAGGCAATACGCCACGAGGCAACTATCATTTGACAATGGATGTTGTGGCAAGTGGAACTTATAGTACACAAGAAGCCACACTAGGATTGAAACTTGCAGGAAAAACAGGGGTCGTCCTTGATTTCTGGTGGAAAGAATTTAATGATGAAAACGATGCGCAAGATGGCGTCTACTTCTCTAGCAATGGAGGAGCTTCTTACACCTTAGTATATAGTTTACAAAATGGACCATCAGCTTGGACAAATGTAACACTTGATGTGAATGCTCTTGCCGCCTCTAACGGATTATCACTTACTGATAATTTTGTGGTGAAATTCCAACAAAGAGATAATTATGTGATTCCAACAGATGGATTTGCGTTTGATGACATTAGTGTTTCCAGCTCCACAGTTTGTTCTGTTGCAGTTGCTCCTACAAATATCAATGCTGCAGCTGCTGGAGGATCTTATACAGCCACCATTACTTCCAACTCAAACTGGACAGTAACGGATAATGCATCATGGGTTACGCTTTCTACTGCGTCAGGATCTGGGAATGGAACATTCTCAGTGAATATAGCAGCAAACACTTCTACAGTTACAAGATCTGCAACGGTTACAATTTCATGTGGTGGTTCTACAGCAACAATTACTGTGTTCCAGGCAGCGAGTGCTCCTCCTACCGGATGTGCCTCTAGAGCTTATGCCGTAATACCTTATTCTACTGGATTTGAATCCGGCACACTGGATCAATACTGGTGTTCTGATACAGAAAATGCATTTGGTAGAGTACAAGTCACCAATTTAAATGCTCCTCATTCAGGTAACAATCACCTAACAATGGATGTAACTACCAATGGCAACTATAGTACGCAGGAGGCTTCCCTAGGATTACAATTAGCAGGAAAAACAGGAGTGTCATTAAGTTTCTGGTTTAAAGAATTTAATGATGAAAACGATGTAGCAGACGGAGTTTATTTCTCTAGTAATGGAGGAACAAATTATACGAAAGTATATGACCTTCAAAATGCGCCAGCTGCATGGACGAATGTAACACTAGATGTAAATGCATTGGCGACTACTTACGGTTTGACATTGACAAACAACTTCGTTGTTAAGTTCCAACAAAGAGATAACTATTCTATTGCTACGGATGGATTTGCCTTTGATGATATTAGTGTGACAAGTGTCGCGTCTTGTACCGTCGGAGTTACTCCTGCAACTGTAAATGTGGGCAATGTTGCTGCTACTTACGGAGGAACAGTTACTTCAAATGGAAGTTGGACGATTACAAGCAACTCTTCTTGGTTGACAGGTAATCCTGGTTCCGGCAGTGGAAATGCAAATATTACGTATACCGTTACAGCGAACACTGCCTCAACAAGTAGAGTTGGAGTGTTGACAGTTTCTTGTGGATCTAGTTCGGTTACTATTACGGTAACTCAAAATGGTGCGCCTGCAGGTTGTACACAAAACTATGCATCACTTCCTTATTCTACAGGATTTGAAGCAGGTTTGGATCAATACTGGTGTACAGAGAGTTCAAACAACTTTGGACGTATACAAGTTACGAATGCCAACTCACCACATTCTGGTAGCTATCATTTGACAATGGATGCAAATGTGAATAACAACTTCGTGACAAATGGTGCAAGTCTTGGACTAAAACTAGCTGGTGCTAACAATGTCATTTTATCCTGGTGGTGGAAAGAATTCAACGATGAAAACCACACACAGGATGGACTGTATTTCTCCGATGATGGAGGAGCAACATTCACGAAAGTATATGCTTTCCAAAATGGACCAGCTAACTGGACTCAGGTAAACTTTGACGTTTCGGCAACAGCTGCTAATTATGGCCTACAGTTAAATGACAATTTCGTAATAAAATTCCAACAGTATGACAATTATTCTATTGGAACAGACGGATTTGCTTTTGATGACATTAGTGTAACCGGACAGGCAGGAGCTTGTACCTTATCTCATACTACCAACTTTACGATCGGATCGAACATTGTTGGAGTCGGGTTCAGTATCAGCAGCACTGGTGGAGGCACTTGGACTGCCACTGAAAATATTTCCTGGTTGTCGTTAAACAATACAACTGGTGGCAATGGAGATTACCTATACTCTTCAACTTCTCAAAATACGACAGGTGCAAACAGAACAGGAGTTATCAATTTGTTCTGTGGTAATTTCTCCAGTACGATTACATTGACACAAACTACTGTGCCTAATGCAACAACTGGTTCTGAAACTGCCAGTAGCTTTGGAGGAGGAGATAGTGGAGTCATCCTGATAGAAGCAGAAACTATTGATCTGAGTAAGGAAGTCATGCTGACCAACTATCCTAATCCATTTGGTGATATCACAACGATTGAGTACTCTTTACCAGAGGCGTCTACCGTCAATCTTGTCATCATGGATATCGCAGGAAAGGTTGTTGCTCGCCCTGTTGTTGAGAAAGAGCAGGAATCAGGCATCCACACCCTACAGTTTGATAGTGCAGATCTAGCAAATGGCATGTATTTCTACACGCTACTAGCCGGAGATCAACGAGTAACTAAGCAAATGCTTATTGCTAAATAATATTCGTTTTAACAACTTTAAAAGCCAGCTAACTCTTACGAGTTAGCTGGCTTTTTTGGTATTGGGTAGTTGTTAGACCTGGGCTGGCTTCCGGTAGAAGGTATATGGGCTTGGGATTAAGTCAATAAACAATAATAATCAAACGATAAAAAATATAAAGTTTTCCATTAGATTGATTACGGTGAGGGTTTCAATCCCAGCGCTTTCGCATTGCGCTACAGACGAGTCCTCCCTGCAAGGGCTGAGTAGGACAAATTAGTTAACAATTGCAATTATTACCTTCTATAGGAAGCCGCCCCAGTCCTACCAACAACCATCTATTTTAAACATTCCCAGAGTTTAATAGTTTCTGTGGCTTCTTTTACATCGTGGGCTCTTAGAATTTTTGCGCCTTGTTGAAGGGCTACCATATGGAGTGCGGTAGTACCATTTAATGCTTCTTTGGAGGTAGTCTCCAATACCTTATAGATCATTGACTTTCTTGACAAACCTACTAGGACAGGAAAATCTAGCACATTAAAAATGTGGAGATCTTTCAATAATTTGTAGTTATGTTGGATCGTTTTTCCAAATCCAAATCCAGGATCAATGATCAGTTGCTGAATACCTGCCGATGAGGCAGAAGCTGTTTGTTGGACGAAAAAATCAAGTATCTCCAATTCGACCTCCTTGTAGGTAGGGTTTTTCTGCATGGTGTTTGGTTTTCCCTGCATATGCATTAGGACATAAGGCACGTTGTGGCGAGCAATTGTAGGCCACAATTCTTCATCGATAGTTCCACAGGAAATATCGTTAATAAGGTGCGCGCCACTTTGTATCGCTAAGTCTGCCACCTGTGCTTTGACAGTATCGACGGAGATGATCGCTTCTGGAAACCTGCTAGCGATGGCAGAAACCACGGGTAGTACTCTGTTAGATTCTTTTTCGGTATCGATTAGCTTGGCGCCTGGTCTTGATGACATCCCGCCTACATCGATAATTGTCGCTCCCTCTTCTAGCATTCGCTCTGTTTGGCGTAACGCATCGGATACCGCTTCATGACTCCCTCCATCAAAAAATGAATCTGGAGTAATGTTCAAAATTCCCATCACTATTGGAGTTGATAGGTCAAGGAGTTTTCCTTTAAGATTTAATGTTGCCATTTAAGATTTCGATTGTTCTGCAAAAGTAAGCTTCTTTTAGTTTGGGAAGAAATCTTTTTTTGGATGTTTAAGTTGTTCCAGAGATAAAGGAGACTGCATGTTCTGTAACAACAGAACTTACAATGAATTGCCAAATAGCGTTAACATAGTAAACTAAAAATAAGAAGGCAGGATTTCTCTAGTAGAAAAACCTGCCTATTTCACTCTTGGTGTAGTCGATGGACTACCTAATATTTTTCACAGTCACTCTTTTGTTTTTTCTTTTTTTTGTTGTCTAATTCTTTAATACGTTTTTTTAACAACTCTTTTACATTGAGTTTTGTATCGGCAAGGTCTTCAGTTACGACAAGCAGAACTTCCCGTTTCCCCTTGTATTTAAATAGTATTTTCTGGCCTACTTTAAGATCTACACCGCTGCTGGACATTGGGCTAAGATTAGGATTCATTACGCCTGGGATAATTAAAGGAATACTTTTCATACCAGGATTTAGTAGTTTGAATGGCACCGCCTGGGAATTCGAAATTGTACCAAAACTAAAAAGCATTATTAAAAATAAATATTTCATAAAAAAAAATTTGATCGAACGGAAAAATGACCTTCGTTCGAAGTTAAAAATATGATTAATACTATTTGTAATAAGTCGCCGTCGGAAGACCGATAGCAGTAAGGTGTTATTATCAAACAGCTTTATTTGAAAATTGTTTTGTTAAAGAAATGTTATTCTAACCACGATTGTATGATCTAATGCCCAATTCGTGTTTATTTGGAAATAGAAATCAATGTTATGAGATGGATACTTCCAATAATAATCGGCTTTTTCTGTGGTTGTGTGCAGCCAATAGACCACGACAACGAGCAAGCATCCGTCAGTAAATCTACCAGCGCTAAACTATTCACGGCCTACAGTAATCAAGAAAACGCCTATCAAAACTTTGATGGTCCAAAAGCTATAAACAAACTCGCCGCTATCGAAAATGAACATTTTAATGCGTTAGAGAAAGGCTATAGCAGATATTATGGCACAGAGTGGAGGACGATAGCGGAAAATCTTTTGCTGGAAAACGGTCAAAATCGATTTGAAGAATACCAAACAGGGCTTGGCCATCCCCCTGACAGTCTGCATTGTACGTTGTATGCCTATGAAGGACTCAAAGCAGGACTGGATAGCACGCAATTGACAAAGCTGGAAAGACTGCACCACAAAATCTGGAAGAACAGAGAAATTGCTGGCTGGAGCCTCGGCTATTTGTTGGTCAAACATTTTGATTGGAACGCCTACCTGGTGATTAACCCAAAATCTGTTGAATACAAAAAATGCCTAAAGGCTTATCAACAACGAAAAGTATATCCGGTTTGGAGACAACCCGAAATCCCGCTAGAAGCGCTTTACGTGCAAGGCAAGGATGATTCTCTGGTAACCAGCTTACTACAAAAGCATCAGTTTGGCTGGGGGTTTAGTGAACAGGGTATTCATACCTGGGTAACCCGATTTGAGGTGTTGAAAGAGTGTAACTGGCTAGGAGTTCCTTCAAAAAAATATACAGAATCTTACGACAAACCTTTGTTTGTGGCGACAAAATTTGACCAGTTTGCCGACTATCACTCTCATGTGATTGTTTTTCCCCCGTTGTTGGGTCGTTGATTGTTAAGGGGGTGATATTTTCTTATTTATTATTGTTGATTCTGTATCTTTCAACAAGGTTATATTAAAATAAAAATTTAAATGAGGTACACACTTTCCAGGTTGTTTATTTATCCGGTCAAAGCGTTGGGCGGGATTGAAGTGCAAGAGGCAACAATAACGAACACCGGATTTTCCTATGATCGTTTTTGGATGCTGATTGATTCGGAGGCGCGATTTATAACCCAAAGAGATCTACCTGAATTGGCAAAAATGAGTGTCGCATTTGTCACCGATGGAATTCAGGTAAACTACAAGCAAACCTCCATTCATATTCCATTTAAAATGGAAAATCCTACGGAAGAATTAGAGACAGAAGTCTGGGGAAAAAAAATGGTCGCCCGAAAAGAAATAGAGTCGATCAACGACTGGTTTTCTCAGCAATTGAATAAAGAGGTGTTTTTAGTCCGGCAAGGTTCTTCCAAAAGAAGAAAAGTCAGAACGTGTCCTACCGCCGAGATCCATTTCCCAGACTCCAGTCAGTACCTTCTAATCGGACAAGCAGCAGTGGACAACTTAAACCAAAAACTTGATCAAGCAATAAGGGCCAATCGGTTTCGAGCGAATCTGATTTTTGAAGGCGGAGCACCGCATGACGAAGACAACTGGAAGGAAATCACCATTGGTAATGTAAACCTAGAAGTGACAAAATCCTGCGCTCGTTGCAAAGTAATTACCATCAATCAGGAAACCCTGGAACGCGGGAAGGAGCCGCTGCGAACGCTAGCCAAATACCGGTTTTCAGACAACAAAGTCTGGTTTGGACGGTACTTAAATTTGAAATCTGGGCTTGGAGGAACAATCAAGGTTGGAGATCAAATATTGGTAGGGTAGTGCTTGGAAATTTGTAGTAGAATGCCCGTGTTAATTTACTTTATAAAAAGGAATTAAACTCGTCCGAACGGAATCTTCATCATGGACAATTGGGACTTCGATCTTTAGCATATGACGGCCTATTGATAGGGTGTCAATTGCAAACAGGGACTCATAACCCAATTCACCATTGTGCGTATGTTTTTTAAATTGAAATTGAATATTGTTGATTGGTTGATCGTCGACGAATACTTTGTATACGTTATTGATGCAAGCGGTTCTGGACTTTAATTTTGCAAGTCGTCCTTCATCTTTGGTTTGGTAGGGCGCGCATTGCTCCTTGAGTTTTAGGATGTCTCTTTTGTATTCGGGTAGGAAAAGATGCAGATAGTTGTCCTTTATTAATTCACTTTGAATGACTGGTTTCAAAAGCATTGATTTCTTTACTGTATTCAAGTAATTTTCACTATTGGCTTTGTCTGGTCGGTCGTTTGTTCGGTGGAAGGCTTGATAATTAAAAAGATCCATCATACCGACAATCTTTGGCCCTGAAAAGATCACACTAAGCAAAGTAATAAGAGTCATTCCTATTGTAAATGTTTTACTTTTTAAGTTTGTTCGGAGGATGTACATCATGTAGTTGAGTGGCGTGTAACCAATAAGGTAAAAGACTTTTCCATAAATTTGGCCAATTCGATAAGCATTTTTTTGGGCGAAATCCGATTCTTTTTTAGGTCCTGTTGATACTATATAAAATAAGAAGCTAAAGATCATCATAATGGCAAAAAGTCCATACATGAGATAATCAACATGGTCTCCTAAAATCAAACTTAAAAGTTCAACAAAAATAATCAGAAAAAACAACCATACAGATATGGAAATCAGTACCAGAAACATAGAACAGAGTATAGAAAAGATCACACTACAAACATCATCCAACTTCATAGAATAAGCAGAAATATCAGGAAACTCCTCCTTGAGACTTACCAGAAAATGACGGGCATAAGAATCACTTTCCAGATTGATCCCATTAGGATAAACAGAACTCAATCCCAAAATGGCCACCCACAATATCCTCAATGCCAAATGAAAGATGAAGCTGATCACAACAATAGCATGAGCTGCATAAATATATAAAAACACGTAATTTAGTATGGTCAACACACGGTCATTATACATGGTGACCATATTCTCCACAAAAAAGTCGATATAAGGGCCAACCGACAAAGAGCCAAATATAGCCAACCCAGAAGCGATTAACTCTGCTTGCCAGGATTGACTTTCTAAGGCCTGTAACCAATCTGGTTTTTCCTTTTCCATAATTTAAATACTGATTATTAATGATGAATGTAGCTTAAATTTTCAAAAATTTAAAATTGATGTCAAAGTATTAGACTAAAATCCTATTTTACTGTTATAAATAACAGAATATGGGCATTTTTGATGCAGCAAGAGAAAAATTACTGTCCACAGAAGCACAGCTCGCTTTTGTTGGGAAAAATCATGAACGAGCTATAAAAAAATGGACGCAACTTCGAGCATTAAAACCAGATGACTACAGCATTGTCGCCAATATCGGATGGAGTTGGTTTTTGCTAGGAGATAAAGAACAAGCGCTAAGATTTACAGAAGAGGCGATTCATTCAGATTCACAAAACATCAATTTTCGGTCGAACAAAGCAATCATTCTATACAGTTTAGCGGAGTGGGAAAAAGCTTATGCCGTATCTTCTGAAGTACATCAAGAAATTGATTTTCAGCAAAAATTCAATCTTACTCATGGATATATATGCTACCAGCTGAAAAAATATGATGAAGCCATTCGCACCTTTGAAAGTATGATGCTAGGGCCTTTGGCAAACATAGAAGACATCGAAAATATACTGGATGCTCCGTTAGACAGTAAATCAATATTCAAATATGCAACCGCAGATACATTCATAGGACTAGCCTCGTGTTATTCGGCTACTGGCAAGAAGAAAAAAGCGATTAACCTGCTCAACAAAGCCAAACAGAGAAATCCGAAAAACTACGTGATTTATAACAATTTAGGATTTACAAAACTGGATTTAGAGGAATACGAAAGTGCTATCAAAGACTTCGACGTAGCACTCCAGTTAAAACCCAATTATGCCTACTCCTACAACAACCGTGGTTTTGCAAAACTCAAATTAGGCCAAATAGACAACGCCTTAAAAGACATCAATTTCTCTCTAAATTTAGAACCCAAAAATTCGTTCGCCTTGAAAAACAAAGCACTCTGCTGCATGGAGTCCGGGGATAAAACAACCGCTAGAAAACTACTACTGCAAGCAAAAGATCTCGGATACAAAAAAGAGCACGATAATGAAGTCGACGATTTGCTAATGTCTTTGGAATAGTAGACATTTACCTTCTAACAAATGAGAAATACCTCGTGAAAAACACCAGACTACAACAATTTAACCAAGCAGCTGAAATCTATGTCGAGCGAACCAAAGCGCATCCCGACGTTATTGGGATTGTACTGGCAGGTACATACATATCTGGGCTAATTGATAAGCATTCAGATGTCGATGTTGTCGTCCTGCTGGATAAAAATTGTGCCTACCGAGAGCGAGGAAATACCTGGATAAATGAAGTAGAAATTGAATATTTCATGAATCCACCTCAGCAAATCCGGCAGTATTTCAGAAATGAATATAAAACAGCCCATATGCTTGTAAACGGAAAAATTGCCTATCAAAAATCAAGTGAAATACTGGACCTTGTAGAAGAAGCCAAACAGCTCCTCCAAACCAAACCAGCAACCATCCAGCCCTTCGAAAAAGAACTAGGTAAATACTTCATTGACGATCTTTATAAGGACTTGGAGGATGCAAAGGAGAATGAAGATTTATTCGCTTTTCAATTGGTAAAAAACAACTTTATAGATCGGTGTATCAATTTATTTTGTAAGGTGCACCATTTGAGAAGAGACAAGGCCAAACGCCTCAAAAAACAACTAGCAACACAGCACCCCCAATTTGCGAAAGTATTGGAATCCTGTTTGTCAACCTGTAGCTTTGAGCTCCAACATCTAAAGGAATTGCGTATTATGATTGAAGACTTGATTGGTGGTAGCCGGCCGAAAGAATGGGTATTCCGATCTCCGCTAGATTTATAATTGTTATGGATTTGTATACTAAATCATATTATTTGCTGGTAGCTTGGTTGCTATTGATTTCAAGTTGTAAAACACCTCATATTGCCAACCATTCTTATGAACATCAAACTACAATCGGACCATTCTTCTATGAGATAAATGGGAAAAGTTCTTCTTGTCATACGCAAGGAATTGCCTGGTGTGATAAAACCAATCAACTAATTATTACTTGTCAAGGTGCAGACAAGCAGGCGTACCTTCTTCTGTACGATGGGAAACTGAAGGCAAAAAGCCCTGCTACAAAAGCAATAATGCCATTAAAAATTATTACAACAGATGCTGATATTGGGAATGATCATCCTAGTGCCACTCAAGTGTCAAAAGGGATTTTCCCGGTAGCAATCGCAGGAGAAAAAGGAACACCGACCACCATCTATTTTTATCAGCTCACTAAGGGCAATATGAACAAAATTGAGGCTGCCGCACCTATACTTTATCCCGGGCATTTAGGCGCATTGGCTTACCAAACAATTGATGGGGTAACGTACTTGGTTGGTGTGGGTTGGGATGCGACCTACCTGGTAGTTTGGAAGACAACTGATCCTAGCAGATTCACTAACTTCAAGGTGCTTTATGAAGGTAAAACAGCAGCCGTTTGCAATGCACCAATTGGTCCATACAACTCTATTTGGCTGGGCAAAATTGATGATACAGATCAACTGACGCTGCTCACGTCTTATGGCAGTTTTTATCGGAAAAAATATAACTTTCTGGATGTCTGGCGTTTTTCGGATGAAGAAAATGGATTGTCTCTAAACCAAATAACTAGTCTCCATGTACCTGGATATACAAAAGAGACAGCACGGTCTTTATTTTTTGAGGGATTTACCGTCCGTCAAATCAAGAACAAACAGCTAACGATTTGGTCAGCGCCACACGATTTCAAATCAACTAAAGAGTTTTTTAGGATGAAGCATATTTATGAAGGTAAACTGGAATTATTAGATTGATTCTATTGTTAAAATAATGATTCCTTCACGAACTCGGAAAAATTTGAATATCCATTCAAAAAATGAAGGAGCTGCAGCAACTTATTAACCTAGTAACTTAATAACCAATGAAAATAAGGCCATACCAAAAAGCTGACTGGGCTCGACTTTGTGAGATTCATGACCGTTCACGTTTAGACGAACTTCGTGGATCTGTGGATTTAGCAGCGTTTCTGACTTTGGAGCAGACGGCTGAAAACGAAGGACTTTTTGACGATCAACTTCTGGTAGCAGAGTTGGAGAATAGGGTAGTGGGGTTTATTGCTTTCGACCCATCGGAAATTACTTGGTTGTATGTTGATCCTGGGTATTATCGAAAGGGAATTGGCCGAAAATTAATCCAAACCGCCATCGATAACTGCGGAAACAAAATAACCATCGAAGTACTAACAGGAAATCTACCCGCTCTAAAACTCTACCAATCCTTCGGCTTCCAAATTACAGAAACCAGAAAAGGACAATTAACTGGCAACGAAACGTTCGATGCTGAAGGCTATATTTTAGAGTTATTAAGTTAATAGGTATATTAAGTTATTTGGGGTGCTGAATTGAAAGAGAATAACAAGAAACAGGGTAAAAGACTCCCAAGAACAACGTAAATACGATCAACTTAATAACTCAAAATTCCCAATAACTCAATAATCAACTAATGATTCAAGCATTAAAAAAGAAATTGGATGCCGCACAAATCTGGCATAAAACCATCCAACTTTCGAGAAATGAATACCTGAAAGTAAAGGGGAGTGCTGATACCAATCTATATTATATCCTTAGCGGAAGTCTGCGCATTTATTTTGAAGACGACTACGAGGAACACACCATCCGTCTTGGATATCGGGATAATTTTATTGGAGCGCTGGATGCCTTTATCTCTGATCAGTCTTCTGATCTGTACATTCAAGCGATTAAGAAGTGTGATCTGAAAGTAGTTTCCAAGCGTGCATTTCTTGACTTTATCGATTCGGATCCAGCTAACACCGCGCTTTGGATTCAAATCATGGGGCAACTCATTTACCAGCAAATAGAACGCGAAAAAGATATTCTGATCAATTCACCAAAGCAGCGGTACCTTAGGGTATTGGCCAGGAGCCCACAGTTGTTTCAGGAGATTCCAAACAAATATATTGCTTCTTACTTGCGAATGACTCCAGAAACTTTATCCCGTCTCAAAAAACGTTGATTTCAATCAATGTTTATCATTATAAAGCTACCGATATTTGCATTAGAAAGAGGAGGATAATATTGAATAACTTTATAATCTAAACGATTTTACAATGAAAATCACGAATACTGCTCTAATCGAAGATCTGATCGCCCGAACAAAAGAAAACCTTAATCAAGCAGAACGGTTTAACCATTTGTCCGTTGAAGTCTTAAACTGGAAAGAAAATGCGGAGAAATGGAGTATACTCGAATGCTTGGAACATTTAAACCGTTACGGTGATTTCTATTTGCCAGAGATCGATCGCCAGATAAAAAAGGACAAAAGACTTGCAGACAAACAACTGTTTAGGAGTGGTTGGTTAGGCAATTACTTTGCAGAAAGTATGTTGCCAAAAGAGAAGTTGAACACCATGAAAACCTTCAAGTCCATGAATCCAGCAGGGAGCAATTTGAATAAGACGGTCCTGTCCAATTTCATCCAGCAACAAAAAACTATGCTCGATTTGTTAGACCGCGCAAGACCAATCAATTTGACAAAAACCAAAACAGGCATCACCATTTCCAAACTAATCAGGTTACGTCTCGGAGATACTTTTCGGGTGGTAATTTACCATAATGAAAGGCACATGCTTCAGGCTTTTAAAGTTTTAGGAAAACAAGGAGCAGTCTTACATAACCATCCAACCAACTAACTATCATTTTTTATTCACAATTATCATAAACAAAAAACCTGTGCACAGACTAATTTTTAACTAATTTAGCTCCTGGTAATAGATTTATAGTTCAAACCCTCCATCATTTTATGCCGTCAGTAATTCGACTAGTGACCGATAGTAAAATTTTCAAGAAGATCTTTAATAGTCGACTCTTGAATGGTAAGCTATATTCCAGGGCGGATACCAGGAAATTTGTGCTGGCACACACCAGAGAAAATCATTTAAACAGATACGACACTATAGTCCGTCTGCTGGCTGTGGAACATCATTTTGGGGAAAATGATGTTGGATGGCCTCTCTACCTGAAAATGCAGGAAAAAAGGCAAGCGTACAGCAAAAAACACATCAAAGATTTAAACACTTTCAAAACAGATTTTGAGGCGCTGATAAAAAGTATGGAGCAACGAGGATATGATAAAAATCACCCTATTCTAACGAACAACAAAGGCCTGCTTGCTGATGGATCGCACCGCCTTGCCTGCGCCCTATATTTCAAAATTCCTGAAATCGAATTGAAAAAAAACCAGGCAGACAATACCACCGTTACTTACGGACTCCAATGGTTTAAAGAAAACGACTTTACAAGCCACGAAATTGATTTAATGCTAACTAGATTTGAAAAAATTATTTAAGAAGTAGAAGTAAAACCGACCTTCGTTTATGCCCGTTCTAAAATCGAAAATTGCAACAAAAATTGTATTAATCAAATTACCACTTGACAATCCAGACAAATTTCGTTATTTTTATGACAATGTTCGTAAATAGTTTAAATATTCGACTTAACAACAGCAATAAAATCCTGAAATATGTCAATTACCGCATTAGAAAAAGCATTAGAAGACACCGTAAAATTGATCGAGTTGACCAGGAAGGGAGTTGCTTATAGCCTATATCAGACGGTAGCAATGACTGGCCCATTTACGACAAGCGAGTGGTCTTCCTACTTACACATCACCGAGCGGACATTGCAGCGATATAAAAAAGAAAATAAAGTATTTGATCCGATCTATTCAGAAAAAATACTAGAGATTGCTCAATTGCAAAAGCGAGGTAAAGACATTTTTGGAGAAGCAGAAAACTTCAATCGATGGATGGATTCTAAAATCGTCGCTCTAGGAGGCGTCAAGCCTAAGTCTTTGCTGGATAGTTCCTTCGGTATCTTGCTACTCAATCAAGAATTGACAAGGATCGAACACGGTATATTCGCATGATCGTCTACAGACTAAGCAAAGCTAAATACGGGAAGGATTTATCAGGAAAAGGCGCAGAAATTGCAGGAGGCCGATGGAACAATATTGGTGTAGCCCTGCTGTACACTGGCGAAAACAGAGCATTGTGCACGGCAGAAATAGCAGTGCATATTCCGCTTGGCATTACACCAAAAGACTATGTACTTATTACTATTGAATTTCCAAATGCAAAAATTGAAGAAATAGAGGGGAGCAAACTTCCAAGGAGATGGCATAGCTCGCCACCTCATCCGTTTACTAAATCCTATGGAGATGAATTTTCTGCTAGAAATGATGCCTTAATTTTGAAAGTTCCCTCCGCTGTCGTCCAGGGAGAATTCAATTTTTTAGTAAACCCAAACCATAAAAAAGCCAAAGAAATCAAAATACTAAAAATAGAACCCTTTCGGTTTGATAAACGGTTGTTTGAGAAATAGGCATAGGTAGCGGATAATTGGTTGAACTGGACAGGTACTCCAGTAGTAAGGTATGAATGACAAGGAATTTGCTGGTGCAAAAATTATTATTCTTCCAGTAAACACTAATCGTTTTATAAAAACTTGATCGTGCAAAAAGACTTTAAATCATTTTTTTTAAAATTTTGGTGGTGGAATATTTTAATAGATCTGGTGCTGTTTGGACTGGTCTCTTTTTTTATGATTCAGTTTTTCTCCTTCAAAAACAAAATGGACGATATCGAGGTAATTAATTTGATTGCTTTGATTTTTTCAATCATACATGCTGTTTTTCTGCTTGTGCATGTTTTCTTACGAGCAATGAAAAAGTATTGGCTTACTGCCTTTTTCACCCTCCTGCATGCTCTAATCCTTTGCTACGTCTGCTATCTACTAATACTAACATTCGTATTAAATTCCTTGTGAAGTGTTAATTAAAACATAATAACTAAGAATTTAGTTGAAATTGTCGACGCTCAAATTTATCTTTGCACCAGACATTTATCAGAAAACACGATAACTATTGTAATTGTTATCCGATAATTGATAAATTTGGGGCGCAAATGGTAAATGTGTCAGGTTTTGCCCTGAATATTTTAACTCATGAATTGAGAAAATAGACGAAAAGCGTTTAATTATGACGATTTATACTTTAGTATTGTACACTGCTATCGCTGCAGGAATTGTAAGCGGAGTTTCAAGTCTAATCCGCAAACCAGAATCTTGGCTTGTCGATTATATCAAAAACTTTGTAGGCTGTTTGTTCATCTTTTCTGGTTTCGTAAAGGCAATCGACCCGATGGGTACCGCTTTTAAGATGAATGACTATCTGGCTGAATTTAACTTAAAAGACCTGCTCGGAGGCTTGGCCTTATTCGGCTCTGTTTTTATGATTGTGCTAGAATTCGCATTAGGGTTTGCCCTGATATTCGGTGTTTTTAGAAAATGGACAGTCTGGATAATGGTTCCAGTGATTGTGTTTTTCACGTTTCTGACTGGCTATACCTCTGTAACTGGGAATGTTACAGATTGTGGTTGTTTTGGTGACTTCTTGAAATTGAAACCGATCGTTTCTTTTTCTAAGGATATTGTACTCTCTGTCTTGACGGCTTTTCTAGTGATCAACTGGAAAAAAATCACCCCAATATTCACGCAAGGAAATATAATCCCTAAAGCACTCGTCGGATTAGCCACGGTTGGTTCGTTATGGTTTTGCTTCAGCAATTTCTATTCAGGACTCCCATGGAAAGACTTCCGCCCATTCAAAGAAGGAATCAACCTACCAGAAGCCAAAGCTGTCGAAGAAAGAGACATACAAGTGGCAACCACCTACTACACACTCACTAACAGCCAAACAAAAGAAGAAATCGAAGTCACCACAAAAGACTATACCGCCAAAAAAGAATACTGGCAAAAAGGAACTCCATGGAGTATCGATAAAGAACGCTCCAGAAAAGTAGTTCACCACGAAGGAAGCGACTCCAAGCTACTAGAGTTTGAATATTCCAATTCCGAAGGTGTAGATGTCATGGAAGAAACCATGAGCAACCCCGATTATAGTTTTATGGTGGTCTCCTACAGTCGCGAAAAGGCAAACATGGAAGG
This sequence comes from uncultured Saprospiraceae bacterium, assembly GCA_938016265.1. Lineage (GTDB taxonomy): Bacteria > Bacteroidota > Bacteroidia > Chitinophagales > Saprospiraceae > JAHDHB01. Next base: position 27,224 of record CALLWB010000070.1, read on the forward strand.
ATTCAAAAAAACAAATAAAATTCTAGCGGATGCAGAAGCCGCTGGCAAAAAAGCATTTTGCGTTACCAAATTGGGTGCTCCGGACGAAATCGAAGCATTCCGCCATAAAATTCAAGCAGCTTATCCGTTTTACACCGCAGATGATATCATGCTAAAAACTATCATCCGTTCTAATCCTGGACTATTGCTCTTGAAAAACGGAACAGTGATCAAAAAATTCCACCATCGAGAACTGTCTGACTTTGCAACGATCCAGAAAACATACATGAAATAACGAATTATCCACAACACCAATATGCAAGAATCCTTTATTCAAAAATACCTTTTTCCTAATTGGAAATGGCTGGCCTTCGCTGCTATCTGTCTCTTGGTATTTATCTATAAAGGAGGTGATTTTTTTGGTTCCGTCTGGTTGATAACCATCATTTGCACCTTGATAGCTACAGGAATTGTAACTATCAAAAACCCCGGATATATGATGCGAAGAATGGGATATGGTGCGATTGTCCTTGTGTTCGTTTCTGTTATTATCTCTAGTATCGTTTATTTGGCCCCGGTAGATCCTGCGCGGCTAACCTTTGGCCAACGGACCGACGAAGCTTCCCTGGAGCAAAAGCGGAAAGAACTGGGATTGGATCAACCACTGTATGTCCAATTGGTTTTATATTTGAACGATATTTCGCCGATTTCCTTGTACGAACATTCTGATAAAAATCAAGAAAAATACAATTACACAAAATTATTTCCCTTAGGCGAAAAATCTCTTGTTCTAAAATCGCCTTATCTAAGAGAATCCTACCAAACTGGACGGGACGTCAAAGGGTTGCTCATCGAACGAGTCCCACGAACGGCCATACTCGCATTTACGTCTATGGCATTGGCCATCATGATTGGTATTGTGCTCGGAGTAATTGCTTCCTTGAAGCAACATTCGTGGTTTGATAATGCAGCTGTGATCACTTCTGTACTTGGTTATTCTTTGCCGAGTTATGTAACTGGGATTATTATCGCAATCGTCTTTGGTTATTACCTTGCTCCTTGGACCGGGTTAAATTTACAAGGAGGACTTGTGGATATTTCCGATGATTTAGATACCTTTGGGCAAGAAGTATATGTTTGGAAAAACTTAATTCTTCCAGTGATAGCACTTGGCATTCGTCCTGTAGCGCTGATAACGCAGCTTACCAGAAGCACGATGTTGGAAGTGTTGTCTGAAGATTATATAAGAACAGCAAAGTCTAAAGGACTTTCAAAATTTAATGTGGTATTTAAACATGGCTTGCGCAATGCTTTAAACCCGGTAGTTACGGCTGCTTCTGGATGGTTTGCTGCATTATTGGCAGGCGCATTTTTTATAGAAAATGTATTTAGTTATAATGGCCTTGGTTTATTGACGGTAGAAGCCTTACTTGATTTTGATATACCGGTAGTATTAGGCTGTGTTCTATTTGCATCTATTGTATTTGTTGTTATCAACATATTGATTGATATTCTGTACGCATATCTAGACCCAAGAGTGAGTATTCAATAACATCAATTGATTTTACATGAAGCTTTTTATTCTAGGTTATATGGGAGCCGGTAAATCTCATACTGGGCGCTTGCTCGCGCAAAAAATAGACGTCCCTTTCCTCGACATGGATGAGCAAATCGAGCTCCAGGAAGGGAAATCCATCTCTACCATTTTCGACACCATAGGGGAGGATGGATTCAGACAACTGGAACACAAGTATCTGGAGTCTTTAAGTACCATAGAAAGTGCCGTAATTGCGACTGGAGGTGGGACACCTTGTTTTCATGATAATATGGACTTGATGCAAAGTCAGGGCAAAACTATCTATCTGCGAACACATCCGAATTTACTAGTCCAGCGACTTTCAAAAGAACAGTCCAAGCGCCCCATCATTGCCAATCTGTCTCCAAAGGACTTACCATTATTTATTGGAGAACAAATCCAACTGCGCAGTTCATACTACGAGCAAGCAGAACTCGTCTATTTTCAGGAGGAAGAAGGGCAGGACATCGTCACTGAGTTGCTAGACCGACTAGCAATCCTGGGATAATTTTTTGCAATTGTAATTTGAATGCTTCCTTCTCAACCGATTGATAGCTAACAAATAATCGCACCATCCTTTCATTTATAAGTTTATAAATTGGTAGTGACCAAGTCAGCACCAACAAGTTTTTCGCTTATCTTACCACCCCAATTATTTATTCTTTAGAAAATAGTTATTTTTGCCCAACAAGAAATTATCGATCTTAAAATCTAGATAGATCATATCTACCTAGTTAAACAAAAACTAAAAATGGAAATAGGAAATATTATAAATATTGTTTTAATGGTAATTGTTGGTGCAGTATCCGGAACTTTAGCTGCCAGAATAATAAAAGGCAATCATTTCGGATTTGTAACAAATGCGATATTAGGAATAGCAGGAGCTGTCGTTGGGGGAGCAATTTTCAACTTTTTTGGTCTAACTCCTGGAGCAAACATTGTCAAAGCAATATCGAATACTTTTGGTGTTAACTTACCACTGACTCTTGTAGGAATGATTGTCTCCGCAACGGTCGGTTCTATCATCATTTTGAGAGTTGCCAGCCACCTCAAACGGATAAAGTAACTACTGATTTTACTGAATTTCGTGATTTTATGTCGCTTCGATGACATAAATATGACAAAAGTTAGGTCAAATACTCCAATAGATATAGAATTTATATTACTTTAGGTACAATTATTAAACATAAAAAACAATAATATGAACCTAAAACACGTAACTCTTTTATTATTATCTTTTGTTTTGTTACTATCTAGTTGCAAAAAAGATAAGCCCACTTGTGGAGATGGAAACGTAGACGTCGGCGAAGAATGCGATGGAGGAGCAAACTGTAATACTGATTGCACCAACATGGCTCCGATTACATTAACTCAAGCTATTCTTGACGGATCTACTAGTTTAGTAGTTTCATTGACAGGACAACAAAATGGTCAGGATTTTGCACATAATGGATCTGGAATTAGCAGTGATTCTACTACTAGAGACATTTTTAGCACGGCAAGTTCAGTATCAGCTACACCTGCTGGAACAATTGTGACTAAGCACACTTACTTGAACAATCCTGATGGATCTAAGGGTGCTTTGCAAGTTACTTTCGCAATGATCAAACATTTAGAAGGATGGTGGCCTGCAGGCAATGACTGGGAGTATGTGATGATGCCAAACGATGGTACTATCGATTACTCTGTAACTCCAAATGGAGATTTAAGCAAAGCAGCAGCAGTTGGACAACTAGACAGTTGTGATGGTTGTCATGCACTAGCAGACGGTGGTGATAGACTATTCATCAACGACTAGTTGAGCATGGCCAATTACTAACGTTTAACCAACGTTTAAAACAAAAAATAAAAAGAGGTGAGTGAAGAAGAATATCTTCACTCACCTCTTTTCATTTTTTTGTTCAAGCATTCCACTCAATAAGAGTTACTCTTCATTGTACTTCTACCATTCCACAACTCAACAACATAACACCTCAATTAATTCTGAGGCACACCAGAGAATATTCCGTTGTTAATACTCCACAAAGTTCGGTCAGTACCAGAAATGTCGCCATTCATATTCAAATCAGACGGAAGGTATTTTCCGAAGAACCCATTCTCCTCTACCCATTCGTAATAATCTTCTCCATTAATGTCGAATTTTCCTGTGGCAGAATCTTGAGAAAGATCGCCAACATACATCGCCCAAACACCAGGGCTAACTTCTTTTTGACTAGACCCCGCTACAGAGTAGGATGGAGATGACCGAAAATCATAACTCAACGTATTATTAGAGATAACAATCGGATTAGGAGACATAGCAACAAGGTGGTTTCTATGCTGCAACATCACATAATAAGATTGAGTAGGATCAAGGCTGGTATTGCAGGTATCGACCATAGCAATATATCCATCCTTGTACAATAAAGCCGCACTGGAATAAACCTCATCTGCAGGGGAGGGGCTTGTCAAAAGCGTTACTAATATCCAATCAACAACATCCGCATCATAATCACTATTCGTGAAGTTGATACCTTCCCGACCTGGATACAACCAAGGCGCAACAGTATAGGGCTGCCCAGGAGCTCCAGCAGAATGCGTAGGATTGAAGGGGGTTTGGCCTGGCAAAACAGCGTATTGCGTATTCAAAGCCGTACTCATTTCCATGGTCGTTGTATCTAGTGGACCTTCCAGGAAGGCATACAATTCTAAACTAATTTTCTCTGCACAGAAATAACTTTCTGCTAGTGCGAAGGCATTAACACCAATATCTATTCCCATTCGTCTACCAGGAATATCGTCTGCCGGTGGATGTATTCCGCCCCATATACGAGACAAACTGCACTGATCAGAAGCATCACGATAAGTCGCCCATTGCAAATTAAAGCTCACACTTGGCCCATCTTCAAATACAAGGAATGTATTCATAGTAACAGGAAATTCTCCCATTCCACCAGGAAAAAATTCATCCCCTGTCAATAAAGTCATAACTTCAGCTGCTGCACGAGAAAAAGTGGAATGTCCGGAGACATATCCCGCAAATGGAGGGGTAACAAACGAAGGTCGTTGATAAGGCCACCAATCTTCCGCTAAAATCCAGCCAACTCCAGCAACTGTATTTGCTGGATTGCCAATATAGTCGGGCCCTCTCCACGCTTTTACTTTTATCTTACCAACGTCTGCATTGCCGACTCCTGCTAGCGGGTCTCCTGCAAGTACCACCTCGATGAAGCCAGGCTCTAATTCAATACCTCCTGGATGATAACTTGGCTGTCCAGGATCAGAACTTTGTCCCATATCTGCCATACAACGAATTGCAGAGATGGGTCGTAGATAATCATACCATCCTTTATTTCCCCAAGCAGTAATGGCCGCATCATGCACCGCTCCTCCCAAAGTAAAATAGGCTTTTACATCCCATTCCAAATCACATAATTCTGGACCAACACCCTTAAATCTCTTTTCAAAATCAGGATGATCATTTACATAGTTTAATAAGGTATACCAGTGCCCTGGAGGTGTCTCTGAGTCTGGGCCATCTGCCCAAAATTCTGCTAGAACTCTGGTGTAATCGCCTCTTGGCACCATCTGCGGTGCGTAGGGGAGACCTGTTTTGGGATTTACACTGTGTCCCTGGCTAGTATCACCGCCGTTTACATCATCATAAAAATTTTGTAAATCAGGAATAGTGGAGGGGAGTGCAGGAAGGTTTCCAATTGATGCTGGAGAAATATCAATCATTACCCCATCTGTTGGGTCCAAATGTGACGACCATTTAGAGACGAGTGCAAAGCCCCATTTGTATTCATTGGAAAAGCCTGAATTGTTGGCAGTATCAATCTGTGGTGGCGCTCCCTGATCGTGATAAACCCAATAATCAGCATTGTTTCTGGTATAAATGGTTAGGTCGCTTGCTTTTAAGGCAAATGGCGAAACTGTTCCCCACTCAGGACTTAAAAATGGAGGTGTGTTATAAGGTATTTGATTTCCGGATTGGTCAATAAAAACATCAAGTGTTAAGGGTTGCCATCTATTCAAATCCTGGATGTTGGGATTGCCTGAAAAATTGGTCACCAAAGGTGGATTTATTGGGCTGTAGAACAGATTGGCATAATCATTCTGCTCATTGGAGTTGTCTTGTAAACCGAAGTTAATAAGGCACTGGGCAATGTAATTGCCAAGATGTGCTGGATTTCCAGTTGTGTAGTCTGTAGAAGTAACCGATGCGTCGTATCCTAGATCTACCACCATCAATACATCAAATTTAGGCAGAGATTGGTTTGCTCCTGGTGAATTTGCAAATCGATACCTTAAAAGTCGATACGCCGCATAGCTAATCGCTTCATCTCTAGCTGCCTCAAGGTCGGCAGGAGCGCTGATGCCGGAGAACAGGCAGGTATATCCATCGACTGTTTTCCCTAGCATATAGGTTTCTGCTGTATGATCGTAGGCTGCCCATGCATCGTACATGGCAACACTTACGTGGAATAGGTTTCTTGCATGGACAGTTGGTCTTGCAAAATCTTTTCTGATGGCTTCAAGTGCCACTTCATTCCACTCTCTTGCTACAGAGTGTTGACTATAAAGGTCTGAAAATGAAAGAAGCCCAAGTAGGAGTATGGAGATATATTTGGTCATGTTTGGTTATTTCTGGTAATATAGAAGATAGTAAAAATAGGGCAAAAGTTGCATTCTAAAAACATAAAACACTAGTAAAAAAGGCAGTAATCCCACATTTTTTTAAACCAAATTTGTTAATAAGCTATAGGAAATTAGCCACAATCTATTGAATATTAACTATTTAATAAAGCATCCCTACACTTATTGGATGTTCTAGGAACCAGCACCAAGATGCCAACAAATTATTCAGATTCAATCATTTGCACGTTTCATTCAATTTCTAAAAAAGGATTGATTCCAAGTATGAAAAAAATCATTTAAAATGTGTCCGGATACAAGATGATAAGTCTAATTAATTGAAGGGTTCAAACAATTCGAATTCTTTTGTTAATTTGCACCTATGGTGGCAATAATTTATTAACCAACTTCCATCCTAAAAACGGTCATTATCTTAAAATAGAATGAAGACAATAATTATTGACAACTATGATTCGTTTACGTACAATTTGTTACAACAAGTGGCTAAATTGTCGGGAGATGTCCCGCTTGTACTGAAAAATGATGAAGCCTCTTTTGAGGAAATAATGGCTTTAAAACCAGATCACCTTATTCTATCTCCCGGACCGGGTCGACCAGAAAAGGTAAAAGATTTTGGTGTCTGCAGGGAATTAATTTTACATTCTAATATGCCGATACTAGGCGTTTGCTTGGGTTTGCAGGGGATCGCCCATGTATTTGGAGGAAGGGTTGTTCATGCAAAAGAACCTTTTCATGGAAGACTTAGTCGGGTAATCCACAATAATCAAGCTCTTTTTAACGATATTCCATCTCCGTTTAATGTTGTACGATATCACTCTTTGGAAGTGACGGATTTGCCGGATTGCCTTGCCGTAACCGCTCAAACTGAAGACAAGGTGGTGATGGGCTTAGCTCATCGAGATCGTCCAATATGGGGCGTCCAATTCCACCCAGAATCAATTGCTACAGAATATGGTGATCAGATAATAAACAACTTCCTTTTTCTAGCGAAAGCCCATAAAGAAGTACCAAACAACGTATTGCTTAATGCCGAAAGATAATAGATTGGAGGGTGGATGGGTCGAGGTCGAAGAGGTCCGCTTTTCTGGTAGCACGGAACACTTATTTATGACCTTGTTTTGCGAAAATAAGAATTGTTTTTGGCTAGATAGCAATAGGGAAAACCAAGAGAAGGAGGCTCGCTATTCCTTTATGGGAAGTTTTGAATCTGCCTTGGATAAGATTGTTTTTTCCTATCAACCAAATGAAGTTGAAGTCGTTTCTCTTAAAGGAAAAAAGATCATAAAACAATCCATCTTTGATTATCTAAAGCATTCGCTAATCGAATCTAATCAACTAACTTTCAAAGGGGTAGAATTGCCGTTTGGGTTTAAAACCGGATATGTTGGGTATTTGGGATATGAATTGAAGGAAGATCTTGGTTTTCCTTGTTCTCACCGATCAGAAACGCCCAATGCAGCACTCTTTTTTTCCAGTCGTACCGTCGTTTACGACCACACAAAAAACAATCTTTACTTACTCAGTATTACCACACCCGAAACCAAAAAGGAAACCAAAGACTGGTTTGAAGAAATAGCATCAAAATTAAAAGAAGACAAGGAAGTTCGTAAGCCTTATGTAGAATCCCGCCCAGGAAAAATCAGTTTCGAACTAAGCCAAAATCGAGAAGAATACCTTCAAAATATTCATCGTTGCAAAGAACAAATTATTGACGGCGAAAGTTATGAAATTTGCCTCACCAACCGAATTCAGACAGACTTTAGTCTCGACCCTTTAAATCTATATCGATTTTTGCTTAGGAATAACCCCGCACCTTATTCTGCGTTTTTAAAGTTTGATGGTTTTTCGATTTTGTCGTCCTCGCCAGAACAGTTTCTTAAAATTGATAAAGAAGGATGGATATCTACCAAACCAATAAAAGGCACCATTACCAAAAATGAAGATCCAGTGATCGATCTTCAAGGTAAATACCATCTTGAACATAATCAAAAGGACAGAGCTGAAAATCTAATGATCGTCGATTTGCTGAGAAATGATCTGGGAAAAGTCTGCGAAATTGGGAGTGTTTCTGTTCCTGTATTAATGCAGGTGGAGTCCTACGCGACACTTCACCAATTGGTCAGTACAATAAAAGGGAAACTGCGATCGGAATTATCTGTTTTGGATTGTATTGAGGCAACTTTTCCTGGCGGTTCGATAACTGGAGCTCCTAAAATTCGGACGATGGAGATCATTGACCAGTTGGAGTCGGACGCAAGGGGCGTCTACACGGGGTCGATTGGTTACATAAGTATTGACAACCATGTTGACCTAAACATTGCAATACGAACTGCTACAGTGACCGATGACAAGATAACCATTGGGGTAGGAGGGGCGATTACCTTTTTATCCGATCCGGACGAGGAGTTTGACGAGATTTTAGTAAAAGGGTTTCCATTAATAAAAACCATTGTAACTGCCTGCAAAGGGAGGTTCTCCAAAGATGATTATCGCTTTTCGAATTGTGAAATTTGCTAAGGGGAACTTTTTAGGTATTGAATAACGTTCTGTTATTATGATTTTTCAATATATTTGACAATCCACTGCCTTTTCAATCAATTTTTCCATCATTTTAAAAACTTTACAATTCGAAAACATGAAACATTTTTTCGTGAGTCTTTTTCTATTTGCTCCATTCCTTACTCTTTTTGCACAGGAATTTGAAGACTTTTATCTGACATTTAGGGTAGAAGAAGTCAATGTTGTAAACGGCCAAAAAGTAGTGCGTGCCTATACTAATTTTGGCAACGCGACTATGATTGAGAATAGTGAAGGGGAACTTATTGGAGCATATGAACGGGATGTTTTTGACACTCCAACCGTTTTGGGAAATGCAATTTACAAAGGAAAATCAGAGGAAGGATGGCAATTGTTTGACATCACATTAACAGATTCCCCCTTAGCAGAAAAAGCACTTACCCACAGAAAAGGTTTGCTGAAAGTAAAGATGAAGTCTGCCTCTGGAGCAAAAGGATCCGTGTTGTATGAGATAGATAGACTAGGAATTTCGTTCTTTGACTTGTACGAAGAAAAATTGCTCATTTTTGATGTCCCTGAATATAACAAAGAACATTCTGCAGACGAATCTATAATACCAAGTTTGCTGGATGATATTGTGACCGTTGCCCAATTAATGAGGGAACAAATGGACTCTCCTCCGATCAACAGTGGCTACTTCAAAGGGAAGGATCTATTCACCGCTATGGAGAATTCCAGCTATTGGGATGTGCTAGGTTTTTTAAATTACATTACCTACAAACCCTACAAATACCAAGGAACAATTTGGAAATTGGGAGAGGTTTACGCAACGTGGATAGACGGGGGTGCTCCTGGTTATGTTGGAATAGAAGAAGATAAACTAAAAGCAATCATCGAAGAAAAAATGTCGAGATCGTGGAAGGAGGAACCCGCTTATTTTAAACTAAACTTCCTGCGGGGAGTAGACTATAAATTGTTAAAAAGAATTTGCTCTGACTATAGACAAAAAGTAGATAATGCACTGGCAGAAAAGGAAACGGGTAAGGCAAACGGATATATTAACCGCGCCATTAAAATTGCAGAATTTATGGATGACCAACATGAAATTGGTTGGTGCAAATTTAAAGATGGTCAACTATCCATGGCAGAAGAATTACCAGAGTGGGCCATCAAAAATTTTGAAGCGGCAGAATCAATATTTACCACTGCCAATCCTAGGGCTTTGGCTATTGTGTCCAATGAACTTGGAAATGCTTATAATGCATTGGGAACGCCAGATGGTTTCAAAAAAGGCCTAAAATCGACTCACAAAGCATTGGTCGTTGCCGAAAACGCAGACCACAATAGTAAACTTACACTTAGTATTACTGCTTCGATTTATCGGAATCAAGGGACTAGTTATTTGGGACTAGAAAAACATGAAAAAGCATTGGAGGCCTTCCAGAAAGGACTGACTTACACGAATGCAAAGAGCCTGCGATTATTACTAGAAAAAGCAAAACTAGAATTTAAGATGGCAGAAGTCTATGAAGCAATCGGTAAGTCCAGCCTCAAAAAGGAATACAACATCAAAGGCGCAAATACATTCAAGGAATATGAAAAGGAGCGGAATAAAATTTCTAAATTGTAGGTAGGGCTGCAACTTCGGACCTCAATTCTACAGAATATGGAAATCCTTCCCTTTATTTATCTTCAGATGAAACACCAAAGGTCCTACCTCCAGGATTTGGCAGGCAATTACACAAAACCTCTGGAAGAACTTAGCCAACAACTCAAATCAATCGGCAATTCTAAAATGGATCTGTATACCGGAGCCCTGTCAACACTAGAGATTTTAGAGGAAATCAAAAATCAACTCCTTCAAAATGACCACTTCCAACCGATAGATTATAAGAATTGGCTGCAAGAAAATAATGGCTATCAAAAAATTCAACTGTCGGATCAATCCTCCTGGACATTGCGATTAGGAAATACTACTAAACAATACATCCACCTACACCCCGGCAGACATTCGAAAGACACCATTCGAGTGAGTGCGGGCGTTTTAAAAACAGCAATTATCACACTGATCGCTGCCAATCAGCAAGTAATTGAAACCATTGACGAAAAGTCAATCAATGAAGTTAGAATAACCTATCTGAATTTGTCTCCAATAAAATGGAATCAAACAACCAGTCAAATAAGTAAAATTATAAGGCTCTTAACTACTGAAAACTGACCTTGATGCCCGAAGAAATTTATTCAGGCTTTTACTTAAAGCATAAATTATATATAAAATAAAATATGATTAATTTCGGTTTAGAACTAATAAATATCCGGTACAAACCAATGATTTTTTGTATTTTCGCATTCCTACAATCCACAAAAAAATAATTATGAAGTTTGGAGAAATACCGTTTCAACGGCCAGTTATTGCAGAATACGAAGAAGGGTTTGACCGACTTCTGACAAAATTTGAGGAAGCCGATAACTTTGAGCAGCAAGATACCGTGCTCAAAGAAATCTACCAACAACGAGATCGGTTTGACACCATGTACCAGTTGGCCTATATCAAATATACGATCAATACAGGAGATGAAGGGCTGGAAAAAGAAGTCAATCATTTTAACACGATTCTACCAGTAAGTGAAAAATTGACTACAGCCTACTATTCTAAACTGGTAAATTCTAAGTATAAAGATCAATTACAAGATAAGTGGGGCAAGCATTTGTTTGATCTGGCCGCCTACAAAGTAAAGGGATTTGATCCCTCTATCATGGAGGAACTAAAACAAGAAAATCAACTTACCAGCGAATACATAAAAATCAAAGGAACTGCCAAAATCGAATTTGAGGGCGGGACGTTTAATCTCGCTGGTATCGGTAAATTTCTAGTAGATAAGGACCGGAGTATTCGTAAAAAGGCATCACACGCCAGATGGGATTTTTTCCAGAAAAACCAGGATCAGCTAGACGAGACGATGGACAAACTCGTGAAGCTTAGACACAAAATGGCGACAAAACTGGGTTTCGACAACTTCATCAAATTAGGATATATCCGTCTTGGGAGAACAGACTATGATGCCAATATGGTAAGCACGTTCAGGGAAGATATCCGAGCGCATATTGTGCCTGTAGTCGCCAAATTGCGTGAACGTCAGCGCATCCGTCTTGGATACGACAAAGTGGAAGACTATGACCTGAATTATTTCTTTAACTCTGGGAATCCCAAACCAAAAGGTACTCCAAAGGAGATTTTAGAACAGGCTAAAACAATGTACAAGGAGCTTTCATCAGAGACGGATGAGTTTTTCCAGTACATGTTAAAATATGATTTACTAGATGTCATCAATCGTCCCGGCAAGGCGGATATGGGCTATTGTTGGGAACTTAGTAGCTATAAACACCCCTTCATTTTTGCCAATTTCAACGGTACCAAGCATGATATTGATGTTCTAACTCATGAGGCGGGACACGCTTTCCAATATTTCTGTTGCCGAAACAACGAGATTATTGAATACCGAGCACCTGGTGCGGAGACTGCAGAGATTCATTCTATGTCTATGGAGTTTCTGACTTATCCATGGATGGAACGGTTCTTTGGAGACGATACGAACAAGTATTTTTATGCACACATGAACGATAGCCTCATGTTTTTGCCATACGGTTGTGCAGGAGACCATTTTCAGCATGTTTTATACGAAAACCCAGGGTTTACTCCTAATGAACGAGCGCAGGCCTGGAAAGAAATGGAAAAAATGTATCTCACAGATCGTACACTAGACAGCCATCCATTTTTGGAAAGCGGCAGATTTTGGCAACGACAAGGACACTTTTTCGAAAATCCATTTTATTTTATTGATTATGTGTTGGCAGAAACCTGTGCCTTGCAGTTTTGGCAGAAAAACCAACAAGACAAAGAGGCTACATGGGCAGATTATCTAAGACTTTGCAAGGCTGGAGGCACTTCTTCCTTTACAAATTTAGTGAAACAAGCAAACCTTCGTTCCCCATTCAATAAAGGTAGCGTAGAAAGTATAGCGAAAGATGTGGATGATTATCTTGGAGAAATTGACGACACTCTTTTTTAAATAGCAACTTAAATCAATGCCTCCCCAAATAGTTACTGATCGATTGACTCTTGTCCCTCTGAGCCTGAGACAGGTATATCTATATTTGGATGAAAATTTCAGCCTCGAAAAGGAGCTTGGTGCCTTAAATTATCCAAGGAAAGTACCTAAAGAACTGTTAGACCCAATCAACTTGGTGATTCTACCCAGTTTAGAAAATCCTGATCGCAAAAATATTTATTATACCCTTTGGGTAATGATTTGCAGGAAATCCAATCAGATTGTCGGTGATTTGTGCTTTAAAGGACCGCCAAACAAATTCGGCGAAATGGAATTGGGATACGGCACTTATCCAGATTTTCAAAAGAAAGGATACATGACAAATGCGATCACTGGTTTGGTAGAACACATTGCGAAAGATAGGGAGGTAAAATCAGTAATTGCAGAAACCAACAAGGATAATCTTGCTTCGATTAAAACACTAAAAAAAGCCAATTTCATACAGTTTAGAGAAACAGAGAAAACAGTTTGGTGGAAAATTAAAACCCGTTAAAAACAAAAAAAGGCTTCACTTTTGAAGCCTAATTTTTTTTACCTGATTGTTGTACTCTTGTTGCTTCTTTCCTAGAAAAGAAGCATAAACTACTACTAATCAAGCATTAGTAAATTCCCAGTTTTGTCCCCTACTGAAAAATTTATTTTAGAAGTCTGATTGCTCAAACATCTAATTCAAATTTAATGTATTTACTGTAGTGGCGGGTGACAAAAAATGGTATATTTTTAGGCTTACATACTACCAAATTTATAGATAACTATCAGTTAAACAAGTATTTGTGATTGTTTTTTGTTAAGTAAACAAAGGCTACAATTTTGCCATTTTTTTTATTACTTTTTTAGGCACTATATTTCCTAGCATTTTTTTCATTCCTTCCTTGTTTTCTAAGATTTTCCAGGCGCCAATTTCAGGATCGCCGATAGCAAACATTTGATTGTTGGAGGTGATGACAAAACTATGATCTTCTTCATCAAAAACCACATTTTCTTCCCCATACATAGCTTCGTACATTGCTTGCATAAATCCATTCATTTCTTCCAATTCTTTATCTTCGGCTCCCTCCTCTGGAATATGTTTCATAGTAATATCCATTTCGTAATCAACTAAGGAGTAATTTATTGATTTGTAGGTGACTATATCGCCTATTTTTTTTACTTGGAATTGGCTCAATTTAACCTGCAGTTCAGGGTCGTTAAATGACTCTTCCAATTTTTGACTTATCATTTCTTTACTTTCTAGTTTAAAAAGAGAAGGATGCATATAATCAATAGAAGCCGCAATATCACCGTTGTCGATTAGTGCCATGTATTCCTTCAAAAGTTGTTCAATTCCCGAGGTTGTCCAATCCGTCTGCGCGAACATAAATAGGGAAGAGAGGAGCAATACACCCAATGTCAATATTTTTTTCATGTAGTCTTTTATCTAAAAATAATCTTTCCAATTTTTTTGTCTCCAGCGACCCAGGCTTCCTTGTAGTTAGATCCGAATCGAAGCGTATAGAAACTCTCCTCATTTAGCATTTGCCAGGAATTGCCTCCATCACTAGATACTGAGATACCAGGTATTCCAGCAGCCATGATATGATTTCCTTTTCCTTCAGGAAGGTAGCGTACAGAAGATCGATATCCAGGATGTTGTCCATCTGCGACTAGTTTCCAGGTTTTACCGCCATCCTTTGTAACGGCTTTATTGCTAATTTTGTTCTCCTTTTCTTCCCAATTTCCACCGAATAGGATGCCTGTTTTATCATCGTAAAAATCACAAGTAAAAATTCCGGTCATTTTACCGCCTTCTACGATGGGAGTGTTGTGTACGCTCCAGGTTTTTCCTTTGTCATCGGAGTGAAAAACACGAGCTCGTTTTCCTCCACTGACGATCCAAACCTGGTTTCCATATATAGAGATATTGGAGTTGCTTGCCGCGAATGCTGCTTCTCCTTCCTCTGCAGCGGGCAGTTGATTACAAGGCAGTTTTTCCCAAGACTCACCAGCATTTCTAGTGATCAAAACGGACAAACAGCCATCTGTCGGATCGCCCATTGCTATTCCTTCCTGATCATTCCAAAAAGCCATTGAGTCATAAAAAATATCTTTATGATTGTCCTCGTGAACTAACCGCCAATTTTCCCCGTTGTCTGTCGATTTATACAGCAGGGCAGGGGAGGCAATACTCAGTAGAAACACCGCATTGGAAGTAATTGCAATTGATCTGAAATGAGGGGCTTCTCCCTTGTGTTTTATCGAATCAATCTTCCAGGTAGCTCCTCCATCATTGGTATACCCAAATTGTCCAAGAGATCCAGCAAACCAAACTGTTTTATCATTCACCACTTCGAGTGCGCGGACGCTACAGGTGAGCGGAGTTGTGGTAATTTGATCAATTTGGAGAGATTTGTTCAACTGTATATTATTTTTTTGTTGGCAGGCACAAATAGTTAGCATCAGTAAAAAGGTAAGTGCTCTCATAGTTGTTTGATTTGATACAAATCTAGTGATTTTAATGCAGTCAAGGTTATAAAGTTTAACCGATTCTAGTGAATAATGCGCCTGTTGGGGTTCCTTCTTTTTTAGAATTGTCATCGATCATACATTGGGGGCAGTCTAATTCAAACCACCTTCACTTCCTATCCATATACCCAAAAAGGTATTTTTACCATCAATAATTCGGCTGATTTCAGAAAATACCTGTGCTACCCGTGCATTTTATCGTAGTTCTTAGTATATTGTAGTTATTAGTTAATCGTCTATCCCTTAGTTTGATTGACTTCAATAAAATTTCGCACTTTATGATTAAGAAATTTTTTTCTAAAAAGAATGCTGAAGAACCGGAAAATGCTAATCCTCAAGAAAATGAGGAGCAGCCAGAGAACACCGAAAACACTGCAGCCGCTGAGCCAAGAGGCAAGATTGTAATTAAAAAAGTTAGACCTAGTGTACGAGTAAATACCAGCCAAGCTCAAACTCGTCCTTCAAATACAGGTCAAAGTAGTGCTAGCACAGCTAACACTAGCGGACTACAAGCTCAAGTGGAACAACTGACTCAAGCAAAAAAAGCCCTAGAAGAAGAACGAAACCAGCTGGTAAAAGGAATAGAAATATTAAAAAATGAGAATGAACAACTAAAATCAGCGGATCCGGTAGTTATGTCCGAGGGTGATTTAGCAGATGCATTTCAATTGCTGAAAACAGATCACCAAAATCTGGCGAAAGCTTACCAGCACATGGAGCAGGAGAAGCAAAAGTTGGTCAGCAAGTTAGAAGAAGGGGGTGTTGCTGCCGAAGACCCTGAAGCAGAAAAAAAGATATCCGAACTATATGCTGAAGTCCAACAGCTCAAAAAAACCAACCGTACACTTGACCTCGAACGAGGGAAATTGGCCAAAGATGTTGAAAGGTTGACCTCTGGTGCTTCTAATGAGGATCTTTCTGACCACTCTCAGGAGCAGTACACTAAGATGAAGTTTGAAAACCAGGAGAATCGGGATAAAATCGAAAAACTGGAGGAAGACCAACTAGAACTTAATAAACAGCTTCGCAGCCTGCAAGAAGAAAAAGATCAATTATCTAAATCGCTGGAGGATGTCGGCAGTTCCTCAGGAGATCTCCAGGCAAAATTAAAAGAAACCAGAGATCAACTCAGTTCGCTAAAGGATGAAAAAGAGGAGTTGTTTGTTTCAAAAACAGAAATAGAAGCTTCCTATCAAAAGATATTCGCTGCAAATAAAGCGCTTGAAGAAGAAAAAGAAAAACTATTTGCCGATCTCAGTAAATTAGAATCTGGGACAGAAGCGGATAAATCCATCCTCGATCGCACCAAAGAACAAACCGATAAACTCAAAGCAGAAAAAGCGACGCTCCTAAAAGAAAAGAGTACCCTCGTCAATCAACAAAAAGCACTTGAGAAACAACAGAAAGCCCTGTTAAAAACCAAGGATGACCTCACTGCAAAACTAGAGGAATCCACAAAACAGGTTAAAGATGTTTCTAATGAATTTAACACCCTGAAGAAAGAAATGACTGCACTTTCGAAGGAAAAAGAAAACCTTTCTGGAGGAAAATCGGAGGCAGAAAAACAAAAAAAGAAACTAGAAGAAACCATAAAAGCACTGGAAGCAGAAAAACAAAAACTGTATACCGAGTTTCAAAAGTTAGAATCCGGGTCTGCATCTGATAAAACGGTGCTTGAACGGCTTCAAGAAGAAGTCGCGCAATCTACAAAAGAAAAAGAGCTCTTACAAGCAAGAAATGAAGACCTCATTGCGGCCAAAAGAGAAACTGAAAACACTGTAAAAAGTCTTGAAAAAGAGCTCAAAATCAGCACCGACACTCAAAAGAAATCAACGAGTGAGATAGAAGAACTTCATGCCTCTCTACAAAGAACGAGACAAGTAAATGCCAAACTCCAGGAAGAAAAGGAGGAACTAATAGCCAACAAACAAGAACTGGAGGCAGCAAAACACGACCTCGGGAAGAGTATCGAGCCGCTAGAGAAGGAAAAAGAAGAATTGTTTAATGAGTTAAAACAACTGGAAGGCCATAACAAGTCAACAGAAAACATGCTGGCCAAAGCACAGGAAGAAATTCTAAAACTAAAAGAAGAGAATGCAGAGATCGCCGGCCGTTTCAGAGAGATAGAAAACAACTTCCTAGATTCTGGCAAAAAAATCGCCGCCCTAGAAAAAGCAAAGGAGAATCTATACGGGACCGTGCAACACCTAGAAGCCACTTCTAAAGACTTTGATACGGAAATGCTTTCTTTCCAGAAAAAGGTATCCACATTAACCTCAGAGAAAAAAGACTTGCTTGCGAGTCAATCCTATCTCCAAAAAACGAAAGAGCAACTCACTCAAAAAGTAGTAGAGCTAGAAGACGAACGCGACAAAATGCTACTCGACTTCCAAAAAATGAATACGAATGTAGAACAGTACCTTGAAGACGGCACCGAAAAGAATGCGCAAATCAAAAACCTGAAGGACGAAAAAGAAGAACTCCGAAAAGAGCGGGATAAGTTTGCTAAGGAAAATACTGTCCTTGTACAAAAGGTCAAAATCTTCGAAGATAGCAATGCCCAAAATGCCTCCGGACTTGGTGTGCTACAAGAAAAATACGAGTCACTAATGACAGAGAGTGATTCCTTAAAAGATTCGCTGAATCTAGAAATTCAAGCACTCAAAAAACAACTTTCCAGCACTGAAAAAGACAGCAAATTCTCAGGCGCCGAGCACGAAACAGCCATCCATACCCTAAAAACAAATCTGAAAGCAGCGGAGAAAGACGTCATCAAACTCAAGGAGGAAAATGACAAACTTGTACGCGAGAAAGCCGTCCTTGAAACGAAACTTGCCGAACGGCCAGAAGCGCCACCGCCAGTTGCAGAACCAGAACCAACAAAACCAGAAGTGCCAGAAGAACTACCAGATGTCTACAACATCATCATACAAGTATTACCAGACAACGACGAGTACGATGTCGAACTTCCGCCAGAAATGACTGGAGAAGAAATCATCGTCGAATTTATGGAAGCTGGCGTACTCGATACTTCTTCCAGCTACAAATTGACCATTCAACGCTCAGGACAAACCATCTCCGCCAAAAAAACACTCGCAGGTGCCGGAATACAAGAAGGCGACTACGTAAATGTTGAAACCGTGGGGTAATAATGAGTGAATGGGAGATTGAGATATATTTTAATATTTGAATAAAAAAACGGTAGTATTTGTCTAGACAAATACTACCGTTTTTTTTGGTTGTAGCAAGTTATTCTCGAAATTCTAGCGCAAAAATTTTTAACTAATTCTCGCGTTAAAAACATTCACACAATTACGCATTATTAACACTCCTTTGGTCGTTCTCCAATTCCAGATTCTTTTATCAATGCAGCAAGGCGCTTCTCAAAAAAGTCAAGCAGCAAGTTCGTGATATTAAGCTCAATTTCAACACGTCGGTATTCGCCTCCCTTTTCGCTGGCAGGGTGTTCATAGGCGCCAATGCTTATTGGTACTTTCATAAAATCGAGTTGTTGTTTTACTGTCCAAGCCCTTGCTAATCCAAGCTCCATGTTGCTGCGTAGGCTGGTAGTGATCGCAGATGGAGTCGACTTATCTGTCGCCATACCATTCAAGAAATGGGTGTAATAAGTACCCGCAGGTATATCTAAAGATCGTTTGTAAGTAGCTCCTTTGAAGGCATGACCATCAGTATGTCCTTCGAGGTAGATATAAAATTTCTCTTTGCAGCGCATGCTTTCTTCACAATATTTCTGTAGCACTTCGCTGTCTACCCACGTAGCTATTTTACGATAGTACTCCGGGTCTCCCATTTTAGCAAGATCGATATTCTGACACATAAAGGTGGAGATGATATATTTCACCCCGATATTACCAAGTGGCGTATATCTTGCCAGTGTTTCACATGGAAGCTTGTCACTATTCAATGCGGCTTGCATGATGGCTGCTGATTTTGGTCCAAATGCTTCCCGTTCTGCGTGGGTTTCTTTGTGGGCCTGTTTTACTAGTTCGATGTAGCGGCATTGATAAACTTTTCCTTCTAATCGGAGGACTCTACAAGCGAGTTCATCATCAAACTCTAGTTTATTTTTCTTTTTTAGCTTATCGATTTGTGTCAGATAACCTTTTCCTTTATCACATGGACTCATATGTCCTTTTATGGCCCACGATTTTACTTGTGCGATCTTATCACAGTAAAAATTCTTTAGTTCGTAAGGCCCCGTTAGGGTATCCTCCCCATCAATAAACTCTTTCCAGGTAGTATTAAGCGCTTCGATATCTGCTTCATAGTCTTTCAGTTTGGCTTCAAGGTTTTTGATTTTTTCCAGGGTGGTATCATCTAATTCTGGTTCAAACTCTTCTTGGACATCTGCAATGTTTTTTAGCATTTGTGCGCCCTTGTCGCATGCTTCGATGGTGCCAATCATGGTGTAGGCCTTGATTTGAGCGTCCTTGTGGCAATACTCTCCAGTTAGTCCGGCGGTGCCTTTATTCAGCGTGTCTGTCGGCACAAACTCTTTCCAGGCGGCTTCCAGTTTGGCCATATCGCCAGTGAAGTTGCCTGATTCTTTCTCCAGCCATTTAATTTTTGCTGCTAGATCTTCTGGTATCTTATGCGTATTTGTTTTTTTAAGTTTGTTGATTTTTTCAAGCATTTCAGAGCCGTTTTTACAAACATCTGTTGCTGCACGGAGCATATACACTTTCATAGTAGGAATAGAATAACATTCCATCAGAGGAAAATCCGTTTCAAAGCCCGGAGACTCGTCGGTTTCTATAAATTCTTTCCAGGCGGGGCCTAGTTCTTTCAGGCCTGCAAACAGCTCTTTTGTTGCGGTAACTTTGGGTGCTAGTCCTTCGACGTCTTTTATTTCCAGAGTGGTGTGTTCTGCTAGTTTCAGCACTCTTTTTTCGAACATGTCCTTGGCTTTTCCGACTTCTGCATCGCAGTAGTGCGCCCAATATTTCATGTAGGAAAATTTGGCGAGTGTGCCTTTTTCGCAGACGCGGCCGCCATTTTCAATATTGAGGTCGGACATTGCTACTGTTCCATTTTTGAGGAATATTTTCCAGACTTTATCGACGGCGTGGTAGGCCTTTATTTTCCCTTCCAAATCGACAAACTTTTCCTTGAAACCTTCTATCGTGCTGTACATCGGCTCCCCAATTTTTCTGACCTCAGCCATTAGTTCTTCTGAGTTATTTATTTCGTCAGCGCAAAAGTGATCATTGGCATACATCAGGCAATACTTAGCGTAATTTTCCGTCTGATCTTTAGACGGTTTGACCAATTGACTGATGTTGGAGGTTTTACTATCGGCTAAAAATTCTGTCCAGGTATCTTCAAAGTTGACAAACTGGGCGGAAATATTCTGCGAAAGCAGGAAAAACAAAATAAACAAACTGGATAGTCTGGTAAGGTGGAAATACATAATTCGTTGGATTATTGGGTTTTAAATATTCTTTAGGTCAAAAAACATAAACTATTGATTATCCTAAGTTTCTAAAAATAGGAATTTTTTTAATAAATATGTGATAGTTATTGAGTTATTAGCTGTATTTGGTTATTAAGTTATTCGGTATATTTGGTAGTAGTATTCCGACAACCAGCAACAGTACGGAGACGCATTGCAACGCATCTCAACGTACCACATAAATACCATTAACTATTACTCCATTAACCATTAACCAATGTTTTCAGCGAAATCAACGGCTCTAAGTACGGAGACGCATTGCAATGCATCTCAACGTTCCACGCAAATACCATTAACTATTACTCCATTAACCATTAACCAATGTTTTCAGCGAAATCAACGGCTCTAAGTGAGAAAACACATAAAATTTTGCTTTACGCGAATGATACGCAGCTCACCTACCAACAGACCATCAACTATTGGAAAACCAGCCCTGCGTTTTGCGCCTTCTGGATCCAACAATTGCAAGCCTCCCCATTCACAGGATACACCTGGGAAACACCATCGATCACCACAAAAACAGTCGACCGTCCCTTCGAATGTGTCACGGTTTATAACGCTCTATTTCAAGGATTAAGCCCGGAAATACAAGCATTTGAAGATTGTTTTTCTAAAGAAAATCCAGTCGTTGATTTTCCAAACCTGAGCGGAGATGCACATTTGGTTGTTCCTTGTCCACTAGCAAAAGAAAGTTGTTATACGCATATTGCCTGCTTTACGCAGAATGCGCCGATGTCCCAGCAGTTGGCACTCTGGCAAAAAGTAGGTGCGACTGCTGCGGTTCGCCTTTCTGAAAAACCGATGTGGATCAGTACTGCAGGGATGGGTATCTATTGGCTTCATGTCCGTTTTGATAGCAGGCCGAAGTACTACAGACACCGGGAATATTGCTAGTTGTTGGGTTATTTGGTATATTGAGTATAAAGCAATTGGTAGCTTATCTTGCCCATATCTGTTAATCCGTTTGGAAGTAAATCATTAACATTAAAATGAAGGAAGAAGACATACTTGATTCCGATCAAATTGAAAAATATTCAGAGGATGATTACGTTCAAAGGATTTCTGCTTTAGAACTTCAGGAAAATCTTGGTACTGAGATAGAATGGACACCGTTAATATCGAGTATTGAAAGCAACAGATTTTACCGCCTAATGCATGTTGATGGAGAAACTATAAAATGGGCAGGTTCTATTGGTGTTTATATTCTATCCTTATTGTTTCTTATGCCTCTAGGACTTTTGGGATTGTCTTCCAGTTTTACTGATGGCTCGAATTTTCTTTTCCTTTTTTATGGAATTTTCTTTTTAGGAACCGGACTTATGTTTATTGAATATTACTCTATTCCTTTAGTTTTCAATAAACGAAATGGATTGTTTTACAAACCAAGGAGATCTCTTTTTGTGAAGCTGATGATGATGAAATGGGTAAACTCTTTTCTCGAAAAAAAATATACATCATTTTATTCCAAATATTATAAGCCAATTCTCTCAAAAAATACCTTATCCGTAAAATTGAAAGACATCAAGGCTATTCAGGTTTTACGGAAAGAAGATAAAATGGAAGATTCAGTATTATATTCCTACGAATTAAATCTAATCCTTCAAAACCATCAAAGATGGAATATAGTTGCTCAACTCTCTGACTTTGAGGTTCTAAAAGACGCACAAACACTAGCAAATTTTCTGGATGTTCCATTGCTTAGATGGGATAAAAGAAAAGAACTCAACCATCAATAACCAGTTTATCAGAAGCATTCCCCTTCAAAAACAACAAACCAACAAAAGATAACAAGGACAGCGCAGACATCAGATACCAAAGATGCGTAAAGCTGTATTGCTCTGCTACCCAAAGACCAATAATCGGAGCAAAAATGGCGCTACTAGAAAACATAACCGTAAACAATCCCATGTACTCCCCACGATTGTACGGCCGGCTCCTCTGTAAGGCAATGGTCGTGGTAAATGGAAAATTGATAATCTCTCCAACCGAAACCAAAATCATACTCAAAACCGCCACCCACCAGTAAAATCCCAGGATATTATAAATTAGAAAGGAAAAACCAATGAGCATTACGCCTCCAATAATCGTTTCCATTTGCTGTTTGCGCTGCACAATAAGGTAGACGAGTGGCATTTCCAATAAGACAATAATAAACCCGTTAAAGGCCATCATATTACCAACATCTGCTTCAGAAAAACCAAGCACCTCCTTACAAAAAACCGGAAATGAACTAAACAGTTGCATAAAGGCCACCGCATTCAAAAACAAACAAAACAAAAAGAGCAAATACCAATGATCGTTATAGGCAGAATGTGATTTTCGAAGGTCAACATTCGCACTTTCTTCTTCTGTCGCTTTTTCCTGATCTTCTTTGTTGGGCAATAATAGAATAAACATAAAAGCCGCCGCAATACAGGTAGCACCATCAATAATAAACAACCAATCATAGCCAAACCTGGAGGCAATCCAACCTGCAGCCCCTGCTCCTAATGCAAACCCCAAGTTGATCGCCAATCGATAGAGCGATAAGGACCGAGTATGGTTTTCTTTTGTAGAGTAAGCTCCCAACGAAGCGGAGCTAGCTGGACGAAAGGTATCCCCAATCATATTGGTAACAATAATTCCCCCACAAAGGAAATAAAAGTTCCGCAGGTACATCAATATGAAAAACATAAAACCCACAGACAGCAGCGAATAAAACATCACTTTATAATAGCCAATCCGGTCTGTCAAATACCCTCCAATGAATCCGCCCAACAAGGAACCAATCCCAAAACAACTAGCAGCAATCCCTGCCTGCGTCTTAGAATAGCCAAGCTGATCAGTTACGTAAATGGTAAGAAACAAGGTGACAATTGTGCCTGATCGATTGATAAGGGTAACAAAGGTGAGTAGCCAGATCTCCCTGGACAATCCAGTCAATGAATTTTTGTAAAGTTGTATGATTGAACGCAGCATATCTTCCCAAGTTGAAAGGGGATAACATTAGGAATTGGGAAGTCGTTCCTTAAAAAAGAGCAATTTTGAGTTTAGTCTAAAATTTGTATTTAAGCTGTGCTTTGATTTCTGTTCTTGTCCTGCCGTCAATTTGTTCTGTGCCTGAACTTATCTCCTCACTAATATCATTGCCCTGTGCATCTTCGCGATAGGATTGATAGGTTTGTGCTATTCTAAACTCCAGCGTCATATTTCGAATGCCTTTGTAGCGTAGATTTAGATAATAGCGCATCCCTCGATGTGCATAGGCAGGGATGGAGAAACTTCCTATTAAATCATTCTCATAGGCATAAATTCGAGAGTCATAGTCATCAGTCTGGAAAATTGCAAACCTTCCTTTGAAAGAAAGCGGAAACCCCATTGGCGAGACTAGTACGTCCTGGTAAACTAAAAAGCCTTTAGACATAGTATTGTCTGCCTTTTTAAACAAAATGTACTCTGCGCGATTTCTTAGTTCCAAGGTTTTGGAAACCTTGTTGGCTAGGTGAAATCTAAGCTGAGTTTTTCTTATTGTTCCTAGAACATCAAATTTATCATCATTTTCAAAAGGATCGTCGTTGATGACTGGTGGTGCGTTTATATTTTTTGTCTCATCTTTTATCCTAAAATACACCTCCATTTTTCGTTTTACCCGATAATTGATCTGAACGAGATAATCAATGCCTCGAGAGGGGGCATCTACTCGAAATCTAAGCCACGGATGCTTGTAGGCATCAAGATATCCGGCAATTGTCCAATTGTAATTTGGTTTTATTTGAAGTCCAATAAACAAACCGGCTTCATTGTTAGGATTAGAAGACTCGGCAAATGCAGGAGATTCAAAGAAGTTAACATAACTTCTGCCATAATATCGATGCAAAATCGCTAAATCTACTGTACGATCAAGTCCAATCAGCAGGCTATTAAGGGTCGCAATTCCTCCATTGGTAGAATAGGCGGTTTCTCCAAAGAAGTTAAAATTTTGATGAATGAAATTATAGTCCGCACCTACACGAGTAAGGTTACTTACAGAATCTAGCAAAGAAAATTGATTGTATGGAGCCGTTTGTCTTCCATAATTGGCATTTATATTCATATAAGACCCATGGACACCAATATGTCCAGGCTTAAACTTGAATTTTGCGCCACCACCTGTTTCGAAAATTGGCACATTATTACGACGGTCCACTTCTCGTTGTGTCCGATGAAGTCCATCAATGTCCAGACCTCCAGTTATAAAAATTTCGCCGGGAATATCAATATCATTCGTATCAATCACCTCCAAAACACCAAAATCAAATGATTTTGTAGAAACATAACCAAGCACTTCAATATTCCCAAACGCCAAATGCGCGGCAGCTCCTCGCCTAAAATTGGATTCGGCTACAGAAGTGTAGGGTTTTAGTGTCCGAGCACGCGCTTTAATATTCATGACCTGAGAGGATTTCCCAGCGCCAAAACCTGCTCCAATTACTAGTCCCTGTCCTAAACTTACGACATAATCTCCAAGGGAAATCCCCTTTACCACTTTATTCAGGTTTCTATAATAAACGTGGCCGGAATAAAAATCAAATCCTTTTTTGTTAGAGCCTCTAAAAAACTCTTCACCAGCGTCTTTTTCCATAGTAATCCCCCAGCTATGGCGGTTTTCATATTGATGGCGGAAACGAGCATAGTATTTATTTTGATCACCAAGATAGCCATTCGTGCGATCAGGATCATAGCCTGCCTGATTTTCAAGAACTCTTTGATATCGGATCAACACCTCATTCGTCCCCTTATGCAGCATACTAATAGGGGAGACTCGAAACGTCTCAATGTCTCCTTTCACCCTTACAAATGGCAGAATTCCAAAAATGGTTCGTTTGTCAAACCCTTCGATCGCTTGCAACTCATAAACGGCAATCAGTTCTCCAAATTTCTCTCTATAGTTAATGAGATTATTGATTTGAATGTCGTTCAATAAGCCAAAATCCTGAAGATCTTCTTTGGTCGCGGTATTTAGTTGAAGTGGTTTTTTTGTGTAAAACTCAAGTCGTTCTAACAAAAAGGTCAAATCAAATTCAGAATCATTAGCCTCCACAATGTATTCCACCAATTCTTGTGTTTGGGGGTCTAACTCATCAGCAGTGAAGTCGTCTTTGTTTTTTTTATCTTTTTTCTGCGCGAAAGAGTTTACTGGCATTGCAAATGCAATAAATACTAGAAGAAGCAGATGATATAGATATTTATGTGCCATAATCTAAGATTGACTCTTCGTTTTTGGTTTGGACTTTTTGTTATTTATAGTGAAAGCCACAGAGATACTTGGCGTAAATCCAAGCACCCAATGATAACTACTTGCAAAATCAATGTTTACACTGTTCAGATAAACCCCAAGGCCAAAACTGGTTTGCGTCGGTTCTGTTCCAATTCCAGCACGAACAGCTAGTTTGTCAATAAGGAAATATTCCATTCCAACACCAACTGAAACAGGAAAATCAATATCCTTTTCAACTTCTGCAGTCACGCTAAGTTTGTCACTTGGCAGATACGTCAATCCTACCTTAAACTGTGTAGGGATATTATCTCGACTATCATCAGTTAGCTGAATACGGACTGGACTAAAAATATGCGCCCCAACTAAAAACTCTTTCATCAATTTTGCCTGAACGCCAAGTTCAAATGTAAAAGAAGCTCTGTTGCCATAAATTGGATCATTGAAATTAGTCCCTAAATAATCAAATTGAGCACCTATCGACACTTTATCAAATAGTTTTCTTGCGTAGTTTAGACCAATTTTCTGCTCATTGTATTCTCCATATCCAAAATAGTTAATAGACAAGCCAAATGTTCCAGAGTTAGTAGGGTAGGCAAAGGCAGCAGAAACGGAATTGATCCCTTCTACTAGAAATCTTCGCTCTGCATGTATGGCAAAACTGGCTTCTTTGAGATGTGCTAAACCGGCCTGGTTGCCAAAAGCGCTATAAATATCTTGAAATGTTGTGCCAACATTCCCCATTCCTAGGCCTCGTGCTCCTGAGGTTGCTGGTAAACCATTTTGCGCAAAAAACGGAGTGCTGAAGAACAGCAGGGCAACCACTACAATCGTTTTGGTATAATTCATTAGGTATTTTGAGTCGATTACGTGTTACAAATTAAGAAATAATGTTTTCTTTTTTAAAACAATTTTTTCTAATTCATTTGTAATTAAGTTGTAAAGCTTGGAAACAGGGGGAATTCTTTAGTAATTTATTGGTTTAATAGTTAAGAATAATCGTTATTCGTGCGGATCATTATCCATCAACTATTACCTCATTAACCCCTACTAAAAACCATTCTCCTCTGCAATTTTCTTATAAAGTAGCCCTGCACCAGTCATTGTTCGATCCATCGTCTCCATATCTACTCGTACCAGACCAAAGCGGTAGGTCGGACCGAGGCTCCACTCATAGTTGTCCCACGTACACCAATGAGTATAGCCTTTTAACTGTACTCCTTCTTCAATGGCTTCGTGGCATTGTGTGAGATAGTCTTTGATACTTTGTTGTCTGAAATCGTCGTCGTCGGTACAAACGCCGTTCTCCGTGATGATAATTGGTTTGTTGTATTTTTTATGAAAGCGCAAAAGGATTTGCTTCAGTCCTGGAGGGTGATATCCCCACATCTTGTCATTTGGAATACCCATTGACTTCAATTTTCCAGGAAACTCTACTTCAGAAATTGGTCTAGGGTCAAATGGCATGTATACATAATAGCTAATCCCCCAAAAATCATTTTTCTCAAAATAGGTGGAAGCTTTATCGATGAACCACCAATCTACAAATTTGGCAGCTAGTTTTCCCAGAAGGTTTGTTCCAAAAAATATACCTGTATTCTTAGATATCCCTACCTCTTTATCTGGATAAGTCTGCTTCAATTTATCATATAGGAGTTCATGGCATTGTCCCATCACTCTCAAGGTTTTATTTCCTTTTCGAAGGCTTTTTTTGTAGGGCGGAAAATGGCCCACCACATAACTATTTAAGGCATAAACCCCCGGTTCATTGAAGGTGTTGAAGATAAAAGCATACTTGCCAAAGTGTTCAATACACTGCTCGGCATAATTCATAAAAACAGGTACCTGCTTGTCTGTAAGCCAAGAACCTGTTTTTTCAAACCAATTGGGGTTGGAAAAATGGTGAAAAACAAACATAATGCGCATTCCTTCATCCAACAATCGTTGAAAAAAAAGCTGATATTCCTTTACTACCTCGGAATCAAATAGTTCGTTCGGCCCACGCTGCAACTTTGACCAATCCACCCCGCATCGATAAACGCTTCCAAATTGCTTGATGTATCCAATATCTTCTTCTCTGCGTTTTTCATGGTCTGTAGTTCTCAAAAACGTGTACCCATCGTTGGATTTGGTACCTTTCCATTGATGATCGAAAGCAGTTTCTACTTGGGCTGCGGCGGTAGAAGTTCCCCATA
Organism: uncultured Saprospiraceae bacterium; assembly: GCA_938016265.1. GTDB lineage: Bacteria > Bacteroidota > Bacteroidia > Chitinophagales > Saprospiraceae > JAHDHB01. The sequence continues at coordinate 55,446 of CALLWB010000070.1, forward strand.
AAAAGCCTTCTGGAAATTTAATCTTCATTCAATTTGAGTTTTGTTAATGTCAAGATTAATTGAGCAATGCCAAAATAAGAGTTTCCATGTCAATTTCAAGACAAACTAATTTATTATAGGTATAATTCTTACAATAATCTTACAAAGCCCAAATTCGGTTTGCTTACATTTGCACATTAAATTAAATAAATAATAATATTACACGTTTATGAGAGCATTTATGGGGGTTTTAATCATACTGGTATTTATTGGATGCAAGCACGATCATTCAGAACACGGACATAGTCACGGATCGGATGAAAAGGGCCATCACCATCATCATGGTGAGAAAGAAACGCCTCCCCAAAAAGTCCATTACGAAAAGGAAGTTAACCTTAAGAATGTCAAACAATTAACTTTCGGTGGGGACAACGCTGAGGCCTATTTTAGTTTTGACAATAAGCAATTGGTATTTCAAGCTACGAATGAAAAATGGGGCGCAAAATGTGATCAAATATATGCCATGTCAATTGATGGCCATGGGGACAAACCACCTCAATTGCTAAGCACTGGAAAAGGCAGAACGACCTGTTCCTATTTTATGCCTGGCAATCAGTCTATTCTATATGCTTCCACTCACTTAGGCAACGAAGCATGCCCTGAGTCTCCTAGAACAGTAAATGGCAAATATGTATGGCCAATCTACAGTGATTTCAACATTTTTGTGAGTGATATGACTGGAAAAATCACCAAGCAGCTTACCAATGAAAACGTCTATGATGCAGAAGCCACACTTTCTCCTGATGGTAAGCAAATCGTTTTTACTTCTATGCGCTCCGGAGACTTGGAGTTGTATACTATGAATACGGATGGTAGCAATGTAAAACAAATAACTAGTGGTCTTGGCTATGATGGAGGCGCCTTCTTTTCTCCAGATAGTAAAAAATTAGTATTCCGAGCCTCCCGCCCCAAAACGGCAGAAGCCATAAAAGCCTATAAAGATTTTCTAGCCAAAGGATTGGTACAGCCTACAAATATGGAAATTTATACCTGTAATGTGGATGGTAGTAATCTGAAACAAATTACTCAATTAGGGGGTGCCAATTGGGCGCCATATTATCACCCTTCTGGAGATAAAATTGTATTCAGTACCAACCACCACACCAAAAGCGGCCGAATTTTTAATATTTTTATGATCAATGAAGATGGTACTGGCTTAAAGCAATTGACGTTTGACAATACATTTGATGCTTTTCCTATGTTTTCTTTTGATGGGAAGAAATTGGTTTTTTCTTCTAATCGGAACAATGGAGGTACCAGAGATACCAATGTGTTTATCGCGGATTGGGTAGAAATATAATGCATGAATGACTAAATGCGTGATTTTTTGGTTTGAATAGCAAAGACTTAGGCTTGGAGTTATAATCTAGTCGCATTATAAATCAACAATAATGAAAATTTTATCATCAAAACAGATTCGAGATGCAGATGCGTACACCATCGCGAAGGAGCCGGTCTCTTCTATTCATTTGATGGAACGGGCGTCAATGGCATTTACCGATTGGTTTGTTTCTTTGTATAACAATTCCAGTCCTGTTTCGATTGTTTGTGGCCCGGGAAACAATGGGGGAGACGGACTAGCAATTGCTAGAATGCTTTCCCAAAAAGATTATTCAATAACCGTCTATTTGTTTCTGGTAACTTCAAAGTGCACCCCTGATTTTGAAGAGAATTTAGCTAGACTAAAAGAAATTACTGCAGTTGACATATTACAAATCGGGGAAGGACATCCAATGCCCAAAATGCCATCGGGAAGCATCATCATAGATGCCATTCTGGGTTCTGGGCTCACCCGAAATGCCAATGGAATTGTAGAAGATGTCATCCGACATTTGAATATACAGCCTTGTAAAAGAGTCAGTGTGGATATTCCTTCTGGACTCTTCGCAGATCGATATTCCAATGGTACAACAATAAAAGCAGAACGGACATTAAGCTTTCAGCTTCCAAAACTAGCGTTTATGTTTCCTGAAAATTATGGAAGTGTAGGGGAGTGGTCAACTACTCCAATCGGTCTGCACCCACAATATCTGAAGGAAACCGAAACCTTTTTCCATTATGTAAATCAGGATTTAGCCGCCAGTCTTTATCGAGAAAGAACAAAGTTTTCGCACAAAGGGACCTACGGCCATGCACTTATTATTGCTGGTTCTAAACGAATGTTGGGTGCAGCTGTACTGGCAACAAAGGCATGTATAAAATCTGGAGCAGGATTGGTCACTGTCCACGCGCCAAGATATGGTTTGTCGATACTGCAATCTACTGTACCCGAAGCGATGGTCAGTTTAGATAGCAATGAACAAATATTCACGAAAGTAACAGATTATAAAAAATACGCTGCTATCGGAATAGGTTGTGGACTAGGCACGGAGGAATTAACCCAACTAGCCCTTAGAACCTTACTTTTAAACTTCAAAAAACCAATAATACTAGATGCAGACGCCCTAAATATTCTGGCACTCAACAAAGACTGGATTCGTCTAATTCCCAAAAACAGTATTCTAACCCCACACCCTAAAGAGTTTGAACGATTGTTCGGAGCAACCAACAACAACTTTGAACGCAATGAGCTTCAAGTTTCTGTCGCTCAGGATTTGAGCGTATATATTGTCCTCAAAGGAGCCCACACTTGTATTGCAACGCCTGGAGGCAATTCCTACTACAATTCTACTGGAAATCCAGGTATGGCCACTGCGGGAAGTGGCGATGTGTTGACAGGAATAATAACTGGCTTATTGGCTTCTGGATATGGTCCTTTTTCGGCTTCCGTGCTTGGGGTTTACTTGCACGGACTAGCTGGCGACTTGGCTTTGGGGCAAGAAAGCATGGAATCACTGGTGGCCTCCAACTTAATTGATAATTTAGGTAATGCATTTAAGATGGTTAAGGGTTGAGTTAATCAATAGTTTAGAAAGGTGTTACTTTATTGCTAAACAACCATTTATCATTAACTAATCACCCGCTAAGGAACTAATAAAAGGAAAATCTTGTATTCTAACTTAGGAATTCAAAATTAATAACAATGAAAAAGATAGTAATACTAACTGGTGCTGGCATTAGCGCTGAAAGCGGAATAAAAACCTTCAGAGATGCCGATGGTCTTTGGGAAGGCCATGATGTAATGGAGGTTGCTTCACCAGAAGGATGGAGACGAAATCGGGAGATGGTCCTCGATTTTTACAATCAGCGACGTGCTCAACTGCACACTGTTGAGCCTAATGCGGCACACTTTGCTTTAGCAGAACTGGACAAAAAATTTGAATCCGTTGTGGTTACTCAAAACGTAGACGATCTGCATGAGCGAGCTGGACAAAAACGAATTCTCCACCTCCACGGCGAGCTAAAAAAATCTAGAAGTTCACTAGACAAAAGTTTAATTTATGATTGTGAAGGGGATATTAATACGGGTGATAAATGTGCCCGTGGTTCGCAATTGAGGCCACATATCGTTTGGTTTGGGGAGGATGTTCCAATGTTGGAGGCTGCAGTGCAATTGGTTTCAATGGCGGATGTTTGTATCATTGTGGGTACTTCGATGCAAGTGTATCCTGCAGCAAGTTTGGTCCATTATGTACCTCAAGGTTCTAAGATTTTCTTTGTCGACCCTAAGCCTAATGTTACTGGCCTGGAGAGCATACCCAACTTTGAAGTCTTAGCAGAAAATGCAACAACAGGTGTCCGAAAAGTAGTAGATCGATTGTTAACAGAAAGCTAAATCATACATGGAAAACCCCTGGATTACACATTCGAAAAAAGAAGTTTATTCCAATCCATGGATAGCTGTTTCCCATGAGGAAGTGACTACTCCTGGTGGTTCTCCTGGTATTTATGGAGTCGTGCAATTTAAAAATGTAGCGATCGGGATTTTGCCATTGGATAAGGATATGAATACATGGATCGTCGGACAATACCGATATACGCTCGACAAATACAGTTGGGAGATACCCGAAGGTGGTGGCCCTCATGGCATCGATCTCCTTGATTCTGCTAAAAGAGAATTGAAAGAAGAAACAGGGCTGATCGCAAAAAAATGGACACCGATTGTAGATCTCCAGATTTCCAACTCTGTTACTAATGAGATGGGGATTGCTTATGTAGCACAAGAGCTAACCCAAGGGGAAGCCGAACCTGAAGACACGGAGGACTTAAAAGTCAGAAAACTTCATTTTAATGAATTACTGGACATGGCAATGAAAGGAGAGATTGAAGATGCACTTTCTTTGGTGACCATATTCAAAACAAAACTCTTGCTTGATATGGGAGAATTGGTTAATGGTTAGGATTAGCTAATGGTAGCTGTTGTCTAAAGGATTAACCATTGTACGATTAACCAAGGAACCAGTGATCGTGTTTGCATTTCGCGCAAACATAACTTGGGGCAGAAACATCAGATCGATTTAAGTTCAAAATTTGCCCTACCATAGGGTCTATTTTGACTGTTTCAACATAGAAACGATCGCCTTTGCACATCGTACAGACCAAAGGGTTACCTTTTAAGGTAACTGATCGGGGTCTTTTTTCATTCGTATTACTCATAAAACTTTTTAAACTTTAATCGAATTCCCGAAATTACTGATTCTATGGTAGAATTCCTATTCAATTAGGAATGAAATTGGAATTAATTATTTTGTCTAGTAAAGGATTCCTTTTATATTTTATCTAAAGCTGAATTTCCTAGTAAGCAGTTGATTGATTTTTATAGGAAACAACAACCAAAAACATTTCAATTAATCGCAATTTGTCAGGCAATTTAGTCTACAATTCATTTAATATTAAATTTCATTTTTAGTTTTGTAACTACTCCCAAATAATGAATTGGGAGTTACAAATATCTATATGTAAATACAAAAAAACAAAATATACCTTGAAACAGTACCTATTTCAATCAGAAAGACTTGGTTTCCGAAATTGGCAGGAAGCAGACAAAGTAGCATTCTCAAAAATGAACGCCGATCCAGCAGTAATGGAGTATTTCCCAACTACAAAAACCAAGGAGGAATCAGATAAATTAGTTGACCGATTGAATGACCATTTCCTTGAAAAGGGCCTTACTTTCTATGCAGTAGACCAATTGAAAAATGGAGAATTTGTCGGATTTATTGGACTAATCCACTCTGCCATGGAAACCGACTTCACCCCTTGTGTCGAAATAGGATGGCGGCTAAAAAAGGCAGCATGGGGAAAGGGTTATGCTACGGAAGGAGCCATCAGATGCCTCGAATATGGGTTTAATGACCTCGATCTAAAGGAAATTTATTCCTTCACTCCACTTCCCAATAAACGATCCGAGCGGGTTATGCAAAAGATCGGAATGACAAAAATCAAGGAATTTGGACATCCTTGGATTGATGCAAAGGATCCATTATTCATTCATGTGTTGTATCGAAAGGAAAAAACTAAGTAAGTTATCGAATGCCCTCTGTGCGCAACCACCGATGAAATTTTCGAGCATTCACCTGATGAGCTTCTAGTGTTTTCGCAAAATTGTGATACCCTGAACCACCTGCTTTCGCACAAAAATAGAAGTACTCATGTCGCTCTGCATCCAACGTCCGATCAATAGTTTTAATCGATGGCATACAGATTGGTCCAGGAGGCAAGCCCGGGTATTTATAGGTATTGTATGGAGAGTCTATCTCACAATGCGACTTTAAGACACGCCTAATCGTCCAATCTTTCCAGGCAAAGATCACTGTAGGATCTGCTTCCAATTTCCAGCCTTTCGCATTCAGTCTATTAAGATAAACACCAGCTATTCGATCCTGCTCTGCTTCCTTATTCGATTCTTTTTGAACAATAGATGCCAGAATATAGATTTCCTTGGGAGATAGGCCTAGTTTTTTTGCTTTTTCTTTTCTTGAGGTCGTCCAAAATTTTTCTTGTTCCGCTTTCATTCTGGTAAGAAATTGTTGCGGAGTTGTATTCCAGAAAAACTCATAGGTATTTGGAATAACCAGCTCCAACGCCGACGCAGGACTAGAACTCAATGATCCAAGAAAAACAGAATCATTGAATACCTGCATGAAGTCTACCGAATCGGGTTCCAGTTCATTTTTTAATTGACTGGCAAGATCTTCTGGAAGTCGTTTGCTGTGAATGGTGATTTGAACAGGCGCTTGTTTTCCCTTGCCTAGTAATCGGACAAGGCCAAGGTTGTTCATGCCAGGAGTGATTTCGAATCTCCCAGCTCGAGGTTTAAGAGCGTTTATTTTTGCCCACCAACGGAAGGTCTTTTCATTTTTTAACCCGATTTGATCTTTTAGAACATAGACCACTTCATCGAAGGTAGCGCCTTTTGGGATATAGCAATAACGACTATTTATTTGTTTAGGAATATTTGGTGCAAAAACTTTAGGATAAAGCCACCCAAAACCAAGGAGCACCAATAAAAAAACTCCAGCAGCGATGAAAGTTACCCGTTTTTTCAAAACAATGGATATTTTTTCCTTAAAAGTAGCCTATTAAAGTATAAAGAAGAACCTTATTGTTAACACTGCCGTCAAAATTTTGTCCTTCTATCCTCTACTCCTAATATTGCTCCTTATCGTTAGGGAAGTCCTTCTTTTTCACATCAATTATATACTTTTCAACAGCTTCTTGAATTACTTGGAACAACTCTGCATACCGACGTAAAAATCTTGGATGAAAATCTTTCGTGATACCTAGCAAATCATGAGTAACCAGTACCTGCCCATCTGTATCTGGCCCACCACCAATCCCAATTGTTGGAATTAGCAATTTTTCAGAGACTTTTTTTGCCAGTTTTGCAGGAATTTTTTCCAGAACAATAGCAAAGCACCCGAGTTCTTGAAGCAAAAGCGCATCCTCTATTAGTTTCTCCGCTTCTTCTTCTTCCTTTGCCCTGACAGTATAAGTTCCAAACTTATAAATCGACTGAGGCGTCAATCCAAGATGCCCCATTACAGGAACCCCAGCAGACAAAATGCGAGTAATGGATTCCGATACCTCTGCGCCGCCTTCCAGTTTTATTGCATGTCCACCTGATTCCTTCATTATTCGGATAGTAGACGCCAGTGCTTTCATTGGGTTTCCCTGATAAGAGCCAAATGGCAAATCTACCACCACCAAGGCCCGATCTACTGCTCTAACTACAGATTGCGCATGATAAATCATTTGATCTAAAGTAATCGGTAGGGTCGTCTCATGCCCTGCCATAACATTAGATGCAGAATCTCCGACTAACAATATATCTACCCCTGCGGCATCCAAAATTTTAGCCATGGAATAGTCGTAGGCAGTAAGCATTGATATTTTCTCCCCTCGCAATTTCATGGCATGGAGGACATGCACCGTTATTTTTTTTATCTCTTTGTGTACTGACATACTATTGTTTTAAACAACTTCAATTTAATTCGGGCAGCAATATACAATTTGTTGGAGAAAATTATCAACTTTTTTGAATCGGTTCACCTAGTCAAATAAAGGAATTGTAAATCTTAGATGGAGAACTCTTAGAAAGTGGCCGTTTCATTAGAAAAAAGACATTAATTGCTATTATGTTAATGGTACACTTATTGCTGTTTTTCCTGAAAAAAAATAGTATCTTTGCGACCATGAAAAAAATAGCTGTATACCTTGCCTGCCTGACCATTTTACTCTCTTATTCATGTTCCAACGATTTTGATTTGGTGGATGATTGGAAAGATATTACCGTTGCATATGGAATATTGAGCCCCTCAGATACTGCTCATTATGTAAAGGTAGAAAAGGCATTTTTAGATGAAGCGACGAGTGCAGTGTCCATCGCACAAATACCAGACTCTATATATTATAGTAATATCGTAGTAAATCTAGTAGAACTTACTCCTTCTGGCGGTGCGGAAAACACCTATGCAATGACACAGGTAGACGCCAATTTAGAAGGTTATGTCAAGCCGGCTGGTGCTTTTGCCAATTCACCAAACTATGTCTACAAAACCACGGCTCTGATCGATGCTGAAAAATCGTACCGCCTGGAAATTGAAAACGGTGACACTAACAAAAAGATAACTGCTACTACAAATATGATCCCTGGTTTCAATATCACCAGACCTATCTCAATATTGGATAATCCTAATTCAAGAATGAAGTGGGTTCCAGGCACAAACACCAACTTCAGATGGCAAAAAGCAGACAATGCGGCATTTTATGACCTTACAATGGAAATAGCCTATACTGAATATGATGATGAAACTCCTGCTGGCCCAGAAGACAAAGTGTTGGTATGGGAAATTGCCCAAACTATTACCCCTTCTAACCAAAATGCTATAGAATATGGAATTGATGGTGGAAGCCTTTATCAATTTTTAGCGAATCAATTAATTCAAGATGAGCGCTATTGTAGACAACTAGGGCAGTTCACTGTGCGAGTTGACGCTGGAGGAGAAGAATTGTATAGCTACATCAATGTTGGGGCGGCTAATGTTGGCATTACTGGAACATTGCCCTTACCTATTTATACCAATTTGTCAGACGGGCGCGGCGTATTTTCCTGTCGCAATTTCAAAGAAACGACAAATGTTCAGGCAGACGGTACCGTGATAACTGAAATTTTGGAAAACGAGCTGACCAAAGATTTAGGTTTCATCGGCGATCTTTTCAATTGCCAATAATTACACGCTTCATATCATTAATTTCCTGTCATTCTGACGTTTTGTCAGTTTCAGACAAGTAGACTTTATTGTTTTGTCATGTTTTTTTGTAAAAATGGCATAATATCAATGATATCCAGCCTTGGCATATCAATTGAATAGGATACACCGTACTTATAAATTAAATCAAACTAATTTAAAATTAAATAAGATATGAGTAAAATTATTGGAATCGATTTAGGTACCACTAATTCTTGCGTAGCAGTGATGGAGGGGAATGAGCCAGTAGTTATTCCTAATGAGGAAGGAAGAAGAACGACACCTTCGATTGTTGCTTTTCTAGATAATGGTGAACGTAAAATCGGAGATCCTGCAAAACGTCAGGCAATCACTAACCCTATTCGCACGATTATGTCTATCAAGCGATTTATGGGAGGACTTTACAAGGATAACAAGAAAGAACTAACCCATATATCCTATAAAGTAGTTGAAGGAACAAACGGTACTGTTCGTGTAGAAATTGATGGGAAAAAATATTCTCCTCAGGAAATTTCTGCTATGGTCCTTCAGAAAATGAAAAAAACGGCTGAAGATTACTTAGGACATGATGTTACAGAAGCTGTTGTTACTGTTCCTGCTTACTTCAATGATGCACAACGTCAGGCGACAAAAGAGGCTGGAGAAATTGCGGGTCTAAAAGTAAGAAGAATAATAAACGAGCCTACCGCAGCTGCTCTAGCTTACGGGATGGACAAGAGAGACAAAGACATGAAAATCGCTGTGTATGACCTTGGTGGTGGTACGTTCGATGTTTCTATTCTTGAATTGGGCGACGGAGTTTTTGAAGTAAAATCAACGAACGGTGATACCCATTTAGGTGGAGATGATTTTGACATTGTTATCATGGACTGGTTGGCAGAAACATTTATTGCCCAGGAAAATGTTGATTTACGTAAAGACCCAATGGCACTTCAGCGTTTGAAAGAAGCTGCGGAAAAAGCGAAGATCGAACTTTCTTCTTCTACAGAAACAGAAATCAATCTTCCATATGTTACTGCAGTAGACGGTGTTCCTAAACACTTGGTAGTGAAATTGTCACGAGCTAAATTCGAACAATTGGCAGACAAGCTAGTTGCCAGAACGCTAAAACCTTGTCAGGAAGCACTTAAAGATGCTGGTATTAGCAAAGACGATATCGATGAAGTAATCCTTGTTGGTGGTTCTACCAGAATTCCTAGAATTCAAGCAGCTGTTGAAGAGTTTTTTGGCAAGAAACCTGGCAAAGGAGTTAATCCTGATGAGGTGGTTGCTGTAGGCGCTTCTATCCAAGGTGGTGTATTGAGCGGTGACGTGAAAGATGTACTACTTTTAGATGTAACACCATTGTCTCTTGGTATTGAAACGATGGGAGGTGCATTTACAAGACTGATTGATTCAAACACAACGATTCCTACTAAAAAATCTGAAGTTTTCTCCACAGCGAGCGACAATCAGGCATCTGTAGAAATCCATGTTTTGCAAGGAGAGCGCCAAGTAGCACATGCTAACAAAACAATTGGTCGGTTTATTCTTGACGGTTTACCACCTGCAAGGAGAGGTACTCCTAAGATCGAAGTAACTTTTGATATTGATGCGAATGGTATCCTAAATGTTTCTGCAAAAGATGAAGGAACCGGAAAAGTACAATCTATCCGTATCGAAGCTTCTTCAGGTTTGTCTAAGGAAGAAATCGAAAGAATGAAAAACGAGGCGAAGGCCAACGAAGAGTCGGACAAAAAAGCCAGAGAAGAAATTGACAAACTGAACAATGCTGACTCTCTAATTTTCCAAACAGAGAAACAATTGACTGAGTTTGGTGAAAAGATTCCTGAAGCAGAAAAAGGAAACATCACCGCTGCACTTGAAGAGTTGAAAAAGGCACATGCTGCTAAAGATTTCGACGCAATTGATGCAGCCATGGAAAAAATGAACACGGCTTGGCAGGCAGCTAGTCAACACATGTACGCTGGTGGACAAGAAGGAGCTCCTGGAGCAGAACCAAATCCAGAGGCAACTACCGAGAATGGTAGTGATACGACAAGCGAAGATGTAACTGATGTTGAATTCGAAGAAGTTGATGACGCAAAATAATCCTGGCATTCGTTGCTAGGTTGCGAAAAGCAACTTATTAAATATTTGAAGTCTGGTAGATTTAATTCTGCCAGACTTTTTTGTTTTTATGGCACAAACATTATCCATTAGTTTGAAACACCTCACAACATTTTGTACTTCAACACAATACATGCATTAGCAAATAGCATATTGTCAGGATTGTTACTCCAAAGTACAAATCTTGATTTGTCCCTTTTTAGCAAACCGAATAAACATACCTAATGTATCCTATATACTTTTACACATACTTATCCTTTATTAATGTACGTTAAAAGGACCAAACCAAAACAATTGACAATAATATCTATATCCTTTGATATATATTTATGGTTTTCTATCCCTTAGACGGCGCTTATCTTTGAAGTGTCAATAGTTAATTATCTAAATTTTTCTTTTAAACAATTTGATCTTTTTGAGAATGAAAATCATTCTCCCTGGAGTGCTATGTCTGCCCCCATTTGGACAACAAGTATTGAGATTTGAGTGCATTGATGCAGAGTTCAAACCCTAGTGCTTAACACCAAATTAGAAATAGCCTTAATACTAAGAAAAACAGATAGTTAGCGCTTTAATTATTAATTAACTTAAATTAAAATTATGTCTATTCAAAAGTATGAAACTACTTATCGGATACTTGGAAAAGTAAACAATAAGAGTGGAAAAAAAATCTCAAACTTTAAGGTCTTTGCCTACGATAAAGACTTGCTGAATGATGATTTTTTAGGGTCTTCCAATACCAGCAAATCGGGGGTGTTTGAAATTTTGTTTGACCTGAATGATTTCAGCCCAGTTATTTTTGACCGAAGACCAGACGTCTACTTCAAAGTGTTTGACGGAGATCAGTTAATTCTGGACACTCAAAGTAACATCATTTGTAATGCGACCCCTTCTAATCTAGAAGGAATAACACTAGATATTGATGTTGCTGATGAGGCCGTTCATCAATTGCCAGTGCAAGAAACCATCCTTCTAGGCGGGGCGGCCGGCACCAACTACAAAATGACGACTTCGACAGAAATGATGGAAAACTACAAGCAGGTAGAGCTAATTGCTCCACAAAAAGACTTTCTGGCAGCACAAACCGCAAAAGGACATGCCTTGTTTTTTTCAATTGGTACTGACAACAAATTCTACCTTACCCATGAAAAAGAAGGCAGCCTAACTGGCTGGGAGAAAACAGAAATATCAGCAAAACTTCCCTTTCCTGGTAAGGCAAAAATGTTTGATGTCGCACAAAATTATACCAATGGGAATATTGATGTCGCATTGGTAATAACGAATTCAGCCGGTGTTGACAGTCTATACCTCTCCTTTGGGAATTCTAATGCCGATTTAAATTGGATAAAAAACATTCAATGGGCTCCTATAACTGATGACCGTAAAAATGCAACGGCAGGATTGACTTTGTCTATACAGGATATCTCTCTTGCAAAAGCAAAAAGTGGTGAATCAATCATTGTAGCAGATACAAAAGATGGGAATAATCTAATCGCTCGCTATTGGATCGACCGAACAGCAGCCCAAAAATGGAATCACCACCCAATGCCTAATGATTTGTCGACAGACACAATGCTAGATAGTCAGATTGGTAGAAAAGCAGGGGCTCCTGTAGACGGTATCTATACGCTTGGTAATTTGAATAATCTGGTGGAGCTTATTTACGTGCCAGTTAAAAATCCCTTTGATCCTACTGTTGCTCCCAATCCAACAAATCTAGATATCAGTAACACTACCTTAAATGTAGGCAATTGCGCATTTTCTGTTTGCAAAGCGGCAGCTGGAAATGCAGATGAAACCGATGTGTTCCTTGCAGGTGGAGGAAACTTATATTACTACTCTTCGAGTAATCAGCAGCATATGGCAACACCAATAGTTGTATGCAAAAGTGACTTGTTTAATAACGTAAGAAAGTTGTTTACTTCGAATGTAAACAATAGAATCGTTGTTTGGGGATTGAACGCCAATGACGAGATTTTTTACTGTGCCTCTTCTTCGGCTACTATCGGCAAAGCAAATTCTTGCTCTATGCCTTTGCCCTTGCGTAAAGGAGTCGAGCAACTGACAACTTACGTAGACAATACCAACTCCGGATTAACCTACTTCGCTAATATTGGAGGTGGGGAGATTTTAAAAGGCTTTCAGGATGCAACAACTAGTTTGTGGAAAACTCAACAAATAGAATTACCCACCTTAGATGACCGTGCTAAGCCAACGAAAGCAATGTCTTATACTTCTACACTTCATGTATCTGACGAGAATAATATTCCCGTTGCCAATACTGAAGTCACAGTAACTGCAAAAGCGAGAGTGAAAGTTCACATCAATAATCTTTACTACAGTTTGGATACCACACCAATAAAGGTTAAAACAGATAGCAGCGGTGTAATTAGTATCATTGAATGGGTAGATGGGATGAAGGGGACGTCCTTTGATTTTCATATGGATGATCCTTCGCAGAAAGCAACATTTCGTCCAGTACATGCTTCTATGGAAAAAGTTAGCAAACTAAATTCTGTTGATTCTTTGAATAAAGCCACTATTACCCTAGGTGATGGCACTCAAAAATCGCTTATTCCATCCTCCGTTTCTGACACTGATAAGGCAAATTTAGCCAAAGCTATTAAAAGTATGAACACTGCTTTTACTGGTATTAAAACTGGTGGAAACAATGCTATAGCCCTGGGAGGGCCTTCAGTAAATGGAACTCAGTATATAACGGCGGTGGCTGGTGATTTGTTTTCCTGGATAGCGCATGAGGTGAAGCACGTGGTAGAGATCGTAAAGGATACTGCTACGGATGCCTGGCACTTCATAGTAACTATTGCGGGAAAAGTATATGGATTCTTATTAAAGACCGTAGAAGAAATTGGACAAGCTTTAGTAGTAATTTGGAAGCAGTTTGTGAAAGGTCTGGAAGATTTATGGAATTTCATCAAATTTATATTTGCATGGGGCGATATCGTCAGAACGAAGCAAGCAATGATGCAATTGATCAGGATCTTCTTCGGCAGTATGACAGATGAGCTAAAAACTGCAAAAAAGGCCGTCAATACAAAAATCGATGGCGCCGAACAAACCATCAGAGATTGGGCAAAACTGCCAACTCCAGATTTAGGAACGGCCAACCATCCATTGGATAAAACACTGGATAAAAAGGAGTCGCATCCAAAAAGCCACTCCGCACCAGCCAGAATGTTGATGAATCATTTCAAGCACAATGTACACCGAAGTGAGGTAACATTGGCCAGCTCCACGACATCAGAAGATACGTCCTATAGTGGATTAGATGACTTGTCGTCCTTCTTTGAGCGAGAAAAAGCCACCATGAATTTGCTGATTGGTCATGTCAAGGAATTGTTTGTTTCCAACGGCAAAAAGAACCATCCTGATTTGAAGGTGATCTTGAAAAAAATTGTTGGTGATATTGCGATCATGGCACTTGATACATTCAAATTGGTAATTGATGAGGTGCTGGACTTTATGATTATGCTGATTGATGATATGTTAGCCGGATTGGATGCTCCAATTTACATCCCGATTGTTTCAGACATTCTCGAAGATTTGTTTGGGATCAAATTGCCGTCTGTATTGGAGGTCATCTGTTTGATTGGAGCAGTTCCAGCAACTATCATTTACAAAGCAATGCATCAGAAAGCACCTTTCCCATCAGGAGACAATACAATTTCGACCAAGATCAACAATGCAAAAACATATGCAGATCTAAAAACTGCCTTTGGTTCCTCTAACAATGGTGCCATCCAACTAAAAGGGGATGATATGCACGCCATATATGAGACGGGACACCTGATAGCTGGGGTGGCCAATATTCTCAAAGGAATTTTGCAGGCGATCAATGAAGAGTCGGATGGATTGGCGAAATCAGTGATCGGAAAAGCCCTCGGTTTCTCCAAAGTTGTCGCTATGGGATCTTCAGTGGTAAGTAACTTTTTTGACACACCAGCCCCTTTACAAAACCCGACAATGAAAACATTTTCTTCTACGCTATCCAAGCTTGGAATGCTGAATTTTGTGGCATTTTTAGTTGCTCCAAAAGCGGTCAAAAAGAAGAAAAAAATGACGGATGAAGATGAAATCAAGAAAATGAATAAAAAACTGGGTGTAGTGTCTGATGGTATTGGTGCCTTGCTAGCCTTATTGGGCTTAGTTCCTGCGGCCTATCACATTGGTGAAGCTGCACTGGATAGTAAGATTTCAGTTGTCGACAAAAGCCTTGGGATAATGGGAGCGACTGAAAATATTACTAGTAAACTAGCCAATATTACAGGTTTTGCAGCAGAAGTAGATACCGAGGAAATCTCTAAGCAAGTATTAATCTTCGTTCAATTTGTGCTGATAGAAATTACTGCCGGTTTGCAACTGGAAGAAGCAGTTGTCAACTCAACAAGAACGGTCTAATACTTTTCAAAACAAGAAGTTGTTCAAACATATACTGTTTCATCAGTTATCGTGGAACAACTTCCTTAAAAACAAAGTTTAAAACATTTAAAAATTAAATAATCATGTCTTTAGAAATAAAAGAAAAACGGTATACACTTACCGGAAAATTAAACAACTCAGCAAGTCCTATCGTCCGTAACTTTGTCATCAAAGCATTTGACAAGGATTTAATAACAGAAAACGATTTTCTCGGGTCTGCATTGACAGGTGAAGACGGAAAATTCGAGATCGGTTTTAACAAAGAACAATTTGCTAACTTCTTTGATCAAAAACCAGATATCTATTTTGAAGTAAGCTATGCCAATCAGTTATTGCTTAGTACGGAGAAAAATCCGATCTGCAATGCGCTTCCAGGCGGAGAACTAGTAGAATTGACCATCGATTATGCAGGTCATCTACATTTTCCGAAGTCAATGGAAGACGAACCTATCGAAACCGTACCAACTCAAGAAACGGGCGAGATTATGCTAGGAGCTGCAGCTGGACAAGAGTCAGACTATTTGGACTCTAATCTTTCTGATCCGAAATACGGTTATGACATGGTCGTCGGTACTACTGGAGCAGCCATAAATTCGACCTTAAAGCATTACCTGTTTACCGCTGGCAGTAAAATTAAACCAGCCGCCATTTGGTATCAACAACAAACTCCAGGAGGGCCAATAACTCCTATGACACCAATAGCAGGTGTTGATCCATTTTCAATAGCAGATGGAGGTACACCGCCAGATACCTTATTGAATTCTGATTTCGTCTTTGCTATTAAGGCTGGATTTGGACTACCACCGGGTGTTGATTTAGATAAGCTTCCAAATGTAGTTCAGTTTGATAAGGGAAATAGAATGGTCACTTATCAACTTTACTTCAAAACCTTTGACATTGTTACGCTTGACTGGGGCCGTCATGGTGCTTATGCTTGGAAAAAGATAGGGCAGCCAAGCGGAAAGCCATATATTTTTGAGTTTAATGTAGACATCAATTTTGATAGTGCAGACGGGACGGCCTTCAGTCAGTTGCCTAAAAGTGCACAACAACAATTGCTTAACATGGATACAAGAAGCGCATTTAGTGTTCAGCAATTATATCTTGATCTGAATAACGCTGGAATGCAAAGTTATCCAACAATTAAAGGAGTAGCAAAAAATAGTCCTATCAAAAATCTCATACAAAGGGACTTTGTCAACACCTATTGGCAAACAATGCATACTAATGGAAAATTCGTGTTGGGCTATGCAGTGAAGAAGAATAATGTACACCCAACAACTGGATCTGTTCAACCCACGTCGCTAAATTTGGAGGTCGTTCCTCATTATGATGAAAATGGAAACAAAACGACGGATTACAATTTGTACACCTTGAATTATTTAATGATGACCAACAACCAAAAGATGCCTGTTTCTGTTCCTTTTGATTGGAATTGGGTGAAGAAACAAGATTTATTAAACAATAATAAATATCACGGTTCCATGGCCATAAGGAAAAAAGTATTTGCAGATTATCTTGGCGCAAGTTTGAATAAAAATCTAAAAGGTGTTATCAGCGGAAATTCCTCCATTAAATTGAAAACCATTCTTAAACATAGTGTTTCTTGCAGTCTATCATCACATTTGACAAACTTTAGCTATCAAGATAAAATTTCTTCTGTATTTCGATATATTTTTAAAATGCTAGGTTGGACGGATGATCAATTAAACAGCGTGATTCTTACTATGAGTTCTAATCATGATTCAAAATCCTCCGATTCTACAGCAATTACGTCTGGTCATTTTAATCTTTCAGCCAGCAATTTGGGTTTTGTGTCTGTAAAAGACAATGAGATTACGTTAAACCTATATAACTCCATGAATATTGATCTGGATCCTGCTGATTTGGGAATGGGAAAAGTAACAGGTTTAATATCTGCCTATATGACGACTGCAATTTATACCGTTAAGGTTGATCCCGCTGGAAAATTAACAGTAACAATGAAAGATAAATATCCTAAACAAGTTCCCACAGCATCCAGTTTAGACAAGGATTTATTTTCAGGGATAGACGGTACAACTAATGTAGCAACTAGTTTAGAAAATAGTTACAAGAATATTGCAACTCAACTAACCAATTATACCAAACATCTTGAAAAGGCCTTGAATTCAGCTGCGAACAGATGGGTGTTCCCAGGAGCAAACAGCTTTGTATTCAAGCAGGCAGCATTCTCCAAAAACCAGGATTTAGTTACCCATATTACTTACGCAGATCCGAGTTAGGAGTTGAGGACCTTCCCGGATCGCAGGAGGGAGGACGTAAGTTCTCCCTCCCATTATTATCCATTAAAGTCATTTCCTCCTACTACCAAATCACTAATATTCATTATTCTAAACAACTATTAAAATGTATGGATTTGAGCAACTAAAATTGAATACTGCTGCCATTTCTGCAACAGATCATCTTCGCCTAAAAAGTGAATTCGGTACTCAATACAAACCGACTTACCCTTGTTGGATAATCGGAAAAAAAGGAGGCTATTTTGAGCTTTCTTATCAAATGGCCACGACCAAAAGTGTATTGCTGAATTTGACATTACGGAGCGGGACGCATCTAGGGAAATCAGATTGTCCAATAACCATCACCTGCAATGGTTCATTGATCACTGCAGGTTTTGATCCGGGGACAACGAGTTTTTATAGTAAATCCTGGCACATTCCTAAGAAAAAAACAGTTACTGGAGAAAATATCATCCGTATCACTTTGGCAAAGGATGCTTCTACTGCGGTAATGATTCAGAATATAGGCATTGCCGATTTCGAGATCGAAGAACAACAACAAACCAATTGGTGTTGGTGCGCAGTTGGAGTGAGCATAAGCAAATATTACCAACGAATAAAAAACAATTGGACACAATGTGAGGTCTATAACAAAGTGAAGGGGAGTTCAGATGTCTGTTCTTATGCGTTCCGGGATCCACAAATATCAAGTAGTGATAATCTTGCAGGTGATCCAGGAAAGGCACTTTCTCTGGAAGGTATCAATGGTGGCCTGATCCGATCCTTTGCTTCTTGGGAAGACATCCTTGCTGAAATTGACAAAGCGCAACCGATGCCCTGCGGTATTATTTGGAGCAATCAGGGTGGAGCAGGTCATACCACTGTGATCACTGCAGCTTATACCGTCAATGGACAAAACTGGCTGGTCGTTGATGACCCTTGGTACGGACGATCTTCCATCTTGTATGACAAATACAAAACCGCTTACAAAAAAACTGGCGACGAATGGAAGTACACCTGGAAAAGCCATCCAACCTAAAAAAACAAACTGCACGAAGCAAGAAGTGACCAATTTGCAGCGCATCTAAAAAAACTATTATCCATTTTCTCTTATAACCATAAACAATAAAATCATGGCCATTACTTATATAAAAATACCCGATCAATTACATCAATTAATTACGGATGGAGCGGTCTTTAGCGCCTACCAGCAAGATCATGCCAATGAATTTATCAAAGTACACAAAGCACATCACGAGCATCATCCTCATCCTTTATATGTACTTAGTTCGAACGATTTAAGACACGCGGATTGTCTCGATGGAAGGACGGCTGATGCCTGGCGTTTTTTAAAAGATGCAGGAGATCATCATTTGGCATTTGAATTTCATAAAAATAAGGAGGGAGAATTTGAAGTGCACTCTGTCCATGAAGGACATCGTACACAGCAATTTGAAAAGATAATGGAAATGTTTGATCGTTCATTATGGACAAAAATATTTCCTTACCATCTAGCTATCGTGGAAGTTCCAGCGCTTTATGTTTCTATGGTTTGGTTGCAGGCTCGTTTCTTCTTTATGCAGGATATTTTTATTCCAATAGGACAAGTACCCCATTTTTTACAACTCAATAAATGGTATTCTAAAAAGAATGTTTTTCAGCAATTACAAGTAGGATTGTCCCATTTTAAAGAAACAGGTGGAGGATTAAAAATTGAAGGGAATAGTATTGCCTCACCTAAGAGAACAACAGAACTGCCACATGTAGAACAGGATGAAGATTTGCCTGCCTTGTAGTCTCCGTTAAAGGACCACGTCACCGTACAAGTCGTAATCACTTGCAGAGGTAATGTGAATCATAGCAAAATCGCCTATTCGGACAAACTGTTTTTCCGATTTTACAAGGACTTCGTTGTCTACTTCCGGGCTATCGGACTCTGTGCGACCTACGAAATAACCTCCTTCATACCGATCGAATAACACCTTCAAGGTCTGGCCAACTTTTTCTTCGTTTTTGTCTAAAGAAATGTCTTGTTGGATCTCCATAATCCCTGCGGCTCTTGCTTCTTTTACTTCATCAGGCACGTCATCTACAAGTTGATCAGCTGGGGTGTTTTCTTCATGAGAATAAGGAAATACACCTACTCGTTCAAATTTCATTTTTTCTACAAAGTCGCAAAGCTCTTGATATTCCTCTTCCGTTTCTCCAGGAAAACCGACAAGGAGGGTCGTTCTAATAGCTATATTGGGCACTACTTCTCTTGCGTGGTTGATGAGTTCTTCTGTTTCTGCTCTTGTGATTTGTCGGCGCATGCGTTGGAGGACGGTATCGCTGGCGTGTTGCAGTGGGATGTCCAGGTAATTGCAAATTTTGGGTTGCGCTTTCATCACTTCAAAAACGGATCTAGGGAATTTACTAGGATAGGCATAGTGTAGTCTGATCCACTCAATGCCTTCCACTTCGCAAAGTGCTTCCAGTAACTCATTTAGGCGGCGTTCTTTGTAGATGTCTAGTCCATAGTAGGTCAATTCCTGGGCGATGAGCATGAGCTCTTTTACGCCGTTTCTTGCCAGGTTTTTTGCTTCTTGTACCAATTCCTCTATTGGCTTAGAAATATGTTTGCCACGCATTAGCGGAATCGCACAAAATGCACATGTCCGATTGCAGCCTTCAGAAATTTTTAAATAAGCATAGTGGGGTGGGGTACTGAGTATTCGTTCTCCTAATAACTCGTGCTTGTAATCGGCGTTTAATTTCTCTAGGAGTGCAGGCAGTTCAAGGGTTCCAAAGTAGGCGTCTACTTCAGGTATTTCTTGTTCGAGGTCATCTTTATATCTTTGAGAAAGGCATCCTGTAACATACAATTTTTCAATTCCGCCTTCTGATTTTACGGTGGCGTATTCCAAAATTGTATTAATGGACTCCTCCTTTGCTCGTTCAATAAAACCGCAGGTGTTAATAATCACAATATTTGGATCATCGTCCATCCCTCCATCGTGCACTACATCGTAGTCATTCTCCTTAAGTTGCATCATCAACACCTCTGAATCGACCAGGTTTTTGGAACAACCAAGGGTGACTACATTTACTTTATTGTCTTTAAACGATTTAGTTTTCACAGCTATGAAGTTATTTTGAGGCCTGCCTTCCGATGCGGAGCAGGCGGGGGCAAAGATAAGTTAATTAATGAAGGAATCTGACTTTCTTTTCAGGTAATAATAGGTTTCTAATTGAGCACGGACTGCAAGGTCGGAATTGTCTTTTTTGTAGTCACTGTCTTTTTTTCCATCGATCACCCTTGCTTTTACGTTGTCTTTTAGTTGAATTCTAAGAAAGTCTTTGATTTCTTTGTGAATATCCTTGTCATAAATTGGGAAAGCAGCTTCTATTCGATGACTTAAATTTCTGGTCATCCAATCAGCAGAAGACAGATAGATCGGTTCTTTTCCGCCATTATAAAAATAATAGATCCGAGCATGTTCTAAAAATCGGTCTACAATACTTATGATTTGAATGTTTTCACTATAATTTTTCACTTTGGGAATAACGCTGCAAATACCTCTGATGATCAGTTTTATTTTTACACCTGCATTGCTGGCATCATAAAGTCTTCTTATCATGGAGCGATCCTGAAGGCTGTTGAGTTTTAAGACGATCAATGCTTTTTTGCCTGCCTTCGCATATTTTATTTCGCGATTGATCAATTGATGAAGGCTTGCTCGCATATTAAACTGTCCGATCAACAAATGTTTGAAATCACTTTTAGGTTTCTTGACGGTTTCCAGAAAAGTAAACACGCGTGCCACCTCGTCTGTAATTCTCATATCTGTCGTAAACAAGCCCATATCACTATAAAGTGTTGCGGTCCCTTCGTGAAAATTTCCAGTACTCAAATAGCAGTAGTTGGTTGACCGATGGCCTTCTGATCTACTGACCAGTGCCAATTTGGAATGTACCTTTAGCCCCGGAAAACTATAATGCACACGGACTCCTGCAGCCATCAATTTTTCGGCCCAAGCTAGATTGGCCTCTTCATCAAATCGTGCTTTTATCTCTACAAAAGCAGTGACTTGTTTTCCTGCTTTTGCGGCGCGCATAAGCGCTTCCATTATCTTAGAACTCTTTGCTACTCGATACTGTATTATTTTTATGTGCGTGACATCTGGATCATCTGCTGCTTCTTCAAAAAACTGAACAACATATTTGTACGAATGGTAGGGGAAATTGACCAAATGGTCATTCTTTTTTATACATCGGAAGATCGACGGATATTGCTCCAGTGATTTCTTATTTAGTGGCGGAAGCGGCAAATTCATCAATTCCTTTATCCCGAAGTTCGGAAATTTGAAAAAATCGGAGTTATTGTGATACCGTCCTTCAGGCAGCAGGTTTTCCTTGGTCAACGAAAAATCTTCCATCAAGAATCCCAGCAATTTTTTGTTCATTTTTCGGTCATAAACAAATCGAGTAGCAGGGCCAACATTCCTTTTTTTAATACTTTTTTTAATTTTCTCTATTAAATCGCCTGAATATTCATCTTCTATATACAGTTCTGCATCACGCGTCAACTTGATAGAGTAGGTAGCCTCAACAAGATAACCAGGAAACAACATATTGATATTATGCCTTACGATGTCATCCAACATAATCAGATCCTTGGCATCTCCTCTAGAAGGTAATTCTACAAAGCGAGGCATGTGTTCAGAAGGCACCTGTACTATAGCAAATCGGTAAGCATTTCTGGATTTTGTAAATAGATGAACGGCAAGATACAAGGAACCATTTTGAAGAAACAGTTTGATTTTGTGTTTTTCAAGCAACACAGGCTGCGCATAAGGCAAGAGGTTTTCCTGAAAATAATCTTCAATAAAGGTCCGTTGTTTGTCATTTAAATCCTCATTGTTTCTAAGGAAAATTTTGTGATTGGACAGCTCAGGGATGATCTGATTTTCGAAGATGTCGCTGTACTCTTCCTGCTGCCAGTTTACCATTTTATGGATTTTCTTCAGCATTTCTTCAGGCGGGAAGGCCAGTTTTTTCTTGGTTTTTTTTCCAATCCGCATCAAACTTTGATGATAGGCCACTCTCACCCTAAAAAACTCATCCAGGTTGGAGGAATAGATGGCTAGAAATTTTATTCTTTCAAAAAGTGGGACGGAAGTGTCCTTGGCTTCTTGCAAGACTCGATAGTTGAATGTGAGCCAACTAAGGTCGCGATGTTTGTAGGGAAAATTCGGATCTGCCATGAGTGAAGACAAAAATGCGTGAACGAAAGATTATTGGAATATTCTTAGTTTGAGAATTAATTCATCTTCACAAATCTAATACAATTTAGGATAAATGAAAGATTTAACTTTGCCATTATCCAGATCAAGTTCCGACCAACTGTCTATTTTAAATTCAATGAATACCATTCCGCAGGTTGGCACATTATCAATATAGTCTCCTTTAATAAATCGGTTTGCAAAACTGGTAAATTCAGGATTGTGTCCAAACATAAATAGTAGTTCGTGTTTATCGCCGACAGTTCTTAATAAGTTGATTAACTCGCTTTCATAAGCGCCATAGATTGTTTTTTCTAGTTTTATCTTGCTGACAGGATAGTTGGTGGCTTCAGCAATTATTTTTGCGGTGGAGAAGGCTCTATTTGCCGGACTGCTAAGGATGAGATCGGGTTTGATTCCTGCCTGTTTCAGCTTGTTTCCCATAAATGGGGCATCTCGCTGTCCTCTTTTGTTTAGGGGGCGGTCTATGTCCTGGAGCTCCGGATCACTCCAACTGGACTTTGCATGTCTGATCAATACAAGTGTTTTCATAATTGTCAAATTTGTATGGATTGGGCGCTTAATATACTACAAAACATCCCATTTTATAAAAAATATTATCCGTAAGGAAAAAATCAGTAAAACCATCAAAAACCGGTTTTTAGTAGGCCTAACCCCGAAGTAAATTATAGACTAAGTTCCTCTGAACAAGCTATTTTTTAAAACAAAATTAAATAAAAGGAAAACAAGCTTTGAATTTTAATAAAATATTGTACTTTTGCCCCCGCAGGGCTTGTATGGGCAGCTCCCTTTGAATCCCCCAGGTGCTAACGCAAGCAAGGGTAGAAGGTCGATGCGCCCGAT
This sequence comes from uncultured Saprospiraceae bacterium, assembly GCA_938016265.1. Lineage (GTDB taxonomy): Bacteria > Bacteroidota > Bacteroidia > Chitinophagales > Saprospiraceae > JAHDHB01. The sequence continues at coordinate 79,053 of CALLWB010000070.1, forward strand.
ATGAGTCCCTGCATTTTTTATTTTCGTCCGATTGTAAATTACCCTTGAATTTTATTTTGTAATCACAATTAAATTTTCCAATGAAATTTTTCGTAGATACTGCAAACCTTGATCAAATCAGAGAAGCCCACGATTTGGGAGTACTGGATGGGGTGACTACCAATCCTTCTTTAATGGCAAAGGAAGGGATTACAGGTAAAGATAAAATTTTAAAACATTACGTAGATATTTGTGAAATAGTGGATGGAGATGTCAGTGCTGAGGTAATTTCTACTGACTTTGAGGGGATGGTAAAGGAAGGAGAAATGCTTGCTTCTCTACACAAAAACATTGTAGTAAAGGTACCAATGATAAAAGATGGTGTCAAAGCACTAAAGTATTTTTCTGATAATGGGATCCGTACCAATTGTACATTGATTTTTTCAGCAGGACAAGCACTTCTAGCGGCAAAAGCTGGTGCAAACTATGTTTCTCCTTTTATGGGAAGAATTGACGATATCAGCTGGGATGGTGTTGATCTTATCGACCAGATTGTTGAGATTTATGCAAATTATGATTTTGAAACAGAGGTGTTAGCTGCTTCTATAAGAAGCCCCTTGCACATTGTAAAATGTGCTGAAATTGGAGCCGACGTAGTTACCTGCCCACTAAAATCAATTATGGGATTGCTTAATCATCCTTTGACGGATAACGGTTTGGCTAAATTCCTAGCAGATTATGAAAAAGGCAATGCTTAGTAAAACTAAAATTGTTTGAGATTCTCCTAGAGAATTCTATTAAAATATTGATTGGAAGCTTGTCGTTTGGCAAGCTTTTTTTATTTGTTTGGGTTGTAGGCAGCAAAGGTACTTGTTTTGTTGTCGCAAAACGGAGGGTATAGAGACAAATGCACTAAAATCCCCAAGACCAAATATATTAGTAATTTACTAGCAACCAACCACTTAACAACTAAATATACGAGGGGTTAATGTAGACTTTATAATTTTTCCACCAATACCGACAACATCATTCATCCCGACATCATTTGAATTAGATCCAACACGAGTTTACCATTACCAATCCACAATTAACTAATAACCAAATTTATCGTTTGTCTTATACAAGTAATGTAATTACATTTGTTGGGAAGTAAGATGAATTATTTCATACCACAAATATTGTAGATGAATCTCCGGTTTAAAGCATTAGAAATTGCACAATCAAGAACAAGTAATTATGTCGAGCCTTTCGGCAACAAAATTTCTGAATATTTCGCTTGTAATGTGTTTAATGATAAAACCATGGAGCAATATCTATCCGGAGAAGCGTACGAGCATGTGCAAAATGCCATTCACTCCGGCGAAAAAATCACTCGTGCCATTGCAAATCAAGTAGCCGCTGCTATGAAAACCTGGGCAATGAGCAAAGGCGCTACTCACTACACCCATTGGTTTCAACCACTCAACGGATTGACAGCGGAAAAACATGATTCCTTTTTTAAAATAAAAAACGGACATGCCATCGAAGAATTTATCGGTGATGCGCTCAACCAACAACGTCCCAATGCAGCCAGTTTTCCAACAGGCGGATTGCGGTCTACTTTTGAAGCCAGGGGATATACAGCTTGGGATCCTTCATCCCCAGCATTTATTATGGAGATTGGTACCGGGAAAACACTTTGCATCCCTACTATATTCGTAGCCTACACCGGGGAAGCATTAGACTACAAAGCCCCGTTACTTAAATCTCAGATTTTTCTGGAAGAGCAGTCTGTAGCAGTCTGTCAATATTTTGATCGGTTTGTAACAAAGGTAACTCCTATGCTCGGTTGTGAGCAGGAGTTTTTTGTAGTAGACGAAGCGATGTATACCGCCCGACCTGATTTATTGTTGACCGGTAGAACATTGTTGGGCAAACCGTCTGCGAAAGGGCAGCAGTTGGATGATCATTATTTTGGCGCTATTCCTGATCGAATTTATGCGTTTTTGCTAGATCTTGAACAGTCATGCCATAAACTAGGGATTCCTGTTCAGACTAGGCACAATGAAGTTGCTCCTTCTCAATTTGAAATAGTCCCTCAATTTGAAGAAGTAAATATTTCTGTAGATCATAATCAGTTGTTGATGGATCTGTTGAATCGAATTGCAAAACGACACGGTTTACGAGCATTGATTCATGAAAAACCTTTTCAGGGAATAAACGGGTCTGCAAAACACAATAATTGGTCACTGTTTACGAATACAGGTAAAAACCTGCTTGCTCCTGGTGAAACGCCAAGAAAAAGCATGTTGTTTTTGACCTTTTTGATTAATACGCTTAAAGCGATACATGACAATTCGGATGTACTGAGTGCTTGTGTTTCTTCTGCGGGAAATGACTTGCGGCTAGGGCATGGAGGAGCACCGCCACCTTTTATCTCTGTATTTATTGGAGAAGGACTAACCGGAGTTCTTGAAGATATTGAAAAAAGTGGGGATGATTGGGAAATAAACGAAAGTCGAAAACAGGAATTAAAACTTGACATTCATAATAAAATTCCAGATTTACTGCTGGATAATACGGATAGTAACAGGACTTCACCTATTGCATTTACAGGCGATAAGTTTGAGTTTCGGATGGTTGGTTCTTCCCACAATTCTGCATCACCAATGATTGTCATGAACACAATTGTTGGTAATCAGTTGGCCAAATTTAAGGTTCAAGTCGATCAATTGATCAAGAAAGATAAATTAAAGAAAGATACTGCAATACTTCGCGTTCTAAAAAAAATGATCACTGCTTCAAAACCAATTTTATTTGAAGGAGATAGTAATAGCGCAGACTGGAAAAAAGAGCTAGAAAAACGGAAAATCAAATTTGCCGATAATACTCCTGCTGCGCTCGACAGCTATCTTACACCAAGAGTAACCGAGTTGTTTGAAAGCTCTGGCGTATTGACAGGAGTAGAGTTGAAGGCAAGGAGGGACAACTTATTAAGAAGGTATAACACTCAATTTATTATTGAGTCAAATTTACTAAGTACGCTATGCAGAAATCAGATTTTTCCAGCAGTGTTAAAATTTCAGACGGCTGTCGCTCTCAACCTCAACGCACTGAAAAACAGTGGAGTAGGGAATGGGGAATATCCAATGCAGCAAGACCTGCTTTCTAAGCTCTTGTTGAGTACAAACCATCTCGAATCCCTTATCAATCAATTGGAAAAAACAAGTGCTATAATAACCGAAATGAGTGACTTACGTAAAAAATCAGGTCGGTTTTTTGCAGAAATCACTCCTCTGATGGCTTCTATACGTGATGAGGTAGATACGTTGGAGTATTATGTAGCTGATGAGGTTTGGCCGCTTCCTAAGTACAGAGAATTGTTATTTTTGTGGTAAAAAATAGCGATTTGTTTTCAGTTAGAATTTGTCTAAGATTTGTTTTTTATAATCCTCTTTTTGGTATTTCGTCACTTTTTATAAAAATATATCAACATTTATTTTATTGAATTCTCAAAATATTTACGTGCAAAAAATAGTTACTGTTCAGTGTTTTTCGTTCTTTATACATAAATTAAATCAAAATATATTGCTTGGCAGCTCAATCCCATTGTGCTTTTATGTCATATTTTAAATACTGAAATATAGTACTTTATTATTACACTTTTAAGCGTATATACTTGATTTTTTCAGCATGTTTTTATTATTAATTTAAAATAGATTTTCTTCCCAAATAAAAAACAAAACTTTTTTCTCTATGCAAAACGAGGGGATTCCAATTAATATTTCGTCCAAAAGGGGTTTGGCTTTTGAAATATTATGTTTACTTTGGCAGGAATTAAAATTAAATTTTTAATTTAAAATTAAAAGTTGTTATTTTTCTAATAGATTATTCTATTAAATTGCCCTAGTAAATTTGACAACTATATCTTCACCAAACTGAAATATTAGCATGCCAACAACACTAAAGACGAATGAGTTACAAGAATTAATCGACAGATACAATTCTGAACTCAGAAAACTTGAATTTCAAAAGGAATCCATAATCGAAGTGATTCAGAAATTAAAAAAGAAATTAAAAAAAGGGGATAAAAATAAAGAAAAAATCTCCGCTAAAAAAACAGTAAAAGTCAAAGATACAGCTCCTAAAAGACGAGGGAGGCCCAGAAAAATAGCAGCAACCCCAGTTGCTGAAAAGCCAAAAGCTAAGCGTGGAAGACCTAAAAAAGTAACACCAATTGCCACCACACCCGCAGAAAAGACCACTCCTAAGCAAAGGGGAAGACCTAAAAAAATAGCTACTCCCACCGCTGTTCCAAGTACAGCTCCTAAAAGAAGGGGAAGACCTAAAAAAACAACTACTCCAGCCGCTGTAACTCCTGCAACAGCACCTAAAAAACGAGGAAGACCTAAAAAAGTGGCCACAGCTCCTGCTAAAACCGTTCGAACTGCTCCAGCTAAAACAGTTCGCACTGCTCCAGCAAAAGTCGTTCGTACAGCTCCAGCGAAAGCAACCAGCACTGCACCTAAAAAACGTCGTGGTAGACCAAAAAAACAGGTGGTAGCCAAAACACCAGCAAAAAAAACAGTCACTCCAAAATCAAAAGCTAAACCAGCAAAAAAGCCAATAGCACTGGACTCAAGTGGGAGAAAAGCCAGAAGTTTACCTGGTTACCGATTGTCTGAATGGGATACCTTTATATTGAGCAATCTCGAAAAGGCAGGAAAAACACTCATCAGTGATGAACTTTATGAATTGGCAGTAACCTGGAACAAGGATGAAAAGTTGGGACTTACTGAACCAGAAATAAAGGGCAAACTTACAAGGAGTGTCCACAAATTGGCCAACAAAAGAAAGGAATTGGTAAAAGTGCCCAGAGTCGGCCGTGGATTTTCTTATGCACTGACCACTTGGATGGGACCAAAAGGAATCAAGAAAAAGTATGCAAAATAAACGTACTTGCTAAAATAAAATCCCTCTTATTAAATCATTAATTATTGTGGGAATAAAAAAATGATGTTTGTGATTTTAAATTGCAGACATCATTTTTAATTTAGGACCCAAGTGTCCTGATTGAACTTAAACCCTATAAGTCCTTGGTTGTCGGTATAATAAATGCTGGAATTGGTAGATTCAAAATAATAGACATCAGAAAAGGATTTACCATTCAGCGTGACTGAAGTTCGATATTCTAGTTTGTTTTGAAGGTTTATTTCTTGCTCCTGAAAGTCTCCGGTAAATCGCTGACCTAAAATCCGACGTCCATTAGCAGAATTGAATTCGCTGGAAATCGAAAGTTGCATCGCTTCATAAAAATTTGGGGCTCCGGATTTATAGACCTCTAAATGAAACAACAAATCAAGCAAAAAGGAGTTATTACTATCTGTAAAAATGAATCGGCTGGCTTCACCTTCATAATATTCACAAGTAGATTTGCCGTCAAATTTGGGTTCTGTGCAGATGGTCTGGTAGCATAGACGGTCCATGGTGTCCTCCTGTCCGTTTGATGATTGTAAATTCATTTGTTGGCCTTTCTGGCTGCTAAATGTCAGTCGCTCTGTCCCTTGATAAGGAATTTTAGATCGCGTCTCAGCAGAGAGCGTAATAGCTCCTGTCTTTTTATCTGGAGGACATACGCTACCAGGACAACTACTAAATAAAATCATACCAATCAGTAGGCTACATATAAGTGCAATTCGGTTCATTTTGTTTTCTGCTAATTTAGTTCATTTGGTATAAAAATCAAGATTATTAATTATAAAAATATTAAGCTTGCAAGCAGCGAGTTTGCTACATTATTATGAAAATCAATTATTTATGCAAAAAAAGGTGGTATAATTTTGGCATTATTCTAAAATTGAGAGTATCTTGTTTAACTCTATAATTAAGAACCGAAAATGGACTACGTAAAAACCATAATACTCCTAATCTTGGGGTTGTGGCCAGTTATTATGTTTAGTCAAGTAGCCCCCTTTACTACTTTGGCAGTTCAGTGCAATGAGAATATTGTATTTTCGAGAGTAGAGCAAATGCCAATGATTGAAGGAGGCATTCAAAAATTGGAGTCCGCACTCAATCAAAAAATCAAACTTAAAAAAACCAAACACAAGACCGCTTGCCTTTCCTACAAATTTATGATCAATTGCTCTGGACAAATTGCCTCCCTAAAAGAAATTGCCAATCAACTCGGGGAAGACTCCAACAAAATTCTATTGTATATCCGATCTAATGTCAAGTGGAGCCCACCTAAGCACCAGCACCACGCTGTAGACTGCTATTATACCCTCGATATCATGGTGATTGACGGCAAAATTGTTATTCACTAAATTTAAAAGGACCGAAACAATACCTTCCTGTCCTAGTATCATATATTAAAATCCCTTCACAAACGCTAACATTTTGTTAAAAACTATTTTTTAGTTGATTAACTAAAAAATAGTTTGTAGGTTTGTTTTGTATTATTAATATCACTGAATATGCGAACATTAACCCAAAGGGAAGAAGAGATAATGAAAATTTTATGGCGGCTGGAAAATGCCTTCGTCAAGGAAATACTTGAAGAATTGCCTGCCCCCAAACCTCCATACAACACCGTGTCATCCGTTGTCAGAAAACTGGAAGGGGAGGGATTGGTTGGTTTTCGTGCTTTCGGAAAGTCTCATCAATATTTTGCCATTCTTCCTAAAGAGGAATATCGGAAAACAACATTTAGCAATTTCATGAAGGACTATTTTGGTGGTTCTTACGAACAAGTATTGTCCTTTTTTGTAAAGGAAGAAAAGATCAACGAGGAAGAGCTAGAGGATTTGATTAGCAAAATCAAAAACAAATCGAAGTGATCAGCTTAGAATTTGTCATAGAATCCAGTATTTGTCTACTTCTGTTTTATGGATTTTTCTGGTTTTTCTTAAGAAAAGAAACTTGTTTTCAATGGAACCGGATTTATCTTATTCTAATGCCTATTTTGTCGGTATTGTTTCCGCTTTTACATTGGACAACAGGCTCGACGTCACCTGTTTCTTTTTCGCCCTCTTTAGACAATCTAGCTACAGGTATCAATGCGATTTCTAATCCATTGTTTGATGAAATGTCTTCCGTTTCGCTAGCAGGTTGGATTCAGACCCTTCAATTGTTTACCTGGATTTATTTTATTGTAGGTGCCATGTTGTTGTTTAAATTGATCTGGAGTCTGTTTTTGTTGTTAAGGGTCATGATTCAAGGGCGGACTAGTGCGGAGAGCGATTATTACATTATAGAACATAATGTTGCTATCCCGATGTCTTCCTTTTTTAGATACATATTCTGGGATCAGCCCAAAGGCGAAAAAGAACAAGAGATGATCCTTGAACATGAGTTGGTCCATGTCCGTCAATATCATAGTGTAGACCGTTTGTGGATGGAATTTTGGAAGATTGTTTTTTGGTTTCACCCTGGTATTTATTTAGTAGAAAAGTCGCTTCGGGAAACTCATGAATATATTGCAGATCATCACGTGGCAACGACCGTCACCTCTGCAGAGTTGTATGCTCGATTGTTAGTAGACCAGGCAAAATTGTTTAAGTCGCATCGGTTAGTTAATAATTTCTATTCTTTGACAAAAAACAGATTGATTATGCTGGGTACATCAGCTTCCCTCTGGTCTTATAAACTGAAGTTTGTACTGCTTATTCCATTTTTGTTGACTGTTGCTGGTTTTTGTGTATTAGATGTGGCAAAACCGAATCAGGAAAATGATTTGAACAATAACACTGTTCAGGTAGAAGGCCAAACCATTCATTTGTCTCCAATAAAAATAGAGTGGGGAAGTATCAAAAAAGAAAAAGGAGTAATCAGCCTCAGAACCTTCAAAAAATCATGCACGCATCCGATAAAATTGTTAATCAATAAAAAATACGTCCTGCTTGAAAAACTAGAGATCAATCTGCTCAAAAAAAATAAAGAGATCATCTCTATTCAAGCACCAGGCGGTATTCTTCCCCCTTCACAAATTGAAAAGCTCAAATTGTTGGAAGGAGATGCCGAAATATTCCTAGAAAATATTACCATCATAGACGACACTAAATCAAGTAAACGAATTCCTAACATAGCATTTCAAATTAAGGATCTGCGGCGGTAGTGAGTTGTAACTCGTTTTGCTAACGCAAAATGGGCCGGCTTCCAGTTGTGAGTAGAGTGCAACAAATCCTAATAAACTTAATAACCAACAAAATCAATCGGCAGCGGGTGAATGATGATTCGCCTCCTACACCTTTTGTTTTGAATCTAACAGATATTCATCAATAACTAAAACAATAGAGATTACTAGAAATAGTTAAGGGTAAAACAAAATTGCAAACATCTATTTGTTAGCAAAACAAACCCCTATACTCCTTAATTAAGGTAAAAATAACACCTGTCTTATCAAAAAATAAGCTGACTTGAATACTATTTTTCGTGCTGTATTCAAGATGGGATCGGTATGTCGGAGTTCATCAAAGGATGTTTCGTATACCGGTCTTCTAGCTGACTTTTAGAAGTAGGTCACAAAATAAAATTTTCATTCAACATACATTTTTAACCATTAAATAATAACAATTATGAAATTAGTAAACCTTTTAATTTTAACACTTTTCCTTACCGTAACAAACAGCATATACGCGCAAGAAAGTGAGAAAACGCCCAAGTTGAAAAACGATATTAGCCTTAATCTATCAGGAATATTGCCAAACATACCCTGGAGTGCTGATTTTTTACTTAGAAAAGCATCCAAAAAAAGAATGGACAAAAAAATACAAGGAGCAAAACGATTTGGTGTTTCGACGGCAGTTAAAGGAGTTTATGTACCAGATAATTTGGGGAATAGCCATATAAACTTGACTTTTGTTGTGGGTCATGAATGGCAAGCTAATTTCAATAAATTTCAACTTTTTTATGGGATGGACACTAAATTATCTTCCTCTCTTTTTTCTGTAACTGACACTAGAAGACGAAGGGAAGCCCTAAAATTAGATTTTGGTCCTGAGTTCTTTCTGGGGATGAAATATTTCCTTCACCCAAGATTTTTTGTCTCTTTGGAATCTGCCTTATTCCTTCGATTTGGATGGAGTTCAAATTCTGGAAGGCATCAATTTGACTTACGTCACGGGAATACACCAATTTCTGCGTTAAGAATTGGACATATGTTTTAGTAGGAGGATATAGGGTTTACCGCTCCACCTCTACGAATTCATTCGACTGCCATGTTTTACCCGACAAATCTAATAGGAGCTATTCGTGTATCACTTCTACGTGTCTGGTGAATGAATTCGCCAATATGAAGTACGTAGGCTTTCTACTTACTCCACGACCTTAAAAGTAGTCCGCCGGTTGGCCTGATGTTCCTCCTCTGTGCAAGAATTGCAGGAACATTGGACCGCTGGCGATTCTTCCCCGTATCCCTTTGCAGAGAGTCGGGTAGGGGCAATGCCTCTTGAAATCAAATAGTCGACTGCAGACTGGGCTCTCTTTTGAGAAAGCGTCTTGTTATAGGTTTCCTCTCCCCGGCAATCGGTATGAGAAGCAAGTTGGATACGAATAGACGGATTTTCCTGGAGTATTTGTACTAAGTTGTTGAGTGGTGGCTCTGCATCAGGACGAATATTCCATTTATCAAAATCATAATAAATATCCTCTAGATTGATTTCTTTATTTTTGAATAATCGGTCTAAAACAAAACTGACTTCATACGTGCGGATTGGATTTCGTTCGTCCCGAGTATCCGTACTTACAGAATTCGACTTAGAAAAATAGTCCGTCTTCGAAGCTAGAAACTGGTACCTCGTTTTCTCGCTAAGCGTCGTGCGAAATTCTCCATTTTCATCAGAAGTAAAACGGACGACTTCTCCTTGGTAGCGCATAGAGATCGAAGCGTTTGGCAAAGGGCGATTCCCTAATATTGTACTGTTTGGATCGGAAGGGTTTTCATAGATTTTTTCGAATACCTTTCCTAGTAACTTAAACTCATAAACAATTTTCGGTGGATCTGGGATCGGGTCTGGTTTTGGATCTGGCTTTGGAGGATCCGGAACAATGACAATTGGCGTGGTGTCTACTGGCATCGGCGGTAGAACAGGTGTTTTTCTAACTCGTTCGAATTGATAAATATCGTCTTTCCCATTTCCCTCCTTTCTAGTAGAACTAAAGTAGCCTAAGAGCGTCACATCAGTTGATTTCTCAGCATCGATGATTAGACCAAAGTCATCCCCTCCTGTATTTAAAGGAGGTTTTAGGTTGGTTGGTTTGGCAAAACTATTTCTGTTTTTGGGCGAATAAAAAATATCCAATCCGCCCATTCCTACATGTCCATCAGACGCGAAGTAAAGCGTATCCTTGTAAACAATCGGGAATTTTTCGTCTTGCTCGGTGTTGACCAATCGGCCAAGACTTACTGGTTCACCCCAGCCATCATCCGTCTTTTGGACATAATACAAATCGCTTTTTCCCATACCACCACTGCGATCGGAGGAAAAATAAAGTCGGTTTTCGTCTTCTGCAAAATAAGGATGGGCATAGTTAAACGCTCCATTCACAAACGACATAATCCTTGGCTTAGACCAATTGCCTTCCCGATTCTTTTTGCTCGTCATTATCTTGCAATAATCGACCCCCGTATTCCCACTTGCTCCACATTTTGTAAAATAGATGGTCGAATAGTTCTTATCAAACGAAGCCGTTCCTTCATTAAACGGTGTGTTGATGTCTGTAGAGAAGGGGAGGACTTCCTTAGAATCCAGATTTACTGTATACAAATCAGAAAAATTGACGCCGGTCCACTTGTAGTCATCCTTACCCGTGCTGGCAGACCGATCGGAAGTAAAAATGAGGGAGTTGTCCTTGTAGATATAAGGTGCGTAGTCCGATGCTTCCGTATTGAAGTCTAAATGTGTTACTGAGAATTCTGAATTATTAATATCTGCAAGCCATTCGGCGGCGGTTTGGCAGGCGGCGGCTTTTTCTTTGTATTCTGCAATATCGCCGGTTAGTTGTCCTGCAGAGAGGAAGGCGAGTTCTGCGTCGGTGTAGTTTTCGTTTTCTTTGAGGGCGTTGGCGTAGGCGATGGTGGCATTGGGGCCGAATCCATTGTCGATGGCTTTTTTGTACCAGGCGATGGCGTTTTCGTTGTCATTGATACGTTGGTAGCTGTTGCCTATTAGGAAGGCTTTTTGCCCTTTGTCCTTGCTTTCTTTTGAGCTATTGAACTCTTTTTCGAGCATTTTGGCGGCTACTGCATATTGTTTTCGCTCGTAGGCGGTACGTCCGTCGCGGATTCGTTCCGGATAAGAGCACCCAACAATCATCATCGTCATTAACAGGCAAAAAAAAGTAGAAAACTTACTCATATTTCTATTTTAAACAACTTCCATACACACATCCATTTACAAAACGTAGTCCCTGGTCTATTTGTTGTCGGTTAGGAGGGATTTGACGCATTAAATGAATAAAATTTGCATGAATATACAAGTATCGGTAGAATTGTGGAAGTTAGCGCGGCTTTTTATTAGTAATGGTTAGGTTTTGGGGGTTCCTCCACGATCTCGAAGAGTTTTAAATATGGTCCGACTTTCGGCAATTCAAAAAGTCAAGCCCCGCGGCCATCACCAATCAACAATTCCAGAACAACCATAAATCATCATCAAATACCAAACAACAAACTGCTCACCCAGTTAAGTTAAATATTTGTTAAATAAATTTCACTTTTTTCATAAAAACAACTACATTTAATCGCACTAAAGTCAATCTATGAAATTAAATTTTACATTCTTCCTAGTTTACATAATAAGTTTCCAGGTAGCCAATGCGCAATGCAATGGGCATATTTCTTTGTGCAGTAAAAAGTACAATGAAGTCTCTATCGTCATGACACACAACGCGTACAACCATCGCGCAGACTTCCAACTACCCAATCAAAACTTAAATGTAGCTCAGCAACTCGCAGACGGTGTGCGTGGGTTGATGCTGGATGTGCACAACGTGCAAGGAGATATAGTAATGATGCACAACCTCGCACTCCTAGGAAACGAACCTGCAGAAGTCAGCCTACAACAAATCAAAGATTTTTTGGACGCCAATCCCCAGGAGATCATCACCATTATCATAGAAAGCCATGTAGATGCGGCAGATATTGAGTCAGTGTTAAATAATGTAAACTTACTCCCATATTGCCATGAACAGCAGATGGGAATGGCCTGGCCAACCCTGCAACAAATGATTGACTCCGGAAAACGATTGGTCGTATTCTCCGAAAAAAATGATGGATTAGCCAGTCAACCCTGGTATCACTACGTTTGGGATTATGTGGTAGAAACGCCGTATTCCTTCAATGACATACAAGATTTCAATTGTACAGTAAATCGTGGTGATATTGCTAACGAATTGTTTTTACTCAATCATTGGATCACCGACGCGAATTTAGGGATCGGCGATACGGCATCAGCAAAAGTAGTCAACGCACATCCTTTTCTTATCAATCGCGCCAACCAGTGTATGGCTGCCTTCAATAAATTGCCCAACTTTATCGGGGTAGATTTTTACGAGCTCGGAGATCCCTTTCTGGCCGCTGATATGCTAAATGGCCTTACTACAAGCAATATTGAAGTATTACAAGAAAATATAGATTTTCGATTTTATCCAAATCCAATAAAAGAATACGGCATCCTCGATTTGATGGAGCTTCCAATCGAATCAATGTCCTTAAGAATTTACGATGCAACTGGTAAAGTAATCCTGACTAATGGCCAAATGAAATCCAAACAAGTCCTCTTACAACGAGGCAATCTATTACCAGGAACCTACTACTTTCAAATTTTGCATAGTGAAACCCGAAGCTCAGGCCATGGAAAATTCCTAGTTCTCTAGGAGTTGCTATGACTATTTTTCCAACCTAAGTGATCCTGATCAGTCTTTTCGAAGCTGGTCAGGATTTTTTTGTGGTAATTTGGTAAACGGTAGAAGGTAGAACTGAGCCGGCTTCCGGTAGAAGGTAAAATTGCTAGTTACTATTTAAGATTTTCCTTAAAGTAAAGCCTTACACAACTGCCGACGTTTCACATCCTACCTAGCAGCGACTTCAGTCGCGTGCTACACTCTACCAAACAAATCAAGTTATCAAAGAAATCAAATAAAACATTCCAGAAAAATACAAAAAGCTAAGCAAGTAGGGGATAGCTGAGCCCTCGTAATCTATTTCAATTTCGCTTATGGACTTTTTGCTCAACAAAATCAGCTTTAGGCTAAAAAGTCCAACCCATTTAAGAAAACGGAATAAGCTGACCAATACCCCTTCTAAAATTACCTCAAAGAAAATTCTGAAAAAAAAACTCAACTACAAACTCTACAATAAACTCTAACATTGCCTGCTGTTATTATCCAAACATCTTTATGAAAGTCCTTCGTAATTGGTAGTTATGAATAGAAAAGAAGAATGCCTTTACTTTCAGGAAAACCGTTATTCCAGCAATTGTCCCTCGTTTAGGTCAAATCGTATACACTTTCTTCCATACCAACTACTTCCTATCCAAACAAGTTTACAGTTTGTTTTTATGAATAATCGCCAACAACTCCTCTCGATAATTTTTACCAATTGGTAGGTGTTTTTTCTCGATTTCGATCATGTTTCCTACTACTGCATCGATTTTGTCAATGGCAACGATGTAGGAACGGTGAATTCTCCGGAAGAGTTTAGAAGGCAGTTTGGCCTCCAGGCTTTTCATGGTTTGCAGGGTGATGACTCGGGTGTTGTCTTTCATTCGGATGATGACATAGTCCTTCAGCCCCTCAATGTATTTGATGTCGATGTATTTTACTTTGACTAATTTTTTGTCTGACTTTACAAAAATGAAATCCTTCGCTTTTCCATCTACTGCTCCCTGATCTGGCATTTGATCAGCGACTTTGTTTACCGCAGTCATAAACCGCTCAAAAGAAATAGGCTTCAACAAATAGTCCGTAACATTCAACTCATAGCCATCCAACGCGTAGTTAGGGTAGGCGGTTGTAAAAACAACGTGTGGCGGGTTTTTCAAGGTTTTCAAAAACTCGATACCAGTCAATTGAGGCATTTGAATATCTAGAAATATTAAGTCGATGCTCTCTTTTTGTAGTACTTCGAATGCTTCCAATGCATTTTGACACCGATGCACCAAATTCAGGCTTGGCAGTCGGTCAATATACGTCTCTAATACATCAAGGGCAAGGGGTTCGTCGTCTACAATGATAGTGTTGATCATGATACAAGTTCAATTTTTAGGTTTACAGAATAAACATCAGGGTTGTCTTCTATATCCAGTTCATAATTTCCTGGATACAGGAGGTCGAGACGTCGTTTTACATTTACAAGGCCAATACCACCGCTTCGTCGATTGTGGTGCATCTGTGGAATGGACGCTTTGCTATTGGCAATCATCATTTTAACTTCGCGGTCATCAACTTCTAGTTTGATGTCTACAAAACCATTGGCGATGGAATTGTTGACTCCGTGTTTGAAACTGTTTTCAAGAAACGGGATAAACATTAGTGGAGCGATCTTTTGACTTTTGACTTCTCCGTTGATGTCGAAGTTTATTTTTACATTTCCTCCCTGTCTCAACTGTTCGAGATCCAGGTAGTTTTTTAGGTAGTTTACTTCTTTATAAAGCGGTACCCGTTTTTCGTTGCATTCGTAAAGCATGTAGCGCATCATTTCTGACAATTTGAGCACAATTTCGGGTGCTTTGTCGGATTTTTTTAGCGTAAGTGCATATAAATTATTCAATGTATTGAACAAAAAATGAGGATTGATCTGCGACTTCAAAAACCGCAATTCAGATTTCATTGTTTGCTTTTGCAGTTCCGCGCTGACCCGTTGGTTGCGAAACCATTCCGACATAATTTTTACTACGGTGGAAATTCCGGCAATAATAAAAGTCAGAAAAAACTGAGCAGACTGTGTATTGATCAACTCTTGTTGATAATTTTCAGCATTCTCGACAGAGAAAAAATAAAAATACTGAATCATCGTACTAATAGGTGTGATCACGATAACAGTCAGCAACAATAACCCACTGTATTGCAAAAACTTAGTCTGCGTCAAATAATTTGGTATCAGATACAAAAGGTTGAAGTAAACCACAACACCATAAAAGAAACATCGGATCATCTGATTCAAAAAGGCGAGCGAATAGCCCAATTCCTTTCCTTGATACATTGTCACGGCAATGATAAAGGTCAACCACAAAAAAGTATGGTACACCTTCTTCTGAGAGATAAACTCATAAACCGTATTAACCCGTTTTCTATTAAGCACCTGACTCATACACTCATTTCATCTATTGGTTACAAGTAGCATCAAAACACTTAAAATTAACAACTAATTAGACAAAACTAGAATTAAGTTAGACAAAGACAAGGAGAAGGACATTATATTGAATAACTCCATATAAAAAAGGCACTAAGTTCAATTTAAAACTTAGTGTCTTGCGGAATTCTGCCCATTTTACCTGGGCTACTCATAAAATGAATTTTCCAATTCACAAAATAACGTTAAGAGACGGATACAACAGGCGGATTGAAAAAATGCAACTCAGTCCTAGCATGTGAAGTACTAATTCTAAAAAGCAGAAACAAAAAACCTAATAATTTTTTCATGCCAATATTTTTTTATATAAAATGAGTTTGAGAAGGGTGGTCTAGTAATGGGAATGGATTAATAAGATAAAACAAATTGGCTGAAGAAAACTGGAAAATATGCTTCAATAGTTATAGTTTTTTCTAAAAAAACAGACCATAAACAACTGATTTACTATTAATTGCGATATTTTCGGTGCCAGGTTCAAATCCTCCAGCAATGCTTTTTATAATCGCTAACAAGAAGTGTTAATCCAATACACCAAAGCAAAACAGTCTTCAATTCCTTAAGCCACAATACACAACACTTTTTCATAATTTAAAACCATTTTTTATCTTGCATACACTATGGCAAAATCGAACAAAAAGCAGAAGAAACAAGTATCAAAAAAGGTTACCAAAAAAAAACAGCAGTCATCAAAAATGACCTGGCACAAGCCTGTTGCCCTTGGATTTGTATTGTTATCAGTACTTACGCTTATTACTTACTTTCCGTCCTTAAACAACGAGTTTACCAACTGGGATGATGATGTATATCTTTCTAGAAATGAAATGATTTACAATTTTACAGGAGAAAACATCATGGCAATGTTCAACTGGAATAACCCAGTATCGGCCAACTATCATCCCGTCACGATTTTATCCTTAGCCATCAACCATCACTTTCACCAGCTAGAGCCGTTTGGATATCATTTGGTCAATTTGTTGTTTCATATGTTGAATACCTTTCTGGTGTTTTATTTCTTGTTTTTCCTGACCAAACAGCGGTGGGAATGGGCATTTATAGCTGCTTTGCTCTTTGGAATTCATCCAATGCATGTAGAGTCGGTCGCCTGGGTTTCAGAGCGAAAAGATGTACTATATGCCTTTTTCTTTTTGCTAGGCCTGATCAGTTATTTAAGATACATTCGGCAAAAGAAAATGGTATTCTTGATCGTTGCGTTCCTCCTATTCCTCCTCTCCGTCCTCAGCAAAGCCATGGCGGTTGTTTTCCCGCTCGTACTCCTCCTAATTGACTACTGGGAAAACAGAATAAACCTCAAAGACCATCCTGACTTAAAAATAAAAAGAACGGAACCTTCAGCACTCGTAAAAATTCTATTAGAGAAAGCGCCCTTTTTCGCCCTATCGCTATTGTTCGGTATTATTGCCTACCAGGTACAACAAGCAGGAGGCGCAGTAGGAGAAATGCAGACTTTCAGCCTGCCACAAAGAATTATGTTTGCCAGCTATGGATTTGTCATGTACATTGCAAAATTGTTTGTGCCTATCCAACTCAGTACATTTTATCCCTATCCTAGCTTGGACGAAGTCAAGGGGACTTTGCCAATTGTCTACTATATTTTCCCCTTCGTTGTCCTGGCTACGTTGGCAGTGACTGCCTGGAGTTTCAAAAAGACGAAGATTTTTATATTTGGAATTGGATTCTACCTGGCTACCGTTGTTCTGGTATTGCAGTTGCTGTCTGTCGGGCAGGTAGTAATGGCGGAACGGTATTCTTACCTGCCGTATATCGGAATCGGCTTCATTTTGGGTGCGGGTTTTAGCTATTTATGGCGTTCGGATACCTTCAGTCAGTCAATAAAATATGGAGTAGCAGGTATTACTGGCGTTTATTTTCTAGTAATTGGATTCCTTGCCTTCCAACAATGTAAAGTCTGGCAAAACAGCGAAACGCTCTGGACACAAGTCATCAATCTACACCAATACAAAGTAGACAAGGCCTACAAAAACAGAGGCAACTACCGAGCTGCAAACGGCAGAATCGATGAAGGCCTCAAAGATTTTGAAATCGCCATCCAGCTCGCTCCAAACGACGCCGGACTCTACGAATCATTAGCCAACTCCTATGCTTCACGACAGGAATTCCAAAAAGCCCTTCCTTATTTTGACAAAGCATTAGCCAAAGAAAAAACCAAACCCTCCATCTTCTACAACAGGGGCATCGTCCACGCTCAAATGAAAAATTATGATAAAGCACTGGCCGATCTGAACAAGTCCAACAAACTAGGACAGAGCCTACTCAGCATTTTACCAAATCGGGCGTTTATCTACCTAGAAAAAAGGCAATACAAAGAATCTATTGCAGACTACAATCAAATCATCCAGAAAAAACCTAAAGATGCTGCAAGTCTGAATAACCGTGGTCGCGCCAAGATTGGAGCCAATGATCTCCCAGGAGCTATTCAGGATTTAAACAGGACACTTCAAATCAACCCCAATCAAAAAGAGGCGCATTATTTTCTGGCTATCGCGCACTTTAGAAATGGGGATATAGCAAAGGCTAAACAGAGTGGATTGAAGGCGAAAAGTCTTGGGTATACTTTGCCGGCTAATGTTGCGCAGGGTATAGGATTGTAGGGACTGAATGGCATTTTATTTAAATGCAAAGGTGCGAAGATCCAAAATTTTAATTGTACTGACGTGTTATTTTTTGAACGCGGAGGAACTGATACGCAGAGATTTTATAATGCTAAAGGGCGCTAAGAATCAGTATTGCTCCTCTTTATTGGATGAATCATTATGCTACTCTCACCAGCAGTTTTGTCCTAGCAAAACACGTCTTTAATCAGTACCGTCTACTTTAATACCACTATTTTCTACTACAAAGCAAGCAACCGAGAAACCTCATCTTCCAAACGTTTACCATGCAAATTCAAGCCTGCAATCTTGCCTTCTTTATCCAATAAAAAGGTTTTTGGAATACTGGAAACGCCGTACTCTTTAGCAGGTTTACATTGCCAGCCGGCTAGATCGCTGACGTGGGTTGGCCATAGTAGATTGTCGTCTTTTATTGCTTTGATCCATCGGTCTTTCTGGGTATTTCTGTCTAGAGAAACGCTATAAACTGTAAAGCCTTTTGATTTGTATTTTTTGTACAATTTGACAACTGCTGGATTAGCAGATCGGCACGGACGGCACCAACTTGCCCAGAAATCAAGTAAGACTACTTTTCCTTTCAATGCAGCCAACGAATAGTTTTTTCCGCTTGGATCCGGTAGATTGATTTCAGGAGCCAATTCGCCGACTCTTATTTTTTGAAGGGCTAGTCGTTGTTGTACTTGTTGAATTAAAGCGGTAAAATCAGTAGCATATCTAGTGCCTGGGAATTCTGAATTTAGTTTTTGGGCAACTTTTTTATAGATCTCCAAATTGCCAGGTATATCCGATTGCAATCCAGAGACGACGGCATACATAGAGGCTAAAGTATTGTTAGAACTGTTTACATATTCTTTGATCTGATTTTCTTTCCAGCCTTTTTGCTCCTTGATCATCTTATTGAAGTCCAAAGCAGTTTCGCTACCCGTTATTGTATAAGTATCAAGGTGGAATTTTTCAATATCGCCTTGAATATCTACCACTTTATCGTCTTTAGAAACTTGCAAAATACTTGCTTTAGCTCCGATCCGAAGTCGATAAATTCGGTCTTTGCGATCTTCAATTTTAAGGACAAATTTTCCATTTTTGTCAATTTCCGCCTTGTCCATCATATTGGCGGTATTGTTGAGCAACATCTGATCGATGTATACCTTAAGATTCTCCGCTCCTTTTATCTGCCCCTTGATGACAGTACCTTTATAGTTCTCATAAGTTTCTTCCGTCCCACAGCCAAACATCAACAAGGCAATTAGCAAAGAATAAAACGATACATTCAAAAATTTCATAATCTAGTTTTTTTAGAACTGCAAATATACGGCATAAAGTTGAAATTGGTTAATCGTTAGATTAGTTAATAGGTAATGGTTCGATTTATTAATAATTAAACGACTGGAATTGATAATTGTTGGAATTAGTATTGGGAATTGATCGCGGATTCGCCAATAGCAACTGGCAAACACCAAAGCTACAGCGCAGCACAATATTAACAGGAACCACAAAAACAAAAAAAATCAAGCTCCAAAGGAGTGACCTCCTAAAGAAGAGCATTATTAAAATAACCTCCTAACAAATAGGAACAACTAGATAGGAACAACTAAATAGCACAAAGTACCATTAACCAATACTACCATTACTTATTAACCAAGCAATCGACTAGCCAAGTTCCTTCTCAATCGCTGTATCATAATTAGTCTTCCAGCCATCAATCCCACCAAAATCAGCCCCATCAATGACAATATTGCCAGTAGTCACCCGACCAATTTCAGAATAAACTTGCCCTAAATCATCTAGAAGTTGAGTAAAGGTGGCCACTTGATCAGCCGATACACTTACAACAACGCGGCTTTGGCTTTCGCCGAATAAATAAGCATCTTTCCTGATTGAACCGTTGGTCTTGATCTCAAAACCCAACTTATTGACCATCGCACTTTCTAGCAGTGTGACGAACAAACCGCCTTCCGATACATCATGTACGCTAGTTACCGTTTTTTTCTTGATGATCGTTTTCACTACTTCCTGAAGCTGATATTCTTCCTCCAGATCAAAGTGTGGCGTAGGTGAATAGTGAATATTGTGAAGTGTTCTTAGAAATTCAGAGTTATTCAAGTCATTATAAGTATCCTTGCCAAGAAGAAAAATGGAGTGTCCTGCCTCCTTAAAATCAAGTGTCATGTGATTCGAGATATCATCCAAAATACCTAGCATTCCGATAGTCGGAGTAGGGTAGACTGGCTCTGCAGTATCCTTCAAGACGGTATGATTGTAGAAACTTACATTTCCACCTGTTACCGGTGTTTCAAACTTGCGACAAGCAGCTCCCATACCTTTTATAGCGTTTGTAAACTGCCAATAAACTTCAGGATTGTAGGGATTGCCAAAATTCAGGCAATTGGTAATTGCTACAGGAATGCCTCCGGAACAAACAATGTTTCTGGCCGCTTCTGAGACCGCAATCATGGTTCCAACATAAGGATCAGAATATACGTAGGCTGAATTGCAATCGGTGGTGACTGCAAGGCCTTTTGTGGTCCCTTTCACTCGGACAATTGCCGCATCAGAGGGTGCATTTGTAGTGGCAGTATTTGTGCGCACCATAGAGTCATATTGCTCGTAGACCCAACGTTTGGACGCCACATTTGGAGAGGCCACCAATTGACGCGCTGCTCCTACTAAATCTGTAGTTTCGGGAATGCTATTTAAATCGAATGCTTTTATTTTTTCCAGGTAATCCGGGACTTTCGTTTCTCGTTTGTAAATTGGTGCTCCTCCTCCTAGTACTAATGGCTCAGCAGGCACGTCAGCTACTTTTTCTCCATTCAGAAAAAATTCTAGTCGTTTGGTATCCGTTACTTCTCCGATTATCTCACACTCTAAATCCCATTTATCAAAAACTGCTTCTAATTCCGCTTCCATTCCTTTCTTGCAACAGATCAACATGCGTTCCTGGCTTTCGGATAATAGAATTTCGAAAGGCTCCATATTTGCTTGGCGTGTAGGCACTTTATCGAGGTAAATGATCATTCCTGACGCTCCTTTTGCGCTCATTTCTGAGGTTGAGCAAGTGATGCCTGCCGCTCCCATATCCTGCATTCCGACTATTGCTCCTGTCTTGATTGCTTCCAACGAAGCTTCCAGTAGCAATTTTTCCTGGAAAGGATCTCCCACTTGTACCGCTGGCAAATCCTCCTCCGAATCTTCTGTCAAATCTGCAGAAGCAAACGTCGCCCCGTGAATTCCATCTTTGCCCGTTGCTGAACCGACAATATAAATAGGATTTCCAACACCATGCGAAGTAGCAGAAACGGTTTCTCCTTCCTTCACAATACCAACAGACATCGCATTAACAAGAATATTCTGATTATAACAACTATTAAAATACACTTCCCCGCCGACAGTAGGAACGCCAAAGCAGTTGCCGTAGTGGCTAATTCCGTCGACCACCCCTCTCATTAGGTGTTTGGTATGTTTGTTTTGAATATCTCCGAATCTTAAAGAGTTGAGCGCGGCAATCGGCCGTGCGCCCATTGTAAAAATATCGCGATGTATCCCACCAACACCAGTCGCCGCTCCCTGGAAGGGTTCTAGCGCAGACGGATGATTGTGCGATTCAATTTTGAAGGCACAGGCCAAACCATCACCAATATCAACCAGCCCAGCGTTTTCTTCTCCAGCTTCCACCAACAGCCGTTTACCTTCTCTGGGTAATGTTTTGAGTAGGGTGATCGAATTTTTGTAAGAGCAATGCTCCGACCACATTACAGAAAAGATACTTAACTCAGTAAAATTGGGGGTTCGCCCTAATATTTCCTTGATGGATTCGAATTCAGATTCTAATAATCCAAGGTCTTTTGCCATTTTCAGGGTAGCCAGCGTAGCGGTGGTGCTCATAGTGATGGTTGTTTTATTTCGGTGCAAAGATAGAAGGATTGCTGGCAAGCACAAACAAAGGTTTTCAACAAGTGTGGATATCTGTTGTAGGGTGACTCATTTTGCGGGACAAATGTACTACTCGACAATTTACCATTAAGAAATCCAAGGGAAGTTGTCTCTCGTATTTTGGTTATTGGTTAATAACTGATTGGATGGTAGTTAATTGGAATTATGTAGCGGTGAGTTATCATTTGCCCTCTACAAAAACAGCCGTCGTCACGGTTCCACCACTTTTGAACTGCCGAAAGTCGGACCACCTTCAAAACGCTGCAAGATCGTGAAGGAATCAATTCTCCTCAAAAAAAAGGGGGCTAGCATATACAAGATATTGACTAACCCCAAAACCCTATGACATTAGGCTTTGTAAATATAACGCAAAACTGAACACCAAAGTTCTAGTAAAGAGTTGTATACTACCCAAAGTCTAAGAATTACGGGATTCTTTAACATTAATTTAACATTAACTTTACTTCAACAAAGAAATAAAATCAAGTTGGCACGTTGTTTAATTATCTCCTCGGCTCTTCATGATCGCATCATAAGCTTCTGTCAACTGTTGAAATTTGTCTTTTGCAGCCTCAATGACATCTTCACCAAGGTGCTGAATTCTGTCAGGATGAAACTTTTTAGCTAGTCGGCGATAGGACTGCTTAATTTCGTCAACGGTTGAAGTTGGTTCTACTTCGAGAATGGTATAATTGTTTTCTTCTTCCTCTTTTGGAGGTACAATGCCCTTTCCTTTAAGGAATATACTTCTAAGTGAATAGTAATCTTTTTCGCTTACTCCAAGATAGGAAGCTATCTTACGAATGACCTTTAGTTCGCTGGTATCGATTTCTAAATCAGCGTCTGCTACGTGAAATAGGAATTTGACTAGTTGTAGGCGTACCGCATGGCTTTTTATTTTCTTTATTTGATCGCAGACATCCTTCAAGTTAAATTTTTTCTCCAGAATTTTTTCCAGGAGAAACATACGGGCTTCGATAAATTGGTTATCGAAATTTTTAAGTAAAAATTCCTTTACATAATCAATCTGGAATTTTGAAACGTCTCCATCTGCTTTGATTACGGAAGCTGCAAGGATCAATAGACTTACCTCAAACTCATTTCTTTTAATTACATCGTTAACGCCGGCCGGGTCCTGGATGGTTTTAATTTTTTTGTACACTTTTCCTACTGCAGATTCTACAACAGTGCCAATTGGTGAGTCACTTACCTTACCAATTCCGTCCTTCAACCAGTTTTCAAATTTTGAAACATCTAATCCCATTTTGTCTGATATTTTTTATAATTATTAATTATATGAAGTAATTTACGCGTAAATATACAATATGTTCGCAAAACGATGGAAAGCAATTTGGAATCCAGATATGTACCATGGCTGGGGAAAAACCCAAAAGTACTTTGAAGGCTGGTATTGCAAGCTCGTCGATTCTGCTGAAAATCATGCGCTAGCAGTCATTCTGGGTATTTCGTTTGCAGAAGATGGACAAGAAAGCCATGCCTTCATTCAAATCATGGACGGCAAAAAAAATACCGCTACCTACCATCAGTTTGACTTAAAAGATTTTGTCCCTTCTGATCAGAAATTTGAAGTTTGGCTAGGCAACAATTTTTTCTCTGCGAATAAGATAATCCTAGACTTGGAAGAACTAAAAGGGACAGTTGAATTAGTTGACATAACACCATGGCCAAAGATGTTAAAAGCTCCCGGAATAATGGGCTGGTACTCCTTTGTTCCTTTCATGGAATGTTACCATGGTGTCGTGAGTCTCGATCATACTTTAAAAGGTAATTTAATTCATAATGGAAATACTATTGATTTTAATGAGGGAATTGGATATATGGAGAAAGATTGGGGAGTTAGTTTTCCTTCATCTTATATTTGGATGCAATCCAATCATTTTAACACAAAAAATACGTCCCTAATGTTATCTGTAGCAAACATCCCGTGGTTGGGAAGTTCTTTTATTGGTTTCATAGCGGGATTATGGTATAAGGAAAAACTGTATAAATTTGCCACCTACACAGGGGCAAAGCAACAAGGAACAAAAATAGAAGGAGATCAATGCACCATTGTACTTGGCACTCGCAAATTGAAACTAACCGTCACCGCCCACAAAGGTGCCTCCACCGAATTGATTCACCCTATCCAAGGGCAAATGAAAGGAAAAATAAACGAGAGCCTAACTGCTAAACTAGACGTTCTACTAGAAGAAAACGGTGCCCTCATTTTCAAGGAAACTGGTAGAAATGCAGGCCTGGAAATCGCTGGGAAGGTGGAGGAATTGATGGTTGGGTAAAGGGACTCTTCACTTTCTTCCAGAATGCTCTGCTTAGCCAGTTTATGCGCATTCAAAACGAGTCCTCTACAAAAAAACGTTTCTTTTTAACAATTCTCCGTTATACCCAAACCAATACAAATCAGCACTAAAAATTAATGTTCTGTTAAACTTAAAATCGAAAACAACAAATTGCCTAACTTAGCAATAGAATGAAGTATTTACTAGGATTAAGTCTACTATTCTGCATCAGTCTGGTGTATTGCCAAGACCAATATTATCCTGTCAAAATTGATAAGAAATGGGGGCTGATTGATGCGCAGGGCGACCTTTTTATAGATCCTGTTTATGATGCTGTCGGCCATTTTTCAAACGGATATGCAGTGATCCAAACTGCTGGAAAAATCGGCTTGTTAGATCAGTTTGGCAAGGAAGTATTTGCGCCTAAGTTTCAAGATATTCGAGTCTTGGATACCGTCTTGTTTTCAGTATTTGAAAATAACAATTGGCGAGTCATCAACAAACAAGGCACAACCATTCTCAATCAAACCTACGACCAGATCACCCTGTTAAATCCACAATTTATTGGGTTTTCACAAAATGGGAAATGGGGCATCGCTCATATCTCAGGCAAACTACTGGCAGACGCCATTTATGAAAAGGTAGAAGCTTTTGAAAACCAATTTGTCATTGCGGGCAAGCCGGACAACTATGATTTAATCACGGCGGATGGAACTGTTATCCTCAATACAACCAGCAAGAAATTAGCCGTTTCCGACGACTTGATTTTTTATAAAGACACTGACAAATGGGGAACAATCAGTTTTGAAGGTACAGAACTCTTACCAGCCATTCATGACAATTGGACAAGAATTTCAAGTAATTTTTACAAATTTAAAATTGGCAATGAAGCCCTGCTGTTTTCTAATGTAACGAAAAAGATAATTTCAGAAAATGACTTTTTTGACTTTAGATTTTTCTCTTCCAACTACGTGTACACCCAAGCAAATTTCAAAGTAGGATTGATGAATGCGCAGGGAGAACAAATGGTCCCGACAGTATTCGAAGAAATTCAAAATTATGACAATAATCAACTTTTTAGAGTTAGTCAAGAGGGGAAATGGGGAATCTTTGAAATCGGTGCAAAACTAAGGATAGACATCAAATATGACTTTATCGGACCTCCAACAAACAGCATCGCCATAGTAATGTCGGAAAACAAATTTGGCGTCATCAATCTAAATGGAGAATTACAAACCGACATTGAATATGACCGAATAACGCTAGAACAAAATGAAGCAAAAGCCTACAAAAATGGAACTCTAAATTTAATCACTTTTACGGAGGATGGCCAGTTACAAGAAGATGATCATTTTGAAAATTTCGGCACCATCAAAGTCAAAAATAAGGCCCGTGGTAGATTATGGAGCAGCTCCTCCACCTCTGGAAATATAGACAATCCCTATCTATTGAAAAATTTTGAGTGGTACTACCATACTCAAACCAGAAAATGGGGCCTCCGCGATAGGAATACTGGTAAAATAGTTATTCCACCCACCTATTTCGAAATAGAGGTCTACAAAGACCTAGGATTTACCATCGTTTCTATGGAAGCAATCGGAAACCAAACTTTTGAAAGAACACGGTTCAACTACTACCTTACCTTCGGTATCATCAACAATGAGTTTGGGCGGCCATCTACTCTTTATAATTTGATAAATGTAGAAGTCGATGATGTAGTTATAGATTCGATGCCGATTGCACGGTGTGTTTTTTCAAATGGCAAACATGGATTGATATCAAGACGAGGGGGAATCATCAATGACAATTATGCCTTCATCGGTAAATTTGAAAATGGTCTTGCAAGGGTTAGTATCAAAGGCGAAATGACGGCCGAATTGCCTAAAAATGAATATCATTTGGGTAAATTGGACGACTACCTTGACAACTTAAAAACCCAGCATAAATTAATAAACAATACCAAGCACGATCTTCAGCTGGAAAAGGAGGGCGTTGTGCAAATAAAAGATGGTATTTGGGGCTTTATCGACACCCTTGGGAAGGTTGCTATTCAACCTCAGTTTGAGTTTGTTTCTGATTTTAACAACGGTATTTCTATTGTAAAACTGAATGGAAAATGGGGCTCTATAAACACAAAAGGAGAACTATTAATTGAACCAAATTTTGATCGAATCCATTTCATTCAAAATTCACGCGATTCTATTCTAAGGATTTACAAAAATTGCGAAAAGTACGGCGTGGTAGACTCCACAGGTCGGCTCGCTGTAGAAGTAAAATACGACAAGATTGGTCAAATATCAGAAGATAGAGTTCCAGTAAAGCTTGGATCAAAATGGGGATTTGTAGACAAAAATGGAACACCAATTACGCCTACAAAATACGAAAAAGTACAACCGTTTAGCGAAGGACTAGCAGCAGTTAGGTACAAACGCAAATGGGGATACATCAATAGAAAAGGCAATTTGATTATTGATCACCAGTTTAGAAGGGCAGGCAACTTCTCTGATGGGAAATCATGGGCTGCGATTTCCAGTTTCCTAGGATATATAGATCAGAAAGGTGCAATGATTATTGAACCTCAATACCACAAATGTGAAGACTTCAACAATGGGTTAGCCATCGTCCGAATTGGCAGTGAACACGGGGTAATTAACGAAAGTGGAAAATTTGTGGTAAAACCTAAATTCAAAAAAATAGAACCTTTTGGAGAGAATGGATTGGCTGTTGTTCATTACAATGCGTTGCAAAGTTATGGCCTTATTAACCAAAAAGGAGAACGTGTCGGCAATGAAAAATTTGAAAAAATAATGCCGTTCTCAGAGGGAAGGGCGGCAATAAGAATGAACGGCAAATTTGGCTTTATTGATGTGAATGGCCAGATCGTTATTCCTCCAAGCTACAATAGGGTAGAGGCCTTCAAAGAAGGGCGGGCGCGTTTTATCAAGGAAGGAAGATGGGGTTTTATTGATGTAAAAGGTAAGGAGGTTATTCCACCAATGTATTCT
The DNA here is from genome assembly GCA_938016265.1 of uncultured Saprospiraceae bacterium. Taxonomy (GTDB): domain Bacteria; phylum Bacteroidota; class Bacteroidia; order Chitinophagales; family Saprospiraceae; genus JAHDHB01. The sequence continues at coordinate 106,246 of CALLWB010000070.1, forward strand.
AAATGCCAGGACTTCAAAGATGGGAAAGCAGTAGTCTATAAAGGGTTTAGAAGTTCCGGATTGATCACTAAAGATGGTAGTTATTTGATAGAACCTCATTTGGGAAGTTTGATTAGTTTTGATGAAGGCCGAGGACTAATTCGCACCCGCTCCCACAGCCATTACTATATCACCGATGATGAGAAACTCTACAAGGGATATTATCAGAATGCAGCACCTTTTAAATATGGAGTCGCCTCTGTCAAATACAATGACCGTTGGGGCCTGATCAATCGAAAAGGGATTGAGCTAATCGCTCCTAAATACCATAAATTTTCCACGTTCGAAGGTGGATACGCTAGCGTTCGGATCAACAATTTTTCGGGTATTGCGGGGCTAAACGGACAAATATTGATCAAGCCCGAGTATGAATACATCACCTATGCAGGCGGTGGTCTTTTTAGAGTAGAGCATGGTGATAAGATTGGCTATTTTGACACCAACGGGGAGTGGGTTTGGCAACTGAGGGAATGATGATACCTGCCTATCGGCGAATTCATTCGACCTGTACAGATAAATTAGGTAGCTTGGAAAGGTTTGGAGCTCAGTGGGGTTTCGCTCTTTCAGAGCTTGTTTCAGTACGCTCATTTACTAGGGACGATGCCCTAGCTAATTTGTTAGGGCCCTTCAGGCTCAATCCTTGGAATCAAATCGTACGATGAATACCGTTAGGTATGGCTTATTAATAGCCTTGGGTTTCAACCCTAGG
>CALLWB010000071.1 GCA_938016265.1 uncultured Saprospiraceae bacterium
TATGGGAAAAAAGTCACCCCAAGGAATAAACATCTGGAAGGAGATGTGCAGCAAATATAACCTCAAGCGCATAGATGCTATTACAAAAGCCCACGTTTTAACTGGGAAGTATAACGACTTTTGGATAGAGGCCAGGTGGGACAATGCCGCCCAAATAAACGCTGTATCCATAGAGGTAACTTGCCCTAACCCATGGGAAAGTTATTTCTCCATTTCTCTCGAGACCCTTTCCTCCAACCTCAAAAAACTAATAAATATAAAAGACGTAGAAGTTAATAATCAAGAATTTGACGCCCAGTTCTTATTACAAACTAATCATGTCCATTTATTGCAGTCCATACTAACTGCACCTGTAAGAGTCAGCATGAAATCTGCGGTAAAATTTGGTGACTGCACCTGGTCATTTGGCTCAAAAACAAAATCAACCAATCCCCTCGACACCACTACTCCTAGTAATTTTTCTGATAAAGAAGACGTTCTTGACTTCCAAATGCTTAAACCTTCAGAGACCATCCAATCACAAAACGTCGCTTCCCTTTGGGATTCCAATAACACTAGCAAAATAAAATTTGAAGCGGCAATAAACTACTTTCGAATGGACTATCCTTCGAGTGGGAAATTAATTCGGGATGGATTTACCAGTGCTGTTTCTCTGGCGGAGAATATTGTTCGTTATTTGGATGAAGATTGATATTGTTGTTGCTATTTTTGGTGTAGCAACTCCTTTTTCAAATCTTCTAAGTTCGTGGTCTCTTCTTTTTACCTCAGAAAAAGGGTTTAAACCAATACCAACCGACCCTCATTCCGACCACAACCCCATTTGTCCCCAAAACAACAATTCAATAAAATAATCGACAAATCCACCCAATTCACAAATTATACCTTATCTTTGTGTCAATTCTCCAACCTTGTTTCTCTCCCAGTATTCCCTTTTTATTTTTGCTTATAGATGGAACGAAAATTCATTTTTATTGTTGGTATTTGTGGCGCGATTGCTGTCGTTTTAGGTGCTTTTGGTGCCCATCAACTCAGTAACCTCCTCGCAGAGAAACAATTGTCTTCTTTCAAAACGGGAGTGCAATATCAGTTTTATCATACCCTGGCAATGTTTGGAACAGCCCTCTACTATAAACAATCCCAACACCAAGTCCTTGTAAAACGTGCTTTTATGGCATTTTTGATAGGGGTCATTCTGTTTTCCGGGTCCTTGTATTTACTTTCCTTACGGGAATTGATAGGTATTTCTTCCTGGGCAAAAATTCTGGGACCAATTACGCCAATTGGAGGATTGGCCTTTATCATTGGCTGGGTTTTGCTAGCCTATGAAGCAACAAAAAAGTAAAGCTGGTGTTCTAATATAATTCACCATCTAAGTATATTAAAGATTAACTACTACATCATGAATAATAAGCAAGCGTTGTACAATGAATACACCGAACGAATGCAAAAAATTGCAGACGTCAATTACTCCATCGCAGTACTAGGCTGGGACAAAGAGGTAAACCTTCCCACTAAAGGCGTTCGGTTTAGATCTCGTCAACTAGCCACCCTCGCGGGTATCTCTCACGAGTTATTCGTCGACGAAAAATTTGGCGACCTCCTGCAACGATTGAATGATGGAAACAGCCTCGACAAAGGACAAGAAAAAAATGTCCAACTCTCCCTCAAAGACTTCAATAAAACCAAAAAACTAAGCAAGGAGTTTGTCATCAAAAGATCCAAACTAACTTCCGACGCCTACCATCAATGGATAAAAGCAAAGGAAGCCAACGATTTTGAGATCTTCAAACCAGCACTCTCCAGCCTAATTGACTTAAAACGCGAAGAAGCAGACTTAATTGGCTACGAAGACCATCCATATGACGCTTTAATGGACGAATTTGAGACCGGAGCAAAAACCTCCGAACTCACCGTATTGTTCAAAGATGTACGCGAACAATTGGTCGCCTTTGTTAAGGAACTCAAGGAGCAACCACAAGTAGACAATAGCTTCCTGCATAAGTTTTATGGCAAAGACAAACAATGGGATTATGGGATTGATGTCCTCAAAAATATAGGGTACGATTTTGAAGCCGGAAGACAAGATATCTCTACCCACCCGTTTACCACCAATTTCTCCCCGGAAGACGTGCGTGTGACAACCAGAATCGATGAGCAAGACTTCACCAATATGGTTTGGAGCTGCATCCACGAAGGAGGACACGCCTTGTACGAGCAAGGACTTCCAGTAGATCAATATGGCCTGCCCCTTGGCACATATACTTCCCTCGGCATTCACGAATCGCAGTCTCGACTTTGGGAAAACAACGTTGGCCGAAGCAAAGAATTTTGGAAACACAACTACCCTGCTTTGCAACAAGCCTTCCCGGAAAATCTAAGCAATATCTCCCTGGACAAATTCTATGCAGCCATCAATCGTGTAGAACCCAACATGATCCGCACAGAAGCAGACGAATTGCACTATCACTTCCATGTATTGATCCGCTTTGAACTAGAAAAAGGATTGATCGAAGGCAGCATTAACATTGATAATGTAAAAGAAATGTGGAATGCTAAATACAAGGAGTATCTAGGTGTTGACGTCCCTGACGATGCCAATGGAATTCTACAAGACATCCATTGGTCACATGGTAGTTTTGGATATTTTGCCACTTACTCCCTGGGTAGTTTTTATGCCGCTCAGTTTTTTCACCAAGCAGAACAAGACATCCCCGGACTACGCCAAGAAATTGAAGCAGGCAACAACGCCAATCTATTGAAGTGGCTACGTACAAACATCCACCAACATGGACGCCACTATACTTCGCAAGAACTGTGCGCAAAAGTAACTGGTGAGCCCCTAAACTTCAAGTACTTCATGGACTACGCCCGGAAAAAATTTAAAGGGATTTATTAGCAGAAAGCTTTACTATTGAGCCCTAGCAGGGCGACCCTTTCTTTAAGCAGCGAAAGCGCTACAGGAATGGCCGCCCTGCTAGGGCTTAATCAAAGTTGAGACCACCCAGTATGCACCGCCCACTGTTCCGCCCCCTCAAAAATAACATCCATCAACGGATCTTTGATATACAAATACCCATCAATACTCTCAGGAAACAACAGCGCAAGGCGCTCCTTTATCACCTGATAGCCATCCCGCGTAACCGCAGAAGCACGCAGATAATCTCGAAACAATAAAGCATACCGCTGATTCAACTTGCCAGTCTCGCGAATATGGATGTGGGCTCGGCGGTCGCCTTCTTTTTCTCTGGAAAACCGTTTTTTCATTTGTGGCGATTGCGCTTCGGAAATACCTACAAAATTATCGTAGAAGATATCAGGCACCAGCTTGTAGCCACCCTCCATCAATCGAGACAACAACAATTCCGCCTCCACATTGGCGACCGTAATTTGAACATCAATAACATCTTTGGCCGAAAGCCCGGGCACAGACGTCGAGCCGATATGATCAATCCGAAGCGCCAACTCCCCCAGGCAATCCTTTAGTCCCAGCTTAATCTCCTCAAACTCCGATACCCATGCCTCCCGATAAGGAACAATAACGATGGGACGACTTTTCTCAAAAGACATCATATATTATGGTTAATGGTGTAATAGTTAATGCTTACAAATATTCTCGCATTAAGTAATGATCCCTTCTGGTAAATTCAGCTGCTTGATTTGCAAAGCAAGTACGCCTTCAATTAACACTGAAAAAAGCACCTTATCCGTCCCGATTTCAAAATTGGTCAAGGTATAGTCGGTGACGTGGGTGCGCAGAAAAATGCCTGGGTGAATTTCGATAGAATTCATTTCTTCGTTGAGCTTGCCAACTACTTCTTTCAACGAGTAGCGGAGGCCTTTTTCGATCATATCCCCTGCTTTATTCTGAAGGACCATGGCGATGCCTTTGCTAAGAAAGTCCGAGCCATTCAACTTCAACTTAACGTCTTTTACAAACAGTTCCTTTGTCGTATTGTCAAAGGCGGGAATTGCCTTTAGATAAGCATCCCCACTAAAACCGCCTTTTGTTTCCCCCTGGACGACTAAGGCTCCATTTTCACTCGACACTTTTAGTTCCTTGACCATTAGTTTCTGGCCGGCAGCTGCGAATTCCTTATTCAACACTTGAGCGTTGACCATACTGTTTAGGTCTGCTAGCGAGATTTCAGATTTGACGTGCAGTTGACTTAGCTTATCTAATTCTGCGATTACTTCTGGTGGATTGATTTGTAAGGGCTGTTTGTCGAAATTTTCTGCGATGAATAATTCGGCATCCGTTTTTAATCCGAGGTTAAATTTGATGCGTCCCTGATCCATTCGCAGCGGATCCATATAGGTTTGGCCAGGAGAAAGTCGCCACCAGATTTTTCCACCAAAAGGCGGTAAAACTGGATTTGGAATGCGGTTGATGTTTTCGTTTATTATTCTGGAAAAGTTAATTTTTTCTTGGATTTGCCGATCGATAGACCCTGTGATCAGGTCTTTATTTCCCATTAGATTGTCAAGGATGATCGACTCTACTGGTAATGGAATGATGCCCACTTTAGCGACTGGTTTTTCCTTCCATTCGTATTTTTCGATTTCGGTTTTGGTTTTCAACTCCCAGTTCTCTCCAATCAGGAATTGAGTTTTCATACCGAGAATAATGATGCAATCCGCTTTAACATTTGTCACCGCTACATTTTTCTCGACATGAATTTGAACAGGGACTAGGTAAAAGTAGGCGTTGTCTTTTGCCCGCACTCTTATTTTGCCCCATTTTTTTGCCAATACGGTAATATTCTCCATTTGAGGAGCGTCTTTACTGTCAAACAGCACTTCGGGTATTTGTTCATTGACAAAATTTTCAAACGCCTCGACATCCATGTCAACGGCCAACTTTATAAATGTTGGGCTTTCAGTAGTTTCCTTATTCATCTTGTATATATTGTAAGGAGGTGCTGTTTTACACACGTTTGCTCCTTGTAATTTTGTCTTTTATTCGATTCGCGACAAGTTAATAAAAAAGTATAAAGTAGAAGGTATAAAGTTTGGCCGAATCATCATTCAGCCGACGAAGGGTTTTCCTGGAAGTAAAGCCCTTCGTCCAACAAGTCCACTCTCCAAACCAAAAGCAACAAGCATTCAAACATTCCCGCTTCCAAGTATTTCTCGCATTCAATAATTCAGCATTCACCCCTAAAAAACACCAATCCAACAATAGTGACATGGATAACTGCCCAGTATTTCCAAAATACGCTTATTAACATTAAAAATAAGTACTAAAAAAGCAGGTTGCATACACATTTTTATCTTTAAAAAACGAGTCACAATATCACCAAAAAACCCATCAAAAACGGCACTTCACCGTTAAAAAAGAACCACAAAGTGGATCACACCAAATTCATACATAAAATATTCACAATATCAGAATTAAATAACCATAAATGCTACACTAAACACACTTTAATCCCAATTTTTAAGTCACAAAAACAACAAAACAGCACTTTACCTTAATTTTACCTATTGCGTGACATTGATTTTTCGTGCAAATTTGTAATTGTAATCAACAACTACTACTAACTTCTTCTTAACAACTTCTTATAATGACGCGATTAATTATTGTTCTAACCTTAGTATTTGCTACTTCTTTCAATCTCTTATTTGCCAATAACACGCCACCAAACGACAATACCCCTGACAAAGTAGACAACTGCTTTTTCCTGGATCTTGAAAACAAGATTTGTTTTATAGATTTTGAAGAGATCGACGGATACGCCAAAGAGGTACTTGTAAAGAACGATAAAGGGGAAGTCATTTTCCAACAACAAGTATGGGACCTATTCAACCTCCCAGCTAATATCTATGAGTTGGACTATCAGTTAGTAAACACCTCTTCTAATATCACTGTAGAGCTTCATACCTTCACCAAAGTGCTTACTAAGAAAATTAAGTAATTGGTTCTTTAGTAATTAAGTATACGGAGTAACTTGGTGATTAACTATACTTGGTTACAAAGTGTGATGTTCTCAGGTCATTCGGTGTACTGAGTTTTCAGGCGACTACGTATATTGAGTTATTAAGTCATTTCAGAAGGCGACATGGCAGTCCAACATAAATAGCAATGCAAACGCAATCTAGAATTAAGCCCACTAAGAGCGGCACCTTAAACACCTAACAGCTCAATATCCCAATCAACTGAATAACCGCCGCTAGATTACTTCCGAATTTCATCCATTGCTTTTTGAAAAATCGGATCCTCCTTGTTTAACACCGTATACAAACCTTCTTCCTTAAACGATTGTCTCGCAAAAAGGGCTTTTAGACGCAACCGGATATAATTTGCACTTTCCAGGTGTTCCTTTTTGTCATAAACTACGCCCTTCTCCGTAATGAAATCAATAAATTCCTCGTGAATTTTATCGGTCAATACGAACTTTCGGTCAAACTCCCTTATCGTTTCGTAGGAAGCTAAAAAGTTTTTGTGCTTGTTCATATAAGAATAGACAAACTCTGTCGTATACTGAAGGGACTTGACATAAAATCGATTGTTGATGATCGGATCTATTGGAACAAAAACATCAGGCGTCACGCCTCCTCCACCATAAACTACCCGTCCTTTTATTGTATAATATTTGGTCGTATCTCCTAGTAGCATACTGTCCTGATTTTCCAATTCCCCGCTTTCCATTCGAGCAATAATATCTTGCTGATAATTTTTGCGGTCCCCATCTTTGTATTCCTTTTGAATACATCTTCCCGAAGGCGTGTAATACCGGGCCACCGTTAGCCGTAGCGCAGAACCATCCGACAAATCATACTGTTCTTGCACAAGTCCCTTACCAAATGATCGGCGGCCAATGACCGTGCCCCGATCCCAATCCTGAATAGCGCCGGCCATAATTTCGCTGGCAGAAGCAGAACCTTCGTCGATCAAGATCATGACATCATCAATATCGTAAAAATTGCGCCCTGTGGATTTGTATTCGTTTTTTCGTTGGGTGCGGCCTTGGGTGTAGACAATTAGCTGGCGCTCCGTAAAGATTTGCTCTACTATTTTTGTAGCGGCAGTAAGGTATCCGCCTGGGTTCTGTCGTAAATCGATGATCAGGTTTTTCATACCTGCTTCATTCATGGCTTCAATCTTTGCCATAAACTCCTCGAAGGTCGTTCCACTGAATCGGCTGATCTTAATGAAACCTGTCTCCTCATCCACCATAAATCCAGCATCAATGCTAAAATCAGGAATTTTATCCCGAACAATGGTAAATGGTAATATCTCTGGATTATTTCCTCTTAGAATGCGGACATTAACAGCACTCCCTCTTTTCCCTTTCAACATTTTCACTACATCGCTGCTAAGAATTCCTACACCTGCAACAGTAGAATCTTCAATCTGAATAATTTTGTCGCCTGCCATGATTCCGACCTTCTCACTAGGGCCACCAACTACTGGAGAAACCACCAATATTGTATCTTCCAACACATAAAACTGAATGCCAACACCATCAAAACTCCCTTCCAGGGAATCATTCACATCTTTCAAATCTTCAGCAGGTATATAATTGGAATGGGGGTCTAGTTCTTTGAGAATCGCTTCGATTGCCTTTTCTGTCAGTTTTTCCTGGTCAATCTCATCCACATATTTGGAGTCGATGTAGCGCATCAGCTCATCCAGTTTACCGACGTTACTTCGTTTTGTGATCGAGGGCACTGCAGCTGCTTTTGCAACGGCAGGTGCCGTGCTGCTTCTCAGCTTAAACCCTACCATTATACTAAAAACAGAAGTTAGCGCAAACAACGTTGGAAGCCAAATATTTAGCTTTCTCTTTCCGGTTCTGTTTGATTTTTCCAGCATCTTGTCTTATTAATAAATAATAATTTGTGTAGATTTGACACTTACTTAATGAATTTAATTATGAAGTTGCTTCTCAGGAAATAATCCAGCAACCTCAAAACTCAAAAAACAAGTATATTCCTTTAAACTAAAAATCCATAATTATTGTTGCAGAAACTTCAACTTCTAACAACATTAATTGTATCAAAGGCACAAAAATACATAAAATGAAACTAATTGCGGATAGTGGTTCGACGAAAACAAGTTGGTGTTTGCTGGACAACAGTTTACAGCAGGATCATTACAAGACAATCGGATACAATCCACACTATATTTCTTCGGAAGGCATCATCAAAAGTATGCAAGAAAATTTACTGCAAATGATGGTTGCTCAGCCGGAAGAAATTCAAGAAGTCCACTTTTATGGCGCAGGCTGTTCTACTCCGGCAGATGTCAAAACGGTTTATGATGCGTTGACAACTTGTTTCCCAAATTCAAAAATCATTGTAGAGCACGACCTGCTTGCAGCTGCCAGGGCGCTGTGTGGTCATAATCCTGGGATCGCCTGCATTTTAGGTACGGGATCAAATTCCTGTTACTACGATGGGAAAAACATCACAGACAACGTACCGGCCCTCGGTTTTACTGTGGGCGATGAAGGGGGAGGCGCTAATCTTGGCCGGATCTTGATCAAGTCTTATTTCTACAGAGAAATGGAGGAAAAACTAAAGGCGGCGTTTGACAAACGGTATGGGTTGACCAAGGCAATATTACTTGACAATATTTACCAAAAACCGTTGCCCAATCGGTATATGGCGCAGTATACCTTGTTTTATAGAGACCATCGCGACCACCCCTTGATCAACAAATTGCTACTACAAAATTTCAAGGGATTTCTGACCAGGCAAGTCGTAAAATATGAAAACGCGCAACAACTCCCCATCCACTATATTGGAAGTATCGCCTATTATTTTAGAGCAGAACTAGAAGAGGTAATGAACGAAATGAATCTCACAATTGGCAAAGCCATTCGAAACCCAATGGAAGGGTTGGTCGCTTTTCATTCAGGGAAGTTGTAATTCTGTTATTAGGGAGACTGTTATTAAGTTAAAGATACTCTTCCATGCTACAGAGCAGCCCAATATCAATAGCCTTGAAAATTAATTGAATACTAAGCCCATTAAGAGCGGTATCCTATTATACCTAGTAACCAATTACTTAATACCCCAGTTGTTTAGTAACTCAATAACCCAAAAACAACTTTTCGACAAACCCCCTCTTTTTTTAGATAAAAAAGAAGACCAGCAATTGCGAATATTAAAACAAAGGACGATATTCGTTAATAAATGCTCAATAAAGCCACCCTAAAATGGACAAAAACTTAGATATTGACAATGTTGATCGAAAAATATTGGCAATTTTAATGAAAGATGCCAAAACTCCTTATACTGATATCGCCAAGCAAATACATGTTTCTGGTGGAACCATCCATGTGCGTATGAAAAAGCTGGAGCAAATGGGTATAGTCAATGGTTCTAACTTATCCGTAGACTACACAAAACTAGGATATGACATTTGCGCTTTCCTGGGTATTTATCTTGACAAAAGCTCATTGTACGGCGACGTAGCGAAGGCATTAGAGGGCATTCCCGAAATCGTAGGTGCGCATTACACAACAGGCCTCTATAATATTTTCGCAAAAATAGTCTGCAAAGACACCAATCACCTGAGAGACGTCCTTCATGACAAGATACAGCGCATTGAAGGCATACAACGGACCGAAACCTTTATTTCTTTGTTCGAAAATATAAATCGTCCAATTCAAATTGTGGAAAATGAAGATTAGTTAATATCTTGGTTGTCTTCATAGCAAACCAATGAATCGATTTACCTACATAATTTTTTTCTTACTTTTTTTCACCCTTACGGGCAATGCCTCTACTTATTATTTTGTAGAAAGCGATTCCCTACCAGATTTCGTAATTACCGACATTGAGGTAATAAAACGAAAGAAAAATGTTGCTTGTATTAAGTATACGCTAAAAAACGAGGGCACAGGCGATGGGAATGTGCTAGGCATTAACAATTCCAGTAAAGACAATCTTACTATCCGAGCGTACCTGTCAGGAGATAAAAAACTAAATCGAGGAGACCTGCTTATCGATGGTACTTTCCTACCCAACAATTTTCCTAATGACGGAGTCTTAAAACCTGATCAGACTTTTGTGGGGGAAATGAAAATTGACCTACGACTCAAAACCAAGTTTATCAATATCCTGATTCTTAATGTGGATGACTTAGGAAAGATTAAAGAATCAAACGAGGCAAACAATTTTTTCCCGATTATCTTCTACTAGTGCTATAGGGAGATGCCACTCCTATGGAGTTTAACTCTTAATTCAATTCAAAATACTATTAATATCGGGCTACGCTGTAGCAATTTCTGATTGGACGCTGTATACCTACTTAATTGCCTATTACACTAAGTATACTTAATAACTTTACACACCAATAGACTTAACAACTCCACTTACTAGGCAGCAAATTGTTTTTCTGAGGCATTTACTTTAGGAATGGTGATGGTAAATGTAGTTCCATTTCCTGGTTCAGAATTAAGGCTGATTTCACCATTCATTAATTGCACGATCTTTTTGCAAAGGGCCAATCCGATACCAGTTCCTTCATATTGTCCTTTTGCGTGGATGCGCTGGAATATCTTGAAAATATTTTTTTGATGTTCACTGGCAATCCCAATACCATTGTCCGACACGGAGATAGAATACATTTTATCAGATTCTTCACCAGTGATGGTAACGATCGGATCCTCTTTATCTCTGAACTTTATCGCATTGCTTATCAAGTTTTGAAGTACCAGACGTAATAGATTGCTTTGAGAAACTAAAGTGGGCAAGCTTTTGCAAACGACCTTCGCCTGCGACTCTTCAATTTTCAGTTTTAAATCTTGCTTGATATGTTCTACTACTTTTTCGATTTCCACTACCTCCAGCCGTGCTGAGTTTCCACCAATCGTTGCAAACTCAAGTAGGTCATTTAGCAATAAGCGCATTCGTTGAGCTCCATCCGCGATAAAATCAAAAAACTCCCGTTGATCTTTATCCCAAGTTTCCCCATAGCCACGTTCGAGAATTTGGGTATAACTTTCGATCATCCGGATGGGTTCCCGCAAATCATGAGAAACAGCATAGGTAAATTGTTTCAGCTCTTCGTTTGCCTGGACCAATTGTTTGTTTTGTGTTTCAAATTGTTCTCGTTTTTCAAGCAGCAGCGATTGATACCTGTTGACACTTTTTAGCAGATCGATTTCTTTTTCCTTTTCTCTTGTTTCATATTTGATCTCCATGTCGATTAGTGCCTGATTACTTTTCTTTTCGAAAATGAAATCTCTCAGCTCTGTATATCGGTGAAGACAATCAAAGGCAGACTCTAAATCTCCTAGTTCTTTATAGATTTCTGACAAGACTTTATAGCCATCCGAAAGCCCCATTCTGTCATCATGTTCCTGCGCAAACCGGATCCCCTTTTCTGCAAAGTGAATAGCATCCTGTGAGCGATTTAATTTTAGGTAGCATTTTGACAAGGCGATCAAGTTGTTTCCTCTTCCGTTGATATTACCGAGGTCATCATATTGATTTTTAGCATCCATTCCATACTGCAATGCCTGCTCATATTCCTTAGAATTGAAGGAGATTTCGCACAAATGGTGATTCGCTAAACAACTAAACTCTTTATAGTTTTCAGATTTTGCAAACTCCAGGCATTTCCTAAAAGTAGCAAACGCTTCTTCGTTTTTGTTTTGCTTCATGTAGATTTCACCCATGTTTATCATGAGCACTGCCTTGGTATTTAGACTAATTACTTCCTGGTATTCATTGAGTACTTTCTCGTAGTGCCCAATAGCTACCTCGTAATTTTCCAACTGGGTAAAGATGGCTCCAATATTAACTAAACATCGAGAAGAATTGGGATGAAAATTGACTTCCTGCCCTTTTTCCAAAGATGCCAAAAAATTCTCTAAAGCCAACTTAAATTCTGACTTTGAGGCATAAGCAATTGCCAGATTATTCAAGGCAATCACCTCGCTTTCTATGTCTCCGGTTTCTTTGCTGAATTTTAGAACCACTTCATAGATAGGAAGTATTTTAGTAAATACATGTTGTCGCGAATAAACCAACCCCAAGCTTCTATAACTTTCAATTAGGAGCGGAACCTCCCCTAGCTCTTTGGCGGCTGATAATGCTTTTTCAGCGTAAAGTAAGGCAGATTGAAATTCATATTTTTTATTGTGGTAACGACTAAACGCATTCCAACACTTAATAAAATATTTTTGGTCTCCTAGTATTTCTGCTTCAGCGATTGCCTCCTTAAACTTATGAAGGACTTCTGTTGTTTTGTTTTGAGACAAATACGCATCCCCAATAGCAATCAAGGCCTCTATTTTAAGAGGCAAATTATTTACTTTCTCATTAAGTTTTAATGAATCAAAAAGATAATCTATAGCGGATACTCCATAATTTTTCTTTCCAGAATATTCAGACTTTACTTGAAAGATCTTACCCAAAAGCAAAAGCCCTTGAACTTCCTTTGCAGGTAACTGTTCATGGTTCGCCATATTTTTTGCTCTTGTTACTTTTTCATAGGCAGTATCAAGATCCCTTGAAAGAAGTAGCTGAATCCCTTCCTCAATAAGGGCAACTATTCGTTTCTCTATCATATGTAGTGTTTTATCCAATCTATCCACAAGTCAATAGCATTGACGTGGGTAGACCCCCTAGTGTTCAATTTTTACAGGTTGAGATATAATAGTGCGCAATTAGTATTGCACCTTTTGGTTTGAAGAATGGAGAGTACAAGTAGTATAGCAGTATACTACTACTTTAGGTTTTTCACTATTATAGATGGATGATACTACGATAAGGTTGCAGCTGATTCTTTTACCTGCTTAGATAGTTTTAGGTATTATACGCAATATAATAATTTAGCATGCGATTTAAAGGGGTACCACTCAAAATATTGTGCATTAAATCAAGAGGCAATTTTTATTTTATAAAATTGTTAATCGACTCACTAAAATAGGGATATCTAAACGAAAATGTGTGAATAATTGATACTTGAAATTGACATTAATGACTTTTTGTTTATGGTAGTTTCCAGCCAGAATACGCAAAAACTATTCACACATTCAAGTACTTCTACCGTTTGGCAAACTGCAAATCGCAAGTTTCAACTAACTGGATAAACTCTGCGCGATAGCCCTCTTGATCTTCTCCCTTCGCCCCTTTAGCCATTTGAAGGATATCACTGTAGGTCAGTTTCCCTACATACTTAGAATTTCGTAGCAGCATACCAAAGCTAGCAACCGCTGTTGCAAAACGGAAGTTGTTAGAGGTTTTTTTACCAACTGCCTCCTTGTATACTGGATGTTGGATCAACTGGCTGGTGCGGCCTTTGGGTGCTTTGTATCTAAGTTTCAAGTGGAGGAGTTCCTTCGATTCATTGGCGATGGAGGTGAGGGAAGATTTTTGATATTTTAATGGATCGACGGCATTTGTAGATTTGGGATCTCGTTCGGAAGAAGCCTCATTGAGGACTATTTCGTAGAGTGCAGTAACGGTGTGGCCAGCGCCTAGTTCGCCAGCATCTTTTTTATCATCATTAAAATCCTCTTTGTTTAATAGTCGATTTTCGTAGCCAATTAGGCGATACTTCTTGATCATTGCTGGATTGAATTCTATCTGAATTTTGACGTCTTTGGCAATGGTGTAGAGCGTGCCCACCATTTCAGTGACCAATACTTTTTTGGCTTCACGAATATTATCTATGTACGCATAATTCCCATTTCCTTTATCTGCTAACAGCTCCATTTTATTATCCTTGTAATTCCCCATTCCAAAACCAAGAGTAGTCAGAAATATATGGTCGTCTCTTCTTTCTTCGATCAGTCGAAGAAGTCCACCATCACTGGAGACGCCAACGTTAAAATCGCCGTCGGTAGCAAGGATGACCCGATTATTCCCCTTAGGTATAAAATTTTCTTTAGCAATTTGATAAGCCAGTTTGATCCCTGATGCTCCTGCGGTAGACCCACCAGATTCCAAAATATCAATTGCGGCTTTGATTTCGGCTTTTTTTGTCCCTGGAGTAGATTCCAGCACTAGGCGTTCTGCACCAGCATAGACGACAATAGCCACACGGTCTTCCGCCTTCAGATTGTCTACCAACAACTTCAACCCCGCCTGCACCAACGGCAATTTGTTAGAAGAACTCATCGATCCCGAAACATCAATCAGAAAAACCAAATTGCTATTAGGTGCATTCTCCAGATCCATCTTCTCTCCCTGTATTCCAATCTGAATGAGTTGACTTTCCGAATTCCAAGGACAAGGCGCCACCTCTGTATGTATAGCAAACGGATGCTCCTCTTTTGGTCCTTTATAATCATACTGAAAATAATTGATCATTTCTTCAATTCGAACTGCATCAGCCGGAGGAAGCTGATTGTCATTGATGAATCTGCGCACATTGCTATAAGCCGCACGGTCTACGTCAATAGAAAAGGTAGAAAGTGGATCATTTTTCACTTTTTTGAAGTTGTTTTCTGTGATTGGGGAATAGTCTTCCGTATTGGGGTGGGTTGGCTTGGGATCATTCTTTGTTTCTTTTCGAGCTTTAGCATACAAAATGGGTAATCCATTTCTGCCGTACTCCAATTCCTCCATATCTGCAGCAGGGACGGTACTTCTTCTAGTTCTTACGCCATCTACAAAAACATTATCGTCTCCTTCACGACTACCTCGAAAGGTGGTACTTTTTCCTTTTTTCTTTCTTGATAGCCCTGCAGTAGTAGCTATCAGAGAACCAGTTCTTTTTCTTGGCATTCTTGAGATTTCTTCTGAGGTTATCGTTGATCCACTAGCCATATTATCCATTTCGATCAATGGCACTTTATAAGCTTTCACGACGATCTCATCGAGTTTAAGGCCTTCTGAAGGAGGAGTCATTTCGATATCGAATGCAACCGTAGCGCTTTCATTTACGACAATGCCTTCCGTCCTAAGATCTTTATATCCGACATAAATCACAAAAACGTCATACGTCCCTGCTGGGAAACCTGTTAATATATAATTTCCCTCCAAATCAGTAGTAGTACCGGCTATTTGAACGCCATTTAGTTCCAGCACCACATTTGCAAAGGGCAATCCTTCCCCATTGGCTTGATCGGTAACAGTTCCTTGAATAGTTTGAGCAGATAAAGATAGGTTTAGCAGAAACACGGTGAGTGTAATCAAGAAATACTTCATAGTATATGATTTAAATAACAATTAATAATCTAGCTGTTACATGCACTTGTAGCCCATCAGGAGGAATCCATACATGCAAAGAAGGTAGTAGCAGTGTTGTTATTTTCTGGTCTTGTCAGGAAGGTTAAATGGTGTAATAGTAAAGTGGATAATGGTCAATTCTATATTAGTGCATTCTACTAACTATTAACCAATACCTATTAACTATACCCTAGAGATGCGCCAATTTTGATTTTTGGTGTGAAGGAGGGCTATTTTTTCTCAAATTCGTTCATCGCTACTTGACTATTGGGCATAAAAAAAGGGAGAAGATTAATAAATCTTCTCCCTTTTGGCTTAAGTAGCCCCTAGGGGAATCGAACCCCTATTTCCAGGATGAAAACCTGGCGTCCTAACCGTTAGACGAAGGGGCCTGGCTTTAAAAGCTTTGCATTTTAGTAGTACCTTTTGGCAAGACTACTTAGTTAGTAGCCCCTAGGGGAATCGAACCCCTATTTCCAGGATGAAAACCTGGCGTCCTAACCGTTAGACGAAGGGGCCAAGTATACATTTTCAATGCAAAAATTAAATAGAAATAGAGTGGGATTAACACTCGCTTTTCGTTTAAAGCATGGCAAAGATAAACTTGAATGTCTAAAATTCAAAGATCTGCTCATAGTATTTTCTTTCTTTTGATAAATATTACGAGTTTCCTCTTATTTTTGCGGAACAAAAAACTTAGAATTCATGGCAAAACGAGTAGCAATCAACGGTTTTGGGCGAATTGGAAGACTTACCTTTCGACACCTGATGACAAATAAAAACATTGAAGTTGTTGCAGTAAACGACCTTACCGACAACAAAACACTGGCACATCTGCTAAAATATGATTCCATTCATGGAAAATTAGAGGCCAACATTGAACATAACGATAAAGAAATAATTGTAAACGGAAATGCGATCAAAGCATTTTCAGAACGCGACCCCGCAAAATTGCCTTGGAAAGATCTTCAAATTGATGTGGTTTTGGAGTGTACAGGGTTTTTCAGAAAAAAAGAACAAGCGAGTCTTCATTTGGATGCGGGTGCAAAACGAGTTATTCTATCCGCCCCAGCAAAAAGCCCAGGGATTCCAACAATTGTCCTTGGAGTCAATGAAGAAGATATAAACCCAGCAGATACCATCATCTCCAACGCAAGTTGTACGACCAACTGTTTGTCGCCAATGGTCAAAATCATAGACGAAAACTGGGGGCTAGAGCAAGGGTTTATGACTACAGTGCATGCTTACACCTCCAATCAGCGGATCCAGGATGCTCCTCATAAAGATTTGAGAAGGGCACGGGCTGCAGCAGAGAACATCATTCCAACGACAACTGGAGCTGCTACTGCACTAGGGTTAGTTTACCCAAAAGCTAAAGGAAAGATCACAGCAATTTCTATCCGAGTTCCAGTACCTTGTGGTTCATTGACTGAGCTAAACTGCACCGTCAGCAAAGACATTAGTGTGGAGGACATTCAAGAGGCATTCAAAAAAGCAGCAAGTGGAAAAATGAAAGGGATTCTTGAATATTCTGAAGAACCATTAGTTTCCAGCGACATTGTAAACAATCCACACTCCTGTATCATCGACGGCAAAATGGTCATGGTTGACGGCAAAATGATAAAAGTAATCGGCTGGTACGACAATGAATACGGCTACGCTGCCCGAATGGCAGATCTAGTAGCAAAATGGTAACCCGCCCTTAACAACTTAACACACAAATAACTTAATAACCAAGAATGAACATTAATTTCAAAAGCAAAAAAGCACTGGTAAGAGTAGACTTCAATGTACCTTTAAATGATGATTTTTCTGTTGGAGATGATACTCGAATGAAGGGCGCTTTGCCTACTATAAACCATATACTAAGTGA
The DNA here is from genome assembly GCA_938016265.1 of uncultured Saprospiraceae bacterium. Lineage (GTDB taxonomy): Bacteria > Bacteroidota > Bacteroidia > Chitinophagales > Saprospiraceae > JAHDHB01. The sequence goes on from CALLWB010000071.1 coordinate 17,009, forward strand.
GGGAGGAGCCGTTATTTTAATGTCTCATCTTGGAAGGCCTTTAAAAAAACTAAAAGAAGATGGAAGTGTTGATCGGCAGCGATTTACCCTACACCATATTGTAAGTCACCTATCTTCCCTACTCGGGATTCCTGTAAAATTTTCTGATCAAACAGTTGGTCCAAAAGCTAGTGAATTGGCCGCTGGATTGCAACCTGGGGAAGTATTAGTCCTGGAAAACACCCGTTTTCAGAAAGAAGAAAAAAAGGGCGATCAGGCATTCGCACGTCAACTTGCTGATTTGGCTGATGTTTATGTAAATGATGCTTTCGGAACAGCGCACCGGGCGCATGCTTCGACCACAACAGTCGCCCAATTCTTTAATACAGCAGACCGCTGTTTCGGTTTTCTTATTGAGAAAGAATTAAAAAATGCAGATCGAATCCTCAACAATCCTACCCGCCCCATGACTGCCATCATTGGTGGAGCAAAAGTTTCTGACAAAATCTTACTGCTAGACAAATTGCTGGATGCAGTAGATAACATGCTTATTGGTGGTGGAATGGCCTATACCTTTATCAAGGCGCAAGGCGGCCAGATTGGCAAATCTCTTGTAGAAGAGGACAAGTTGGATCTCGCCTTGCAATTATTAGCAAAAGCAAAGAAAAAAAACATCACCATTTTATTACCGGAAGACAGTGTGATCGCTGATGCCTTCAGTGAATCGGCTAACCATAAAATTGCTCCTAGTGCCTCTATTCCAGGAGAGTGGATGGGATTGGATATTGGCCCCAAAGCACGCAAGGCATTTAGTGAGGTCATTCTCCAATCGGAAACGATCTTGTGGAACGGACCAATGGGCGTATTTGAGATGGAAGCCTTTGCAAATGGTACAAAAACAATTGCGCAAGCCGTAGCAGAAAGCACCTCAGATGGGACGTTTTCCCTTATCGGTGGCGGAGATTCTGTAGCCGCTATCAACCAACTTGGGCTAACGGAGGAAGTGAGTTACGTTTCTACTGGTGGAGGAGCTATGCTCGAATTGCTGGAGGGAAAAACATTGCCAGGAATTAAGGCGATACAAGAAGGATAGTTTAGGGGAGACAGCTTCGCTGTTGGAGGAGAGAATGCCTATGTGGGGCGCTGAGATTGCTTAGCTTTCAGAGTTTTTGAGGAAATTATCGAAGCAACAACATCAATTGGCAGCGGGCGAATTGTGATTCGGCCTATCATTGCTATTGAATCCTACTATAACCATTAACTTAACGAGGGATTTGGAAAATAATTCTGTCCGCTCTTTCTGCATACCAGGCCGGCCCAGCCAAACTTTGCGAAGCAAGGTCTTAATGCCCTAGACCTTCTAGTCTATATTACCATTTTGTTTTGTTGTCGAAGTGCTTCTTTTGCTCTCTCTTTATCTAATACGTACCTGATCAATTTGATTCCTAAAACAACTATTGTCATTAGAATGCAACCGATAAATGCTCCAAGAATGGCTTTTCTCCTTTCCTTTTTGGTGGATTTGCCGATGGGGTACATGGGTTCTTCAAGGGCGTTGATATAGGGGGTTTGTACTTGCAAGGCAAGTCTAGCAGACTCCAAACTGTTAAGTGACTGCGCATACATGGTACTTAGAAAATTGCTTTCTCTTTGAAGATCATTAATGTTTAATAAAGATTTGGATCTAAAAATTCCTTTATTGGAATCTTTGAAATTGGCTATTTGATATTCTTTAGAAGCCAAAGCTTTTTTTAGTGAATCCGTTCGTTGACGTACTAAGTTGAATGTACTTCTTTGTTTTTCAATTGTCCGTTCGACATAGTAATTAGACAAAACATCAAAGAATGTTTTCAAAAATTGATAAGAAAAAGCTTCTGAAGAACTACTGAACCAAACATCAATTATTCCAGAACCAGAATCATCAAATTCACTTCTCAAATGAGCAGCCATTAGCTCTCCATCTTCAGTAAAATTTACAATTTTGTTATGGATACCATTTGAAATACCGTTGTTTAGGCGGTCAAAGTTTTCAAAATCGGTAGAAGTGAAATAAAAGTTTGCGAGTTTCTCATTCTCCGCTTCCTTCCAAGTGTCGTGCATTTTAAACTCATCGATATAATGATTGGCCAGAAAGTCCTCTTTACCATTTAACTTTACTTTTGTAAACAGGACTGTTTTTATGATTTTTTTGGTCTTCATCAAACCTTCCATTCTTTTCAAATTTGGGTCGTCAGAAGTACTCCCGAGTAGACCACCAAACTGCCCAAGCAATCCACCACCGCCAGAAGATTCATCGGTGTTTAGCATAAACTTTAGGGAGGCGGTGTACACATAGGGTTTACTGATTTCTTTATAATAGAAATAGCCCCCCAACAGCAATCCAGCAAGTGCAATTAGCGGTGAAAATTTAAGAAAGGTTTTAAAATAATCTTTCGCAAAATTTATGATTTCGGTGAGTGTCAATTCGTTGTTGTATTTGTTCTCTTCCATGGTAGCTATTTGGCAAAAGCTCTGTCAATTAATATTATAAGTGTGAGCACTGCTGTCACCTGTGCGATGGAGGTAGAAACCACCTTCGCCCAATCTGTTTCTTTCTTTTCTTGTTGCCTCTTTTCTGGTTTTTGCTTTTTTCTATGGACGGTTATTTTCGATCCTTTTTCCACTTTAGGATAAACTTTTACTCCTACATATCTTTTCACTCTTTTTGTATAGCCATTTGGATATTCTACAAAAACAAGTCGTTTTCTACCTTTTTTCTCTTTTCGATCAACACCGGCCCCGTATTTATTGATATAGAATTTTGCATTTTTATTTTTATGGTAAGGTACATTCAGTTTTTTAAGAGAGTCAATACCGGGAAATTTGATCGCTCCGGCCAAGGTAACAAGGTCTTTGATTTTAGGAACAGTAATAACGTCCTGTTCTTTGAGCACATAATTAAATTTAGAATTGGGATCATTGACCACTTCTTCTAGATCAAGCAACACAAACCCGGTTTCGTCTTCCACCCTTCTTAAGGTTGCTCCTTGCTTGAATGCACTTTCTGTGAGTCCTCCTGCACGTTCTATAACACTTAAAATTCGTTCATTCTTGTCGGTAAGAGAATATACTCCAGGGTATTGCACTTCTCCTTTCAGTACTATGTTTCTTTGGAGCTCGAAGCCGGGCGCATTCCTAATAAAAATTTGATCGTAAGGTTCTAATTTAAAGCCGCTCTTACTTGACAAAACAAGGTCTTTATCAACATTTAGGGTTGCTACGACTACCGTCGTTTGCTCTACGTTGTCCTTTATAACTCTTGACACCTCTACTCTACTGTTTGCTGCTTGTGCCCTCAGTCCACCAGAAATAAATATGACATCATTTAAGGTCATATTTGGATTGTAAGGATAGAGACCTGGTTCTCTGACTGCCCCAAAAATTTCTACGCTGAAGTCATCAGAAAACTTAGATTTAGGATAAACAATCAACTCGTCTTTGGGTTCCATCAAAATATTATCATCAGAGTCAATATCGTTCATGACGTTGCCCAAATTTATTCTTTGGTAACTTGTCGAGTTGTCTAATTCAATCGATTTCACCAGTGCAATTTCAGAAGCAGAAGGTTTTATTCCGCCTGCGAAATACAATAAATCACTTATTCTGACATTGTTATCATAATCGAGTCCTCCTGGTTTCCGAACTTCTCCTGAAATGGAAACCGTAAATTCATCAACAAATTGCGACTTAGAGAAAATTTGAATTTTATCTCTGGGTCTTAGCAAAATATT
>CALLWB010000072.1 GCA_938016265.1 uncultured Saprospiraceae bacterium
ATTAAACCGTTCCTTGTCTCCTCTCCTATCACCAATAAAATAGATATCAATGCAGTCAATCTGAAAGATTTAGCAAGCCATCCTTATATTGATTACAAAAAAGCAAATCTCATAATAAATTACAAATCCAACCATGGTCCATATAATTCAGCAGATGATTTGAAAAAAATTAAAGTTTTTTCTGAAGACTTCATCCTAAAAATTTCGCCTTATCTAGATTTTAAATAATTAACCTTTCCCGAACAACATGGCAAATAGATTTATATGAAAAAGGTTTACTATGTATTCTTTGTTTAAAATCAGTACTTTAGGAATTTACTTAAAGATATATTCCATATGGTTTATATTTATCGCCTCAATAGTAAACTAACTTTACAGCTTTTTTTACATCCTCTATTTCATATTATACATACTTACCATATTCATAAACTATTGATTCATAGCTTCTTAATACCTATATTTGTCTGTGAAACGATTACACACCTCCCACCGATTTTTTAGCAACACTTACAATCTATTAACCCATGACGTTTGGGCAACCGAGGAAATCATTCCCGTCCCCCCAAATGTGTCACCTGAGCTGGCACGTCCTGCTAGCCCTATGCATTTTCCATTTCTTTCCGAATTATAGTTATTCACAACAAACAATTTCTTGGGACCAATCTTATGGAGGCGACAACTTTGAAGCCCTTGGCAATGCCATGCAAACAACAGATGGAGGGTATATTTTTGCCGGGGAAGCAGCCTCAACAATTTCAGGAAATGTAACTCAATCTCCTTTTGGATTAGCTGATTTTTGGATTGTAAAAACGGATCCAGTAGGAGGTATTACTTGGCAAAATAGAATTGGAAGTAATTTCACAGATCAAGCTCAGGTCGTAATACCTACGAGCGACGGCGGTTATATGATGGGTGGATGGTCCGCTTCAGATGTTAATGCAAGTAAGACAATGCCCAACTTTTCAGGAGTTGGTGTCACTTGGTTAGTGGATTATTGGATTGTAAAAACCAATGTAAATGGTCTGCGAGAATGGGACTATACTTACGGAGGTACTCTAGACGATAAGCTTTGGGACATTAAACAAACTTCGGATGGCGGATATATTCTTGCAGGCATGTCTTTATCTGGAGCTGATGGAAATAAAACAACTGGAACTTATGGTACCTGGGATTATTGGGTTATAAAAATTGACAACATGGGAAATATAACCTGGCAAAATTCCTATGGTGGAGATGGAGACGATATGTGTTATTCTGTTATCGAGCTGGCTGGAGGTGGCTATTTGCTTTCTGGAATGTCGGGCTCAACACAAGGTTCTGGAAATAAAGCTGCACCACATGAAGGAAGTTTCGATTATTGGTTAGTGCGCATTGATGCAGGTGGAACTAAAATGTGGGATAGAAGTTTCGGTGGAACAGGAAACGACCAGGCAAGAAAAATGATCGTGACTAATGATGGCCAAATTATGTTAGGAGGTTTTTCTGATTCTCCTGCAGGAGGATCTAAAACAGCAGGCAATAACGGTGGATTGGATTATTGGCTAGTAAAAACAAATATCAATGGTGTAAAACTTTGGGATCGATCTTATGGAGGAACAGCTGATGAAGATATGTTTACTTTAAAACAAACAACCAAAAATGTATACTTGCTAGGAGGCTATTCCAACTCCGATATAGGAGCTGATAAATCAGAAAATTCAAGAGGCATTAAAGATTACTGGACGGTCTGGGTAGATGCTTATGGCAACAAGCTCCATGATCGGACTTTTGGTGGAACTTTAGATGACGACATGAACGAAATTATTCATACTTCAGATAATGGATATTTGTTAGGCGGTCAATCTCATTCATCTATTAGTGGTGAAAAAACTCAGGCCAACAATGGTCCAAGTTGGAGTAAAGACATTTGGTTTGTAAAAACTGAATGTAATTTTTCCGTTGATTTAGGTAATGATACTACCATTTGTAGAAATGAAACAATCACTTTAGACGCCTATACTTCCACTTTTCTACCTTGTGCATGGGATTGGCTTGATGGCTCAACGGACTCAATACGACATGAAACCCCCCAATCAAATACAACGTATAGTGTAACCGTCACAGATATCAATGGCTGTACCGCAGAAGATCAAATAGTAGTTAATGTAGACCCACTTCCTATTGTAAATCTTGGGAATGATACAACACTCTGTTTTGGAGATACTTTGATTCTAGATGCTCAAAATACTGGAGCCAATTATTTATGGACACCAACGGGAACCTCTTCCCAAACTTTAGAAGTATTCCAAAGCGGATCTTATCAAGTGCAAGTTACAGATGCAAATTCTTGCGTAAGTACCGATGAAATTTTTATAAACATCCAACCTCTTCCTATTGTAGACATTGGAGGTGATCAATCTATTTGCCAAAACGAATCGCTTCCTTTGGACGCTGGAAACCCTGGCTATGATTATGAATGGTCTACAACTGAAGTTTCTCAAAACATAACAGTAAATTCTTCCGATACCTACATCGTAACCGTATCAGATGTCTTGGGCTGCGAAGGAATTGATTCTATGTTTTTAACAGTAGACACTCTTCCAGTTATTGAAATTGGCAACGATACTTCTATTTGTTTTGGTGAAAATGTGATACTAGATGCAGGAATAGCTGGGATAACTTACTCGTGGACTCCTTCAGGTAGTTCTCAAACTCTAAATGTAGGCACTAATGGAAATTATTCCTTAATTGTAACTGACGGAAATTCTTGTACTGCTACAGATGATATTGACATTTCCATTTACCCACTTCCCATTGTGGACCTAGGCAACGATCAAGAAATATGCTTCGGCCAAGACTTAACACTCGACGCTGGAAATCCAGGCGACATGTATTTATGGTCAACTACTGAAGTAACGCAAACTATAACTGTTGACCAAACTGGCGACTACTCCGTTACTGTTACTGATGCCAACGGATGTGAGCAAGCAGATACTATAAACCTAATTGTCAATCCTCTTCCTATTGTGGACCTCGGTAACGATCAAGAAATTTGCTTCGGCCAAGACTTAACACTCGACGCTGGAAATCCAGGCGACATGTATTTATGGTCTACTAC